>NZ_JBLZWZ010000001.1:0-18451 GCF_056098985.1 Bacillus sp. 11B20
CATACCGAACACGGAAGTTAAGCTCTTCAGCGCCGATGGTAGTTGGGGGTTTCCCCCTGTGAGAGTAGGACGCCGCCAAGCTTCTATCAGGATCAGTTCCATTTGGAACTGGTCTTTTTTGTTTTTTCTTCTAACAGCATCATGATGTAAGCTGGGAACTTCTCTTCTGCAATCTCCATGTAGCGTTCAATCATGACGTAATCGTCGCTAATGTATTGAGACAGCAGCTCGTACCACCATTCTGTTTCGTAGCGGGCAATCATACTAAGGTTATACATCAATAAGTAATGGCTGATGATCTCAGGAATCCCTAGAAAAGCATCTCGTGTTGACGGTATAAACCATTGATCCATTTCTAAATCATAATGAAGATGAGTAGCGAGTGCTGGGTTTTCTTCAAGAAATACATCAAACGTCAATTTCTTAGCCTCTCTCTGTTTGAGTTTCCAGCTTGTATGGAACTCAAAGTATTCAATAAAGCGTTCAGCAGACATGTTATAAAGTAATGGAATATGATCTTGAATCATCATTCCATTCGCCTTTTCCACTTTAACTAATGTCGCGGGCTGCTTTTGAAACTCAAGAATATGACTCATTTCAGGTATTTTGGACAGGAGATGGATCATTGTAAATCGCTCATCTTCAAGACCCTTTAAATGAAATAGATGCTTTAACACATGCATACATAGCCCGTTTCTTTGGATTTTCACTTCATCTTCGCTAAAGCGGTAATGCTGTTTCTTTCTCTTTCTCGATGTTACGCCATGGGCTAAAACAGAGGTTTGAGAAGGATAATGGGGATCAACTGTCAGCAAACATGCTTTTAATAGCTGTGCCATTCCATAAAACAATAAAATGGGTTTAAGTTCTAAAGGTGCATTCGCAGCCTGTTCATAAAACGTATGGCCATGTTTTAGAAAGTAAATAAATCGTTCACAGTTTTTATAGGCTTGCTGATTTGCATCTGGAATGTTCCGTTTCTCATATTGTTGAAATAGAAACTTTTGGGAAGTTTCTAGCGAGTAAAAACGTTTTAAATCCTTCCATCCTGAACTTTTCATCTTCTTCCTCAACTCTCTTTATATTTTCTAAAAATTGCAACTGTTTGTTGCTTCCTTGACATGCTGTTTGCTAGTTGATAATCTACATATAATATTTTGCCGAAAAGAGGGGGATTTACTAATGTGGGAAAGTAAATTTTCAAAAGAAGGTTTGACGTTTGACGATGTTTTGCTTGTTCCAGCAAAGTCTGAAGTACTTCCGCGTGATGTCGATTTATCAGTGGAGCTAACAAGTACATTAAAGCTAAACATTCCAATTATCAGTGCTGGAATGGATACAGTGACGGAATCACAAATGGCGATTGCAATGGCACGTCAAGGTGGTCTTGGTATTATTCATAAGAACATGTCCATTGAACAGCAAGCAGAACAGGTGGATAAAGTAAAACGTTCAGAGCGCGGCGTTATTACAAATCCATTCTTCTTAACACCAGAGCATCAAGTATTTGATGCAGAGCATTTAATGGGTAAATACCGTATTTCAGGTGTGCCGATTGTCAACAACGAACAAGACCAAAAGCTTGTTGGTATTATTACGAACCGTGACCTTCGTTTTATTTCGGATTATTCAATGAAGATTAGCGACGTGATGACAAAAGAGGAACT
Organism: Bacillus sp. 11B20; assembly: GCF_056098985.1. Taxonomy (NCBI): domain Bacteria; kingdom Bacillati; phylum Bacillota; class Bacilli; order Caryophanales; family Bacillaceae; genus Bacillus; species Bacillus sp. 11B20. Next base: position 1,668 of record NZ_JBLZWZ010000001.1, read on the forward strand.
TGTGACAGCTTCTGTTGGTACAACGTTAGAAGAAGCTGAAAAAATCCTACAGCAATACAAGATTGAAAAATTACCTCTTTTAGATGACGAAGGAACGTTAAAAGGTCTTATCACAATCAAAGATATTGAAAAAGTGATTGAATTCCCTAACTCCTCTAAAGATGCACATGGCCGTTTAATTGTTGGTGCCGCTGTTGGTGTCACTGGCGATACAATGACACGTGTGAAAAAATTAGTCGAAGCCAATGTGGATGTTATTGTCATTGATACAGCACACGGTCATTCTCAAGGTGTTCTAAACACTGTATCGAAAATCCGTGAAACGTATCCTTCTCTTAACATCATTGCTGGTAATGTTGCAACGGCTGAAGCAACAAAAGCATTGTTTGAAGCAGGAGCAGATATTGTGAAAGTCGGTATCGGACCAGGATCTATTTGTACAACACGTGTTGTTGCAGGTGTTGGTGTACCACAAATCACAGCGATCTATGACTGTGCAACAGAAGCAAGAAAACATGGTAAAGCTATTATTGCAGATGGTGGAATTAAATATTCAGGTGATATCGTGAAAGCACTAGCATCTGGCGGACATGCTGTTATGCTGGGAAGCCTTCTAGCTGGTACATCTGAAAGCCCAGGAGAAACAGAAATTTTCCAAGGTAGACGCTTCAAAGTTTATCGTGGTATGGGTTCTGTTGCTGCAATGGAAAAAGGAAGTAAAGATCGTTACTTCCAAGAAGATAATAAAAAATTCGTTCCTGAAGGAATCGAAGGTCGTACACCATACAAAGGGCCAGTCGTTGATACAGTGTATCAACTAGTTGGTGGTATCCGTTCTGGTATGGGCTATTGTGGAACACAGGATTTACGCACTCTTAGAGAAGAAGCACAGTTTATTCGTATGACAGGTGCAGGACTTCGTGAGAGTCATCCACATGATGTACAAATTACGAAAGAATCACCAAACTACACAATTTCTTGATAAATTGTGACAATCAAATTACATTTGACAGGGTCTATGACTCTGTCTATTTTTTTTGTCTTTATTGTGATAAAATTTATACTGTTGTGTTGAAATAAGCCCTTGTGGATTACATATATATGAAAAACGTCGAAAAAAGATGAATACGGAGGTATGACGATTGAACAGCAAGATGTTGAAACAGCTTATGGTCTCTATCCTTGCATTGGCATTGATTGTTACAGCATTTACACCAATGTCCAAAGCAAAGGCTGCTGAAGATCCATTCAGTGTGAATGCGAAAGCAGCGATCCTTATTGAAGCTTCTACAGGTAAAATTCTTTATAGTAAAAACGCAGATCAAAGACTGCCTATTGCAAGTATGGCAAAAATGATGACCGAGTATCTATTACTAGAGGCGATTGCTGAAGGTAAAGTGAAATGGGATCAAAAGTATACGCCAGATGATTATGTATACGAAATTTCTCAGGACCGCAGTTTATCTAACGTTCCTTTGAGAAAAGATGGTTCGTATACAGTAAAAGAACTTTATCAAGCAACGGCTATTTATTCGGCAAATGCAGCAGCGATCGGTTTAGCAGAAGTGATCGCTGGATCAGAATCGAAGTTTGTTGAAAAAATGAACGCAAAAGCAAAAGAACTTGGTTTAACAAACTACAAATTCGTGAATGCAACTGGTCTTGAAAATAAAGACTTACATGGGCAACAGCCAAAAGGTACAGGTCCTGATGAAGAAAGTGAAGTATCGGCAAAAGATATGGCATTGCTTGCACAGCATCTCATCAAAGACCATCCAGAAATTCTTGAAACAGCAAGTATTGCGAAAACGAAGTTCAGAGAAGGCACTGACGATGAAATGGACATGCCTAACTGGAACTTCATGCTTAAAGGACTTGTGAAGGAATATAAAGGTGTAGACGGTCTGAAAACAGGATCAACAGATTCAGCCGGTTCTAGCTTCACAGGTACGGCAAAACAAGGTGACATGCGCGTCATTGCCGTCATCCTAAATGCAAAAGGTAATCTTCATACAGCACGTTTCGACGTGGCGAAAAAACTGTTCGACTATGCGTTTAAAAACTTCACGATGAAAGAAATGTACAAAAAAGGTCAACAAATCAAAGGACATGAAAACATCGCAGTTGATAAAGGCAAAGATAAAGAAGTACCTGTTGTGACGAAAGAAGCATTTTCTGTGCCAGTAAAAAATGGTGACGAAAAGAGCTATAAAGCAAAAGTAAATATCGAGAAAAAGAACCTAGAAGCTCCTATTAAAAAAGGAACGAAGGTTGGCATGCTGACGACTTCTTATTCTGGTGATGAGAAGGACTACGGCTATTTAAATAAAGACCAATCTGGTGTTGAGCTTGTGACGAAAACAGGCGATGAAAAAGCAAACTGGTTCATCCTAGCAATGCGCGGTGTAGGTGGATTCTTCGCTGGCATTTGGGGCGGAATCGTTGACACAGTAAAAGGTTGGTTCTAATAAAAAAAACTGCTCTCTATACATGAGAGCAGTTTTTTTATCGTTAAAAGAAGAGCGATTGCTTCTGATTTTGAGGAGTGGATAAAGCTTGCTGAAAAATATCACATAACTTTTCCACGCCTTCGGTCAGTGCTTTTTCATTCACATAGGAAAAGCTGAGGCGGATATAATTCTGCTTCGGCTCACCAGGGTAGCAGACAGAGCCAGGCAGAAAGGTGATTTGCTGCTTACGTGCCTCATGCAACAGTGCTCGTGTATCGACCCAGGAAGGAAAGCTAAGCCATAAATTGAGCCCGCCCTGTGGAATTTGCCACGTTACATCTTTCGGTGCGTGTTTCGTTAACACATCCATCATCAAATCGCGTCTCACTTTCAAGGCGGTTCTTAGCTTCTTCGTATGATCAATCATTTTCTTCGATGTCAGAAACGGCAATATGGCCTTTTGTGTGAGGAGAGGGCTGCCTAAGTCATTATTGGCCTTTGCAGCTAATAAACGGTTAAATATCGAGCCTGAGGCTGTGATAATCCCGATTCTGCATCCTGGCGCCAGTGTTTTACTTAATCCTCGTAAATAAATGACGTGTCCATCATGATCCAAGCTTTTAATAGGTGCTGGCGGCTTCTTTTCAAAATAAAGCTCACGATAAGGGTCATCTTCTACAATGAGACAATCAATGCTTTGAGCCAGTAAGAGAAGCTGTTTTCTACGCTTCATCGACATACTGGCCCCTGTTGGACTGTGGAAAGTAGGAATCGTATAGATGAGTTTCGGTTTATATTTATCACAAATGCTTTGAAGCTGTTTCATGTTCATCCCTTCATGATCGACAGGGACAGTAATGATTCTTGCTCCTCTGCCCATAAAGACATCAATGGCTCCGGGGTATGTCGGTGCTTCCATGACCACCACATCATCCGGCCCAATAAACGTACGTGCCACCAAATCAAGCCCTTGCTGAGAACCACTTGTTACTAGGATATTTTCAGGTGTAGACGGCACATCCAACTTTTCTAAAAATGATTGAATGACTTGTCGCAGCTGAAGGTCACCTTGTATCTCACCATACTTCGACATGATTTGGGGATGCCTGGCTAGTACATGCTGCATCTCTTTTTCTAAATACCGGTTGGGCAAAAGCCCTGGATCGATCATAGAGGAAGAAAGGTTAATGGCTTCTTCGACATAGTGATACTGAGCGAATTGAGACCGTGGTAAATAATCTGGAATCGACAACTGCCAATCGAAAGAAGTAGATGATGGAACCGGAATCTCTGCCTGCTCTTGCTGCTCATCCACAAATGTTCCTTTACCTTGCACCGTCTTTAAATATCCGTCGTCCTTTAATCGGGTGTATGCCTTTGCTGCCGTGACAAGACTCACATTGAGCTGCTTAGCTAAATCACGTACAGTTGGCAGCTTTTCTCCTTGCTGAAGCAAACCTGATTGAATGTGGTCAATGATTGAAAAGTAAATTTGATTTGAAAGAGATGTATCAGAGTGTCGATGGATATCAATATGCATGAAACCCCTCCATATAATGCAACATTGTTATACATGAATTTTAATTGTTATAGTTGCATTATAGCATGTAAATCACACTTGAAAGAGAAAATGACATGTTTTTAGCTTGAAACCCTTTATATACAAGGGTTTATTCTTTTTTATCGGCTGTTTGAATTGTTATACTATTCTCTTTATTGTTATACTTTCTCGCTTGTATGATAAAGATGTTGAATGAATCGAATAGACAAATGGGAGGAAACTATTGTGAGCAATAAGGGAACTGAACGAGTGAAACGTGGAATGGCAGAAATGCAAAAGGGTGGCGTCATTATGGATGTCGTCAATGCGGAGCAGGCAAAAATTGCAGAAGAAGCAGGTGCGGTGGCAGTCATGGCACTAGAACGAGTACCAGCTGATATCCGTGCAGCAGGCGGTGTTGCCCGTATGGCAGACCCAAGAATCGTAGAGGAAGTACAAAATGCCGTAACGATTCCAGTCATGGCAAAAGCACGTATCGGCCACATCGTCGAGGCTCGTGTTCTTGAAGCACTTGGTGTTGATTATATCGATGAGAGTGAAGTGCTGACGCCCGCAGATGAAGAATTCCATTTAAATAAAAATGAATACACAGTACCTTTTGTCTGTGGATGCCGCGACTTAGGTGAGGCAACCCGCCGTATCGCAGAAGGCGCTTCTATGCTTCGTACAAAAGGAGAGCCAGGGACAGGCAACATTGTAGAAGCTGTTCGTCATATGAGAAAGGTCAATGCTCAGATTCGTAAAGTATCAGCCATGAGTGAAGATGAACTGATGACAGAAGCCAAGAACCTTGGCGCGCCTTATGAATTATTGCTGCAAATCAAAAGAGATGGCAAGCTGCCAGTTGTGAACTTTGCAGCTGGAGGCGTTGCAACACCAGCAGATGCAGCGTTAATGATGCAGCTTGGAGCAGATGGTGTATTTGTCGGATCTGGTATCTTCAAATCAGACAATCCGGCTAAATTCGCCAAAGCGATTGTTGAAGCAACAACTCATTACACTGATTACCGTCTCATTGCAGAACTTTCAAAAGAGCTTGGAACAGCTATGAAAGGAATTGAAATTTCAAATCTACTGCCAGAAGAACGTATGCAAGAGCGTGGCTGGTAATTAAGGGAGCGCAAACGAACATGCTGACAATTGGTGTACTAGGGCTTCAAGGAGCGGTGAGAGAGCATATTCAATCAATTGAAGCCTGCGGAGCAGAAGGAAAGATCATCAAACGAGTAGAAGAGCTAGAATCCGTTGACGGTTTGATTATCCCTGGTGGAGAAAGTACGACGATGAGAAGACTCATGGATACGTACCAATTCATTGATCCGATCAAAGCGTTCGCTGCTCAAGGGAAACCGATTTTCGGTACATGTGCCGGGTTGATTATGCTGGCAAAGCATGTCGAAGATCGAGAAGATGCTCATCTTGGATTGTTAAATGTATCTGTTGCACGGAACTCTTTTGGCAGACAGGTAGACAGCTTTGAAGCAGATTTAGAAGTAAAAGGACTGGATGCGCCGTTTACAGGGGTGTTCATCCGTGCGCCTCATATCATCAGCGCAGATGATAGCGTAGAAATCATGGCCGAATATGATGGCAGGATTGTGATGGCGAAAGAAAACAATCTCCTAGGCTGCTCTTTTCATCCAGAGCTGACAGACGATCACCGGTTAACGCAGTTGTTTGTTGATATGGTGAAGTCCTACAAAAAGAAGCTTGCTGTATAAAACGGTTGAAAAGAGATAAAACTTATAGTACATTAAAAACACAATCAAAGATCGAAAAAGCGTTGACGGGAAATAGTAAGAAGCCCCTCTTTCTCAGAGAGCCGATGGTTGGTGAGAATCGGTGAAAGATGCATTCTGAATCCATCCTTGAGCGAAATGCTGAAACAAGAGAAGTAAGCATTTACGGTGATACCGTTACAGAGGAAAGAGGGAAGCATGCTTCTGCATGTTTTCAATCAGGGTGGCAACGCGAGAGCTCTCGTCCCTTTCATGGGATGAGGGCTCTTTTTATTTTTCGATAAAAAAAGGAGTGTTATACATGCTGGATATTAAACAACTGCGCACGGACTTTGATCAAATCAAAGAAAAATTAGCACACCGAGGCGAAGATTTAGCGGATTTTGATAAGTTTGGTGAGCTAGATCAAAAAAGAAGAGAATTAATCGGGAAAACAGAAGAATTAAAGAGCCGAAGAAATGAAGTATCACAACAAGTAGCCGTTCTAAAAAGAGAAAAGAAAGACGCCGATCACATTATTCAAGAAATGCGAGAGGTAGGAGATGAGATCAAGAAGCTGGATGATGAGCTAAGAACAGTAGAAGAAAGCCTGCAGCACATCCTGTTCTCAATTCCAAATATCCCTCATGACTCTGTACCAGTTGGTGAAACAGAAGACGACAACGTGGAAGTGAGAAAATGGGGCGAACAGCCAGCCTTCTCATTTGAACCAAAACCACATTGGGACGTAGCTGATGAGCTCAACATCCTTGATTTTGAACGTGCAGGAAAAGTGACAGGAAGCCGTTTCGTTTTTTATAAAGGACTTGGCGCACGCTTAGAGCGCGCATTGTATAATTTTATGCTTGATTTACATGTGGATGAGTTTGGTTTTACTGAAGTGCTTCCACCTTATATGGTCAACAGAGCGAGCATGACAGGAACTGGTCAGCTTCCAAAATTCGAAGAGGATGCCTTTAAAATTCGCGAAGAAGATTACTTCCTCATTCCAACAGCCGAAGTCCCGATTACCAACATGCATCGTGACGAAATTCTCGATGGTGAACAGCTGCCAATCAACTATGCAGCATTCAGTGCTTGCTTTAGATCAGAAGCTGGATCTGCCGGCAGAGATACACGAGGACTCATCCGTCAGCATCAATTTAACAAAGTAGAGCTCGTGAAATTTGTCAGACCAGAAGATTCTTATGAAGAATTAGAGAAATTAACAAATCAAGCAGAAAAAGTTCTTCAGCTATTGAACCTGCCATACCGTGTCATGAGCATGTGTACGGGAGATTTAGGCTTCACAGCTGCAAAGAAATACGATATAGAAGTATGGATTCCGAGCCAGAATACGTACCGTGAAATTTCTTCTTGCAGTAACTTCGAAGCATTCCAAGCAAGACGCGCAAACATTCGTTTCCGTCCGGAGCCTAAAGCGAAGCCAGAACATGTCCACACATTAAATGGATCTGGATTAGCGGTAGGAAGAACCGTAGCGGCTATTTTAGAAAACTATCAACAAGAGGATGGAACAGTAATCATTCCTGAAGTGCTGCGTCCTTACATGGGAAATAAAGAAGTGATGAAATAAGATGCCGCCAAGGCATCTTATTCTTTTTACCAAAAGTCCTACAGTTTTCCTGAATTTAGCCGATAAAAAGAGTAAAAGCTTCTAGGAAAGAAGGAATAATCTTGAATAGGCTTGACTATTATGTTGAAATGGCTCAATTACTTAGAAAGGTACTAGATGAAAGTATTCTTTTCGGTATCACGGATACAGAGAAGGTACTTTGTTATTACCCGTCTAACACAATAGATTTTGGTATGAAAGTTGGGGACCCATTGAACCCAGAAGACCAAAATGTGGCGACGACATTAAGAGGACAAGAATATGACGGTTACTTACCAGAATCACTATATGGTTATGAAGTTGCTGTAAAAGGTTACCCGATTTTTGATGAAGATAGAAAAGTAATTGGCTCTTTTTTAGTGGCATTTACATATCATCGTGAAAAAAAATTAAGCGGTTATATGGAGCAAATCAATAAAGTAGCGAAAGAACTCCAAGGTGGAATTGAGCAAATTGCTGCACATTCACAAGAGCTGGCTGCCACAAGTTTAGAAATAAGCGAACAGGCAGGAAGAGCAGAAGAGAAATCTGCGAATATTGAAGAAGTCGTCAAAACCATTGGCGGGATTGCTAGACAAACAAATCTGCTAGGTTTAAATGCTGCAATTGAAGCCGCAAGAGCAGGTGAGAATGGAAAAGGGTTCGCTGTCGTGGCTGATGAAGTGCGTAAATTATCAGATGGCTCGAAGGAAGCGGCTGAAACCATTAATACATTTTTAAAAGAAATCCAAGACAGCATTGGCACTTTGTCTGAAAACATCTCACAAATCAGCAGCTCAACAAATGAACAAGCCGAACAAGTGACAGACTTTACGAAGATTATTGAATCATTAAATGAGTTTAAAGTAGAGATGAATCAGTTTATTGAAGAAATGAGACAGGATACGAAATAGATCAAGAGCAGCCATCAATGGCTGCTTCAGCGTGTAGACAAACCCTCGCATTCGGTGTCAGGTCTGCGCTTCGGTGCTCACGAATGTCAAATTCGCTCCGCTCCGGTGCTCGCCCTTCCTAGACTGCAAAGGTTTTCTATCACGCTGAAAAGAAGACAAAGGGCTAAAATCAAAATCATTTTAGCCCTTTGTCAACAATCTGGAGCAGCCATCAATGGCTGCTTTTTTATAGGCAAATATCATGCCGAAATCACAAATTGAAATTTTTTTTCGAAAAGATGTTGACTTCAAATAAAATGATATGGTATATTAATTCTTGTCGATACGGAGGAATACCCAAGTCCGGCTGAAGGGATCGGTCTTGAAAACCGACAGGGGTGTCAAAGCCCGCGGGGGTTCGAATCCCTCTTCCTCCGCCATATTGATTTTTTACCTTAGTTGAATTAAACGCAAGCATAAAAATTGGAAATTGTCAAACCGCTGCATTTCGCGAATGCAGCGGTTTTTTTTATTTTGTTTTAGAGCGATTTTTTTGAATAACAGAAGCTATTTCATGAAGAATGGGATCAAGTGAACTTTCATCATGAAGTAGGTCGTAATCTTCAATATTAATTTTAATCACTGGGCATAAATCAAATTGTTCGATCCACTCTGTGTATCGAGTGTACATTTCTTCCCAATAAGCCCGGTCAGTTTGAGTTTCCATTTCTCTGCCGCGTTCTTCAATACGATGTAAAATATGATCTAAATCTCCGTGCAGATAGATGAGGACATCAGGGTGAGGGAAGTAAGGTGTCATCACCATCGCCTCAAATAGGCTTGTATATGTTTCATAATCGACCTCAGACATCGTACCTTTGTCCGCATGCATTTTTGCAAAAATGCCAGTGTCCTCATAAATGGAACGATCTTGTACATATCCTCCGCCAGATTCAAAAATCCGCTTTTGCTCCTTAAAACGCTCAGCCAGGAAATAGACCTGTAAGTGGAAGCTCCATCTTTGGAAATCTGAATAAAAAGGCTCTAAATATGGGTTATCATCTACTTTTTCAAGAGACGTTTGAAACCCTAGCTTGTCTGCTATTGTTTTGGTCATAGTGGATTTGCCGACACCAACAGTCCCGGCAATTGTGATGACTGCGTCCTTTGGTATTTCGATCTTGTTCATAGCACTTGCTCCTTTATGTTCTGTACAATTTGCTGGTAATCTTGCTGTGAGGAAACGAAGTCTGTATGATCTCCTTCAATTGTAATGATAGGAAGCCCTGGCTCAGTCTGTTTTAAATGTTCAATGGCCAGCTCATAATCTTCAATGAGTGTTTTTAAATAAGCTGGGTCAATGTCTTCTTCAAAAGAGCGTCCTCTCATCTGTATTCTTTCAAGTAAGGTTGGAAGGCTGGCTTTTATATAGATCATGGCATTTGGTTTAGGAAGATCATCTGTTAGCAGGTGATAGATCTTTCTGTATTTATCCATGTGCTTTTTTGATAATGTTCTTTCTGCAAATATCATATTTTTATAGACATGATAATCAGTGACAACCGGCTGCTGTTTATTCACATAGTTTTCTTCAATTAATTCTAACTGTTTGAACCGATTGCATAAAAAGAACATCTCAAGCTGAAAGCTCCATTGTTCCATATCTTCATAAAATTTATCTAAGAATGGATTTTCTTCTACAATCTCTTTTACTAAAGGAAATTGAAATTCCTTTGCAAGCATTGTAGCCAAAGTTGTTTTTCCGGCTCCAATTGGGCCTTCCACTGCAATAAAAGGGGCAGGATACATAGGCGTTCTCCTCTATCTATAAAGTTAAAGTTGTCAAACCAATGTATATTGTACCATACCCCTTCTAATAGATAGAGTGAATGGATTACGATGTCGTTCTTTTTTCAATATTAAATTGATCTGATAATAAGAGCCAATTTTGTGGGAAAGATAGACCTAATTTCCAATAAGCGATTCCGTTCAAATTTAGCTCTTTAATGAGGTTGAATTTTGCTTGAATCGACCTAGCGTCTTCGAACCAGACTTCATGATCTTTGTTATTGGCATCTGTATAACGAAAATGAGGTGCTTGTGCTGTTTCGTCGTATAGGATAGAGACATTGTGCTGTCTAGCAAGTGCAATTGCTTGTTGAGGACTGACGGCTTTGGCGATCGGGCCGCCCTGGACGAAAGGAAGTGTCCAATCATAGCCATATAAATTCTGTCCCATTACAATTTTATTGGCTGGTATGACAGTTAGTGCATATTCAATGACTTGGCGGACAGGTCCAATTGGAGAGACAGCTTGTGCAGGGCCGCCGCTGTATCCCCATTCATAGGTCATCAACACAACATGATCGACGATCTTACCGATCGCTTCATAGTCATGGGCTTCATACCATTTGCCCTTTTGCTGACTACTTGTTTTTGGTGCAAGTGCAACAGATATTGTCCATCCTTCTTGATGGAAACGAGCTGTTGCCTCTCTTAAAAATTGAATATAAGCATCTTTATCAACAGGGCGTAAATATTCAAAATCAAAATGGATTTCCTTGAATTGATACTTCTTGGCAACACGAACAATTTCATTTAAAAATGCCGTTTTGACAGATTGATTAGTTAAAAGAATACGGCCAAGTTCATCACTGAATTTTTCATTCTCTAGATTCGTCACCACCATGGTTAATACAGTTCTGTTCTGAGCGGCAATCTGGGGTAGTTGGTCTAAAGGTGATTCTCGTAGCGTCCCATCTCTTTGTGCTTGAAAACTAAAGACGTCTAAATGGGTTAAGTATGGGGAGGCCTCTCTGGCTGCCTGCTTTAAGTTTTCACTGACTTGATTTCCACGTGGTTCAATATAAGCATTGGAATTAATGTTCCTTTTCGGTCTTTGTGGAATATAGAGCAAGAAGCGAATAGGTAGTATCGCTTCAGGTCGAATTCTGTTCACACGTGCCAACTCTTCCACTGAGATTTGAAACCGTCTACCAATTTGATATAGTGTGTCATTTTGTTTGACCTCATAAAATTGACCTCTAATTGGAATGACAATTGTTTGTCCAATGACGAGTTGATTTGGTGTTTCGATTTCGTTAGTACGGATGATTTCATTGACTGTTGTTTTAAAACGCATGGCAATATCGTTTAAAGTATCTCCTCTTTTGACAACATAAATTTGAATAGTCAACGCCCCCTTTGTTATTGCTAACAATTTATGAGGGTTATGGCTAAATCATGTTTGATTTTCATTCGTGATTTCCTTAGCGGTGGTGATTTTTGCTAGAAGGACGTTCTCCATCATCGTTAAAGCGTAGTCGTTATCCCTGTCGTCGTTTGAAGCGATACAATCTTTAGGTACAATTAGATTGTATTCTCGCATGTACGCGTCATTTGCAGTGAACAAAACGCATATGTTCCCGGCAATTCCAGTTAGAATAATGTCCTCAACACCTAATTCATTTAAGAGTGTCTCTAGTGCAGTACCGTAGAAGGCAGAATGCTTAGGTTTAATTAAGAAGTAATTATCTTTAGATGGTGTCATTTTCTCTAAAATAGGAGCGCTTCTTTCGTTTTTGCATGTTTCCAGAACAGCTTGGATATCAGCCTTCCAAAGTCCGTAGTGATCGTTGATATAAATGATTGGCCAATTTTCCTTGAAAGCATGTTCTTTAAGAGCTAAAATTTTATTGGTCATTTGCTCTGTTTTTTCTGCAAGCACATGTCCCATTTCAAAATCAAAATTATTAATCATATCGATAATAAGCAGCGCCTTTTGGTGCTTTGACAAATTAAGACCCCCTTTAAAAGATTGTGATAATATGTTAACCTCAATTTCCTTTTAAAAAACATGAAAAGAGAGCCGTGCCATGACGAAAGATGAACAGTTTATGCAAGAAGCCATTTCCGAAGCCTTAAAAGCAGAACAAATAGGAGAAGTGCCGATTGGTGCCATCATAGTTGTTGATGACCAAATCGTGAGCCGGGCTCATAATTTAAGGGAAAGTGAGCAGCGTTCAATTGCACATGCAGAATTACTTGCTATTGATGAAGCATGTAAAGCGACAGGGAGCTGGCGTTTAGAAGATGCTGTTCTTTACGTTACGCTTGAACCATGCCCAATGTGTGCAGGTGCTATTGTTCTTTCTAGAGTGAAAAAGGTTGTTTTTGGTGCATACGATCCAAAAGGTGGATGTGCAGGTACTTTAATGAATTTATTGGATGATGAACGGTTTAATCATCAGTCTGAGGTCATCGGTGGTGTACTTGAAAATGAGTGTGGTGAGCTGTTAAGTCAGTTCTTCCGAAACCTCCGTCAGCGAAAGAAACAAGCCAAAAGTAAATGAATGGATGTCGTTTGCAATTTGAGCTATAAGAAGGTATACTTATGTCTGCGTCACTAACAATTTAATATTCATTTTGCCGTGCTAAGCGGGGAGGTAGCGGTGCCCTGTACTCGCAATCCGCTCTAGCGAGGCCGAATCCCTTCTCGAGGTTCGTTTACTTCAAGGTCTGCCTTAAATAAGTGGTGTTGACGTCTGGGTCCTGCGCAATGGGAATTCATGAACCATGTCAGGTCCGGAAGGAAGCAGCATTAAGTGAAACCTCTCATGTGCCGCAGGGTTGCCTGGGCCGAGCTAACTGTTTAAGTAACGCTTGGGGTAGCGAATCGACAGAAGGTGCACGGTAAATCAATATTAAATGTAACTCATCTAGTTTATCTAGGTGAGTTTTTTGTTGCTGTTCAAAGGATAGCTCAACTGCTTTAGTTATACAAACAGATAAAAAGTCTTTTTGGCGCCATTTGTTTTTTTCACTAATTGTAACAGGAACTGGTGTTCTTTTTGGGGTTTCAGGTCTTTTCACAAAGCTAGAAAATACGTTTTTAATGCATGAAAAGTAGAAACTCTATAATTGAAATCATCTTTTTGGCATATTAGAAAATAAAGGTGTGCTTTTGAATTGATCGGTGCATCATGTATAATGAAAAGGATGATAAATGGAGGAGGGCGTATTTGTGAGTTATCAAGCTTTATATCGAGTGTTCAGACCTCAAGTTTTTGAGGATGTTGTTGGACAAGAACACATCACAAAAACGTTGCAAAATGCCCTTTTGCAGAAAAAGTTTTCTCATGCTTACTTATTTTCAGGTCCTAGAGGAACAGGTAAAACAAGTGCTGCCAAAATCTTTGCAAAGGCAGTGAACTGTGAAAAGTCACCTGTTAGTGAGCCGTGTAATGAATGTGATGCCTGTAAAGGAATTACAAATGGTTCAATTTCAGACGTGATTGAAATAGATGCTGCCTCGAATAACGGGGTAGATGAAATCCGAGATATACGTGATAAAGTGAAATTTGCTCCTTCGGCGGTTACATATAAGGTTTATATTATAGACGAAGTACATATGCTCTCTATCGGTGCATTTAATGCCCTCCTTAAAACGCTGGAAGAACCGCCTGCTCATTGTATCTTTATTTTGGCTACCACAGAGCCTCATAAGATTCCTCTTACCATCATATCTCGTTGTCAGCGATTTGATTTTAAACGAATCACGACCAAAGATATTGTTGGAAGAATGGAGAAAATTGTAGATGCAGAAGGCCTAAACGTACAGGAGGGCTCGCTCGAGATTATTGCTAGTGCAGCTGATGGCGGTATGCGTGATGCACTAAGTCTCTTAGATCAAGCGATCTCATTTAGTGGTGAACAATTGACAATTGATGATGCGCTGCTCATTACAGGTGCTGTATCTCAGCATTTCATTAGTCAGCTTGCTGAAGCAATTTTTGATCAAAATATTGCCACAGCGTTAGATACATTAAATGAATTGCTTCAGCAGGGGAAAGATGCTGCTAAATTAATAGAGGATATGATTTTTTACTTTAGAGATATGCTGCTTTATAAAACGGCACCAGATCTCGAGGGTGTCCTTGAAAAGGTAAAGGTCGACGAAAGTTTCGTGGCACTGTCAGATCGTGTGACACCTCAGTTTCTGTATGAAACAATTGAAGTCCTGAATAAAAGCCACCAAGAAATGAAATGGACAAATCATCCTAGGATTTTCTTTGAGGTAGCGGTTGTAAAGCTGTGTCAGTCAACAGCAGGATTGACACAAGGTCATGCTGACGCTGATTTAACGGCGCTAACAGATAAAATAAACAGGCTGGAACAGGAACTCTCAAGGCTAAGAGCCGAAGGGGTACCAATGTCTCCATCTCATAGCCCTCAAGAAAAAAAGGAAGCGCCTCGACCACAAACGAGTAACAAAAATGGCTATCGTGCTCCTGTCGGCCGAATTCATGAGATTCTAAAAGAAGCGAAACGGCCTGAGTTAGAAAAAATCAAAGGCAAATGGGGAGAGCTCCTTGCCCAGTTGAAACAGCAGAATAAAGTGTCTCACGCTGCGTTATTAACGGACAGTGAGCCAGTTGCGGCTGCTTCGCATGCCTTTGTTTTAAAATTCAAGTTTGAAATACATTGTAAAATGGTTGCTGAAGATAAAAGCGGTGTTCGAACCAATCTTGAACAACTGCTAGAGTCTATGTTAGGAAAAAGAGTGGAATTAGTTGGCGTTCCTGACGCTCAATGGGGTAAAATAAGAGAAGAATTTTTAAGAGATCATCAGCCGGATGAACAAGCAGATGGTCAGGGAACTTCTACTGAAGAGGATCCATTGATTGCGGAAGCAAAGAAATTAGTAGGAACCGATTTAATTGAAATTAAAGATTAATAAAAATGAAAGAGAGTGGTGTTCATATGCGCGGTGGAATGGGAAATATGCAAAAAATGATGAAACAAATGCAAAAAATGCAAAAGGATATGGCAAAGGCTCAAGAAGAGCTTGCAGAAAAAGTTCTTGAAGGTACAGCTGGTGGCGGTATGGTCACTGTAAAAGTAAATGGACAAAAAGAAGTCGTTGATGTAGCAATTAATGAAGAAGTTGTTGATCCAGAAGATATCGATATGCTTCAAGATCTTGTTCTTGCTGCGACAAACGATGCATTGAAAAAAGTCGATGAGCTAACGAATGAAACGATGGGTCAATTCACAAAAGGAATGAACATGCCAGGTTTATTCTAGGAGGAATAACTGAAGATGCAATATCCTGAACCAATATCAAAGCTGATTGACAGCTTTATGAAATTGCCAGGAATCGGACCAAAAACTGCGGTCCGTCTGGCTTTTTTTGTTCTTAGTATGCAGGAAGATGTCGTACTAGATTTTGCGAAGGCGCTTGTAAATGCAAAGCGTAATTTAACTTATTGTTCTGTATGCGGTCATATTACAGACCAAGATCCTTGCTATATTTGTGAAGATACAAGAAGAGATCAATCTGTTATCTGTGTAGTGCAGGATCCAAAAGATGTAATCGCAATGGAAAAAATGAAAGAATACAACGGCTTATATCATGTGCTTCATGGTGCCATTTCGCCAATGGACGGAATTGGTCCAGAGGATATTAAAATTCCTGACCTATTAAAAAGACTGCAAGACGATCAAGTGACAGAGGTGATCCTTGCAACCAATCCAAACATTGAAGGAGAAGCAACAGCCATGTATATCTCCAGATTGTTAAAACCATCAGGAATTAAACTCTCTCGCATTGCTCACGGACTTCCAGTAGGCGGAGATTTAGAGTATGCGGATGAAGTCACACTGTCTAAGGCTCTAGAAGGCAGACGTGAGATGTAGGAAGGAGAAGTACGGTACATGGGTTTTCTTCGCAGAAAATCAATTCGAAAAGAATTCGATGAGAAATTAATTCAACAGCTTTTTAAGCAAAAAGAAGAATGGAACAGACAAAAAAAGCTTGTCGCAAATAGCGTTGAGCCTTCACCGGACATTCTATTCGAATTAAAGCTTGCTCAAGCGAAGTACTTTTTCTATCTGAGAGAAGCGAAAAAGAGGAATTTACGTCTAAACAACTGGAAATAGCAGGTCTATTGTACATAATCTTCTCATATGCTTGTACTATTCATATGAAGAGGGGATGAGAGGATTATGGAACCTGTTATTGTGATTGGGTCAATTTTGCTGGCTGTGCTATTGTTGTTTATGTCAGGTGTGCAGGCGAATCCATTCAAATGGTTAGGGCTTATCGGAGTGAAGTTTGTGGCAGGCGCTCTTTTTTTATTTTGCCTCAACCTATTTGGCGAGAGTCTAGGATTACATGTCTCTATTAATCCTGTAACGAGTGGAATTAGTGGTTTATTGGGTATTCCAGGCGTAGCAGCTTTAATTGTAATTGAAAAGTTTATTATTTAATGAAAAATATTGTTGACTTTGATTCGGTAGGATGGTAAATTAGTATACGTCGCTGATGACGAAGAAACGAAAAAACATACTAACAAAAAAGTTGTTGACACTAACAACTTTGATGTGATAAGATGTTCTAGTCGCTTCTGAAGCGGTAAACAAGTTCTTTGAAAACTAAACAAGACAAAACGTACCTGTTAATTCGAGTTTTTATAAAAAAATCCTATGATACTTCATAGGTAGTCAGTCAAACGCTGACGAAAAACAAAACTTCGGTTTTGTACT
>NZ_JBLZWZ010000002.1:0-55318 GCF_056098985.1 Bacillus sp. 11B20
CATACCGAACACGGAAGTTAAGCTCTTCAGCGCCGATGGTAGTTGGGGGTTTCCCCCTGTGAGAGTAGGACGCCGCCAAGCTTCTATCAGGATCAGTTCCATTTGGAACTGGTCTTTTTTGTTTTTTAAGAAAAGGAACAAACACTCGATCTGACATGGATACATATACTAAACTACCATCTAAAACATTCTTAATTTTGTATACAATTGAAAGCGCTAGGGCATACTGAAGCTATAAGTGGAGGTGTCACAATGAGCAAAAAAGAGCGAGAAGCGATTTGTTTGATTTGTGAAGAGAAAAAAACAAAGGGAATTTATTTATATCATCAGTTTTTGTGCCGAGAATGTGAGCGAAAGTTAATTTCTACATCGACCTCGGATCCCAGCTATGCCGATTATGTTAGAAAGCTTAAAAATCTTCATACGCCGCCTTTGTATTCATAGACCATTAGATGGTCTTTTTTTATGAGCCATGAAGGATTGGGCCTGTTTTTTGGAACTTAGTTTGGACATCATCCGTAATTAATAATAAGATAAACAGAGAGCCTGATTATTCATAGGAGTCGATGAACATGAAATCAATTTTTTATACATTTATATGGGCCATCCTCTCTACTTTTTTTTCGCTTGTGATTTTAACCGTCAGTATTGGGGTTTTCCATCATCATGTTGGATTATCGATACTGTATGCGATGATAGGGTGGGGCGTGATGTTTGCAGGGAGCAGATGGGTTGCTTTCCAGTTGTTTTTAAAGAAACACGGACTGTCTCGTAGTGATTATGTATATATCAAACAGCATTTAAAAGAAGCAGGACAAAAGCTTGTACGTTTAAAGAAAGCTTTATTTGCTGTGAAAAACGTACAAACGATCAAACATAATTATGAAATTCTCAGACTTGCACGACGAATCTATACGATTACAAAAAAAGAGCCGAACCGGTTTTATGATGCACAGCGTTTTTATTTCGAAAGCTTGGATTCTGTTGTTGAACTAACTGAAAAATATGCACTATTGTATAATCAGCCTGATCGCAGTCATGAGCTGGAAATGACACTTAGCCAAACTCGAGTGACGCTGACAGAGCTGCAAAAGCAATTGACGAATGATTTGCAGCAAGTATTAGGAAGAGACATAGAAGCTCTTCATATTGAGCTTGAAGTGGCAGATAAAATGATAAAGAAATAATGAAAGGAGTCAAACGCAATGAAACCAGAAGATCACATCCGATCATCAACTGCTTCCACTACAGATCTTCAGTTTCGGGTGTTTGATACCTTATCTGATGAGGAGAAACAAGAAGCCATACAG
This sequence comes from Bacillus sp. 11B20, assembly GCF_056098985.1. Taxonomy (NCBI): domain Bacteria; kingdom Bacillati; phylum Bacillota; class Bacilli; order Caryophanales; family Bacillaceae; genus Bacillus; species Bacillus sp. 11B20. Next base: position 1,311 of record NZ_JBLZWZ010000002.1, read on the forward strand.
CGTGCCGAGCAGATCCCTGACAATCCGCAAAAGCTGCTTTTCTATGGTACACGTGTTCAGGAACGATTATTGGAACAATCACAACAAATGATGAAATATGTTGAGAAAAAAGATATCGATCAAATAGGAGATGTGCTTGAGGCCTTTTTGCACCAGCTGCATATAGTAGAACCTGAGGATTTACTGCCAAAGAAGCAGGGCTTTTTTTTGAAATTGTTTCAGCGGGAGAAGCGTTCTACTCAGGAAATCATATCGCGTTTTCAACATGCAAAATCACAGATCGAGAGATTATCAGCAAGACTTCGTTATGCAAAAGGCGGATTAATCTCGGATCATATGTTATTAGAGCGTTTATTTGAAGAAAATCAAACTTATTTCCAAGAGATGACGATGCAGGTTGCAGCAGTTGAAGCGAAAATGACAACTTTAGAAAAGCAGATCATATCAGAAACGCAGCATATTGGTAATCGGACTATAGAGGAGAAATTGATGAGTCAGGAATTCAATGCAGAAGAGTATATGGAGAGGTTGAAGGAACGGAAATATGATTTGCTGTTAAGCCGGCAAATTGCGTTGCAATGTAATGCCCAAATTCGAATGATCCAGCATACGAATCATACATTGGCCAATCACATTCAATCAACTGTTTCTGCATCCATTCCTCTATGGATCAACCAAATGTCGATTGCGTTAACGCATATTCAGCAGCGTGCCAATTCAGCTCTTCAGAATCGTATCCAAAAAACATACGAAAAGGTATCAAAGCAACAGGGAGAACTTCTTGAAGAAGCAGCTTTTGCACCTATAGATACGTTGAAAAAGGTTCAACGCCAATTAGCAGAAACCTTACAGGAAACGTTACAGGTGAAAGAGCATGGAAGCCAAGAGCGTGCTCAATTGAAAAACAGCATGTTTGAGGCAGAACAGCAGCTGACAAATCACCAGCCAATAAAGGAATGAGAATCCATCTTTCGGTTCCCTTGTATGAACGTTATAATAGACATAAGATATCGAAAGTGAAAAGGATCGATTTGTTTGAAAACACCTTTATATACAGCATTAGTACAACATGCGGAAAAGAAACCTTATTCTTTCCACGTTCCAGGACATCACAATGGAGATGTCTTTTTTGATGAGGCACGGACTTATTATGACTCAATTCTTCAGCTGGATGTAACAGAGCTTGAAGGATTAGATGATCTTCATCATCCAACTGGTGTGATTCAAGAGGCTGAACATTTATTGGCAAAGCTATATGGATCAGATCAAAGCTTTTTCCTTGTGAATGGGACAACTGTCGGAAATTTAGCGATGGTGATGACAGCCTGTCGTGCGGGAGATGAGATTTTTGTCCAGCGAAATTGTCATAAGTCTGTTTACCATGCGATTGAGCTTGCAGGAGCAATGCCTATTATGGTAGAAGCTGAGATAGATCAACATCTACATGTTCCAACACATGTGACAGATGAAACAGTCAAAAAAGCCATAGCCAAACATCCTAATTGCCGGGCGATCGTTTTGACTTATCCGAACTACTATGGTCATGCAGCTGATTTATCAAAACTGATTCACATGTGCCACGAAGCAGGCATGATCGTTTTGGTTGATGAGGCACATGGTGCACATTTTGTATTAGGCGGCGCTTTTCCTCCATCTGCTCTTTCCTATGGAGCTGACGTGGTGGTACAATCAGCACATAAAACCCTTCCAGCCATGACGATGGGTTCCTACCTTCATCTTCAGGGGGGACGAATGGATGCAAAACGTTTGAAAACATTCCTCACGATGCTTCAAAGCAGTTCTCCATCCTATCCAATTATGGCCTCATTAGATGTGGCAAGGGCCTATGTCGAGGAGATCAAGAAAAAAGAGATCCTGGATGGAATGATGAAAGGGCTGGCAGAGCTGAAAAATGAGTTCAACCGTATACCTCAGCTTGAAGTAGTCCAGTCTGAATTGCTTTTTAACGATCCATTAAAATGTGTGATTCGATCAACAAAAGGGCTGACGGGTTATGAACTAAAACGAGTGCTTGAATCAGTGGAGGTTCACCCAGAGCTTGCGGACGAACATCAGGTTTTACTTGTCTTTGGTTTAGAACAGAAGAAGGATATTCCTTTTAACCGAATAGAGCAGGCCCTTAATCAAAGCAATGCATTTCTCAAAGGAAAAGATCATATCCAAAGAGAGGCACTGGCTATTGAAAACAATGAGCATAGAGAGGATATAGAAGCCGTCCCATTTGAACATGCAGCAGGCCGGATTAGTGCAGAATCGGTTATTCCTTATCCACCGGGTATTCCTTTGATCGTTAAGGGAGAATGTATTGAAAGCGATCAAATCGCGGCTTTAAGCCGTTTGCTTGGACATCAGGTTCATGTTCAAGCGAGTCAGGTGATTCATCAGAGAAAATTATATGTTTATATAGAAGAGGAGACACTATGAGCGGTATGTTTATTACGTTTGAAGGGCCAGAGGGTGCCGGAAAAACGACAGTGATTCGAAAAGTGTATGAAGAAATGGAACGCCAAGGATATGAAGTGATGGCGACACGTGAGCCTGGCGGCATTGACATTGCAGAACAGATTCGTGAAGTCATTTTAAATGAAAAAAACACAAAAATGGACGCGAAAACAGAAGCTTTGCTATATGCAGCCGCAAGAAGGCAGCATTTGGCTGAGAAGGTAGAACCGGCATTAAAGCGCGGGCAGACAGTTTTATGTGATCGTTTTGTTGATAGCTCCCTTGCTTATCAAGGCTATGCGAGAGGGCTTGGGATTGAAGCAGTAAAATCAATTAACGATTTTGCTATTAATGGCACGATGCCGCAAATGACCATTTATTTTTCTATTACACCTGAGGAAGGGCTAAAGCGAATTGATGCCAACCAGGGAAGAGAAAAGAATAGATTAGACATGGAGACGCTGAATTTCCACCAGCTGGTCAGAGAAGGCTATGAACTGCTTATTGCACAATCACCAGAACGATTCCGTGTAGTGGATGCGTCTCAGCCGATGCAGGCTGTCTATGAAGAAGTCCTCCAATTAATTCAGGACACATTAAAGCAAAATCAAATATGACCTAATTCCCAATCGTTGTTATAATATAGAGGAAGACATCGGCATGTCATCTGTGCCTAAAATAAAGGAGGCCAATCAAATGAAATTAATTGTTGCCGTTGTACAGGACCAAGATAGCAGCAAGTTGTTGAAAATATTGACTGAACATCATTTCGGCGTGACAAAATTAGCTTCAACTGGTGGGTTTTTAAAGTCTGGGAATACGACTTTTATTATTGGTTGTGATGATGTCCGAGTGGATAAAGCATTACAGCTTATAAAAGAAAATTGCCGTAAACGTGATCAAATGATCGCGCCTGTATCCCCAATGGGTGGAAATGCAGATTCATACGTACCATACCCTGTTGAGGTTGAAGTTGGCGGAGCTACTGTTTTTATTCTGCCAGTTGAACAATTTCATCAATTTTAAGGATGGGTTGCTGTGAAAATTAATCAAGATATGCGACTGCGTCTAGAAAAGCGTGAACTTCAAGCATTGAAAGGAAACCAAACATCTGCTTCCTTTAAAGCTTCGATGGAGACGCAAAGCGGCAAACTGCGCTTAGAACAGCTGACGGTCATGCTCAGTGATATCGAAGTGTTCGGTAAAAAGCTAGCGAAGTCACGAAACCTAAAGGATTTGGCTAGGTTTAAAGGACTGGTGAAGCGCTTTGTGAAAGAGACAGTCGATAATGGATTAAATATAGAAACATCAAGGAGCTTTGACATTTATGGCAACACACGTACACTTGCTTTAGTCAAAGCCTTAGATGAGAAGCTGATTGAATTAACCGAGGAAATGATGGACCAAGAGAAACCATCTATTGATTTGCTTGAACGTATTGGAGAAATAAAAGGTTTATTGATTAACCTTTACACATAGAGAGTGATAACATGGCAATTAGCTGGGATGACATGAATGATTTGCAGCCGCGCGTCATGCGGCTGATTTTTAATAGTATTGAAAAAGACCGACTTGCGCATGCCTACTTATTTGAAGGGAAAAAAGGAACCGGTAAGCTGGATGCAGCGATGCTGATGGCTAAGAGCTTTTTTTGTTTGGAATCAGGAGTGAAACCATGTGAATCCTGTCAAAACTGCAAAAGGATTGCATCAGGAAACCATCCCGATTTACATCTTGTGCAGCCTGACGGACAATCAATTAAGAAGGCACAAGTGCAGGCACTGCAGGAGGAATTTACAAAAGCGGGTGTAGAATCTCACCGGAAAATGTATATTATTCTTCATGCGGACAAAATGACGGTCAATGCCGCGAACAGTTTATTGAAGTTCCTAGAGGAGCCCAATCGGGAAACGATGGCGGTTTTAATCACTGAGCAATCGCATAAAATGCTGGATACGATTATTTCAAGATGTCAGATGCTCAGCTTTCAGCCGCTGCAGCCACAATCCTTGGAGCAGCAGCTTTTACAAGAAGGCGTATCTCAGCATCTCGCAAGGCTTTTGTCGAATTTAACCAATAATTTAGCAGAAGCACTCGAATTAAGTCGAAATGATCAGTTTGCAGAGTCTAGAGCGAAAGTGATAAAATTGTATGAAGTCTTACACCAGCGAAAAGAACATGCATTTTTTTATATACAGGATCAATGGATGCCTTTTTTCAAAGAGAAAGACCTTCAAGAAACAGGTCTGGATATGCTTTTATTTATATATCGTGATGTATTGTCGATTCAAATAGGAAATGAAGATAAAGTCATTTATCAAGACTTATTCCAGACAATGAAGCAGCATGCGCTGCATTCCACACAGCAGATGGTGACCAGCCAGATCCTTGCTGTATTAGAAGCGAAAAAGAGACTTCAATCCAACGTGAATGCCCAAGGGCTGATGGAGCAATTGGTGTTGATGTTGCAGGAGGGATAAGCTTGTACAACGTAATTGGTGTTCGCTTTAAAAAAGCGGGCAAAATCTATTATTTCGATCCTAATGGATTTCATATAGAAAATGATAGTTGTGTCATTGTAGAAACAGTCAGAGGGGTTGAGTACGGACAAGTGGTCATCGCCAACAAAAAAGTAGATGAACACGATGTGGTTCTCCCTCTGCGTAAAGTCATTCGTGTAGCAGACGAACGAGACCGGCTCATCGTTGAGGAAAACAAAGAAGCAGCGATGACAGCCTTTGATACATGTCTTCAGAAGGTAAGTGAACATGGGCTGGAAATGAAACTGGTCGATGTTGAGTTTACATTTGACCGCAACAAGGTCATCTTCTACTTCACAGCAGATGGCAGAGTTGATTTCCGTGAGCTAGTGAAGGATCTTGCATCAATCTTCAAAACGAGAATTGAACTTCGCCAGATTGGTGTAAGAGACGAGGCAAAAATGCTTGGAGGCATTGGTCCTTGCGGGCGAATGCTCTGCTGTTCGACATTCTTAGGAGATTTTGAACCAGTGTCGATTAAGATGGCAAAGGACCAAAATCTATCGTTAAATCCTACAAAAATTTCAGGACTATGCGGCCGCTTGATGTGCTGCTTGAAATATGAGAATGATGAGTATGAAACAGCGAAGGAACAATTACCGGATATCGGCGAAACGATTCAGACGTCTAATGGCTCTGCAAAGGTAGTGGGGCTCAATATTTTAGAACGAATTTTGCAAGTTGAATTAACCGGGCAAGAAAAAGTGATAGAATATACATGGGAAGAATTATTACAAGAAGGCGTTGTATCTGCACAAACAACTGAGTAACGAGGTGTGCCACCTTGGATAAAAAGGAACTATTTGATACGGTGATTAATTTAGAAGAACAAATCGGTTCTCTTTATCGCCAGTTAGGTGATTTGAAAAATCATATCGGTGAAGTGATTGAAGAAAATCATCAGCTGCAGATGGAGAATCAGCACTTGCGTGAACGTCTGGATCAGTCCGATCGAGACAAATCGTCTGAGGCAGAGAATGATTCTGCCCAGAAGGCAAGTCATTCTGATATAGGAGAAGGTCATGATAACCTGGCCCGATTATATCAGGAGGGCTTCCATATTTGTAATGTACATTATGGGAGCATTCGTAAAGAGGGAGACTGTTTGTTCTGTCTGTCATTTTTAAATAAAAAATGAGAAAAGGCTTCCGCTGAATCGGAAGCCTTTTTCACAGGAAAAGAAAGGATACATCATGGTTTCGTTAAGAGAAGATGAACGTTTAGATTACCTGCTCGCCGAAGATATGAAGATTATTCAAAGTAAAACTGTGTTTGCCTTTTCATTGGACGCAGTGTTATTAGCTAAATTTGCTTATGTGCCAATCCAAAAAGGGGAAATCATTGACCTTTGTACCGGAAATGGCATTGTGCCATTGCTGCTTTCGACTCGATCTAAGGCCTCGATTACGGGTGTTGAAATTCAAGAACGGTTGTTTGATATGGCAAAAAGAAGTGTGGAGTATAATCAACTTGCGCACCAGATCGAATTGATTCATGGTGACTTGAATGATATGCCGGAACGCTACGGCAACCATAAAGTTGATGTGATTACATGTAACCCGCCATATTTTAAAACACCTTCTAAGGATGAAATCAATGAAAATGAATACTTGGCGATTGCCCGGCATGAAATTCATTGTACATTAGAAGATGTTATTCGTGTTTCTTCCACGCTGCTAAAGCAAGGGGGGAAACTGGCGATGGTTCATCGACCAGGACGGCTGCTTGAGATTGTGGAATTAATGAAGAAATACCGAATTGAGCCAAAACGTATTCAATTTGTTTATCCCAAACAAGGGAAAGAAGCCAATACCATCTTGGTAGAGGGCATAAAAGATGGAAAACCAGATCTGAAAATTCTCCCGCCTCTTTTTGTTTATAGAGAAGACCAGGAGTATACAGATGAAATCAGGACGATACTGTATGGAGAAGCATAATCATTACTTCTATGTATTAAAATGTGCAGATGGCAGCCTGTATGCGGGTTATACAAATGATTTACAAAAAAGATTGATGACCCACAATAGTGGAAAAGGAGCAAAGTATACAAGAGCGAGACGGCCGGTTGAGCTTTTTTATCATGAATGTTTTGCAACCAAAAGAGAAGCCATGCAGCAAGAATATCGTTTCAAAACGTGGACACGGAAAAAGAAAGACATGTATATAGAAGAAATGCGAATGGAAAAGGAGGCGGCACATGAAAAAGACACAGAAAAGCTTTGATGGTCAATCTGACATGGGCATTCTTTATCTCGTCCCAACCCCGATTGGAAATCTAGAAGATATGACGTTCCGAGCGATACAAACGTTAAAAGATGTAGACTATATTGCCGCAGAAGATACAAGGCAAACGAAAAAGCTTTGTCATGTATACGAAATTGATACACCCTTAACGAGTTATCATGAGCATAACAAAGACAGCAGTGGCCACAAGTTAATCGAATGGCTAAAAGAAGGAAAAAGTATCGCGCTCGTGAGTGATGCTGGTTTACCGACGATTTCAGATCCAGGGGCTGAAGTGGTACGAGATTTTACTAGCATCGGAGGCTATGTCATTCCGTTACCTGGCGCAAATGCTGCACTAACGGCACTCATTGCATCAGGAATCGCGCCTCAGCCATTTTTCTTTTATGGTTTTCTCGACCGTCAAAAAAAAGAAAAGAAAAAGCAGCTTGAAGCCTTGAAGAAACGCCAAGAAACGATCATTTTCTATGAAGCGCCTCATCGGTTAAAAGAAACGCTGACTTTGATGAAGGAAGTGTGGGGAAATCGGAACATCGCCATTACGAGAGAACTAACGAAAAAATTCGAAGAGTTTATTCGTGGGGATTTAGAATCTGTGCTGACATGGGCTGCGGAGAATCAAATTCGAGGTGAGTTCTGTCTTGTAGTGCAAGGAAATGATCAAGCTGAAGAAGAGCTGAATGAAGAAGCATGGTGGACGTCCTTATCTGAAAAAGAACATGTGATTCATTACATAGAGGAAGGATTAACGTCGAAGGAAGCCATTAAACGTACAGCTGTCGAACGTGGTGTGCCAAAGCGCACGATATACGATGCCTATCATATTGAACAATAAAGAAAGGTTCTTGCAAACGGTGCAAGAACCTTTTTATATGAAACTTATTTTTGTGATTGAAGTTGGTTTTGGATTTCGTTAATGATTTGCTCTGCACCTTCACGGCTAAGAACTAATTTACCATTAGCAAGTTTAAGGTTATCGTCTGATACTTCACCTGTTACTTGGCAAGTCATGTTTGGTTTATATTTTTTTAGGATAATTTTTTCATCATCAACATAAATTTCCAAAGCGTCTTTTTCAGCGATTCCTAGCGTACGGCGAAGTTCGATTGGAATCACCACGCGTCCTAATTCGTCAACTTTACGTACAATACCTGTAGATTTCATCTTCATTCTCCTCCCAAAAAGTTCTTATTACTAAAATAATATTATCTTCGTCATTATTCGACAAATTCCTTACATTCCTAGCATAACAAGGTTTCCATAAATCGTCAATCATTTTGTTTACTATTGTTTGTAAAATATGACTCTTAAAGTCAAAAGACCTTGAAACTACTGATGTATAAGGATTTTGTAGGCTTTTTCTATGAAAATATAAGAAATGACGAGTTCAGATTAACAAGACTTTTGCCCTAATTTAGCCAATTGTAAATCTGGAAATAGATTTCATACGACAATATTCGACAAAATGTCGACGGGTTTGTCGTTTTTTTCGAAAAACTCATCTTTTTCGATCATTTCATCTCGTTCTATGTATATATGCTTGATCTTAAAGGCTAAGATGGTATCATAGAGAAAGCACAAGTGCAAAATTAAATGAATTGATCTGACACATTTTCATGTAATGATGATAACCGCTCTCGTCCATTGGGCGGGAGTTTTTGACATTTACACACACGCAGGAGGTTCCGACATGCCAGAAAAGAAAAAAACGTTTTATCTGACAACACCTATTTACTATCCGAGCGGAAAATTACATATTGGACATGCTTATACGACAGTAGCAGGAGATGCTATGGCTCGTTATAAACGTCTTCAAGGCTATGATGTGATGTATTTAACGGGTACAGATGAGCACGGACAAAAAATTCAGCAAAAAGCTGAAGAACAAAATATCACACCAATCGAGTATTTAGATCCAGTCGTTGAAGACATTAAATCATTATGGAAGAAACTCGACATTTCGAATGATGACTTCATCCGTACAACAGAAAAAAGACATACGAAAATCATCGAGCAGGTATTCCAAAAACTTCTTGATCAAGGCGATATTTATTTAGATCAATATGAGGGCTGGTACAGTATTCCTGATGAGACATTCTATACGGAAACACAGCTTGTTGATGTTGAGCGTAATGAGAAAGGGGAAGTCATTGGCGGGAAAAGTCCTGACAGCGGACACCCTGTTGAATTAATTAAAGAGGAATCATATTTCTTCCGTATGAGTAAGTATGCGGATCGTTTGCTCGATTATTACGAAAAGAATCCATCGTTTATTCAGCCTGAATCAAGAAAGAATGAAATGATTAATAACTTCATTAAACCAGGTTTAGAGGATTTAGCCGTATCAAGAACAACCTTTGATTGGGGAATTAAAGTTCCTAACAATCCAAAACACGTCATTTATGTATGGATTGATGCGTTATTCAACTATTTAACTGCGATTGGCTATGGAACAGATCAAGATGAGAAATATAAAAAATATTGGCCTGCCAACGTACATCTCGTAGGAAAAGAAATTGTACGCTTCCATACGATTTATTGGCCGATTATGTTGATGGCATTAGATCTGCCTCTACCGAAGCAAATCTTCGCACACGGCTGGCTGCTCATGAAAGATGGCAAAATGTCTAAATCAAAAGGGAATGTGGTAGATCCGGTCACATTAATTGATCGCTATGGCCTCGATGCCCTCCGTTATTATCTGCTTCGCGAAGTACCATTTGGTGCGGATGGTGTGTTTACACCAGAAGGATTCGTGGAACGTGTAAACTATGACCTTGCCAATGATTTAGGTAACTTGCTTAATCGTACAGTTGCGATGGTCCAAAAATATTTTGACGGCACTTTAAGCAGCTATAAGGGCCCTGTTAATGAGTTTGATGAAGAGCTGAAAGCAGTCGCTGAGCAAACCGTCAAAGCCTATGAAGAGGCGATGGAAAACCTTGAATTCTCTGTGGCTCTTTCAAATGTTTGGACATTAATCAGCAGAACCAATAAATATATTGATCAAACAGCTCCATGGGTGCTGGCAAAGGATGAAACAAAACGAAAAGAATTGCATTCTGTTATGTATCATTTAGCAGAATCACTTCGAATCACAGCAGTCCTCTTAACGCCATTCCTAACGAAAACACCTGAGAAAATCTTCTTCCAGCTTGGAATTGAAGAAGAGAAGCTCAAAAGCTGGGATAGTATCCTATCATTTGGTGCAATTCAACATGCGACGGTACAAAAAGGCGAGCCTTTGTTCCCGCGTTTAGAGGTTGAAGAAGAAGTATCCTACATTAAAGAAAAAATGCAGGGAAGTGCACCTAAGGTAGAAGAAGAGAAAGTGGATATCGAAGAAACGGAATTACCTGAGCTGGGAGCAGAAATTGCATTTGATGATTTCTCGAAAGTCGATCTTCGAGTCGCACAGGTTTTGGAAGCAGCCCCAGTGAAAAAAGCGGATCGTCTTTTAAAGCTTCAGCTTGATTTTGGATTTGAAAAAAGACAAATAGTCTCAGGGATTGCCAAACACTATCAACCAGAAGAATTAGTAGGGAAAAAGCTCGTTTGCGTAGCGAATCTTACACCAGTTAAACTCAGAGGGGAAATTTCCCAGGGAATGATTTTAACTGGGGAAACAGGCGGGAAATTGCAGGTTCTTGAAGTAGATCAATCTCTAGCAAATGGAACAAAAATTTTATAAATCAACAAAGGTGTTCCACGTGTAACATTTCGTCGAACACCTTTTGTTTTTTAGGAGAATTGTCGAAAGGAGCAATCAACAATGTTATTTGATACACATGCCCACTTGAATGCAGAACAATATAAGGAAGACTTAGAGCAGGTGATCGAAAGAGCGAAAAGCGAAAAAGTTGAGAAAATCGTGGTGGTGGGGTTTGACCGTCCGACAATTACGAGAGCGATGGAATTAATTGAAGAGTATGATTTCATATATGCAGCTATCGGCTGGCATCCAGTCGATGCTATTGATATGACAGATGAAGATTTGGCTTGGATTAAAGATTTATCTCAACACGAAAAAGTGGTTGCGATTGGAGAAATGGGTCTGGATTACTATTGGGACAAGTCACCAAAAGATGTACAAAAGGAAGTCTTTAGACGCCAAATTGCTCTTGCGAAGGAAGTGAATCTTCCAATTGTTATTCATAACCGTGACGCAACGGAAGATGTCGTGACGATTTTAAAGGAAGAGGGAGCAGCTGAGGTTGGAGGTATTATGCACTGCTTTACGGGCAGCTTAGAAACTGCAAAAGTGTGTATGGATATGAATTTTTACATCTCATTCGGTGGACCCGTGACATTTAAAAATGCCAAAAAGCCAAAAGAAGTTGTAAAAGAGATACCAAGTGACCGGCTTTTGATTGAAACAGACTGCCCATACTTAACGCCAGTACCATTTAGGGGGAAACGTAACGAGCCAAGTTATGTCAAATATATCGCAGAACAAATTGCGGAGCTGAGAGAAATCAGCTTTGAAGAGCTTGCCGAATTGACAACAAAAAATGCAAAAAAAGTTTTCCGTATAAACTGACAGTATATGATGTCAATCCTTGTTTAAGCTTGTCCAATTGTGAAACATAACGAAAAAGTTCTACACGTTTGCGCCTCCTCATAGGATAAGTTGTCGATAAGTCTTTCTTCCCTTCTTTCCATAAATCTCCCATAATAGGTTTACAATCGAGCATTTTTGTACAGTGGGTGGAAGGGTTGACAGGTTTTGAGATACTCTATATAATCTCTCCGAGGAGAAGGAGGCGTTTTTCATCGTACAAAAAATGAAAAATCTGTTTTCTGTTAAGCTAGGAAAAGGCAAGGTTTTATTACTAGTTGTTTGCTTGCTTTTAGCTGGAACTGGGACGGCTTACGGTGCGCATGAGCTCACTAAGCAGTCTATTACCATTTCAATCAATGGTAAAGAGAAGACAATTCGTACACATGAAGAGACAGTAGCACAGCTGCTTTCAGACCTTGGCATAAGGACCAAGGCGGAGGATCATATCTCTCCAAGTCTAAATACAAAGATTCAAGACAACATGAACATTGTGTATGATGCGGCTATACCGGTTCATCTGACCCTAGATGGGAAAGAGAAAACGATATGGACAACAGATCAGACGGTTGGAGCATTATTGAAGAATGAGAAGATAGATATCGGGAAGCACGATCAAGTCACTCCAGGAAAGAATGACAAGTTAACAAAGGATATGAAGCTTGTGGTTCAGCAGGCCTTCCAGGTCAGCTTAAATGATGGAGGAAAAGATAAAAAAGTGTGGACCACTTCGACTACGGTCGCTGACTTTTTAAAGCAACAAGAGCTGAAGCTCAAGAAGCACGATAAGATCAAGCCTGCGTTACATAGTAACCTTTCTAAAAAGAGCGCAGATATAAAGATCACTCGGGTGGAAAAAGTCACCGATGTAGTGGAAGAGAAAATTGCTTTTGATACCAAACATAAAAAGGACCATTCTCTTGAAAAAGGGAAAGAGAAGGTACTTAAAAAAGGTGAAGAAGGTAAATTGAAGAAGCACTATGCCATTGTGAAAGAAAACGGCAAAGTGGTGTCTAAAGAATTGATTAAAGAAGTGACCGAAAAAGATAGTAAGGACCGTTTAGTGGCTATTGGTACACAAGTGACCAAAAAGGAGCCTACAGCGTCCCCTGTGGTTTCACGAAGCAATGAGTCTTCAGGAAAAGAATTTTATGTGGCGTCAACAGCCTATACAGCGAGCTGTGCTGGATGTACGGGCAGAACGTCTACAGGTTTTGATTTAAAAGCGAATCCGGGTGCAAAGGTCATAGCAGTTGATCCGAGTGTCATTCCGCTGGGCTCAAAAGTGTATGTGGAAGGCTATGGTTATGCCGTTGCATCAGACACTGGATCTGCTATAAAAGGGAATAAAATTGATGTGTTCGTCCCAAGTAAGTCGGCAGCTTATCAATGGGGAAATAAACGAGTGAAAATTAGAGTGCTCAAATAAACACATCAAATCATTTATATGAACAGAGGGCTTTGCGCACCCTCTGTTTTTTTGGTTATAATAGAAGCACTGTTTTCTAATTAATTAGACGCAAAAACAGCATGAAAGGTTTCGTTTTTTTAACCAAAAAATGTAGATTGTTTTTGCAAGCGGAGGAATACATGAAAATCAAAGAAATCATTGTGGTGGAGGGTCGTGATGACACTGCCAGAGTGAAGATGGCGGTTGATGCAGATACAATCGAAACAAACGGATCTGCCATTGGCGATACAGTCATACAACAAGTGCGTCTTGCTCAGGAGACGAGAGGGGTCATTATTTTAACAGATCCTGATTTTCCTGGTGAGAAGATCCGTAAAACCATCGCAGAGGCGGTTCCTGGCTGTAAGCACGCTTTTTTGCCAAAGCATCTTGCGAAGGCGAAGCGGGATAAAGGAATTGGTGTCGAGCATGCTTCCTTGGACAGTATTCGTGAATGTCTTGCCCATGTCCATGAAGAAATGGAAGAATCGGAAAGTGACATTACATTAGACGACTTATTTGACGCAGGCCTTATCGGAGGCGAAGCATCGAAACGCCGCCGCGAACGACTAGGAGTGCTTTTAAATATAGGATATACCAATGCGAAGCAGCTGCAAAAGCGCCTTCACATGTTCCAAATAACCAAACATGATTTTATTGCGGCCTTAAAGACCGTCATGCAGGAGGAAGCCGATGAATAAAGATATTGCGACACCCGTCAGAACGAAGGAAATACTGAAGAAGTACGGTTTCTCTTTTAAAAAGAGCTTAGGGCAGAACTTCTTAATTGATACAAATATTTTAGATCGCATTGTCGATCACGCAGAGGTTACAGATGAGACCGGCGTCATTGAAATTGGGCCTGGTATCGGCGCATTGACAGAGCAGCTCGCTAAACGTGCAAAGAAAGTCACCGCTTTTGAAATCGATCAGCGTTTATTGCCTATTTTAAACGATACGCTTTCTCCATATGATAATGTCACGATTATTCATCAAGATGTATTAAAGGCGGATGTGAGAAAGGTCATCGAAGAAAATTTTGCTGACTGTAAAGAAGTGATGGTCGTAGCCAACCTTCCGTATTACGTGACAACACCGATTATTATGAAATTGCTTGAAGAAAACCTTCCATTGAAAGGGATCGTGGTCATGCTGCAAAAAGAAGTAGCAGATCGTATGGCAGCTATCCCTTCATCAAAGGAATACAATTCATTGTCTATCGCAGTTCAATTTTATACGGAAGCAAAAACGGTGATGGTTGTGCCTAAAACGGTTTTTGTTCCTCAGCCAAATGTTGATTCGGCTGTGATTAAGCTGACTGTTCGTGAAACGCCTGCTGTCTCAGTAGAAAATGATGCGTTTTTCTTTCAATTGATCCGAGCGAGCTTTGGCCAGCGCCGGAAAACATTGATGAATAATTTGATGAACAATTTTCCTGATGGAAAAAAACATAAAGCGATCATCGAGGAAGCTCTTCAAACAGCAGATATTGATGGAAAGCGCCGCGGAGAATCATTATCCATTGAGGAATTTGCCAGATTGTCGAATGTTTTACAAAAAGCCCTATCGTAAGGGCTTTTTTCTTTTGTTCTTCACCACTTCAACTGTTCAGGCATAGGCTAGAAAGAACAGCACATATGAAAGATGAATATGTTTAGGGCAAGACGATACCAACAGGATATGAGCCTGATTGTGGAGTGAAAAGCATGCAATTTCAAATAGGAGATATGGTGACGAGGGCATCCTATCAAATGGATATTATGTTTCGAATCATTCGAATTGATGAGACAGATCAGCACGAAGCCACTGCCATATTGCATGGGAATGAAGTGAGGCTGATTGCTGATGCTAAGATGTCGGATCTCGTCTTGATTCAAAAAGAGGAGCAGCTGACAAGGGAGAAGGACGACGAACGGAAGATTAATGAATCGCTCGACTTACTAAGACAGGATTATCAGCTGCTGCGTGAAAAACAAGAGTATTATACTTCTGGACAATATCAGCATCAGGAGCAGTATTTTCACATGCCTGGAAAGGTCCTTCATTTAGATGGAGATGCTTCATACTTAAAGAAATGCTTAGATGTATATGAACGAATTGGTGTGCCTGTGTACGGAGTGCATTGTCATGAGAAGAAAATGCCAAGCGTGATCGACTCGTTACTTGATCAATATCGGCCTGATATTTTGGTCATTACAGGGCATGATGCGTATTCCAAGCAAAAGGGCGGCGTAAATGATATCGGTGCTTATCGCCATTCTCGTCATTTCGTTGAAACGGTTCAAAAAGCAAGAAAGAAAATTCCTCATTTAGATCAGCTTGTGATCTTTGCGGGCGCCTGTCAATCTCATTTCGAATCATTGATTCAAGCAGGTGCCAATTTTGCAAGCTCACCTTCACGTGTGAACATCCATGCGCTCGACCCCGTCTATATCGTTGCGAAGATCAGCTTCACTCCATTTGTAGATCGAATCAATGTGTGGGATGTGCTTCGTAATACATTAACAAGAGAAAAAGGTCTCGGAGGCATCGAGACGAAGGGTGTTTTAAGGGTAGGTATGCCATATAAAAAAGACCATGAATCGACATAACCCGACTGATTTCAGTCAGGTTTTTTTTATGTGTAAAAAGAAATTTCAAATGGATACATAATTCACCGGAATTTGAGAAAAATAGGGAGGAGAAAAGGTAGAAGTTTGTCAAAATTATTTTGTTGACAATGGCTCGTGTTGGTTGATATAATTTAATTTTTATTTGACAAAAATGGGCCGTTGTTGTATAATTATCTCAGTGAGGTGGATGCAATGGCGAAGACTTTGTCCGACATCAAAAGATCGCTTGATGGTAACTTAGGTAAACGTTTGACGTTAAAGGCTAACGGAGGCCGCCGTAAAACAATTGAGCGTTCGGGCATTTTAGCTGAAACGTACCCTTCTGTATTTGTGATTCAATTAGATCAAGATGAGAATTCGTTTGAAAGAGTTTCTTACAGTTATGCAGATATACTGACTGAGACGGTCGAATTAACGTTCGATGATGCCGCTAGCTCAGTCGCCTATTAATGGGCAGTGAACTTTTTGTTTACTGCTTTTTGTTTTGCCTTTTTTTCTGAATGGGAGTCTGTCCATTTTTTGAAAGGGGTAAAAGAAAGGATTCGATACAAAATAAGAAAGCCACAAAAGCAGTGGCACTGATTCGAATTCTCGACTAAAGGGGCTGTTTCGTTTGGGTAGACGCCGAGGCATTATGTCAGATGAGTTCAAATACGAGCTGGCGAAGGATCTTGGATTTTATGATACCGTCAAAAATGGAGGCTGGGGAGAAATTCGTGCACGTGACGCAGGTAATATGGTCAAACGTGCCATCGAATTAGCTCAGCAGCACATGGCTCAGGATGAGAATCAACGATAGAAAAATGGTCAGGGATACCTCGGGTGTCTCTGGCTTTTTTGTTGAAAAAGTCAGTGTGCTGGGCGTAAAAGCCAATATTCATCAGATCCATCAAATGTGATACAATATTGATACTTATGTTTAGATGGAGAAGTAGGTGAAATGTTTGCGTATTTTAGAAAAAGCACCGGCAAAAATTAATCTCTCACTTGATGTACATGGAAAAAGACCGGATGGATATCACGAAGTGGAGATGGTGATGACAACAATAGACCTTGCAGATCGACTTGAGCTGACGGAGCTGGACAAAGATGAAATCCGTGTATCATCTCATAATCGATTTGTGCCAGATGATCAGCGTAACTTGGCTTATCAGGCGGCTAAATTACTCAAAACAAGGTTCGGTATTCAAAAAGGGGTATCGATTGTCATCACAAAAGCAATTCCTGTTGCAGCAGGTTTAGCTGGAGGCAGCAGTGATGCTGCAGCAGCGCTTCGCGGTTTAAACCGTTTGTGGAAGTTAAATCTCACGTTAGATGAACTAGCTGAGCTTGGAGCGGAGATCGGCTCAGATGTGTCTTTTTGTGTACACGGAGGCACAGCACTAGCGACAGGACGTGGAGAAAAACTGAAGCATATTGTGACACCGCCGCATTGCTGGGTGATTTTAGCGAAGCCGGTGATTGGGGTATCTACAGCTGAAGTTTATAGACAATATGACGCAAGCAAAGTAGAACACCCAAATGTACAGCGTATGATCGAAGCCATTGAAGCGAAAGATTATAAAGAGATGTGCGGCTCACTCGGTAACGTTCTGGAGTCTGTGACATTAAAGATGTATCCGGAAGTAGATATGATCAAAAGACAGATGAAGCGTTTCGGTGCTGATGCTGTATTAATGAGTGGAAGCGGCCCAACTGTATTTGGCCTGATTCAATATGAATCGAAGGTACAAAGAATATATAACGGACTGAGAGGATTTTGTGATCAAGTATACGCTGTCCGCATGATCGGCGAACAAAATGCCCTTGATTAAATCCGTATATTAAGTTATATTATTCATAAATTATTCGGGTTCTGGGGGTAAGTTCATGAAGTTTCGTCGAAGCGGCAGATTGGTGGACTTAACAAATTATTTGTTAGCCCACCCGCACGTACTAGTACCTTTAACTTTTTTTGCAGAACGATATCAATCTGCAAAGTCCTCCATTAGTGAAGACTTAACGATTATCAAACAGACCTTCGAACAGCAGGGAATCGGCACATTGCTTACTGTACCTGGCGCTGCTGGCGGAGTGAAATATATTCCAAAAATTCACCTAAAAGAAGCAGATGACGTAGTAAACGATATCGGAGAGGCATTATCAACTCCTGAACGTGTACTTCCTGGCGGTTATTTATATTTAACCGATGTTTTAGGCAATCCATCGATTCTTGCGAAAATCGGTAAGCTGTTTGCGACCATCTTTGCGGACCGTGCGATTGATGTCGTCATGACCGTTGCGACAAAGGGGATTCCGATTGCCTATTCTGTTGCGGGTTATTTAAATGTGCCTGTTGTGATCGTTAGAAAAGATAATAAGGTAACCGAAGGATCAACTGTCAGTATTAATTATGCGTCAGGTTCTTCTAACCGAATTCAAACCATGTCCCTTGCAAAGCGCAGCTTAGATAAAGGCTCCAATGTGTTGATCATTGATGACTTTATGAAAGCGGGCGGAACCATTAACGGCATGATGAATTTGCTTGAGGAATTTAATGCAAATGTTGCAGGGATCGGTGTTCTTTTAGAAGATGAAGGCGTAGATGAACGTCTTGTCGATGAATATGTCTCGTTGTTAAAGCTTTCAACTATTGATATGAAACAAAAAATCATTGAGATCAATGAAGGCAATTTCCACGAGTTTTTTCATTCGAAAGCGTAAGCTTTGATCAAACATGTATTTGAATGGGAGAGATTGATATGACAAAAGTTGTTCAAACCAAACATGCACCAGCAGCCATTGGACCTTACTCTCAAGGAATTATTGTCAATAACATGTTTTACAGCTCAGGGCAGATTCCATTAACCCCAGCTGGAGATTTTGTTAATGGAGATATTAAAGAACAAACACATCAAGTATTCCGTAATCTTGAGGCTGTTCTTGAAGCAGCAGGTGCTTCCTTTGAAACAGTCGTGAAAGCTACTGTTTTCATCAAAGATATGGAACAATTCGCTGAAGTGAATGAAGTGTACGGTGAGTATTTCCATACACATAAGCCAGCTCGTTCATGCGTGGAAGTGGCAAGACTTCCAAAAGATGCGCTTGTAGAAATAGAAGTAGTTGCACTAGTAAAATAAACAGGCACTCTCGATGAAAGCCGTTTGGTTTCATCATATGCAGGGAAAGACATCATCATGATGTCTTTTTTCATGCTGAGGATGTAAGCGCCGTCACGAATATGACAAATAATGTATAAATATCCCGATATTTCAAAAAAAGTTTAAAAAAAGAGCAGGAGAATCACCACGATCGTTGAATACCTAAGTAATGCTTTTATATTGGGAAAAGGTGGTGAACTACTGTGGAAGTTACTGACGTAAGATTACGCCGCGTGAATACCGATGGTCGCATGAGGGCGATTGCATCCATCACGCTGGACCACGAATTTGTTGTTCATGATATTCGTGTGATTGATGGAAACAATGGGTTGTTTGTTGCAATGCCTAGCAAACGCACGCCTGATGGAGAGTTTCGCGATATTGCACATCCAATTAATTCAAGCACTCGGGGTAAAATCCAAGATGCTGTATTAAATGAATATCATCGCTTAGGCGAAGAGGAAGAAACAATTGAATATGAAGAAGCTGGAGCTTCTTAATCATACTTAAACCTAAAAAGACGGCTTTAAGAGAAAATGAATGTTTTCTTTTAAATGCTGTCTTTTTTGCGTTCTTTCTCTTGTTTCTTAAGTCTTTCATCTGTTAGAAAATTATTGTACTTCCTTTTGTATCCTTGAAATCAGTCTTTATTTAGGATATATTTTTCTATGGATAATAGGGATATTGGAGGCCAATCAATGGATAAGCGGTTCGCAGTGATTTTAGCAGCGGGAAAAGGAACGAGAATGAAGTCGAAGCTATATAAAGTACTTCATCCAGTTTGCGGAAAGCCAATGGTCGAGCATGTGGCAGATGAAGCGTTAAAGCTTTCTTTAGCCAAGCTAGTGACGATTGTCGGTCATGGAGCAGAGGACGTTAAAGAGCAGCTTGGAGACAGAAGTGAGTATGCACTTCAAGAAGAACAGCTGGGAACAGCTCATGCCGTCAAACAAGCAAAGTCGTTCCTCGCGCAGGAAAAGGGAACAACCATTGTCATTTGTGGTGATACGCCATTATTGACAGCGGAAACAATGGAAGCCATGTTAAGCGAGCATCAAAAACATCAAGCGAAAGTCACTATTTTAACAGCACATGCGGATGATCCGACAGGCTATGGCCGAATTATTCGTGACGAAACAGGTGCTGTCGTAAAAATTGTGGAGCATAAAGATGCGAACGATGCAGAGCGTCAAGTGAATGAAATTAATACAGGGACTTATTGCTTTTCAAATGAAGATCTCTTCCGTGTGATTGAGCAAGTGTCGAATGAAAATGCACAGGGTGAATACTACTTGCCAGACGTCATTGAAATTTTAAAAAATGAAGGGCAAACAGTTGCAGCTTATCAAACACCACATTTTGAAGAAACACTTGGAGTTAATGACCGTATCGCTCTATCACAAGCAGAGCAATTCATGAAGCGACGTATTAATTATCAGCATATGAAGAATGGTGTGACCTTGATTGATCCTGAGAACACGTATATTTCGCCAGATGCTGTCATCGGTGAAGATACAGTTATTTATCCTGGGACGGTCATCAAAGGGAATGTAAAAATCGGTGCAGACGCCACTATTGGGCCAAACACTGAAATTGTTGACAGCATCATCGGAGATCGAACAGTCATTAAGCAATCTGTCGTCTGCGATAGTGAGGTTGGAGTTGATGTGACAATTGGACCGTTTGCTCATATTCGCCCGTTGTCGAAAATTGGCGATGAAGTGAAAATCGGGAATTTCGTCGAAATCAAGAAAACAGTTTTCGGAGACCGCAGCAAAGCATCTCATTTAAGCTACATTGGAGACGCAGAGGTCGGAACTGATGTAAACCTTGGCTGTGGTTCCATTACAGTCAACTATGATGGGAAAAACAAATTCTTAACGAAGATTGAAGACGGCGCCTTTATTGGTTGTAATTCAAATCTCGTTGCACCAGTCACTGTCGGAAAAGGGGCATATGTTGCAGCCGGTTCAACGGTTACAGAAGATGTACCGCAGGATGCATTGTCTATTGCTAGAGCAAGACAAGTCAATAAAGAAGATTATGTGAAAAATATTCATAAAAAATAATCCAAATACCCGGAGGTTTACCATGTCTAATCGTTATGCTGATGCGAATTTAAAGATTTTCTCTTTGAATTCAAACCCTGAACTTGCCAAAGAAATTGCCGATCGTATCGGAGTTGATGTAGGAAAGAGCTCTGTTAAACGCTTTAGTGACGGTGAAGTCCAAATCAATATTGAAGAAAGTATCCGCGGCTGTGATTGTTATGTTATTCAATCAACAAGTGCGCCAGTCAATGAGCATATTATGGAACTGCTCATTATGGTGGATGCGCTCAAACGCGCTTCTGCGAAAACTGTCAATATTGTGATCCCTTATTATGGATATGCACGTCAAGACCGTAAGGCAAAACCTCGTGAGCCTATCACTGCGAAGCTTTTTGCAAACTTGCTTGAAACAGCAGGTGCTACACGTGTGATTGCACTTGATCTTCATGCGCCGCAAATCCAAGGTTTCTTTGATATTCCAATCGATAACTTAATGGCTGTGCCAATCTTAACAAACTATTTCGAACAGAAGAACTTGAATGATATCGTTGTTGTGTCTCCTGACCACGGTGGTGTGACACGCGCGCGTAAAATGGCAGACCGTCTGAAAGCGCCAATCGCAATTATCGACAAACGCCGTCCGAAGCCAAACGTTGCTGAAGTCATGAACATTATTGGTAACATTGAAGGCAAAACGGCTATTCTGATCGATGATATCATTGATACAGCTGGTACCATTACACTTGCAGCAAATGCGCTAGTCGAAAATGGAGCAGCTGAAGTCTATGCTTGCTGTACGCACCCAGTATTGTCTGGACCAGCAGTAGAACGCATCACAAACTCTAAAATTAAAGAATTAGTTGTGACAAACAGTATTCAATTAACTGATGACAAGAAAGTTGGAAAATTCATTCCGCTTTCAGTTGGGCCTTTGCTTGCAGAAGCCATCATCCGTGTACATGAAGAAGAATCTGTGAGCTACCTTTTCAGCTAATTTTATTATGGAAAAGGCCCTAGGCATCAGCTTAGGGTCTTTTTGCTTTCATCAATCACAGGCAAACATGTTTAAAATGATTCGGTTATGGGTAATTATGAGAGTAGTGACAAAAAAGAAATAGGATGGTGCTGAATATGGCAACTTTAAAAGCAAATAAAAGAACTGATTTCAAACGTTCCACACTGCAAAAAATCCGTCATTCAGGACACGTTCCTGGTGTCATATACGGAAAAAATACAGACAGCCTGGCTGTTTCATTAGACAGCATCGATTTATTAAAAACCTTACGTGATGAAGGGAAGAATACAATCATTACCTTAGACGTGGGTGGTGAAACGAAATCTGTGATGGTGACAGAGTTACAAACAGACCCGCTGAAAAACGAACTTGTCCATGCTGATTTCCAAGTCGTTGACTTACAGCGTGAAATTGACGCGGATGTACCAGTGCAGCTGATTGGCGAGTCTAAAGGGGTAAAAGATGGCGGTGTGCTTCAGCAGCCACTATTTGAACTATCTGTTACAGCGAAACCAAAAGATATCCCGCAGAATATTGAAGCTGATATTACAAACTTAGAAGTCAATGATGTCTTAACAGTTGCTGATCTGCCTGTTCAGTCATCTTATCAAATCAATAACGACCCAGAAGAAGTCGTTGCATCCATTCTGCCGCCTCAGCAATCAGAGGTTCCTGAGCCAGATAGCGAAGAGGAGCCGCAAGAACCTGAGGCTATTAAAGAAAAGGATGACGATGGAGAATAACTGGTCATTTAGAGACGTAACCCTCCCGCGGTTGCGTCTTTTGTGCTAGAATGAAAAGAATTCATACGTTTTACATGAGGCAATCTGATTGGCTCATTTTTTAGGCGTGTGCTTTGTGATAAAGGAGGTTATTGGTTTCATGATTGCATTCGTTGGATTAGGTAATCCAGGAAAAGAATATGAAAAAACAAGACATAATGTCGGGTTTATGACAATAGATGAACTATCGAAAAAATGGGACATTCCTTTAAATCAATCAAAATTCCATGGACAATTTGGAACTGGGTTTGTTTCGGGGCAAAAGGTTCTACTTGTAAAGCCGCTTACATATATGAACTTATCAGGAGAATGTGTGCGTCCGCTGATGGACTATTACGATATTCCCCTTGAACATTTGAAAGTGATCTATGATGATCTTGATTTGCCAACTGGCCGAATTCGCTTACGTACAAAAGGAAGTGCAGGCGGGCATAATGGAATCAAATCATTGATTCAGCATTTAGGTTCACCTGAATTTGACCGATTCCGTATCGGCATTGGACGTCCTCAAAATGGCATGAAGGTCGTTGATTACGTACTAGGACGTTTCTCAGAAGAGGAACAGCCTGACATCGCATCAGCCATTCAATCGTCTGTCGAGGCCTGTGAAGCGGCTTTAAAAAAGCCATTTTTAGAAGTGATGAATGATTTTAACAAGAAGGTATAAGAATGATAAGCAAAGCACATACTGATCATAAAATCTCAGCATGGGAGGATCACGTATGGCTTTGCATTATTACTGCCGCCACTGTGGTGTAAAGGTTGGCAGTCTAGATGAATCCGCTGTCCAAAGTGAAGCACTTGGATTTCATCACTTAACAAATGAGGAAAGAAACGATATGATTTCTTATAGGGAAAATGGTGATTTACATGTACAAACCATTTGTGAGGATTGCCAAGAGGCGCTCGAAAGAAATCCTGATTACCATCAGTATCATACTTTTATTCAATAAAAAAGCTTTGGTGTAGATATTAGACCA
Organism: Bacillus sp. 11B20; assembly: GCF_056098985.1. Classification (NCBI taxonomy): domain Bacteria; kingdom Bacillati; phylum Bacillota; class Bacilli; order Caryophanales; family Bacillaceae; genus Bacillus; species Bacillus sp. 11B20. Next base: position 25,146 of record NZ_JBLZWZ010000002.1, read on the forward strand.
AAGCGTTTTTCTGTTTTAAACAAACAGGGAGGAGGAGCCAAATGAAAAACATACAATCATTTATCAAACAAAGTGATGATTTTCAGTCTATTTTTAATGGACTAAAGGAAGGGTTAAAAGAACAGCTGCTTGCCGGACTATCAGGCTCCGTCAGATCTTTATTTACAGCCGCGATATCAGACGAACTGAAGCGGCCAATGTTTATTGTGACTCACAATTTATATCAGGCACAGAAGGTAACAGATGATCTAGCAAGTGTGATGCCGGATCGCTCGGTTCTTCTTTATCCTGTCAATGAGCTTATCGCCTCAGAAATTGCAGTGGCAAGCCCTGAGCTGAGAGCACAGCGTTTAGATGTCCTGAACCGGCTTGCGAATGGAGAAAACCCCATTATCGTCACTCCCGCTGCTGCGGTGCGCAGGATGCTTCCACCAGTTGAGCTCTGGAAGGAGAGTCAGATCCATTTAAAGATCGGTGAAGAAATTGATTTGGAGGCGTTTTCAAAACAGCTCGTACAAATTGGTTATGACCGGACGTCAATGGTTGCAGCGCCCGGAGATTTTAGTGTGCGCGGAGGAATCATCGACATCTATGCGTTAACGGAAGATCATCCAATCCGTATTGAACTGTTTGATACAGAAGTAGACTCGATTCGAACGTTTCATTCGGATACACAGCGTTCATTAGAAACCCTTCAAGAAATTAAAATAGGTCCTGCAAAAGAGCTGATTGTGAGAGGTCCTGAACGAGTGAGAGCCATTGAACAGCTTGATCAAGGGCTGGCGAAGAGCTTAAAGAAATTCAACTCAGATCAGCAAAAAGAGCTGCTTCATCAAAATATTTCTGCTGACCGCGAGAAGCTGCTAGAAGGCATCGTGACACAGGAAATGACGAAGTACCTAGCCTATTTCTATGAAAAGCCTGCTAGTTTGCTAGATTACACATCGCAGGATACGATTATTATTTTAGATGAAATCAGCAGAATTCAGGAGATGGAAGAACAGCTTGAACAGGAAGAAGCCGATTGGACAATTAGTCTGCTTGAAGAAGGGAATATTCTTCATGATTTATCTCTTTCTTTCCCGTTCCAAGAACTGATCAATCAGCAATCAAGGTCCATTCTGTACTACTCCTTGTTCCTGAGACATGTCCAGCAGACAAATCCGCAAAATATCGTCAATGTATCTAGTAAGCAAATGCAGAATTTCCACGGGCAGATGAATGTGCTGGCGAGTGAAATTGAACGCTATAAAAAACAGCAATACACGGTTGTCTTCTTAGGTGCGGATGAAGAGCGGACAGAAAAGCTATCGTCTGTTCTGCATGATTATGACATTGAAGCTGCTCTTGCTAAACCGGACGCTGAACTTGTGAGCGGACAGGTGTATATTTTACAAGGTGAGCTGCAAACAGGCTTTGAACTGCCGTTATCAAAAATTGCTGTGATCACAGAAGGTGAACTCTTCAAGAAACGTGTGAAAAAGCAGGCACGTAAGCAAAAGCTGACCAATGCAGAGCGAATCAAGAGCTATTCAGAGCTTCAAGTCGGCGATTATGTGGTGCACATTAACCACGGGATCGGTAAATATTTAGGAATTGAAACGCTTGAAATCGGCGGCATTCATAAAGATTATTTAAATATTCATTATCAAGGAAGCGACAAGCTTTATGTACCGGTCGAACAAATTGATCAGGTCCAGAAATATGTAGGATCAGAAGGTAAAGAACCAAAGCTGTACAAACTTGGCGGCAGCGATTGGAAACGCGTGAAGAAAAAAGTTGAAACATCTGTACAGGACATCGCAGATGATCTGATTAAGCTGTACGCAGAACGCGAGGCTAGCAAAGGATATGCCTTCTCGCCTGACCATGAGATGCAGCGCCAGTTTGAATCTGCATTCCCTTACCAGGAAACAGATGATCAAATCCGTTCGATTCACGAAATTAAGCAGGATATGGAGCGGGAACGTCCTATGGACCGCTTGCTTTGTGGAGATGTGGGTTACGGAAAAACAGAGGTGGCTATTCGTGCGGCCTTCAAAGCGATTGCTGACGGGAAGCAGGTAGCCCTGCTAGTTCCGACAACTATCTTAGCGCAGCAGCATTTTGACACAATCATGGACCGATTCCAAGACTACCCTGTCAAAATCGCGCAGCTGAGCCGTTTCCGTACAAGAAAAGAAACAACTGAAACGTTAAAAGGGCTGAAAAACGGGACGATCGATATGGTCATCGGCACACACCGTCTTCTTTCAAAAGACATCGTCTACAAGGATTTAGGGCTGTTGATCATTGATGAGGAACAGCGTTTTGGTGTGACGCATAAAGAGAAAATTAAGCAGATGAAAGCCAATATCGATGTACTGACATTAACGGCTACGCCAATTCCCCGTACGCTTCATATGTCCATGCTTGGTGTGCGGGATTTATCGGTTATTGAAACACCGCCTGAAAACCGATTCCCTGTTCAAACCTATGTGGTTGAGTACAACGGCGCTTTAGTCAGAGAAGCAATTGAGCGAGAATTAGCACGCGGCGGTCAAGTGTACTTCCTTTACAACCGTGTTGAAGATATCGAACGAAAAGCAGACGAAATCTCTATGCTAGTCCCAGATGCAAAAGTTAGTTATGCGCACGGGAAAATGAGTGAGAACGAGCTGGAATCAGTGATGATCAATTTCCTTGAAGGTGAATCAGATGTATTGGTCAGTACCACCATCATTGAAACGGGAGTCGATATTCCAAATGTGAACACACTCATCGTCCACGATGCTGATAAAATGGGGCTTTCTCAGCTGTACCAGCTAAGAGGACGAGTCGGGCGTTCGAACCGTGTCGCTTATGCTTACTTCACGTATCGAAAAGATAAAGTTCTTTCTGAAGTTGCAGAGAAAAGACTTCAAGCCATTAAAGAATTCACAGAGCTTGGATCTGGGTTTAAAATTGCGATGCGTGATTTAACGATTCGAGGAGCAGGGAACTTACTTGGGGCTCAGCAGCATGGCTTCATTGATTCGGTTGGATTCGACCTCTATTCTCAAATGCTGAAAGAAGCCATTGAGGAAAGAAGAGGCGATACAACGGCTCAAGATAAATTCGAGCCAGAAATTGATCTGCAAATTGATGCGTACATCCCAGACACTTATATTTCGGATGGCAAGCAGAAGATTGAGATGTATAAACAGTTCAGAGCAATTGGATCGATTGAAGAGCGAAAAGAGCTTCAGGATGAAATGATCGACCGATTTGGTGAATATCCGCAAGAAGTGGCAGACTTGTTTACGATTGCGACAATGAAGGTGTACGCTGTCCAGGAACGTGTCGAGCTGATCAAGATGGAGAAAGGCATTGTCAGAATGACCCTTGATGAGCAAGCAAGCAGTGAAATCGACGGTCAAAAATTATTTGAGCTCGGCAGTAAATATGGACGTGAAATTGGGTTGGGAATGGAAGGCAGCAAGCTGATTATTTCTGTCCAAACGAAAGGCAAGAAAACGGAGGAATGGCTTGAGGTTGTTCTTAATATGCTTCGAGGCCTTCAAGATGTGAAAAAAGAAACCATTCCATCTTCATAAAATTTTGTTTGTCTCTCGTGTATATTACGTTTGATGTGACGGATACTAAACTCAGGGTCAAGTGGTGAATGTTGCATAAAGTGGACGCTTTTGTTCCATTCACCCAACACATCATCAAACGAAAGAGAGGCAGCAGTGAATGAAAGCAACTGGAATTGTACGCCGTATCGATGATCTAGGTAGAGTGGTTATTCCGAAGGAGATTCGCAGAACATTGCGCATCCGGGAAGGAGATCCGCTTGAGATTTTCGTCGACCGCGATGGAGAAGTGATTTTGAAGAAGTATTCGCCGATTAGTGAGCTAGGAGACTTTGCGAAGGAATATGCTGATGCATTATTCGACAGTTTGGGTCATTCCATCCTGATCTGTGATCGAGATACGTATATTGCTGTATCCGGCAGTTCGAAAAAAGAGTACTTAAACAAATCGATCAGTGATTTACTTGAACGAACAATGGATCAGCGTAATTCTGTTTTAGAAGAAAGCAAAAAAGAAATTCAACTTGTCGATGGTATTGATGATGACGTATCTGCTTATACCATTGCACCTATTGTTGCAAACGGAGATCCGATTGGCGCCGTCGTCTTATTTTCTAAAGAGCGTTCAATGGGAGAAGTGGAGCATAAAGCGGCAGAAACGGCAGCTGGCTTCTTAGCCCGTCAAATGGAACATTAGGTCTAATAACTCTATATCATTTTGATAAAACGAAAAAATGCCGATGAAATCATTTGATTTTGTCGGTTTTTTATATGGGATGAAACAAATCGGGACATGTGCCGTCTACTCCTTAGAAAGAAACGGCTTTTCATTCACGTATGATATAATGAGTTCGTTTAACTGTAGATCTATTTTAAAGGAGTCATCCATGAAAAATGCTGTGAATCAGCCGCATTGGCTTTTCCAGGGTGCGGTGATTTTGACCATCGCAGGCCTGTTATCAAAGGTACTAAGTGCCGTTTACCGTGTCCCGTTTCAAAACATCGTAGGGGACACAGGGTTTTATATTTATCAGCAGGTATATCCTTTCCTTGGTATTGCCATCATGCTTGGTACAACAGGTTTTCCTGTCATGGTGTCCAAGCTTCTGAGTGAGCATGGGGAAGAGAATCGACAGATCATTACAAGGGTATCCTTGGTATATATCACTTTACTGAGCTTGGTCTTATTTCTTTGTCTTTACATAGGAGCAGGCACAATGGCGAGCCTTATGGCAGATAGTCAATTAATTCTGCTCATCCAGATGAGTGCTTTTGTGTTTCTATTTCTGCCGCTCACTGTGATGCTGAGGGGAGTTTTTCAGAGTGACGGTCTGATGCTTCCGACGGCTGTTTCTCAATTGGTTGAGCAGTTCATCAGGGTAGGCGTCCTGCTTGTTTTATCCTTTTATTTCGTGAGACACGGCTATTCGCTTTATGAAACAGGGGCGGGTGCGGTGTTCTCTTCTATCGCGGGAAGTGCGGCGTCGCTCATTTTGCTTCTTTTCCTTTGGTTGACCTATCGAAAACCGTCTGCTGCAAGTATGTCAGGCAAACAGGCGACACTTCGAAAAAAAGATATTTTGAAGAGTTTGGTGCTGTATACATTGACGATTTGTGTCAGCGGTTTGCTTATTTTATGGATGCAAATGATTGATGCTTTTCATCTGTATGCGTTGCTGCGCAGTGAGGGTCTCAGTGAAGCGGCGGCAAAGGCGGCAAAAGGTGTGTATGACCGAGGTCAGCCGTTCTTGCAGCTAGGGACGGTGTTTGCCATCAGCATCGGAACCTCTCTTGTGCCATTTTTATCGGCAGCCATGAGGAATGGGGAGCATGAAACGATACGGCAAAAAGTGCGGTCATCGGTTAAGACCACGTCGGTATTAGGGATTGGGTCAGCTGTTGGGCTGATTTGTATTTTATCACCAGTAAATACAATGCTTTTTCGTAATGATTTAGGCACAGATGCCCTGCAAATATTCTGTATATCGATTGCGTTTACGTCGATTGCCATTACGCAGGCGGCTTTACTGCAAGGGCTCGGACATACTGTGTATCCCGCTGTTGTGGTGATCATCAGCGTGCTGGTGAAATGGATTCTAACGATTGCGCTTGTTCCGTTATTTGGCATCCACGGTGCCGCATGGTCAACTGTATGTGGTTTTCTCACAGCAGCCGTGCTCAATGCTGTTTATTTGAAGCATAAAGGATGGATTTCATTGAGAGAGCTATTCCCAGTGAAAATTCTTTTATCAGCTGCCTTCATGGCTGTGGTCTTAATGGGATATCAGGCTTTGTTTTCCTGGGTAATCCCTTTTGAAAAACGTCCGTTTTCCGTTTTAGAGAGCCTGACATCAGTTTTTATTGGTGGTTTCGCCTTTTTATATAGTATTCTTAAGCTAGAAGTATTCACGGAAGAGGAATGGAGACTCATTCCATTAGGAAAAAAGATTTTATATTTTAAACAGATGAGAGGGAATCAAAATGGCAGGTAAGATTACCGTCGTCGGTCTCGGGGCAGGCGACATGGATCAGCTGACGCTCGGTGTATATAAGCAGCTGAAGCAGGCGAAAGAAGTATATATGAGAACGCAGGACCATCCGCTTACCGCAGAGTTAATGCAGGAGGTCCCATCTCTCACCTTTTTTGATGAAATTTATGAAAAGCACGATCAGTTTGATCAGGTGTATCAGGAAATTACCGAAATATTATTTGCAGAGGCAGCGGAAAAAGACATTGTGTACGCAGTACCTGGTCATCCATTTGTGGCAGAAAAGACCGTACAGCTGCTCGTCGCCGGGCAGAAAGAGCGCGGGATTGAGGTGTCTGTCGCTGGTGGACAAAGCTTTTTAGATGCGACATTCAACTCCTTGCAGATTGACCCCATCGAAGGATTACAATTCGTTGATGCAGGGGATATGAGAGCGGATGATCTGAAATTAACCCAGCACGTCCTGATTTGTCAGGTATATGATCAGATGACAGCATCAAATGTGAAGCTCACGCTGATGGAAAAGCTCCCTGACGATTATGAAGTTTATATTGTGACTGCAGCTGGAAGCAGTCAGGAACAGATTACTGCCGTTCCTTTATTTGAACTTGATCGAGATGTGTCGATAAATAACTTAACAAGTGTTTATGTTCCTCCGATTCAAGAGGAACATCTGCTTTATCAACAATTTGACACCTTCCGTGACGTCATACGTACATTAAGAGGTCCGGGCGGCTGTCCATGGGATCAAAAACAAACCAATGAATCACTCAAACCATATTTAATTGAAGAATGCTATGAGCTGCTTGAAGCGATAGATGAAGATGACCCAGATCATATGGTGGAAGAGCTTGGCGATGTGCTGCTACAGGTGCTACTTCACGCTCAAATTGGCGAAGATGACGGTTATTTCTCAATCGATGACGTCATTCAGCATGTCACAGAAAAAATGATTCGGCGACATCCCCATGTGTTTGGTGACACGAATGTTTCTGAGGCAGCAGATGTGGTGGCCAACTGGGAAAAAATCAAGCAGCAGGAGAAGCCAGAGCGGACCGGTTCTATTTTGCAATCGATTCCGGCGACACTTCCAGCATTAACAAAGGCATATAAACTCCAAAAGAAAGCCGCCAAGGTAGGCTTTGATTGGACAGATGTTCAAGATATTTGGAACAAATACGAAGAAGAAAAGCAGGAATTTCTTGTTGAAGTGGCAGAGAAGACGGACGAAGGTGCAACGAAGCAGATGAAAGATGAATTTGGAGATCTTTTGTTTGTTCTCGTCAATATTGGACGGTTCTATCACCTAGAGCCTGAAACGGCGCTCGCTTCTGCCAACACAAAATTCATGCGGCGCTTTAAGCATATCGAACAAAAAGCAAAGGACATGGGACGTTCACTAGATGACTTAACGCTAGAGGAAATGGACGATCTATGGAACGATGCGAAACGTATAGAAAGAGGTGAACATACATGAGACTAGATAAGTTTTTAAAAGTGTCCCGTTTAATTAAAAGAAGAACATTGGCAAAGGAAGTAGCTGATCAAGGCAGGATTTCTATTAACGGAACACAGGCGAAAGCAAGCTCTGACGTGAAAGAAGGAGATGAGCTGCAAATCCGCTTTGGTCAAAAGCTAGTGACTGTTCAAGTCAACGAGTTAAAGGACACGACGAAAAAAGAAGAAGCGGCTGGCATGTATACTGTGCTAAAAGAAGAAAAAACAGCAGAATAGGGCTTGTTCTAAATGACCCTCTTATCACATACAATGCAGTAACATGCAAGTATGAGATATGGGGGATGTATAAATGAATCAATATTATAATCAACCTCAAGGCACGAAGCTGTCATCAGACGCGGAGCACAATGTCACAATGCGAAACAGAAAGCATTTAGATATCACTGGTGTCAAACAAGTGGAAAGCTTTGATAGTGAGGAATTTCTGCTGGAGACGGTCATGGGGATTCTCGCCATCCGCGGAGAAAATCTGCAAATGAAGAACCTAGACGTCGAAAAGGGCGTTGTGTCGATCAAAGGGCGTGTCTTTGATTTAATCTATGTTGATGAGCAGCACGGGGAGAAAGCTAAAGGATTTTTTAGCAAGCTGTTTAAATGACGCTGACAGTCCAGTTTTATACGATGCTTTCCATGGCGGCGATGGGCATCTGGCTGGGCGCATCGCTTGATACGTACAAGCTGTTTGTGAACCGGGAAAAAACAGCAAAATGGCTTTTGGCTATACACGATCTCCTTTTTTGGATGGTGCAGGGTCTCTTATTCTTTTACGTCCTGCTGCTGACAAATGAGGGAGAATTCAGGCTTTATATTTTTCTAGCCGTTGCTCTAGGTTTCTCGATGTATCAGGCATTGATGAAACAGCTGTATCTCAAGATTCTCAAGTTTATCATGATGTGTGTATATCAGACCGTTCTCTTCCTGAAAAGGCTGGTCATGACGATTGTCTTCCAACCGATCCGCTGGATGATCACATTGGTCATAAGTGCTATTCTGTTCTTGCTCCACTCGCTCTTACGTCTAGTTCGTTTTACGTTTCGGCTCGTGTGGAAGGTGCTGTCGATTGTTTGTTATCCGCTCATCTGGTTACTCAATGTGACCATTATTCATCGGATTCCCGAAAAATGGCTAACATCAATGAGATTGTTTTTCTCAAAAGGAGCAGGAATTTTACAAGGGGCCAAGAAATTATCTGGTACCATCAAAACGAAATGGAAACAATTCTGGACAAAGTAAGAGAGGAGGCCTTCAACCTTGAACAAGAGAAAAAGAAATATCGCACAAATTCAAAATGATTACCAAAAACAAATGGAACAGCAAGCACAGCGCTTAAAACGCAAACGTCGCGGACTCCTTAGAAGGCTTACCGTGTTTGGTGTGATCGTGCTCATGTTTGCTGTCTTGGTGACAAGTGCCCTCTGGTCGCAATCGTCTTCACTAAAGGAAAAAGAAGAGAAGAAGGTTGCGCTCGAAAAAGAGTTGAAGCAATTACAAACAAAGCAGGAAGATATTTCTGATGAAATTAAGAAGCTGAAAAGCAAGGAATACGTACTCGAACTGGCACGACGGGACTATTATATGTCCAAAAAAGGCGAAAAAATCTTTGATGTGGGCAATAAGAGCGATTAGCCTTGTTGACACTTAAAATTCAGTTTATGTATAATTGAACAAATGAGATTTTTTTATAAGTCTAAGGAGGAGCACTTTTTTTATGTCGATTGAAGTTGGCAGCAAGTTACAAGGGAAAGTTACGGGCATTACAAATTTTGGAGCTTTTGTGGAGTTGCCAGGCGGTTCAACTGGTCTCGTTCATATCAGTGAGGTAGCCGATAACTATGTAAAAGATATTAATGAGCATTTAAAAGTCGGTGAACAAGTTGAAGTGAAAGTGATTAACGTTGAAAAAGACGGTAAAATCGGCTTGTCCATTAAAAAAGCAAAAGATCGTCCTCAACAACAATCAAGACCAAGCAGAAATGATTTCCGTCCGAAGGAATCGTTTGAACAAAAAATGAACAAATTCTTAAAAGATAGCGAAGATCGCTTAACATCTTTAAAACGTAACACGGAATCAAAACGTGGGGGGCGCGGAGCAAGAAGAGGTTAACTTGTTGCTGCTTTCTATATATTTTCACAACAAAGCATCTGCTGTTCAGCAGGTGCTTTTTTTCATGACCTATCCTACATTTTTTGAGATTTCGTCATTTAATTTAAAACTTTCTATTGACGGACAAGCGAATCCTTTGTATTATAGTTCTTGTGCTTCTTAGCGCATTATTATTATGGCGGTGTAGCTCAGCTGGCTAGAGCGTACGGTTCATACCCGTGAGGTCGGGGGTTCGATCCCCTCCGCCGCTATCCTTTTAACTAGAACATAAAGCAAGGCCCGTTGGTCAAGCGGTTAAGACACCGCCCTTTCACGGCGGTAACACGGGTTCGAATCCCGTACGGGTCATCTTCGAAACAGCTTTCTATAGGAAAGCTGTTTTTTTGTGCTTTCGTAAAATTCTGATGAAAGACATCGACTTTCATGAAAGTATGCCTCTTTGACGAATAAAGCGTCGAACGTTTTATGGAAACGACAACTTCTTTTGACAAAATTTCTTTTTCACCTTCGCTATAATGACAAGCAACGAATATCAGGTGGGGGATGAGAAGATGGAAAAACTAGAAAGAAGAACTGATTTAACAGGAGCGGGGTTTGAAAGAATCAGTGCGGGGTTAAAAAAGATGAAAAACCTGTTTCTTCATCACACGCATTCTCTTTTTTTCTATAAAGGGTTTATTTATGTTGTTCTAGGCTTTTTATTAGGACGAGCCTTTATATTATCTGAAATTATGCCGTTTGCTCTGCCTTTCTTTGGTTCCATGCTGCTTATTAAAAGAGATAAGGCAATGCTTGCTTGTCTCGCTTTACTCGCTGGGGCGATGACGATATCACCTCAAAATGCATTGTTTGTGTTTGCATCGCTGCTTATATTTCTCCTTATGTCAAAGGTGGTTTCTTTCATCATCAAAGACCCAGTGAAAACATTACCGGTTGTCATTGTTCTCTCGATGCTGATCACCCGAGGAGCGTTTGTTTACCTAGAGCAAGGTGCTGTGCAAAGCTATGATTATGTCATGGCGGGTGTCGAAGCAGGACTTGCCTTCATTTTGACACTGATTTTTCTTCAAAGCCTGCCGATTTTTACAGTCAGGAAAATTAAACATTCTTTAAAGGTCGAAGAAATTATTTGTTTTATGATTTTAATTGCCTCAGTTTTAACTGGACTTGCTGGGATCTCATTTCAAGGGATGCAGGCAGAGCATATTTTATCACGTTATGTAGTGCTGACCTTTGCCTTTATTGGCGGAGCCAGTATTGGTTGTACGGTCGGTGTCGTGACAGGATTAATTCTCGGTCTCGCCAACATCGGAAACCTTTATCAGATGAGTCTTCTTGCCTTTTCAGGTTTATTAGGCGGATTGCTGAAAGAAGGGAAGAAAGCAGGGGCAGCCATCGGCTTAATTGTGGGTTCCTTACTCATTTCACTGTATGGGGAAGGGTCGGCAGGTCTCATGACCACATTGTATGAATCACTTATAGCGGTTGCGCTCTTTTTGCTCACGCCGCAATCAGTCACCTCCAAGGTAGCGAAATACATTCCTGGCACGGTAGAGCATGTACAAGAGCAGCAGCAATATGCTCGGAAAGTACGAGACGTGACAGCAAAAAAGGTAGACCAATTCTCTAATGTATTTCATGCGCTGTCTGAGAGTTTTGCGACATTTTACGAATCCATTCCTGAAGAGAAGAAGCAGGAAGAGGATGTAGATCTTTTTTTAAGTACGATCACAGAACGATCCTGTCAAACGTGCTATAAGAAAAATAAATGCTGGGTGCAGAACTTTGATACAACCTATGAACTAATGAAACAAGTTATGCATGAATCTGATGAAAAAACGTACGAGCATAACCGAAAATTGAAAAAGAAATTTAGTCAGCACTGCTCAAAATCAAAACATGTCGAGGAATTGATTGAAGAGGAGATCGCTTACTATAAAGCCAACCAGACACTGAAGAAAAAAGTCCAAGACAGCAGACGTCTTGTGGCTGAACAGCTGATGGGGGTCTCGCAAGTGATGGAGGATTTTTCCCGGGAAATAAAACGAGAAAGAGAACAGCATTTTATTCAAGAAGAGCAGATGATAGAAGCGCTTCAGCACTTTGGTATTGAAATTCAGCAAGTAGAAATCTATAGCTTGGAGCAGGGAAATGTCGATATTGAAATGAGAATCCCATATTGCCAAGGGCATGGGGAATGTGAAAAAATCATTGCTCCAATGCTTTCAGATATTTTAGAAGAACAGATTTTAGTCAAAGCAGAGCAGTGTGCAGAGCATCCAACAGGCTATTGTCACGTTGTATTTGGCTCTGCCAAATCATATCGAGTGGCTACAGGCGTGGCACATGCAGCAAAAGGCGGAGGACTGGTATCTGGAGACAGCTACAGCATGATGGAGCTTGGTGCAGGCAAGTATGCCGCAGCTATTAGTGATGGAATGGGTAACGGAGCACGTGCTCATTTTGAAAGCAATGAGACGATTAAGCTGTTAGAAAAAATATTGGCGTCAGGTATCAATGAAAAAGTGGCGATTAAAACCATTAATAGTATTTTATCTTTACGAACAACGGACGAGATCTATTCAACATTGGATTTATCGATTATTGATTTACAGGATGCAAGCTGTAAGTTCCTCAAGATTGGTTCAACACCCAGCTTTATTAAACGGGGTGATCAGGTGATGAAGGTACAAGCAAGCAACTTGCCGATTGGCATTATTGATGAATTCGAAGTCGAGGTTGTGAGCGAACAGATGAAAGCAGGAGATCTCTTGATTATGATGAGTGACGGCATTTTTGAAGGGCCAAAGCATATTGAAAATCATGATCTGTGGGTGAAACGGAAAATGAAAAGCTTTAAAACAGAAGATCCACAAGAAATTGCTGATTTATTAATGGAAGAGGTCATTCGAACAAGAGCAGGCCAAATTGACGACGATATGACGGTTGTTGTCATCAGGCTCGACCACAACACACCAAAATGGGCTTCCATTCCGACAGGTACATTCTATCTTGAGAAACAAGAGATTTCTTAAAATATCGTATAATATGAATTTCTTCTGGCGATGATGGGGATATAAGCATTCAGTTACAATCCCAGGAGGAATGAAGATGCGAAAAGGTCACGTCAACCAAATCTTATTGATTACAGATGGCTGCTCAAATCACGGGGAAGATCCGCTTGCGATTGCCTCATTGGCAAAGGAACAAGGGATTACAGTCAATGTCATTGGCATTATGGAAGAAAACAGACACGATCATGAAGCGATGAAAGAAGTAGAGGGGATTGCTCTCGCAGGCGGAGGCATCCATCAAGTTGTCTACGTCCAGCAATTATCTCAAACAGTACAAATGGTCACGAAAAAAGCGATGACACAAACCTTACAAGGTGTTGTGAATAAAGAATTGCAGCAAATACTCGGCAAAGACACTGAAATTGAAGAGCTTCCACCTGATAAGCGCGGGGAAGTAATGGAGGTTGTTGATGAGTTAGGAGAGACGGTTCACCTTCAAGTACTCGTGCTTGTTGATACAAGTGCAAGTATGAAACCGAAGCTGCCGACTGTCAAAGAAGCACTTATCGACCTTTCCATCAGTTTAAATTCAAGAATTGGAGAAAATCAGTTTGGGATGTGTGTATTTCCCGGGAAAAACTCAGATGCAGAAATTGTGTTGAATTGGACGCCTCGATTCGATTCATTATCATCTATTTTCCCAAAACTGACCACTGGAGGAATCACCCCAACGGGACCAGCACTTCGGGAAGCACTTCAGCATTTCAAGTCAGTTCGCTCACGTAAAGGGCTGCTTGAAGCAAAGGAAGAGCATGATGATGAATTCGGTTTCTAACATCCCGTTAGGTACGGTGATTCAAGGGAAATGGCACCACCATCATTACCGTATTGTAAAAGAGCTTGGAAAAGGGGCGAACGGTGTTGTCTATCTGGCCGAATCGCCACATGGGCAAGCGGCCCTTAAAGTGAGTGATGACAGTATGCTCATTGCATCTGAAGTCAATGTATTAAAATCCTTTTCAAAGGCTCCTGTGAAAACCATGGGGCCTTCTTTTTATGATATGGATGATGCGATTTATCCCGGTATGCCTCAAAAACGCTCCTTTTACGTGATGGAATATGTCAGAGGCCCATTACTGCTTGAATTTGTGAAACAAAAGGGTGATGAATGGATCGTTGTTTTGATGATTCAGCTTTTATCTAGCCTGGCTCATTTACATCAGGAAGGATGGATTTTTGGTGACTTAAAGCCTGATAATCTCATTGTTTCTGGTCCCCCTGCCACGATCCGGTGCATTGATGTGGGAGGAACGACAAAAGCGGGCAGGGCAATTAAGGAGTATACCGAGTTTTTTGATCGAGGCTATTGGGGATTCGGCTCACGAAAAGCTGAACCAACTTATGATTTATTTGCCCTAGCCATGGTGATGGTCAACTGTGCGTATAAGAAAGAATTCAAAAAAGGAGCAGAACCAGAAAAGCAGCTTTATCGAGCCATTGAAGGACATCCTTTATTAAAGCGATATGAAAGGGTGTTAAAGGCTGCTTTACAAGGTAAATATCAATCAGCAGCAGACATGAAAAGTGCGATGCTGAAAGAAGGACAGCTGATTGAATCAAGAAAAACGCGCCAAAAGAAGCAACAGCAAAAAAACGCGCCAAAACCCGCTGTTAATCAAAATCAACAAGTGGCTTCACGATCGCGGGCTGCAGCAGCAAAAAGAACGTCAGTACGTAAAAAATCAGGCGGACTTTTTGAAACCATTCTTATCGTGTGCAGTGTACTCGCCCTTTACTGTGCATATGTGGTTTTGTTCCTGTTGTAGAGCTGTAAAAAAGCAGGCTTCTTCTTTGCTTGGAGCTACTGAAAGTGATAGGATATGTATATCTTTAAATTACCTGCTCTTTGTGAGGAGGAAGTTGTGAATAGAATTGAATCTTTTTTGAAAAAACATGATGTTTACCTTGAAAATACGACAGTCATTGTCGGGGTTTCCGGCGGACCGGATTCCATGCTTTTACTGCATGAACTTAACAAGCGCCGCAAAGGTTCCTATCAGCTGATTGCAGCCCATGTAGATCACATGTTCAGAGGAGAAGAGTCCTTTGCTGATTTGGCATTTGTTGAGGCTTACTGTAAGGAGCACGAGATCCCTTTTGAATCGTCCCGCATACAGGTCACCCAATATGCAAAAGAAAATCGCTTAAACAAACAGGCAGCTGCAAGGGAGTGCAGATATGCTTTCTTTCGTCAATTGATGGAGCAATACAACGCTCAATTTATAGCGCTTGCACATCATGGAGACGACCAAGTAGAAACAATGTTGATGAGACTTGCGAGAGGAACTGTTGGTATAGGACTCGCGGGTATCCAAGCAAAACGTCCTTTTCAAAATGGTTGGCTGATTCGTCCGCTCATTGGATACTCTAAGGACGACGTGCTAAAAGCTTGTGAAAAAGAACATGTTCCCTATGTCATTGATCAAAGCAATCATACAGATGACTACTTGAGAAACCGGGTAAGAAGACACATTCTTCCCGTGTTAAAAGAAGAGGCACCTCATGTACATGAAAGCTTTCAGTTTGTAAGTGACATGCTGACTGAGGATGAGCAATACTTGCAGGCTTTAACAAAGGTACAAATGAACCAAGTGATAACGAGTCAATCGCCTAAGCAAATTGAGATCAAAACGAAGCCTTTGCTTGACCTGCCTTTGCCTTTACAAAGAAGAGGCATTCAACTAATATTAAACTATCTTTATGAAAACACTCAATCAGCGTTTTCAAACCAGCATATTCTAGGGACTTTAGACTGGTTATCTCATACTGATCAACCGTCTGGATCATTAGATTTGCCAAAAGGTTTACAAGCTGTCAAGTCTTATGATCACTGTATGTTTACCTTTGAACGATCGCATGTAGTAGACCAGTCTTATGCTCTTCACTTAAAGGTTGAGCTTGGAGAAGAGCTTTTTCTCCCAAATGGACAGTCTATCGTCGTATCAAATCATGTTCCGAAGGATGCACGGAACGGAAACCATTTTTTCTTGCTTCAAAAAGATCATGTTCGTCTCCCTTTGATCATTCGCTCACGAAAAAATGGTGATCGAATCAAACTTAAAGGGATGAATGGATCAAAAAAGGTGAAGGATATATTTATTGATAAAAAAGTGCCTCTTGCAGAAAGAGACAGCTGGCCGATCGTCACTGACTCGGATCATCAAATCATCTGGATCCCAGGTCTGAAAAAATCCGTTTTTGAAGAAATTGATATGACAAACAGCGATCTCATTGTATTACAATATAGACAGCACGAAAATTTGTAGGGGGCAAGCAAAAGCATGAAACAAGATATTGAAAAGATTTTGATCTCAGAAGAAGAGATCCAGCAAAAAGTGAAGGAACTGGGTGCAACATTAACCAGCGATTATGATGGTAAATTTCCCCTGGCTATTGGTGTTTTGAAAGGGGCTCTTCCATTCATGGCAGACCTGATCAAACACATTGATACATATTTAGAACTTGATTTTATGGATGTATCTAGCTACGGAAAGTCTACCGTATCTTCTGGAGAAGTAAAGATCATTAAGGATCTAGATACTTCTGTTGAAGGAAGAGATATTTTGATTATGGAAGATATCATCGACAGTGGGTTAACTTTGAGCTATCTGGTAGAGCTTTTCCGATACCGTAAAGCAAATTCCATTAAAATTGTGACATTGCTTGATAAACCAAGCGGCCGCAAAGCAGACATCAAAGCAGATTATGTTGGATTTGAAGTACCAGATGCATTTGTTGTCGGCTATGGATTGGATTTCGCTGAACGTTACCGAAACCTCCCGTATATTGGAGTGTTAAAACCATCTGTTTACGAAGGCTGATCAGCATACGTATACATGAGGTTATTGGTTGTGTTGGAATGATTTTCTATGATACTATTGAACATAGTTGTGCTTACTGTGGGAGGAGGTAAGGAATGAATCGGGTTTTTCGTAATACGATTTTTTATATACTTATTTTATTACTTGTGATAGGGGTCGTTAGTTGGTTAGGATCCCCAAATCAAAAGCCTGAGAACATGTCTTACAGCAAATTTTCGCAAAATCTAAGTGCGGGAAAAGTGGAGAGTATCTCCATTCAGCCTGTAAGAGGGGTTTATGAAATTCGTGGTCAATTAGATGGCGCGAAGAAAGATCAATACTTCATTACCCATGTTCCAGATGGTCAAGGTGTTGACCAAATTTACAGTGCACTGAAGAATACAGATGTAAAAGTAGAACCAGCACCTGAAACAAATGGATGGTTGCAAGTTCTGACAACCATCATTCCGTTTATCATCATCTTTATCCTGTTCTTCTTCTTATTGAATCAAGCTCAAGGCGGCGGAAGCCGAGTCATGAACTTTGGTAAGAGTAAGGCGAAGCTTTACACAGAAGAGAAGAAACGTGTGAAATTTAAAGATGTTGCTGGTGCAGATGAAGAAAAGCAAGAGCTTGTAGAAGTGGTGGAATTCCTGAAGGATCCACGTAAATTTGCGGAGCTTGGCGCAAGAATCCCTAAAGGGGTTTTACTAGTAGGACCTCCAGGTACAGGTAAAACATTGCTTGCGAGAGCATCTGCAGGAGAAGCAGGCGTTCCTTTCTTCAGCATCAGTGGTTCTGACTTCGTCGAGATGTTCGTCGGTGTCGGTGCATCACGTGTACGTGATTTATTCGAAAATGCGAAAAAGAATGCACCTTGCTTAATCTTTATTGATGAGATTGATGCAGTGGGTCGTCAGCGTGGAGCCGGTCTTGGCGGTGGTCATGACGAGCGTGAACAAACGCTTAACCAGCTTCTTGTCGAAATGGATGGTTTTAGTGCCAACGAAGGTATTATTATCATTGCTGCGACGAACCGTGCAGATATTCTAGACCCTGCATTGCTGCGTCCGGGACGTTTTGACCGTCAAATTACGGTTGACCGCCCAGATGTTATTGGCCGTGAAGAAGTACTGAAAGTTCATGCGAAAAACAAACCGCTTGACGAGTCAGTCAACTTAAAAGCCATTGCAAGCAGAACACCAGGGTTCTCTGGAGCAGATCTTGAGAACTTACTAAACGAAGCAGCACTTGTTGCTGCCCGTCAAAACAAAAAGAAAATAGATATGCGTGATATCGACGAAGCGACTGACCGTGTCATCGCTGGGCCGGCGAAGAAAAGCCGCGTCATTTCGAAGAAAGAACGTAATATCGTGGCTTACCATGAAGCTGGTCATACCGTCATTGGTCTTATCTTAGACGAAGCGGACATGGTGCATAAAGTAACGATCGTTCCTCGTGGTCAGGCAGGCGGATATGCGGTCATGCTTCCAAGAGAAGACCGTTATTTCCAAACGAAGCCAGAGCTTCTTGATAAGATTGTCGGCTTGCTCGGCGGTCGTGTTGCAGAGGAAATTACGTTTGGTGAAGTAAGTACAGGCGCTCACAACGACTTCCAGCGTGCAACAGGCATTGCAAGAAGAATGGTCACAGAGTTCGGTATGTCTGATAAGCTTGGTCCGCTTCAATTCGGTCAATCACAAGGAGGTCAAGTATTCCTTGGCCGTGATTTCAACAATGAGCCGAATTATAGTGAAGCGATCGCTTACGAAATTGACCAAGAAGTTCAGCGTTTCATTAAGGAGAGCTACGAACGTGCGAAACAAATTCTCACTGAGAATAAAGATAAGCTAGAAATCATCGCACAAGCCCTTCTAGAAGTTGAAACATTAGATGCTGAACAAATTAAATCTCTTTACGAAACTGGAAAGCTTCCAGAGCGTGTATACGCAGATGACGAAGAGAAAAACGATGATGTGAAAGTAAACATCAAGAAAAAAGAAGATGAGGAGATCTAATCTCCTTCTGTGAAAGCTGCCGGGATCACCGGCAGCTTTTTTATTTCGATTCATGAATGGATCGGTTTCGAATTGTTTACAAATGGAACTCAATTCGTGTATGGTATGATAGAAAGTCGAAAAATGCTCTTTTTGAGAAACTATTCAAAGTGGTGATGAAGTTGTTACTCGTGATAGATGTAGGAAACACAAATACCGTTTTAGGTGTTTATCATAATGGCGATCTAAACTACCATTGGCGAATTGAAACAAGCCGTCATAAAACAGAAGACGAATTTGGTATGTCCATTAGGGCCTTATTCGATTATGTGGGGCTGATGTTTGATCAAATAGAAGGGATTATCATCTCGTCTGTGGTCCCGCCAATGATGTTCGCACTTGAAAGAATGTGTGAAAAGTATTTTCACCTAACACCCCAAATTGTAGGGCCTGGAATGAAGACTGGATTAAACATTATGTGTGACAATCCAAAGGAAGTCGGGGCTGATCGAATTGTCAATGCAGTAGCAGCAATTCACCTATATGGGGCGCCTCTTATTGTGGTAGACTTTGGAACAGCAACAACCTACTGTTATATCAATGAACAAAAACAATACATGGGTGGAGCGATTGCACCGGGTATTACCATCTCAACTGAGGCTTTATATACAAGAGCGGCGAAGCTGCCGAGAATTGAAATTGTTCGTCCTGATCACATTGTTGGAAAAAACACCATCAGTGCGATGCAATCCGGCATCCTTTATGGATATGTTGGTCAAGTCGAGGGAATAGTGAAACGGATGAAGCAGCAAGCCAAACAAACACCGAAAGTCATTGCAACAGGCGGTTTGTCTACATTGATTGGAAATGAATCAGACTGCATTGATATTGTCGATCCGTTCCTCACATTAAAAGGACTGCAGCTCATTTATGAACGTAATCGTGTCGGTGTATTATAGGAGGTTTAAATCAAATGGATTACTTAGTTAAAGCATTAGCATATGATGGAAAAGTCCGCGCATATGCTGCAAACACAACAGATACAATCAACGAAGCACAAAGAAGACATCATACGTGGCCGACTGCATCAGCTGCCATCGGCAGAACGATGACAGCAACCGTCATGATGGGTGCTATGCTGAAAGGTGAGAATAAGCTAACTGTCAAAATAGAAGGCGGTGGACCAATCGGCGCCATTATTGCTGATGGAAATGCAAAAGGTCAGGTGCGAGGATATGTCTCAAACCCACAAGTTCACTTTGATTTAAATGAACATGGCAAGCTGGATGTTAGACGTGCAGTCGGAACATCTGGAACCTTAAGTGTTGTCAAAGATATCGGGCTGAAGGACCACTTTACAGGACAAACGGAAATTGTTTCAGGTGAAATTGGAGATGACTTCACATATTATCTTGTTTCTTCTGAGCAAGTGCCTTCCTCTGTAGGCGTAGGCGTCCTTGTCAATCCAGATAATTCGATCCTCGCAGCAGGCGGTTTCATCATTCAATTGCTGCCTGGTACAGAAGATGCTGTTATTGAAAGACTAGAAAAGCGCCTGTCAACCATTGAACCAATCTCTAAACTCATTGAAAAAGGGATGACACCAGAAGAAATATTAGAAGAAGTACTCGGTGAAAAGCCTCAAATTTTAGAAACTGTACCCGTCGAATTTTCTTGTAACTGCTCAAAAGAACGGTTTGCAAATGGCATTATCAGCCTAGGGAAAGCCGAAATTGATGATATGATTGAACAAGACGGACAAGCAGAAGCTCAATGCCATTTTTGTAACGAAACGTATGTATTTACAAAAGAAGAGCTAGAAGAGCTACGTGAAGAATTAACCCGCTAAGCTCTAAGCAGCGGGTTTTCTTTTTAGAATGGAAAGGAGACGAAAGATGAGATTAAAAGCAAGAGTGGTATGGACATTTATCCTCGTGTTGCTCATGATTAATGCTGTTGTCATTGCATATGTATTAACAAAGTCACAAATGTCACAGGCTTCTTCTAATGGGAAGAGCGGTGAAGAAATTGCATCGATTGGAAAAGAGAAGGTAACGCGTCAAGAATGGTTAAAGAAGATGGAAGACCGCTACGGAAAGGCAACACTTGAACAAATGATCAATCTGAAGGTGGTCAATCAGCTTGCCAAGCAAAACAAGCTGGACGTGTCTTCGAAAGAGATCAATCGTGAATTGCTTATGCTCAAAGCAGTATCTAATAATTTCTACGAAGATGGACATACAAGTGAGAAGGAATGGAAAGAACAGATTCGTTATCAAATTTTATTAGAGCAGCTTTTAACAAGAGATGCCGTCGTTTCTGAAAAAGAAGCGAAATCGTTTTATGAAAAAAACAAGGACTTATATCAATATGATGATTCATACCGCATTCGCCATATTGTCGTGAAGACAAAGGACGAGGCTGAAAATGTATTGAAAGATTTAAAAGGTGGATCCAGCTTTGAAGCCGTAGCAGCTGAACGTTCAATCGACCGTTACACCTCACCATACGGCGGAGATCTTGGATTTGTGACAGAAGAGCAGGAAAGCATCCCAGCCCTATACATACAAGAAGCTCAAAAGCTTCAGCCAGATGAATGGACGAAAGAGCCAATTCAGACCAAAAACGGGTATGCCATTATTCAGTTAAAAGAAAAATTAAATGGCCGCTCTTTCTCCTATGACGAAGTCAAAGATCAGATTAAAAGGCAGATTGCGATGGAAGATCTAGGTGAAAAGGCGAATGTCAAAACCCTGTGGAAGGAAGCAAAAGTCACATGGTTTTACGATGGCGAGCAGGACTAAAAGCATTGACAAAATTTTTTGAAATTGATAATTTAATATTAATACAATAAAATTACTCGGAGATAGAGGTGTTAGTGATGGCTCGTATTGCAAATTCAGTTTTTGAACTAATAGGAAATACACCAGTCGTTAAATTAAACCGTTTAGTAGATGAAGACAGTGCGGATGTCTACTTGAAACTTGAATATATGAACCCAGGCAGCAGTGTCAAAGATCGTATTGCTTTAGCGATGATCGAAGATGCTGAAGCGAAAGGTACACTAAAAGCCGGCGATACCCTTATTGAACCAACAAGTGGAAACACAGGAATCGGCCTTGCGATGGTAGCGGCTGCTAAAGGAATCAACGCGATTTTGGTTATGCCAGACACAATGAGTCAGGAGCGCCGCAACCTTTTACGCGCTTATGGTGCGGAGCTTGTCTTAACACCAGGTGCAGAAGGAATGAAAGGTGCCATCAAAAAAGCAGAAGAATTGGCAGAGGAGCATGGTTACTTCATGCCTCAGCAATTTAGCAACGAAGCCAATGCGGAGATTCACCGTCGTACAACTGGGAAAGAAATTCTTGAACAGTTTGACGGCGAGCTTGATGCATTTATTGCAGGTGTTGGTACGGGCGGTACGATTACAGGTGCTGGTGAAGTCCTAAAAGAAGCCATCCCATCCATCCAGCTTTATGCGGTAGAACCGACAGATTCCCCTGTATTGTCAGGCGGAAAGCCGGGTCCACATAAAATTCAAGGAATTGGAGCAGGTTTTGTTCCTTCAATCCTGAACACAGAAATATATGACGGCATCATCCAAGTGAAAAACGAAGATGCATTTGAGCTTGCAAGAAAAGCAGCGAAAGAAGAAGGAATCCTTGGTGGTATTTCTTCCGGAGCAGCTATTTACGCAGCACTTCAAACAGCGAAGAAGCTTGGTAAAGGGAAAAAGGTTCTCGCAATCATCCCAAGTAACGGTGAGCGTTACCTCAGTACACCTCTTTATCAATTCGATTAAACCAATCACCCCAGCGTTTGCTGGGGTTTTTTCATGAATTCTGAAGATGGAAAGCAAATACTATTTTCTAAATAAATTGGATTGCATTACAATAAGATTAATGAAAATAAAAAAGGATGATAACATGACACAACGCAGGCCGATGGGCATCAAAATTCCTTTTACGAAAGATGCATTCTTGAAAAGATACGAACAATTAACTGCTCGTGAAACACATCATGTGCTTCTAGAAAGTGCACGCGGCGGTTCATATAGCGTTGCTGGTATTCACCCGATCGCTAAAGCGAAGGGGAAAGATGGGATGACGACCATCCATTATCAAGGTGAGGTATTGTTCAAAGAAGGTGATCCATTCAGAGCGTTTACGGATTGGTTTCAAACCCTTCAAACCGAAACAAACGACGAATACCCCGACTTCCAAGGTGGAGCGATTGGGTTTTTAAGCTACGATTATGCTAGATACATCGAGCATTTTAAGATGCTGGCAATTGATGATCTTAAAACACCAGACCTTTATTTCCTCGTGTTTAACGATGTTGCAGTTTTTGATCATGAAGAGAACGCACTGTGGCTGATTACTCACACAGAGGAAGCAGAACCAATGAGTGAAGCGAATCAAAGGCTGGAAGAATGGAAGCGAAAGTGGACAAGCTCTTTTGAAGAATCAGCACAATCACCTGTCAATGAATCTTCCACAGAATTTGTACCAGCAGCACCTTTTACTGAAGAAACCTTTGGAGAAGCAGTAGAGAAAATTAAGCAATATATCGCAAACGGTGACGTGTTCCAAGTGAACTTATCTATCAGACAAGATGAACAGCTTCACACTCATCCGTATGATTTATACAAAACGTTACGTCAAGTGAATCCATCTCCTTATATGTCTTACCTGCATACGCCTGACTTCCAGATTGTTTGTGGATCTCCAGAGCTGCTTATTAAGAAAAAAGGAACTCAGCTAGAAACAAGACCAATTGCCGGAACAAGATCACGAGGCAAAGACGACGCTGAGGATCAAGCACTGGCAAAAGAACTCATTGAAAATGAAAAAGAACGCGCAGAGCATGTCATGCTCGTTGATCTTGAGCGGAATGACCTTGGACGAGTATCTACTTATGGATCCGTAAAAGTGAACGAATTTATGGCGATTGAGAAATATTCACACGTGATGCATATTGTATCCAATGTACAAGGAGAGCTGCGTGATGAATGTGACGCGGTAGATGTCATGAGAGCTGTATTCCCAGGAGGAACGATTACAGGTGCACCAAAAGTGAGAACAATGGAAATCATAGAAGAACTTGAGCCAACAAGACGTGGGCTTTATACTGGATCTATAGGCTGGTTTGGATTCAATCAAGATATGCACTTTAATATCGTTATTCGGACTGCGTATTGTACAGAAGGAAAAGCCTTTATGCAGTCAGGTGCGGGGATCGTCATAGATTCTGTCCCAAAACACGAATACAAAGAATCCATTAAAAAAGCCTATGCAGTGAAGAAAGCAATACAGTTGAGCAAAGAAGAGACTATTTTGAGTTAGAGGTGAGCAGAGTATGATTTTAATGATTGATAATTATGATTCATTTACGTACAACCTGGTCCAGTATTTAGGGGAGCTTGGAGAAGAATTGATCGTGAAACGGAATGATCAAGTGACCATTCAAGAAATTGAAGAGCTCAAGCCGGATTTTCTCATGATTTCTCCAGGTCCATGCAGTCCTGATGAAGCGGGAATTAGTATGGAGGCGATCAAGCACTTTGCAGGAAGTATTCCGATCTTCGGTGTGTGTTTAGGCCACCAATCCATCGCACAAGTCTTTGGCGGGGATGTTGTTCGAGCAGAGCGCTTAATGCACGGTAAAACGTCAGAGATTAAACATGACGGAAAAGGTGTCTTCACAGGACTTCAAAATCCGCTCGTTGCAACGAGATACCATTCATTAATTGTCAAAAACGAGACGCTGCCAGAGTGCTTTGACGCAACAGCCAGCACAAAGGAAGGCGAGCTCATGGCGATTCGCCATAAAGAATTGCCGATTGAAAGTGTGCAATTCCATCCTGAATCAATTATGACGTCCTTCGGAAAAGAAATGCTGAAAAATTTCATTGAAACCTATCGTAAAAAGGGGCATGAAGTAAACGCATGATCATTTATCTGAACGGTCAGTATATAGAGGAGAAAGACGCGACTCTTTCTCCTTTTGATCATGGTTTTCTATATGGCATCGGTGTATTCGAAACATTTACCAGCCTGGCAGGACAAGTCTTCCTGTTGGATTGGCATCTTGAAAGGCTCAATCAATCATTACGTGACCTTTGCATCGAATCCACAATAGAGAAACCATTTGTACTCGACATCATTCATACCTTACTGAATAAAAACCAAATAGCCTGCGGCCATGCGAGAATTCGCTTGAATGTTTCTGCGGGCAGAGGAAACGGATTCTCTGCAGATCCTTATGAAGAGCCTGTCGTTTTTGTCATGATCTCTCCTTTCCGTCCAGAATCTATTTTGGATGAGAAAAAGGGAGTCATTCTTCAAACGAGAAGAAATACACCGGAAGGCCCAAGACGCCTCAAGTCTCATCATTATATGAACAACTTGCTCGCTAAAAGGGAAGTGGGGAATGACCCGTCGTTAGAAGGCATCTTTTTAACAAAAGAAGATGATGTGGCAGAAGGCATTACCTCGAATATCTTTTGGCGAAAAGATGATGTGATCTATACACCGTCACTTGATACAGGCATTTTAAATGGGGTCACTCGTCGATACTGTATGGAAACGCTCCGCGCTATGGAGGCTTCTCTAAAGGAAGGGCGATACCCAGTCTCACATTTGCTTTCTGCTGATGAGGCATGGATGACCAATTCTGTTCAGGGAGTTGTACCGTTCAGAGGAATAGGAGAAATCCACTTTCCCAAAAACAGCCGGACAATTTCAACAAAGTTAAGAATGCAATACACTAAAGAACGTCAAGACCATAAAGAGTAGGTGGACACAATGACACAACAATTGATAAAACAGCCTAAAATCATACAGGCCAAGCACCATACCCTTAGTTATGAAGAAAAGACATTAGTCATGGGCATTTTAAATGTCACTCCTGACTCTTTTTCAGATGGAGGAAAGTTTAATCAAGTAGATAAAGCGCTGGCTCATGCAGCGCAGCTGATAGAAGACGGGGCACATATTATCGATATTGGCGGAGAATCGACTCGTCCGGGAGCGGCACTTGTCTCGGAAGAAGAGGAGCTTTCAAGAGTCATTCCGGTCATTGAGAAGATTACAAAAGAATTAGATGTACCTATCTCTATTGATACGTATAAAGCCCGTGTTGCAGATGAAGCGGTGAAAGCTGGAGCCTCCATCATTAATGATGTATGGGGAGCAAAGGCAGATCCCCAAATGGCACATGTGGCAGCGAAGCACAATGTTCCAATCATTTTAATGCACAATCGGCCAGAACGAAACTACACACATCTGATTTCAGATATGATCGCCGATTTGAAAGAAAGTGTCCAAATTGCCCAGCAAGCGGGTGTCAGCGATGACATGATCATATTAGATCCTGGTGTAGGATTTGCGAAAAATAAAGAGGACAACCTGAAGGTCATGAATGAACTTGAACATTTTTGTCACCTTGGGTATCCACTGCTGCTGGCTACATCTCGAAAACGATTCATTGGTGCTGTCTTAGACCTGCCGCCTGAAGAACGTACTGAAGGAACAGGTGCGACGGTCTGTCTTGGGATTCAAAAGGGCAGTGCGATGGTCCGTGTACATGATGTAAAAGAAATTGCAAGAATGGCAAAAATGATGGATGCCATGCTGAATAAGGGAGGCGCTTATCATCGATAAAGTATATGTAAACGGAATGGAATTTTACGGGTACCACGGCGTATTTGCAGAAGAAAACAAACTAGGGCAGCGATTCCGCGTGGACTTAACAGCTTCACTTGATTTAAGTAAAGCCGGACAAACTGATGACCTCAATGAGACGATCAACTATGCAGAGCTCTACCAAATCTGCAAAAGCATCGTAGAAGGTGAGCCGGTCAATCTCGTTGAAACACTGACAGAAAGAATTGCAAACCAAGTGTTAAAGGACTTTCCGACAGTCCAGGAATGTACAGTGAAGGTGATCAAGCCAGATCCGCCAATTCCAGGTCACTATCAGTCCGTTGCAATTGAAATGACGAGATCACGCACATGAATAACACGGCATACATCGCATTAGGCTCAAACATAGGTAAAAAAGAAACCTATTTAAAAGAAGCCGTTAAAAAACTGCATGAACATCCAGAGGTACAAGTGGAATTAATCTCATCAATATATGAAACAACACCTGTAGGCTATGAAAACCAAGATGACTTTTTAAATATGGCCGTGAAAATTACCACTTCACTTCGTCCAGAGGAACTACTGTCTCTTACTCAGACAATCGAGCAAGAGTTAGGCAGAACAAGAGAAGTGAGGTGGGGGCCGCGAACGGCTGACCTTGACATTTTACTTTATAATCGTGAAAATATTGAAACAGAACAACTTGTAGTGCCGCATCCTAGAATGTACGAACGTTTATTCGTTCTTGTTCCGATGAGTGAGATTTGCCCAGAAATCGGCGAAGTACAAATAAATGCCGTAACAGACCAAGAAGGTGTAAGCATATGGAAAAAGACATGTGGGGTAGAAGAATTCGTGCATACCGAAAGCTAAAAGGGTATACTCAGGAAGGGTTCGCGAAAAGACTGGGCATCTCTGTCTCTGTCTTAGGAGAAATTGAGCGAGGCAATCGATTACCAACAAACCAATTGGTTGGTCAAATAGCAGATGCTTTAAATATAACGGTGGAAGAACTTTCGCCAATCCTTGAAGAAGAAAGGAGGGGGAAAAATGTTTAAAATCGGAGATATCGAGATTAAAAACAAAGTAGTGCTCGCGCCGATGGCTGGTGTGTGCAACTCTGCCTTCAGACTGACGGTGAAAGAGTTTGGAGCGGGCTTAGTCTGCGCTGAAATGGTCAGTGACAAAGCGATCCTGATCAACAATGCAAGAACAATGGGTATGCTATACATTGATGAACGGGAAAAGCCTTTGAGCCTTCAGATATTTGGAGGGGAAAAAGATACACTCGTCGAAGCGGCAAAGTTTGTAGACAAGAATACCACAGCGGATATTATTGATATCAACATGGGCTGTCCTGTGCCGAAGATTACGAAATGTGATGCAGGAGCGAAATGGCTGCTTGATCCAAACAAAATTTATGAAATGGTCTCTGCTGTTGTAGATGCTGTAGACAAACCAGTTACAGTGAAAATGAGAATGGGCTGGGACGAAGACCATATCTTTGCTATTGATAATGCCCGTGCTGTTGAACGAGCAGGTGGACAAGCGGTTGCGCTTCACGGACGGACACGCGTGCAAATGTACGAAGGAACAGCGAATTGGGATATCATGAAAGAGGTTAAACAATCTGTATCCATTCCTGTCATCGGCAATGGCGATGTCAAAACCCCTCAAGATGCAAAACGTATGCTTGATGAAACGGGTGTGGACGCTGTCATGATCGGAAGAGCCGCACTAGGAAACCCGTGGATGATCTATCGAACGGTTCATTATTTAGAAACGGGTGAACTGAAAGAAGAGCCAAACGTGCGTGAGAAAATGTCAGTGTGCAAACTTCACTTAGACAGACTCATTGACCTGAAAGGCGAGCATGTGGCTGTCAGAGAAATGAGAAAGCACGCAGCATGGTACTTAAAAGGTGTCCGAGGCAATGCGGACGTAAGAAATCAAATCAATCAAAGTGAAACGAGAGCGGAGCTTGTACAAGTTCTTGATGACTTTACGATCGAAGCCGAGGCAAAAGAGCTTCAAAGTATAAAAGTAGGATAAGACTATCTTTCTTTTTGTAGCTCACTGCTAGTGCATGTACTGGCAGTTTTTCTGCTTTTCTCTGCAAAATACATTATTGGAGTGATATAAATGAGTAATGAAGGGCTTAATAACGAAGAATTAAATGACCAATTTCAGGTCAGACGTGACAAAATGAATAAAATGAGAGAAGAGGGTATCGATCCATTCGGTGAACGATATGACCGTTCTCATCAATCTGCGCAAATTATCGCTGAATATGACGAGTTTTCTAAAGAAGACTTAGAAGGAAAAGCGGCTCAAGTAACAATCGCTGGACGTATGATGACAAAGCGCGGAAAAGGAAAAGCTGGCTTTGCACATATTCAAGACCTAGAAGGACAAATTCAAATCTATGTTCGTAAAGATAGTGTAGGGGAAGAAGCTTACGAATTATTCAAAAGCTCAGACCTAGGCGATATCATCGGTGTAACAGGAACTGTTTTTAAAACAAACGTAGGAGAACTTTCTATTAAAGCGACCAGCTTTGAGGTTCTTACGAAAGCACTTCGCCCGCTTCCTGATAAGTATCATGGATTAAAAGATGTTGAACAACGCTATCGTCAGCGCTACCTTGACCTCATTGTAAATCCAGAAAGTAAGCAGACGTTCATCATGCGAAGCAAAATCATTCAATCCATGAGAAGATACTTAGATTCTAAAGGATACTTAGAAGTTGAAACACCAACAATGCACAGCATCCCTGGTGGTGCATCAGCGCGTCCTTTCATTACTCATCACAATGCACTTGATATGCCGCTTTATATGCGTATTGCGATCGAGCTGCACTTAAAACGCCTAATTGTCGGTGGTCTAGAGAAAGTATACGAGATTGGTCGCGTATTCCGTAATGAAGGTGTATCAACTCGTCACAACCCAGAATTCACTATGATCGAGCTGTATGAAGCATACGCAGACTACAAAGACATCATGAATCTGACTGAAAACCTGATTGCTCATATTGCCCAAGAGGTGTTAGGAACAACAACCATTCAATATGGAGAAGATGAAATTGATCTCAAACCTGAATGGAAGAGACTTCATATGGTTGAAGCGGTCAAAGAAGCAACAGGTGTAGACTTCTGGCAGGAGATGTCTGTAGAAGAAGCAAAACAGCATGCTGCTGATCATGGTGTTGAAATCACGAAAAATATGACAGTAGGTCATATTATCAATGAGTTCTTCGAGCAAAAAGTAGAAGAAACATTGGTTCAGCCTACATTCATTTACGGACATCCAGTGGAGATTTCTCCATTAGCTAAGAAAAATCCTGAAGACCCTCGCTTTACTGATCGCTTTGAGCTGTTTATCGTACGCCGCGAGCATGCAAATGCATTCACAGAGCTAAACGATCCAATCGATCAAAGAGAACGCTTTGAAGCTCAATTAAAAGAACGTGAAGAAGGAAACGACGAAGCACATCTAATGGATGACGATTTTGTTGAAGCATTAGAATACGGTATGCCTCCAACAGGTGGTCTAGGAATCGGAATCGACCGATTAATCATGCTTTTAACAAATTCTCCATCAATCAGAGATGTACTGCTTTTCCCACAAATGAGAAACCGCTAATACATCAACCAAAGCGCCATTTTATCTATGGCGCTTTTTATTTTTCATAAAATGAAACTTTTTTTAAAAAAACTATTGCAAGGAAAGAATCCAGATGGTATATTATTATTCGTTGCCGCAAAACAGCAACGAGGTTAAAAAAAGAAATTGAAAAAAGTTCTTGACTTTAACTGATGCAAAATGGTAAGATATTAAAGTCGCTTACGAGCGATAACGAAAATGATCTTTGAAAACTAAACAAGACAAAACGTACCTGTTAATTCGAGTTTTTATAAAAAAATCCTATGATACTTCATAGGTAGTCAGTCAAACGCTGACGAAAAACAAAACTTCGGTTTTGTACTTT
>NZ_JBLZWZ010000003.1:0-1032 GCF_056098985.1 Bacillus sp. 11B20
ATACCGAACACGGAAGTTAAGCTCTTCAGCGCCGATGGTAGTTGGGGGTTTCCCCCTGTGAGAGTAGGACGCCGCCAAGCTTCTATCAGGATCAGTTCCATTTGGAACTGGTCTTTTTTGTTTTTTTGAATGACTTGCTTCTATATAATAGGTTGTTAAAGTAAAAATACGTTATTCCCTCGTTTGATTGCTACATAAATCAAACTTTATGCTCCTTCAATTTAACATGTCGGTCATCATATGAACCGGCAGCTCAAATCATCAAGGGCATCACTAAAAGCATAGAAAACCTCAACTTGGGCTAAATAGATATAGAAAGGCGATGTATAGAGCCACTAAATAGAAAGACCTCATCCCGAAGGGGTTGGTCAGCCATTGTTGAATTTTCAATTTAAAAAGATAGAAGAAATGAAAGAAACAATACTCATTTTATTTCTTCTGCTAAAATTTTATATCGATGATAAAGCTGTTGAATAATTGAAGCAGCAGAAAAAATGATGTGAAACGATTTGTTGAAAAATAGTAAAGACCAGCAACAATTTCACACTTTTTTATGGAAAAAAGATTTATCAGAAAAGTAAAATAATAAAGAAACTTCTTATTTGAATTTTTTTATTCAGAGATATATGAAATAAAACAAGGGTATAGAAGCTTCAAAATTGCTGTTTCCACAGTGATAAAGCCTTATTAGTACTCTTTTTAACAAAAAAACATAAAAAAATGAAAAAAAGGCTTTTAAAATGATGAGACAAGTGGTAAACTTCTTTAGGTGCCTTAACGAAAAGATGAAAAAAACAGCTTTAAAATAAATTCAAAAATTATTTCAAAAAAGTCTTTACAAACAATATCTTATCGTTATATAATACTATTTGTCAGATCGAGAGACACTTCGAAACGACACAATATGGAGGATTAGCTCAGCTGGGAGAGCATCTGCCTTACAAGCAGAGGGTCGGCGGTTCGAGCCCGTCATCCTCCACCATATTTATTCTTACATAATGTTAGGATAGATAAAGCCGGTGTAGCTCAACT
>NZ_JBLZWZ010000004.1:0-61688 GCF_056098985.1 Bacillus sp. 11B20
AGGTCACACCCGTTCCCATACCGAACACGGAAGTTAAGCTCTTCAGCGCCGATGGTAGTTGGGGGTTTCCCCCTGTGAGAGTAGGACGCCGCCAAGCTTCTATCAGGATCAGTTCCATTTGGAACTGGTCTTTTTTGTTTTTTTTGGAGGTTTGGCACCATATAAATGTGGAAATAATATTGTTAGTTGAGCGATTATCTTGAAAAATCGACCGAAAAAATTTATAGTAAGATTAAAGTCAAATATAGTCAAAGTCAATGGAGGAGGAGGCGGAGTGGCACAAAATATTTCTGATATCATCGAGCAGTATTTGAAGGAAGTCTTGGATCAGAACGGTCGAGAAATATTAGAAATTAAACGCAATGAAATTGCAGATAAATTTCAATGCGTACCTTCACAAATTAACTATGTTATCAATACACGCTTTACGAGCGAGAGAGGCTATATCGTTGAAAGTAAGCGTGGCGGCGGTGGCTATATCCGCATCATTAAAGTCAAAATGAATGATGAAGTGGACTTATTGAACAACATTATTTCCCAAATATATCATCGTTTATCACAGGCTGCATCTGATCACATCATCATGCGTCTTGTTGAAAATAACATTTTATCTGAAAGAGAAGCTAAGATGATGATTAGTGTCATGGACCGTTCTGTATTGCATATTGATTTACCTGAACGTGATGAACTGCGAGCTCGGATGATGAAAGCGATGTTAAATGCTCTGAAATTAAAGTAAAGCGGGTGGAAAGATTGATTTGTCAAGAATGTAATGAGAGACCAGCCACTTTTCACTTTACGAAAGTTATAAATGGAGAAAAACAAGAAATGCACATATGTGAACAATGTGCAAAAGAAAACAGTGACTCATATGCTATGAGTGGAAACCAAGGTTTCTCGATTCACAACTTATTATCAGGCTTATTAAATATTGATCCTAGCTTCACCACAAGTGCTAACAAGGGCTCATCTATTTTTCAAGAAGCGAAAGAAGTGGATCAATGTCCTAAGTGTGGCTTAACCTTTCAGCAGTTCAGAAAAACAGGCCGATTTGGCTGTGCAGAATGCTATCGCACATTTGATCAGTATCTGAACCCTGTTTTACGGAAAGTCCATAGTGGAAATACAGTCCATAATGGGAAAGTCCCAAAACGAATTGCCGGCAGCCTGCATGTCCGCCGGAAACTTGAGTTAATGCAGCAAGAGCTGAAGCAGCTGATTGAACAGGAAGAGTTCGAAAAAGCAGCGGAAGTTCGAGATCAAATTCGTGCATTAGAGCATGAGCAATCTCAGCAGAGGGAGGGAGATTAACGACATGTCGCTCCAGCATTTTATTCAAGACGCTCTAAGTCAGTGGATGAAACAAAAAGGACCAGAAAGTGACATTGTTCTAAGCAGTCGAATCCGGCTAGCGCGCAATCTAGAGCATGTTCGTTTCCCAACTCAGTTTTCTCAAGAAGAAGCTGAAGCTGTTCTCCAGCAATTCGAGCAAAAGTTTGCTAGCCAGGAAGTGAAGGACATTGGAAACTTTGTTCTGATTCGAATGAATGAAACGCAGCCTTTAGCAAAGAGAGTACTTGTTGAAAAACATTTGATCAGCCCCAATTTAGCTGAATCAAGATTTGGCGGCTGTTTGCTTTCTGAGAATGAAGAAATTAGTGTGATGTTGAATGAAGAAGACCATATTCGAATCCAATGCTTATTCCCAGGTTTTCAGCTAGCCAATGCACTAAAAGCGGCTAATCAGGTAGATGACTGGATTGAAGAGCAAGTGGATTATGCATTTTCTGAAAAGCGAGGATACTTAACAAGCTGTCCGACTAATGTAGGTACAGGTATTAGGGCTTCGGTCATGATGCATTTACCGGCATTAGCGCTCACGAGACAAATGAATCGTATTATTCCCGCCATTAATCAATTAGGACTTGTGGTCAGAGGAATTTATGGTGAGGGCAGCGAAGCAATAGGGAACATCTTTCAAATTTCAAATCAAATGACACTTGGTCAATCAGAAGAAGACATTGTAGATGACTTGAATAGTGTGACCGCTCAGCTCATTGAACAAGAGCGATCTGCACGAAAAGCTTTATATCAAACATCTAAAATTGAACTTGAGGACAGAGTGTACCGGTCCTTGGGAATTTTGGCCAATTGTCGTATGATTGAATCAAAAGAAACAGCAAAGTGTTTGTCAGATGTGCGGCTTGGAATTGATTTAGGTATCATTAAGGGGCTTTCAAGTAATATACTGAATGAACTCATGATTTTGACCCAGCCTGGCTTCC
Source organism: Bacillus sp. 11B20 (assembly GCF_056098985.1). NCBI lineage: Bacteria > Bacillati > Bacillota > Bacilli > Caryophanales > Bacillaceae > Bacillus > Bacillus sp. 11B20. Next base: position 2,286 of record NZ_JBLZWZ010000004.1, read on the forward strand.
TTCAACAATATTCAGGAGGAGCCTTGGAGCCAAATGAACGAGATATAAAACGAGCAGCGATTATTAGAGAAAGGCTGCGCTTAGAAATGCATAGGAATGGACAGGAGGATGAAACGATATGATGTTTGGAAGATTCACTGAAAGAGCTCAAAAGGTATTAGCACTTGCACAAGAAGAAGCCATTCGCCTAGGCCATAAGAATATTGGTACTGAGCACATTTTACTTGGCCTTGTACGTGAAGGGGAGGGCATCGCTGCCAAAGCGTTAGAAGCACTGGGCCTTGTTTCAGATAAAATCCAAAAAGAAGTCGAAAGCTTGATTGGAAGAGGGCAAGAGGTGTCTCAAGCTATTCCTCATTATACGCCTAGAGCGAAGAAGGTCACTGAGCTTTCAATGGATGAAGCAAGAAAGCTAGGTCATTCCTATGTAGGGACAGAACATATTCTATTAGGTCTTATTCGTGAGGGAGAGGGTGTCGCTGCCCGTGTCTTAAATAACCTCGGAGTGAGCTTAAATAAAGCACGTCAGCAAGTCCTGCAGCTGCTTGGAAGCAATGAAACAGGTGCATCTGCGGCAGGCTCTAATAGCAATGCAAATACACCAACACTTGATAGCTTGGCAAGAGATTTGACTGCTATTGCAAAAGAGGACAGCTTGGACCCAGTCATTGGCCGAAGCAAAGAAATTCAACGTGTCATTGAGGTTCTAAGTAGAAGAACAAAAAATAACCCTGTGCTGATTGGTGAGCCTGGTGTTGGTAAAACAGCCATCGCAGAAGGTCTTGCACAGCAAATTATTCATAACGAAGTGCCTGAAATCCTGCGTGATAAACGAGTGATGACACTGGATATGGGAACCGTTGTAGCTGGAACGAAATATCGTGGTGAATTCGAGGATCGTTTGAAAAAAGTCATGGACGAAATTCGTCAGGCAGGAAATATCATTCTCTTTATCGATGAGCTTCATACACTCATTGGTGCTGGTGGAGCAGAGGGTGCAATTGATGCGTCTAATATTCTAAAACCATCTTTAGCACGTGGTGAGCTTCAATGTATTGGAGCGACAACATTAGATGAGTACCGTAAATACATTGAAAAGGATGCTGCGCTTGAACGACGTTTCCAGCCAATTCAAGTAGATCAGCCTTCTGTTGATGAGAGTATTCAAATCTTAAGAGGACTTAGAGACCGGTATGAAGCACATCACCGTGTGTCTATTACAGATGAAGCGATTGAGGCGGCAGTGAAGCTGTCTGACCGTTATATCTCTGACAGATTCCTTCCAGATAAGGCGATTGATTTAATTGATGAGGCAGGTTCGAAAGTCCGTTTGCGTTCGTTCACAACACCGCCTAACCTAAAAGAACTAGAGCAAAAGCTGGATGAAGTACGCAAGGAAAAGGATGCGGCAGTTCAAAGTCAAGAATTTGAAAAAGCAGCTTCTCTTCGCGATACAGAGCAGCGTTTGCGTGAAAAAGTAGAAGTGACAAAGAAATCATGGAAAGAAAAGCAGGGACAAGAGAATTCAGAGGTATCTGTAGATGATATCGCAATGGTCGTTTCCAGCTGGACGGGAGTGCCTGTTTCAAAAATTGCTCAAACGGAGACAGATAAGCTTCTGAATATGGAACAATTACTCCACTCTCGTGTGATCGGGCAGGATGAAGCAGTTGTTGCTGTAGCGAAAGCTGTGAGACGTGCGCGTGCAGGCCTAAAAGATCCAAAACGTCCAATCGGTTCCTTTATCTTCTTAGGACCAACAGGGGTTGGTAAAACAGAGCTTGCAAGAGCACTCGCCGAGTCTATTTTCGGTGATGAAGAAGCAATGATCCGTATTGATATGTCTGAATACATGGAGAAACACTCTACATCCAGACTTGTTGGGTCACCTCCAGGATATGTCGGTTATGATGAAGGTGGACAGCTGACTGAAAAAGTGAGAAGAAAACCTTATTCTGTCGTTCTATTAGACGAGATTGAAAAGGCTCATCCAGATGTATTTAATATCTTACTGCAAGTATTAGAAGATGGTCGTCTGACGGATTCTAAAGGGCGTACCGTTGACTTTAGAAATACGATTTTGATTATGACATCAAACGTTGGAGCTAGTGAGCTGAAGCGCAATAAATACGTTGGCTTTAACGTGCAGGACGAAAGTCAAAATTACAAGGATATGAAAGGCAAAGTGATGGGCGAGTTGAAACGTGCGTTTAGACCTGAGTTTATCAACCGTATTGATGAAATCATTGTCTTCCACTCGCTTGAGAAGAAACATCTCAAAGAGATCGTGTCTCTCATGTCTGATCAATTGACAAAACGATTAAAAGAACAAGACCTATCAATTGAATTGACGGAAGCAGCAAAAGCGAAGATTGCCGACGAAGGAGTAGATCTTGAGTACGGTGCGCGTCCGTTAAGAAGAGCGATTCAAAAGCATGTAGAAGATCGACTTTCTGAGGAGCTTCTGAAGGGCAATATTGAAAAAGGTCAACATATCGTATTAGATGTGGAAGATGGAGAAATTGTCGTAAAAGCGACGGCTGCTACGAACTAATATAGTAAGAAAAAAGTGTGAGGCATACCAGCAAGGTGTATGCCTCCCTTTACTTATTTTCTGACCAGTATAAGGAGTTGTATTCTTCAATCTATGGCTAAGACAAAATCAAAATTTATATGCCAATCGTGCGGTTATGAGTCAGCCAAATGGATGGGGAAATGTCCAGGCTGCGGCACGTGGAACAGTATGACAGAAGAGGTCGTTCGCAAAGAGCCGGCAAACCGTCGTAGTGCTTTTAATCATTCTGTTCAAACCATTCAAAAACCTTCACCTATATCTGCAATTGAAACATCCGAAGAACCCCGAATTAAAACGAATTTAGAAGAATTTAACCGAGTATTAGGAAGTGGAATTGTCAAAGGCTCTCTTGTTCTCATTGGCGGAGACCCTGGGATTGGGAAGTCCACTTTATTATTACAAGTATCAGCACAGCTCTCAGATAAAAATCAGAATGTGTTGTACATATCTGGTGAGGAGTCCATTAAACAAACGAAGCTAAGAGCGGACCGCCTTGGTATTGAAAGCGCCTCTTTACATGTTTTGGCTGAAACCGATATGGAGTATATAACGTCTGCTATACAGGAGATGAAACCTGCTTTTGTTGTGGTGGATTCGATTCAAACCGTTTATCAAAGCGATATCACGTCAGCTCCCGGCTCTGTATCTCAAGTAAGAGAATGTACAGCACAGCTGATGAAAATTGCCAAGACAAATGGGATTCCTATTTTTATCGTTGGTCACGTGACCAAAGAAGGCTCGATCGCAGGTCCACGCCTTTTAGAGCATATGGTGGATACAGTTCTTTATTTTGAAGGCGAGCGTCATCATACGTTTCGTATCTTACGGGCGGTTAAAAACCGATTTGGTTCAACGAATGAATTGGGGATCTTTGAAATGAGAGAGGAAGGACTCACGGAAGTATTAAACCCATCAGAAATCTTTTTAGAAGAGCGGTCGGCAGGTGTATCTGGTTCGTGTGTTGTTGCCTCAATGGAAGGAACAAGACCCGTACTTGTCGAGATACAGGCATTAATTTCCCCGACAAGCTTTGGGAATCCGCGAAGAATGGCCACTGGCCTTGATCATAATCGAGTATCGCTGCTCATGGCAGTTTTAGAAAAACGCGTGGGGCTGCTGCTGCAAAACCAAGATGCGTATTTAAAGGTCGCAGGCGGTGTGAAGCTTGACGAACCGGCGATTGACTTAGCTATTGCCGTCAGTATTGCATCAAGCTTTAAAGACGCAGCGCCGCATCAAGCGGATTGCTTTATAGGAGAGGTCGGTCTGACGGGAGAAGTCAGAAGAGTATCAAGAATTGAACAGCGAGTGCAGGAAGCTGCGAAACTAGGATTTAAGCGAATGTTTATTCCTCAGGCGAATATAGACGGATGGAAAAAGCCGAGAGGGATTGAGTTAGTTGGTGTAGAAAATGTAGCGGAGGCACTTCGAATTTCACTAGGGGGATCATAGAAATGGAAAAAGAGAAAAAAGGAGCGAGAGAACTCGATCTCTTAGATATTGTACAGTTTGTGGCACCAGGAACACCTCTGCGGGCAGGGATTGAAAACGTCTTGCGAGCCAATACTGGCGGGCTCATTGTTGTTGGTTATAATGACAAAGTAAAGAGTGTGGTAGATGGAGGATTTCACATTAATTCTGCCTTCTCTCCAGCACATTTATATGAATTGGCGAAGATGGACGGGGCTATTATTCTTAGCGATTCTGGTCAAAAAATCTTGTATGCGAATACACAGCTGATGCCAGATGCCACCATCCATTCATCGGAAACAGGCATGAGGCACCGGACGGCTGAACGTGTAGCGAAGCAGACAGGCTGCTTAATCATTGCCATTTCTGAACGGAGGAACGTCATTACCTTATACCAAGGGAATCGTCGTTATACGCTGAAAGATATTGGTTTTATTTTAACAAAGGCGAATCAAGCCATTCAAACACTTGAGAAATATAAAACCATTTTAGATCACGCCATTTCTGCGTTAAGCGCCCTAGAATTTGAAGAGCTTGTGACCTTTGGTGATGTATTATCCGTGCTGCACCGCTACGAAATGGTTCTTAGAATCAAAAATGAAATCAATATGTATATCAAAGAGCTTGGAACAGAAGGACACTTGATCCGTCTACAGGTCAATGAGCTGATTACAGATATGGAGCAGGAAGCGGCTTTATTTATTAAAGATTACGTGAAAGAAAAGATTAAAGATCCGTATGTGCTGCTTAAACAACTTCAAGATATGTCGAGCTTTGAGCTTTTAGATGATTCCATTCTGTACAAGTTACTTGGATATCCAGCTTCTACAAATATTGACGAATATGTGTACACAAGAGGATACAGGTTGCTCCATAAAATCCCTAGACTGCCAATGCCGATCGTTGAAAATGTGGTTGAAGCATTCGGTGTGCTAGATCGAATTATGGAAGCGGATGTACAAGAATTGGATGAAGTAGAAGGAATTGGAGAAGTAAGAGCGAAAAAGATAAAAAAAGGATTAAAAAGGTTACAAGAAAAACATTATATCGACCGTCAGCTTTAAGAAGAGAAATTTTTCTCTATTACGGTTAAAAATGGATGAATATGGGTATATTAATGATGGTTTTGTTTTCTGTTGCTCATGATAGGAAACTTAAACATATATCAATGTCAGATGAAGGTGGATTGACAGATGAAAAATAAAGGAGGTGAAGGTATGTTAAAAAGAATCGTTCAGGCGTTTTTTATCATTTTTGGTGCAGTTGTGGGGATTTTTATCATTCCAGAGTTATTTCTGCTTTTAAATGTAAAGGACATACCTTTCATAACAAATGCTTACTCTTCAGCACTAATAGGAGCCGCTGTATTCTTGATCATCGGCAAATGGTGCACAGGTTATGTGGTAAATTGGGTGAAATGGATCGAGGATTCTCTATTGAAGGCGCCTCTTCCTGATCTTATATCTGGAAGTTTCGGATTAGTATTTGGACTTATTCTAGCATATCTTATTGTAAACGTGATCCCGCTAAACAATATCCCATATCATATTTTTGGTACCATTATTCCGATTTTCCTGGCTTTCTTTTTAGGATACCTTGGGTTTCAGGTAGGCTTTAAGAAGAAGGATGAAATGATGGGGCTGTTCTCCCGTTCTGCAAAGGTCAGCAAGAAAAAAGGAGCAGCTGATGATGAACCTGAAATAGAAGATAAAAAGCTGAAAATTTTAGACACAAGTGTTATCATTGATGGAAGAATCGCAGATATTTGCCAAACTGGATTCTTAGAAGGTGTCATGGTCATTCCTCAATTTGTACTCGAGGAATTACAGCATATTGCAGACTCCTCAGATGTATTAAAGAGAAATAGAGGCCGAAGAGGTCTTGATATTTTAAATCGTATTCAAAAAGAATTGGATATCAAAGTTGAAATTTACGAAGGTGACTTCGAAGACATTCAAGAGGTTGATAGCAAGCTTGTGAAGCTCGCGAAATTAACTTCAGGTGTTGTTGTGACCAATGATTTTAATTTAAATAAAGTATGCGAACTTCAAAAAGTAGCAGTGTTAAACATCAATGATCTAGCCAATGCGGTTAAACCGGTTGTACTGCCTGGGGAAGAAATGAAGGTACAAGTCATCAAAGATGGGAAAGAGCATAACCAAGGTGTTGCTTATTTAGATGACGGTACGATGATTGTGGTCGAAGAAGGACGCAATTACATTGGAAAAGACATCGATGTACTCGTCACAAGTGTGCTGCAGACTGCTGCTGGAAGAATGATTTTTGCGAAGCCAAAACTTCTGGAGAAGGCGCTCTAAAGGGAGAACGAACATGTATTATGAAGTAGTTATTCCGGCTGCGGGGCAGGGGAAACGAATGAAGGCCGGCCGCAATAAGCTTTTTATCGAGCTGAAAAGAATGCCGGTCATCATTCATACATTAAAGGTGTTTGACGCTCATTCACAATGCAAACGCATGATCCTAGCGATCAATGAGGAGGAGCGTCAAGACTTTGAAAGGCTACTCAAGGTACACGCTTTTCAAACGCCTGTTTCACTTGTCACTGGCGGTGAAGAACGTCAGCAAAGTGTATACGAAGGATTAAAGGCTGTGAAAGATGCGGACATCGTGCTTGTTCATGATGGAGCAAGGCCTTTTATTAAGCATACACAGATTGACTTGCTCGTTAAAGCAGCGATTGAAAAAGGCTCCGCAGTTGTAGCGGTACCAGTGAAAGACACAATCAAACGCGTTCAAGAAGGCAAAGTGGAACAAACCATTGAACGTCAGAGCTTGTGGGCGGTCCAGACCCCACAAGCTTTTCGTCATTCTATTTTAAAAGAGGCGCATGAACATGCGGAGCGGACAGGCTTCCTTGGAACAGATGACGCCAGTCTTGTTGAACAATTACATGGCGAGAATGTGTATATTGTCCAAGGAGACTATACCAATATTAAGCTGACAACACCGGATGATTTACTGGTTGCCAAGGCAATTATGGATGCGGAAAGAGGGTACTAGATCATGTTGAGAATAGGACAAGGCTTTGATGTACATCAATTAACAGAGGGGAGACCTCTGATTATCGGGGGGGTCACCATCCCTTATGAAAAGGGACTGCTAGGGCATTCAGACGCTGACGTACTGCTTCACACAGTGGCAGATGCCTGCCTGGGTGCGATTGCTGAAGGAGATATCGGCAGACATTTCCCAGACACAGATCCTGAGTTTAAGGATGCAGATTCTTTTAAATTATTGCAGCATGTGTGGGCACTTGTGAAAGAAAAAGGTTACACACTTGTGAATATTGACTGCACCATCATGGCGCAAAAACCAAAAATGGCACCTTACATTCAACCAATGTGTGAGAAAATCGCAGAAGCACTTGAGGCAGATGTCACACAGGTGAACGTCAAAGCAACAACGACAGAGAAACTCGGATTTACAGGAAGAGGCGAAGGAATTGCCTCTCAGGCAACAGTGCTTCTTCAGAAAAAGTAAAATCCATTTTGATGAGAATGGGTTTTGATGATAAAATACGTTTATAAAAAATTGGTGTCAGACAACATGATGCAGATGAAAGGAAGTTAAACTCATGGGAAATGAAGTGCGTGTTCGTTATGCACCGAGTCCAACTGGTCATTTACATATTGGGAATGCTAGAACGGCTCTTTTCAACTATTTGTTCGCACGCAGCCAAGGCGGCAAATTTATTATTCGAATCGAGGATACGGATCAAAAGCGTAATGTAGAAGGCGGGGAGGAAAGCCAGCTTCGCCACCTGCAATGGCTCGGTATTGATTGGGATGAGAGCATTGATAAAGATGGCGGTTACGGTCCTTACAGACAATCAGAGCGAAATGATATTTACAAAAAATATTATGACGAGCTCTTAGAGAAGGACTTGGCGTATAAGTGCTATTGTACGGCTGAAGAGCTAGAGGCAGAGCGTGAAGCACAAATCGCCCGCAGTGAAATGCCTCGATATTCTGGTAAATGCAGTCATTTATCAAAAGAAGAAGAGGACAAGCTAATTGCTGAAGGAAGAGAGCCAAGCATCCGCTTCCGAGTGCCAAAAGGAGAAATCATCAAATTTGACGACATGGTTAAAGGCGATATTTCGTTTGAAACAGATGGCATCGGTGATTTTGTTATTGTGAAGAAAGATGGCACGCCAACTTATAACTTTGCCGTAGCCGTGGATGATCATTTGATGAAAATGACTCACGTTCTTCGCGGAGAGGATCATATTTCAAATACGCCTAAACAAATTATGGTTTTTAATGCATTTGGCTGGGATGTTCCGCTATTTGGACATATGACGTTGATTGTGAACGAAAACCGCAAGAAATTAAGTAAACGTGATGAATCAATTATTCAATTCATCGAGCAATATAAGAATTTAGGATATTTACCTGAAGCTCTGTTTAACTTCATTGCATTACTTGGATGGTCTCCAGTGGGCGAAGAAGAACTGTTTACAAAAGAGCAATTCATCGACATTTTCGATGTGAATCGACTTTCTAAGTCACCAGCTCTATTTGATATGCATAAACTAAAATGGGTGAACAACCAATACGTGAAAGCACTTGATCTTGATCAGGTTGTGGCACTAACACTTCCGCATCTTCAAAAAGCAGGCAAGGTAAGTGAGCAGCTGACAGAAGAAGAAAACACATGGGTACGCAAGCTTATTTCTCTGTATCACGAACAATTAAGCTACGGAGCAGAAATTGTTGAGTTAACAGAGTTGTTCTTTAAGGAGCAAATTGAGTATAATCAAGAGGCAAAGGAAGTTCTAGCAGAGGAGCAAGTACCAGAAGTGATGGCATCTTTTGCAGGTCAGCTTGAACAGCTTGAGTCTTTCACACCTGATGAAATCAAGGCTGCCATTAAAGCGGTACAAAAAGAAACAGGGCATAAAGGCAAGAAACTATTCATGCCGATTCGTGTGGCTGTCACAGGACAAACGCATGGCCCAGAACTTCCGCAAAGTATTGAATTACTAGGTAAAGAAACGGTATTAAACCGCATTAAACAAATATAAGGAAATCGTTGCGAGGGAGAAGTACAATGTACTCGTCCATCACAGAAAGAGTCTCCACCGGCTGAAAGAGACTTATGGGCAGACGTTGGAAATGCACCCTCAAGACCCTTGAGGAACACGTACGTTAGTATGCAAGGGCGGTATCCTCCGTTATGGGATTAAGTTGAGAAGGCTGAAAAGTGGCTTTCTAAACAGAGTGGAACCGCGTTTTCAAAACGTCTCTGTCATTTGGCAGAGGCGTTTTTTATTTGTCCAAAAAAAGAGAGCAAGTCCTAAGAGAGATTGATGGGGAAGAACGGGGGGAGCATGTGTTTTTCAAAATGCTGAAAGAAGATATTGATACTGTGTTTGATCAAGATCCTGCTGCTAGAAGCTATATTGAAGTAGTGCTAACCTATTCAGGGCTTCATGCGATTTGGGCTCACCGTATTGCGCACGCATTTTATAAGCGGAAGCTGTATTTTATTGCGCGGATCATTTCTCAGGTCAGCCGTTTTTTCACAGGGGTGGAAATTCACCCAGCGGCAACCATTGGCAGGCGGTTCTTCATTGATCACGGCATGGGCGTTGTGATCGGGGAAACATGTGAAATTGGAGACAACGTCACTGTTTTCCAAGGCGTGACATTAGGGGGAACAGGGAAAGAAAAGGGAAAGCGGCATCCGACCATTTTAGACGATGCCCTCATTGCGACAGGTGCCAAGGTGCTTGGTTCCATTACAGTTGGAAAAGGAGCCAAGATTGGAGCGGGGTCGGTCGTGTTAAAGGACGTACCCGACCATTCCACCGTTGTCGGTATACCTGGGCGAGTCGTCGTTCAAAATGGAAAGAAAATCAATCGTGATCTCAATCATCAAGATTTGCCAGATCCAATTTCCGATCGTTTTAAAGAATTGGAACGAGAAATGGAAAAGCTAAAAGGTGAGCTGGCTTCATTGAGCAGAAAGGAAGAACAATCATGACAATCAATATTTATAATACATTGACACGTAAGAAAGAAGAATTTGTCCCGCTTGAGCCAGGAAAGGTCAAGATGTATGTGTGCGGACCAACCGTTTATAACTACATTCATATCGGGAATGCTAGACCTGCTATTGTTTATGACACTGTACGTAAGTATTTAGAATACAGCGGTTACGATGTGAACTTTGTATCAAACTTTACAGATGTGGATGATAAACTCATCAAAGCAGCCAATGAACTCGGAGAAGATGTGCCGACAATTGCTGACCGGTTTATCCAAGCTTACTTCGAAGACGTCAGTGCACTAGGCTGCAAAAAAGCAGACCTTCACCCGCGAGTAACGGAAAACATGGATGATATCATTGCGTTTATTGCGACATTGATTGAAAAAGGCTACGCCTATGAAGCAGATGGTGACGTGTATTACAGCACACGCTCATTTGAAGGCTATGGAAAGCTTTCACATCAATCGATTGATGAACTGAAGACAGGTGCCCGTATTCGTGTAGGTGAAAAGAAACGAGATGCACTGGACTTTGCTCTTTGGAAGGCTGCAAAGGATCAGGAAATCTCATGGGATAGCCCATGGGGCGAAGGACGCCCAGGCTGGCACATCGAATGCTCGGCAATGGTCAAAAAATATTTAGGTGATACGATTGACATTCATGCTGGCGGACAAGATCTAACATTCCCGCACCATGAGAATGAAATTGCCCAATCTGAGGCTTTGACAGGGAAGCCTTTTGCGAAGTATTGGATGCATAACGGGTATATTAATATTGATAATGAAAAAATGTCAAAATCACTTGGCAACTTTGTGCTGGTGCATGACATTGTGAAAGAACAAGATCCTGATGTGCTCCGCTTCTTTATGTTGTCGGTTCACTATCGTCACCCAATTAACTACTCAATGGATTTATTAGAAAGTACAAAGAGTGCATTTAACCGACTCAAAACATCGTATGCGAATTTACATCACCGTCTCGAGAGCAGCACGAATATCACGGAAGACAATGCTGAATGGCTGGCAAAAATTGAAGAACAGCGTGCGACATTTATTTCTGAAATGAATGATGACTTCAATACAGCAAATGCGATCTCTGTTTTATTCGAATTAGCGAAACAGGCGAATTATTATATGGAAAATGATCATACTTCGGAGGAAGTGATCAAGGCATTTATCGGCTTGTTCCAAGAAATTACGTCTGTTCTTGGCTTCTCATTAGAAGAAAAGCACACGCTTGACGAAGAGGTAGAAGCGTTAATTGAAAAACGTAATGAAGCTAGAAGAAATCGTGACTTTGCCCTATCTGATCAAATTCGTGACCAATTAAAGAACATGAATATTGTGTTGGAGGACACTCCTCAAGGTACTCGCTGGAAAAGAGGAGAATAGGCAATGTTGAATTTTGAAAAGCTGAAAGACGGTAAACAGCTGAATGGACTTGCGCTGGCTTATATGGGTGATGCCATTTTTGAAGTATATGTGAGGCATCACCTCCTCCAAACGGGGGCAACAAAACCAAATGAGCTGCACAAACGAGCAAGCAAAATTGTTTCAGCTAAATCACAGGCTGCTATTTTATTTACGCTTCAGCAGCAAGGCTTTTTCACTGAAGCAGAAGAAGCGGTGCTGAAAAGAGGAAGAAATGCAAAATCAGGCACAGTGCCTAAAAACACAGACGTTCAAACGTATCGTTATAGTACAGCGTTTGAAGCGCTCATGGGTTATTTATTTATCGAAAAGCAGGACGAACGCTTAGAAGAGCTGATTGGTCAGGCGATTGAAATCGGAACGTCAGGGAGGAAGACAAATGAGTCAGCAACATGATTATGTCATTGGGAAAAATGCAGTGATTGAGACACTGAAGTCAGATCGGGAGTTATACAAGCTCTGGATGGCAGAAAACACTGTAAAAGGACAAGCCCAGCAGGTCATTGAACTCGCTAAAAAGCAAAATATCACCATTCAGTATGTTCCGAGGAAAAAGCTTGATCAAATGGTGACAGGTCAGCACCAGGGAATCGTTGCGCAAGTAGCAGCATATGAATATGCAGAATTGGACGATCTGTATCAAATCGCTGAAAAGCGGAATGAGCAGCCTTTCTTTCTGATTTTAGATGAAATTGAAGATCCGCATAATTTAGGATCGATTATGCGTACGGCAGATGCTGTAGGGGCACACGGGATTGTCATTCCAAAAAGGAGAGCGGTCGGTCTAACAACAACAGTTGCTAAGGCATCCACTGGAGCAATTGAGCATATTCCTGTTGCAAAAGTGACCAATCTTTCAAGAGCCCTTGATGAAATGAAAGAAAGAGGAATCTGGGTTGCGGGAACAGATGCGTCTGCTAAACAGGATTACAGACAATTTGATGGTACAATGCCGCTGGCTCTTGTGATTGGCAGTGAAGGTAAAGGAATTGGCCGATTGATTAAGGAAAAGTGTGATTTTCTAATTAAACTGCCTATGGCCGGGAAGGTTACTTCTTTGAATGCATCAGTTGCCGCTGGTCTATTGATGTATGAAGTGTATCGAAAACGTTATCCGTTAGGAGAATAGAGATGGATATCCTCTTAGTCGATGGATACAACATGATAGGTGCATGGCCTCAGCTGCAGCACTTAAAGGAAAACAGCTTTGAAGAAGCCAGAGACGTTCTGATTCAACATTTAGCAGAATATCAAGCATACACAGGGTATCGAGTCATTGTCGTATTCGATGCCCATATGGTTAAAGGAATTGAAAAGAAGCGGACCAATCACCGAGTAGAGGTCATCTTTACGAGAGAGAATGAAACGGCGGATGAGCGGATTGAAAAGCTGGCGCAGGATTTGAATAATATTCGGACGCAAATTCATGTGGCAACCTCAGATTTTACGGAACAATGGGCTATTTTTGGACAAGGAGCTCTTCGGAAGTCGGCTCGTGAGCTTTTAAGAGAGATTGAAGTGATAGAACGAAAGATTGAAACGAGAGTCAAAAAGATTACTTCTGATAAACCAGCATCTAAGATTGAATTGTCAGAAGATGTATTGAAAACGTTTGAAAAATGGCGGCGCGGGAATCTGGAATAGCTTGACGATATTTCAACCATTAATGTATAATATTTCTATCTAGGTGCGGTCGGGGGGATCGAAGTGAATCTAAACAACAGCAAGGGTAAGTCCATCAGAGAGCAATTTTGCCAGTTGGAAGATGAACAAGTCATTGAAAGGGTTCATGTCGGAGATAGTGATGCGCTAGATTATTTAATAACGAAATACCGCAATTTTGTACGTGCGAAAGCAAGATCTTATTTCTTGATAGGAGCGGATCGAGAGGACATTGTCCAAGAGGGAATGATCGGACTTTATAAGTCTATCCGCGATTTCAGAGAGGACAAGCTTACTTCATTTAAGGCTTTTGCAGAATTATGTATTACCCGCCAAATTATCACCGCAATTAAAACAGCTACTCGCCAAAAACATATCCCGTTAAATTCCTATGTATCATTAGACAAGCCGATCTACGATGAAGAATCGGACAGAACATTATTAGATGTCATTTCCGGTGCTAAAGCGCTTAACCCAGAAGACTTAATCATTAGCAAAGAAGAATTTGATGATATCGAAATGAAGATGGGTGAACTGCTTAGCGAGCTGGAAAGAAAGGTACTTGTGCTTTATCTTGATGGCAGATCCTATCAAGAGATTTCTGAAGATTTAAACCGTCATGTGAAATCAATTGATAACGCACTCCAAAGAGTAAAGAGAAAATTAGAGAAATATTTAGAGCTTCGCGAGATTAGTCTCTAATCAAACCTATATTGACAGCTTTTTCGACACTGTGATAAGGTACTAATGAAATGATGTCGAGAAAATAGGTGTAAATATGAGGAAAAAGATTACTCTAGCCTGTAAAGACTGCGGAAGCCGCAATTATACGACAATGAAAAGTGTTGCTTCAGCAGCTGAAAGATTAGAAGTTAAGAAATATTGCAAGACTTGTAATTCACATAAAACACATTTAGAAACGAAGTAAGATTTGCGTTCTTTATTCTGTGGAGGTCTTTTACATGCGTATTATCAGTTTCTTAAAAAGTGTCGGAAAAGAAATGAAAAAGGTCAGCTGGCCAAAGAAGAACGAAATGGTCCGCTACACAATCACTGTTATTTTAACAGTCGTATTCTTTGCAATCTTTTTCTCTTTTCTTGATATAGGAATCTCACAATTAATCGAATTAATTCATTAATACTTGAATAATGGTCTGCTGAACGTGCTATAATAGATCATAATATGACTTGCCAAAAAACCCGTTTTACGGGTTTTTTCAATTGCTTGAAAATATTTACCGGTACTCGAGATTCGTCAAATAGACATTATGAAATGTGGGGAGGGAAGGACTAAATAGTCCTGAACGAAAATGGAAAAGAATTGGTATGTTGTGCATACGTACTCTGGCTATGAAAACAAAGTAAAAGCGAACTTGGAAAAGCGTGTTGAATCAATGGGCATGCAGGATAAAATCTTCCGCGTCGTCGTACCAGAAGAAGAAGAAACGGATATTAAAAATGGTAAGAAAAAAGTCGTCAAAAAGAAAGTGTTCCCTGGCTATGTCCTAGTGGAAATCGTGATGACTGACGACTCTTGGTATGTTGTTCGTAATACACCGGGTGTCACTGGATTCGTTGGATCAGCTGGGTCAGGCTCAAAGCCAACTGCGCTGCTGCCAGGCGAAGCTGAAACCATTCTGAAGAGAATGGGTCTTGAAGAACGCAAAACAGAAATCGACTTTGAGCTCAAAGAAACAGTTAAGGTTATCGATGGACCGTTTGCTAACTTCACTGGCTCTATTGAAGAAATTGATTACGATAAAAGCAAAGTCAAAGTATTCGTTAATATGTTTGGTAGAGAAACACCTGTTGAACTTGAGTTCACGCAGATCGATAAATTGTAATTCAAAAGAGCTTGAAATGAGTGTATAGAAGTGGTAATATAGCAAAGGTACGTCTTGAGTTCACTCAAGATCGCTAGCTAGTTATTTCGTCATTCATATAAAGAATGAAGTTGTTGAGTGGGAGGGGGATTCCCCTATTACCACATCACGGACTTTAAGGAGGTGTGTCTCGTGGCTAAAAAAGTAGTTAAAGTTGTTAAATTGCAAATTCCTGCTGGAAAAGCTAACCCAGCTCCACCAGTTGGACCTGCACTAGGTCAAGCCGGTGTTAATATCATGGGATTCTGTAAGGAGTTTAACGCTCGTACAGCTGACCAAGCTGGTCTTATCATTCCTGTTGAAATTTCGGTTTTTGAAGACCGTTCATTTACATTTATTACTAAAACTCCACCTGCTGCAGTTTTACTTAAAAAAGCAGCTGGTATTGAGTCTGGTTCTGGTGAACCTAACCGTAATAAAGTGGCAACTGTTAAGCGTGATAAAGTACGCGAAATCGCGGAAACAAAAATGCCTGACTTAAACGCTGCTAGCGTTGAATCAGCTATGCGCATGGTTGAAGGTACTGCACGCAGTATGGGTATTGTCATCGAAGATTAATTTTTTGTCTTGTTGGGTTGCGAGTTTGGTTTTGACAAGTTCGCAACCCTTATTCGTGGGAGGTTATTCCGCTAAAACCACATAAGGAGGATTTTTATAATGGCTAAAAAAGGTAAAAAGTATGTAGAAGCTGCTAAGCTGATCGAACGTACTAAAGCGTATGATGTAGCTGAAGCTGTTTCTCTTACAAAAAAAGCAAATACAGCGAAATTTGATGCGACTGTAGAAGTTGCTTTTCGTTTGGGCGTAGACCCTCGTAAAAACGATCAACAAATCCGCGGTGCAGTTGTACTTCCTAACGGAACTGGTAAAACTCAACGCGTTCTTGTGTTCGCTAAAGGCGAAAAAGCAAAAGAAGCAGAAGCTGCTGGAGCAGACTACGTTGGAGATTCTGATTACATCACTAAAATCCAACAAGGTTGGTTCGAATTCGATGTAATCGTTGCGACACCTGACATGATGGGTGAAGTTGGTAAGATCGGTCGTGTACTTGGACCAAAAGGTCTTATGCCAAACCCTAAAACAGGAACTGTAACGTTTGAAGTTGAAAAAGCAATCAATGAAATCAAAGCTGGTAAAGTAGAATACCGCGTTGATAAAGCTGGTAACATCCACGCGCCAATCGGAAAGGTTTCTTTCGAGGACGAAAAGCTTGTTGAGAACTTTGCAACAATCTATGACACAATCCTTAAAGCAAAACCTGCAGCGGCTAAAGGTGTATACGTGAAAAACGTTTCTGTTACATCTACTATGGGCCCTGGCGTGAAAGTGGATCCATCTTCTTTCTCTGCAAAATAATTCTTGACTTATGACAACCATTTTGATAATATCAAAATGTTGTAAAATAGAATAATGTCCATTTATACCGTAGACAGCAGGGGCCTTATGGCTTAATTAACCCGCCGAGGTGTATATGTCACAGTCTTACGTTAACGTATGCTTGTATATACAGCCTCCATGTCTTAATGGAGGCTTTTTATATGGAGAACCGTTCGTTAGGAACGTGATTGCCTGATCGGTATAAGTGTTACACAAAGAATGTACAGGAGGTGTAACCATGAGCAATGCAATCGATACTAAAAAAGTTGTCGTTGATGAAATTACTTCTAAATTTAAAGATAGTATGTCTACTGTCATTGTAGATTACCGCGGTCTTTCAGTTTCTGAAGTGACTGAACTTCGTAAACAGCTTCGTGAAGCTGGCGTAGAATTCAAAGTTTACAAAAACACTTTGACTCGCCGTGCAGTTGAACAAGTTGAACTAACGGGTTTAAACGATTTCTTAACAGGTCCAAACGCTATCGCATTCAGTAACGAAGATGTTATCGCACCTGCGAAAATCATCAACGAATTTGCGAAAAGCCACGAAGCTTTAGAAATCAAAGCTGGTGTCATCGAAGGAAACGTAGCGACTGTAGAAGAAGTGAAGGCTCTTGCGGAACTTCCGTCTCGCGAAGGCTTACTTTCTATGTTGCTTAGCGTTCTTCAAGCTCCAGTTCGTAATCTTGCTCTTGCTACTAAAGCAGTTGCAGATCAAAAAGAAGAACAAGGCGCTTAATGCGTACTTTACGTTTACGTAAAAAAACTTAAAATGGAGGAATTACAAATGGCTTTAAATATCGAAGAAATCATTGCTTCAGTTAAAGAAGCAACTGTACTTGAGTTAAACGACTTAGTAAAAGCAATCGAAGAAGAATTTGGCGTAACTGCTGCTGCTCCTGTAGCTGTAGCTGCTGGTGGCGGTGCTGCTGCTGAAGAAAAAACTGATTTTGATCTAGTACTTGCTGGTGCTGGAGACCAAAAAATCAAAGTTATCAAAGTGGTTCGTGAAATCACTGGTCTTGGCTTGAAAGAAGCTAAAGAACTTGTTGACAACACTCCAAAACCACTTAAAGAAGGTATTGCTAAAGAAGAAGCTGAAGAACTTAAAGCTAAGCTTGAAGAAGTTGGCGCTTCTGTAGAAGTTAAGTAATCTTCGCCTAATCTTTTGGGAAAGCTCGCTTTTACTGGCGGGCTTTTTCTTTTCTAATCTCCTGAAACGATTGAATCCAGAGGAGGTCCATTCACCATGAGTGACCACTATTATACGGAAAAGCCATCAGTGAAAAGCAATAAACAGACATGGGACTTCACCTTGAGAAACCGTACCTTTACTTTTACAAGTGACAGTGGAGTGTTTTCTAAGAAAGAAGTCGACTTTGGTTCAAGGCTTTTAATTGAAGCTTTCGAAGAACCTGACTTGGATGGCGATGTCTTAGATGTCGGTTGCGGTTATGGACCGATCGGCTTATCGTTAGCAAACGAAATGACTAGCCGTACCATTCATATGATTGATGTGAACGAAAGAGCAGTCGAACTTTCAAAGGAAAACGCTAAACATAATCGCATTGATAATGTTCACATCTATCAAAGTGATTTGTTCTCGAATGTTCATTCCTCAGCTGCTTTTGCCTCTATACTGACCAATCCCCCAATACGGGCAGGGAAGAAAGTTGTACATGCGATCTTTGAAAAAAGTGCTGATCATTTATTGCCGGAAGGTGAGTTGTGGGTGGTTATTCAGAAAAAGCAAGGTGGACCATCTGCGATTGAAAAATTAGAGCAGCTCTTTGGAGAAGTCGAGGTTGTATTGAAAAAAAAGGGCTACTATATAATCAAAGCTAAAAAAGTTTGACGCAGTTTCCTAGCTGTGTTAACATTATAAAATGCCAATGTGTATATTTTGCTTGATAGGCTTAAAAAACAACTATTTTGTATAAATTATGCATACTTGGGAAAACTAATAAAATCGGTATTTGTTTTTGGATGTGGTTTTCTTATTTTAGAAACCCTTTTTTCTTTTGTCTTGTAAAAGTATTTCTTTACTGACATTTGAAAGACAGAAATACTTTTTACACATATAATACGCATGATTTGAGGGGTGAATCAGTTGACAGGTCAACTAGTTCAGTATGGACGACACCGCCAGCGCAGAAGCTACGCACGCATAAGCGAAGTGTTAGAATTACCAAATCTCATTGAAATTCAAACCTCTTCTTATCAGTGGTTTCTTGATGAGGGTCTTAGAGAGATGTTTCAAGATATATCCCCAATTGAGGATTTTACTGGTAACCTTTCTCTTGAATTCATTGATTACAGCCTAGGGGATCCTAAGTATCCTGTAGCAGAATCAAAAGAACGTGATGTAACTTACTCTGCTCCACTAAGAGTAAAAGTTCGTTTAATTAACAAAGAAACTGGAGAAGTAAAAGACCAAGACGTGTTCATGGGTGATTTCCCAATCATGACAGACACAGGTACTTTTATCATTAATGGTGCGGAACGTGTAATCGTTTCTCAGTTAGTGCGTTCTCCAAGTGTATATTTCAGTGGTAAAGTAGACAAAAACGGTAAAAAAGGTTTTACTGCGACTGTCATTCCAAACCGTGGCGCATGGTTAGAATACGAAACTGATGCGAAGGATGTAGTCTATGTACGCATCGATCGCACACGTAAGTTGCCGGTTACGGTTCTTTTGCGTGCTCTCGGCTTCAGCTCTGATCAAGAGATTCTTGACCTCATTGGCGAGAATGAATACTTACGCAACACGCTGGAAAAAGACAATACAGAGAATGCGGATAAAGCACTTCTCGAAATCTACGAGCGCCTCCGCCCTGGAGAGCCGCCAACTGTTGAAAATGCGAAAAGCTTGCTAGACTCTCGCTTCTTCGATCCGAAGAGATATGACCTAGCAAATGTTGGACGCTACAAGATTAATAAGAAGCTTCATATTAAAAATAGACTGTTCAATCAAAAATTGGCTGAAACGTTAGTTGACCCTGAAACAGGTGAAATTCTAGCAGAAAAAGGTCAAATTTTAGACAGAAGAGTTCTTGATAAAGTTCTTCCATACTTAGAAAACGGCATCGGATTTAGAAAGCTTTATCCTAATGGTGGCGTAGTAGAAGATGAAGTAGAACTTCAATCTATTAAGATTTATGCACCGTCTGATCAAGAAGGCGAGCAAGTGATTAACGTGATTGGAAATGCATATGTAGAGGAAGCTGTGAAAAACATCACGCCTTCTGACATCATTGCATCAATCAGTTACTTCTTCAACCTTCTTCATGGTGTAGGTGACACAGATGATATCGACCACCTTGGTAACCGTCGTCTGCGTTCCGTAGGTGAACTTCTGCAAAACCAATTCCGTATTGGTTTAAGCAGAATGGAGCGTGTTGTTCGTGAAAGAATGTCAATTCAAGACACAAACACAATCACACCTCAGCAGCTGATCAACATTCGTCCTGTGATCGCTTCTATCAAAGAGTTCTTTGGTAGTTCTCAGCTATCTCAGTTCATGGATCAAACAAACCCGCTTGCTGAATTGACGCACAAACGTCGTCTGTCAGCGCTTGGACCGGGTGGTTTGACACGTGAGCGTGCAGGAATGGAAGTTCGTGACGTTCACTACTCTCACTATGGACGTATGTGTCCGATTGAAACACCAGAGGGTCCAAACATTGGTTTGATCAACTCTCTATCTTCATTCGCAAAAGTGAATCGCTTCGGATTTATCGAAACACCTTACCGCCGGGTTGATCCTGAAACTGGTAAAGTGACACCGAGAATCGATTACTTAACTGCTGATGAAGAGGATAACTACGTAGTAGCACAAGCGAACGCTATATTAGGTGAAGATGGTTCGTTTATTGATGATAATATCATTGCTCGTTTCAGAGGGGAAAACACCGTTGTTCCTCGAAACCGCGTTGACTACATGGACGTTTCGCCAAAGCAGGTTGTTTCTGCAGCGACAGCATGTATCCCATTCTTAGAAAACGATGACTCTAACCGTGCTCTAATGGGAGCGAACATGCAGCGTCAGGCTGTGCCTTTGATGCAGCCAGAATCACCGATTGTTGGTACAGGTATGGAGTACGTATCAGGTAAAGACTCTGGTGCTGCTGTCATCTGCCGTTACCCAGGTGTTGTAGAACGCGTAGAAGCAAAAAATATTTGGGTTCGCCGTTATGAAGACGTTGACGGACAACAAGTCAAAGGAAACCTAGACAAATACAGCTTGCTGAAATTTGTCCGCTCTAACCAAGGGACTTGCTACAACCAGCGTCCTATCGTAAGTGTTGGAGATGAAGTCGTTAAAGGAGAAATCCTTGCAGACGGACCTTCTATGGAAAAAGGTGAATTGGCTCTAGGACGTAACGTCATGGTCGGCTTCATGACTTGGGACGGTTACAACTACGAGGATGCGATCATCATGAGTGAGCGCCTTGTAAAAGATGACGTCTACACGTCTATTCATATTGAAGAATATGAATCAGAAGCTCGTGATACAAAGCTTGGACCAGAAGAAATCACTCGTGATATTCCAAACGTTGGGGAAGATGCTTTACGCAACCTTGACGAGCGCGGAATCATCCGTATTGGTGCAGAAGTAAAAGACGGAGACCTTCTTGTAGGAAAAGTAACGCCTAAAGGTGTAACTGAACTAACAGCTGAAGAACGTCTATTACATGCAATCTTCGGTGAAAAGGCTCGTGAAGTGCGTGATACGTCTCTACGTGTTCCACACGGCGGCGGCGGAATTATCCACGATGTAAAAGTCTTTAACCGTGAAGATGGAGATGAATTACCTCCAGGTGTAAACCAGTTAGTCCGCGTATACATCGTTCAGAAACGTAAGATTTCTGAAGGTGACAAAATGGCCGGACGACATGGTAACAAAGGGGTTATCTCTAAAATCCTTCCAGAAGAAGATATGCCGTATCTTCCAGACGGAACACCGATCGATATCATGTTGAACCCTCTAGGGGTACCATCTCGTATGAACATCGGTCAGGTACTTGAGCTTCATATGGGTATGGCTGCACGTTACCTTGGCATCCACATTGCGTCACCAGTATTTGATGGTGCGCGCGAGGAAGATGTTTGGGAAACGCTTGAAGAAGCAGGTATGTCTCGTGATGCGAAAACAGTCCTTTATGACGGTCGAACTGGTGAACCATTCGACAACCGTGTATCTGTCGGAATCATGTACATGATCAAACTGGCTCACATGGTTGACGATAAACTTCACGCTCGTTCAACTGGACCATACTCACTTGTTACGCAGCAGCCACTTGGCGGTAAAGCACAGTTTGGTGGTCAGCGTTTCGGAGAGATGGAAGTATGGGCACTTGAAGCTTACGGTGCAGCATATACACTTCAAGAGATCTTAACAGTTAAATCGGATGACGTTGTGGGTCGTGTGAAAACATACGAAGCCATCGTCAAAGGGGATAACGTACCTGAACCAGGTGTCCCTGAATCATTCAAAGTGTTAATCAAAGAACTTCAAAGTTTAGGTATGGATGTGAAAATCCTATCTGGCGATGAAGAAGAGATAGAAATGAGAGATTTAGAAGACGATGAGGAAACGAAGAAAGCAGACGGATTAGCGTTATCTAATGACGAAGATGCTGCAGACCTCGCACCTGTCGATCTTGAACGTGACGCAGTCACAAAAGAATAGCAGAAACGATTAGAGCAAGTGACTAGGGTATAACCCGAAGATTAAAAGGGAGGTAGGCCCCTTGCTAGATGTGAACAATTTTGAGTATATGAACATCGGTCTCGCATCACCTGATAAAATCCGTTCTTGGTCTTTTGGTGAAGTGAAAAAGCCTGAAACGATTAACTATCGTACACTGAAACCTGAAAAAGATGGTCTCTTTTGTGAACGTATCTTCGGACCACAAAAAGACTGGGAATGTCATTGTGGGAAGTATAAACGCGTTCGGTATAAGGGTGTTGTATGTGACCGTTGTGGTGTAGAAGTAACACGGGCAAAAGTCCGTCGTGAGAGAATGGGGCATATCGAACTGGCTGCCCCAGTTTCCCACATTTGGTATTTCAAAGGTATCCCAAGCCGTATGGGTCTTGTTCTTGATATGTCACCACGTGCGTTAGAAGAAGTGATCTACTTCGCTTCTTACGTCGTGACAGATCCGGGCAACACACCGCTTGAGAAGAAACAACTTCTTTCTGAGAAAGAATTCCGTGCTTATTTAGATAAATACGGTAATACATTCCAAGCAGCTATGGGTGCAGAAGCAATCAACAAACTTCTTCAAGATATCGATCTTGTAAAAGAAGTAGATACACTGAAAGAAGAGCTGAAAACTGCTCAAGGACAGCGTCGTACACGTGCGATCAAACGCCTTGAAGTATTAGAAGCCTTCCGTAACTCAGGAAACAAACCATCTTGGATGATTCTTGATGTACTTCCGGTGATTCCGCCTGAATTACGTCCAATGGTTCAGCTTGATGGTGGACGTTTTGCTACTTCTGACTTGAACGACCTTTATCGTCGTGTCATCAACCGTAACAATCGTCTGAAGCGTTTATTAGATCTTGGCGCGCCAAGCATCATCGTTCAGAACGAGAAGCGTATGCTTCAAGAAGCTGTCGATGCATTGATTGATAATGGACGTAGAGGCCGACCAGTAACAGGACCAGGAAATAGACCATTGAAATCTCTTTCTCACATGCTGAAAGGGAAACAAGGACGTTTCCGTCAAAACTTGCTTGGTAAACGTGTTGACTATTCTGGACGTTCCGTTATCGTCGTAGGACCACATTTGAAAATGTATCAGTGTGGACTTCCGAAAGAAATGGCTCTTGAATTATTCAAACCATTCGTGATGAAGGAGCTTGTTGAAAAAGGATTAGCTCACAACATCAAGAGTGCGAAGCGTAAAATTGAGCGCGTGCAGCCAGAAGTATGGGATGTTTTAGAATCAGTTATTCGTGAGCATCCAGTCTTACTAAACCGCGCACCGACTCTTCACAGACTTGGTATTCAAGCGTTTGAACCTACACTTGTGGAAGGACGCGCAATTCGTCTGCATCCACTTGTATGTACAGCCTACAACGCTGACTTTGACGGTGACCAAATGGCGGTTCACGTACCATTATCTGCTGAAGCTCAAGCTGAAGCTCGTATCTTAATGCTTGCTGCTCAAAACATTTTGAACCCGAAAGATGGAAAACCAGTTGTTACGCCATCTCAGGATATGGTGCTTGGTAACTACTACCTTACACTTGAGCGCAAAGGTGCTATCGGAGAAGGTATGGTCTTCAAAGATACTGACGAAGCCCTTCTTGCTTATCAAAATGGTTATGTGCATCTTCATACACGTGTAGCTGTTGCAGCTAGCTCGTTGAAGAATGTGACATTCACTGATGAACAGCGTTCTAAATTGTTGATTACAACAGTTGGAAAACTGATCTTTAACGAAATCTTACCGGAATCATTCCCATACATGAATGAGCCGACAAAGAGCAATATTGAAGAAAAAACGCCTGATCGTTTCTTCCTTGAAAAAGGTGAGGATGTAAAAGCTGCGATCGAGAAACAAGAAATCAATGCGCCGTTCAAAAAAGGTATTTTAGGTAAAATCATTGCAGAAATCTTTAAGAGATTCCATATCACTGAGACATCTAAAATGCTTGACCGCATGAAAAATCTTGGTTTCAGATACTCTACTAAAGCCGGTATTACGGTTGGTGTGTCTGATATCGTCGTATTAGATGATAAGCAGCAAATTCTTGAAGAAGCACAAGCAAAAGTAGATAACGTCATGAAGCAATTCAGACGTGGTTTGATTACTGAAGAAGAGCGTTATGAGAGAGTGATTTCAATCTGGAGTTCTTCTAAAGATGTCATCCAAGGTAAACTGATGAAGTCCCTTGATGAAGTCAACCCAATCTACATGATGAGTGACTCTGGAGCGCGTGGTAACGCATCTAACTTCACTCAGCTGGCTGGTATGCGTGGTCTGATGGCCAACCCGGCTGGACGTATCATTGAACTTCCGATTAAATCTAGTTTCCGTGAAGGATTAACTGTATTGGAATACTTTATTTCCACTCACGGTGCGCGTAAAGGTCTTGCCGATACAGCCCTTAAAACAGCTGACTCAGGTTACCTCACGCGTCGTCTCGTTGACGTTGCACAGGATGTCATCATCCGTGAAACAGATTGCGGTACAGACCGTGGAATCTTGGCGAAGTCCATTAAAGAAGGAAATGAAATTATTGAGAAGCTTGAAGAACGTCTAATCGGACGTTTTGCAAGAAAACCAATTGTTCATCCTGAAACAGGCGAAGTCATTGTAGCCGAAAACGAACTAATTGATGAAGATAAAGCACTTGAAGTAGTTGAAGCAGGAATTGAGGAAGTATGGATCCGTTCTGCATTTACATGTAACACGCCTCATGGTGTATGTAAACGATGCTACGGCCGTAACCTTGCAACTGGTACTGACGTTGAAGTCGGTGAAGCAGTTGGAATCATCGCTGCACAATCAATCGGTGAGCCAGGAACTCAGCTTACAATGCGTACGTTCCACACCGGTGGGGTAGCAGGAGACGATATCACTCAAGGTCTACCTCGTATCCAAGAGCTGTTTGAAGCGCGTAATCCGAAAGGGCAAGCGACAATTTCTGAAATTGATGGTGTCGTTGCTGAAATTAACGATGTTCGTGACAAGCAGCAGGAAATTGTGGTTCAAGGCGAAGTTGAAACTCGCTCTTACACAGCTCCTTACAATGCACGTCTAAAAGTTGTTGAAGGTGACAAAGTCACTCGTGGTCAAGTGCTTACAGAAGGTTCAATCGATCCGAAAGAACTTCTTAAAGTGACTGACATGACAGCTGTTCAAGAATATCTGCTTCATGAAGTACAAAAAGTATACCGTATGCAAGGGGTAGAAATCGGAGATAAGCACGTAGAGGTAATGGTTCGCCAAATGCTTCGCAAAGTGCGTGTCGCTGATGCAGGGGATACAGACGTATTACCAGGCACACTTCTTGATGTACATCAATTCACTGAAGCAAACAAAAAAGTACTATTCGAAGGCAAACGTCCTGCAACAGGCCGTCCAGTTCTTCTTGGTATTACAAAAGCTTCGCTTGAAACAGACTCATTCTTGTCTGCGGCATCCTTCCAAGAAACGACTCGTGTCCTAACAGATGCAGCGATCAAAGGAAAACGTGATGAACTGCTTGGCTTGAAAGAGAATGTTATCATTGGTAAACTTGTTCCTGCTGGAACGGGAATGCCGAACTACCGTAAAGTTAAGCCGGTTTCGCAAGTGCAGCCGTCTGACGACATGGTTCCTGTAGAGTAATCTTTCTCAGATTCCTATAAAATCATCAAAAAATGGTGAAGGATGTCAAGATAATCTGTCATATCATATTGACATCCTTCTGCCATGATGATAATATAACCAAGGTGCTCAAAATAAAACCTGTTACTTTGGAGGATATTCGATGTCTTATGATAAAGTATCACAGGCTCAATCCATTATTATTGGTACGAAGCAAACAGTAAAAGCTCTGAAACGAGATTCAGTAAAGGAAGTCGTCGTAGCGAAAGATGCTGATCCTGCTTTAACTGCTAGTGTATTGAAACTAGCGCAAGAGAAGGGTGTAGACATTTTAGTGGTAGATTCCATGAAAAAGCTCGGCAAGGCCTGCGGAATTGAAGTTGGGGCAGCAGCTGTTGCCATTATGTTATAGCGTACTTGTTTTGTTTTTGCATGCTTAAAATGCAAAAGCATTGTTTTTTGCCTTTTGATGAACCACCTGGGTATGTGGGTTATAAAAAAAGTAATGAAGGGAGGAATAACAACATGCCTACAATTAATCAGCTAATACGCAAAGGACGCGTGAGTAAAGTTGAAAACTCAAAGTCTCCTGCACTTAACAAAGGATACAACAGTTTCAAAAAAGAGCACACTAACGTAACATCTCCACAGAAGCGCGGGGTTTGTACTCGTGTCGGTACAATGACACCGAAAAAACCAAACTCAGCACTACGTAAATATGCTCGTGTACGTTTGTCTAACCTGATTGAGGTAACAGCTTACATTCCTGGTATCGGACATAACCTACAAGAGCACAGTGTAGTACTTATCCGTGGCGGACGTGTAAAAGACTTACCGGGTGTACGTTACCACATCGTTCGTGGTGCGCTTGATACTGCCGGAGTTGACGGTCGTATGCAAGGACGTTCTAAATACGGAACAAAACGCCCTAAACAAAGCAAATAATATAAACAAACATAAGGGTTTTTAGAAGTTGATAACAGATCAGTGGAGTCAGGAAGCTGACAATGATATTGAGATGAGAGACAGATAGAAATCCTTTTAAAAGAGAAGGGAGGCTATTCAGATGCCACGTAAAGGTCCTGTAGCAAAAAGAGACGTATTGCCAGATCCAATTTACAATTCTAAACTTGTATCTCGTTTGATCAACAAAATGATGATCGACGGTAAAAGAGGAAAGTCACAAACTATTCTCTACAAGTCATTTGATATCATCAAAGAACGTACTGGTAATGAAGCGATGGAGGTTTTCGAACAAGCCTTGAAAAACATCATGCCAGTTCTTGAAGTTAAAGCACGTCGTGTAGGTGGAGCTAACTACCAAGTTCCTGTAGAAGTTCGCCCAGACCGTCGTACTACTTTAGGTCTTCGCTGGTTAGTAAACTACGCTCGTCTTCGTGGAGAAAAAACGATGGAAGAGCGTCTTGCTAACGAAATCCTTGACGCAGCTAACAACACTGGTGCTGCTGTTAAGAAACGTGAAGACACACACAAAATGGCAGAAGCGAACAAAGCATTCGCTCACTACCGCTGGTAGGATTTATACCAAACTAAAAAAACTATTCCCTAATGAGGAAGGAGAAATTACCCAATGGCAAGAGAGTTCTCCTTAGACAAAACTCGTAATATTGGTATCATGGCTCACATCGATGCCGGTAAAACGACAACGACTGAGCGTATCTTGTACTACACTGGTCGTATCCATAAAATTGGTGAAACTCACGAAGGAGCTTCACAAATGGACTGGATGGAGCAGGAGCAAGAACGTGGTATTACAATCACTTCTGCTGCTACTACAGCACAATGGAAAGGTTACCGTGTAAACATCATCGATACACCAGGACACGTAGACTTCACTGTTGAAGTTGAACGTTCTTTACGTGTACTTGATGGTGCGGTTGCTGTCCTTGATGCACAATCAGGTGTAGAGCCACAAACTGAAACAGTTTGGCGCCAAGCAACAACTTACGGAGTACCTCGTATCGTATTCGTTAACAAAATGGATAAAACCGGTGCGGACTTCCTTTACTCTGTAAGCACATTAAGAGATCGTCTTCAAGCGAACGCTCATGCAATTCAATTGCCGATCGGCGCTGAAGATCAATTCGAAGGAATCATCGACCTTGTAGAAAACGTAGCATACTTCTACGAAGATGACCTTGGAACTCGCTCTGATGCACAAGAAATCCCTGCAGAGTATAAAGACAAAGCTGAAGAGCTTCGCAGCAGCCTAATTGAAGCTGTCGCTGAGCTTGATGAAGAGCTTATGGAAAAATACCTTGAGGGTGAAGAAATCACAATTCCTGAATTGAAAGCTGCAATCCGTAAAGGAACATTGAATGTTGAATTCTACCCAGTTCTTGTTGGATC
Organism: Bacillus sp. 11B20; assembly: GCF_056098985.1. Classification (NCBI taxonomy): domain Bacteria; kingdom Bacillati; phylum Bacillota; class Bacilli; order Caryophanales; family Bacillaceae; genus Bacillus; species Bacillus sp. 11B20. Next base: position 30,400 of record NZ_JBLZWZ010000004.1, read on the forward strand.
TGCTTTCAAAAACAAAGGTGTTCAGCTTGTACTTGACGCTGTGCTTGACTACCTTCCTGCACCAACTGATGTTGCTGCAATCAAAGGTATCCTGCCAGATTCAAATGAAGAGGTTGTTCGTGAGTCTACTGATGACGCACCATTCGCAGCTCTTGCATTTAAAGTTATGACTGACCCTTATGTTGGGAAACTAACTTTCTTCCGCGTATACTCTGGAACACTTGATTCTGGTTCATACGTGAAGAACTCTTCTAAGAACAAGCGTGAACGTGTTGGACGTATCCTTCAAATGCACGCAAACAGCCGTGAAGAAATCTCTACTGTATATGCAGGGGATATCGCAGCAGCAGTAGGTCTTAAAGATACATCTACTGGTGACACTCTTTGTGACGAGAAAGATCTTGTTATCCTTGAGTCTATGGAATTCCCAGAGCCAGTTATCGATGTAGCTATCGAGCCTAAATCAAAGGCTGACCAAGATAAAATGGGTATCGCTTTAGCTAAACTAGCTGAAGAGGATCCAACATTCCGTACACAAACAAACCCTGAAACTGGTCAAACGATCATCTCTGGTATGGGTGAGCTTCACCTTGATATCATTGTTGACCGTATGAAGCGTGAGTTCAAGGTTGAAGCTAACGTAGGTGCTCCTCAAGTTGCGTACCGTGAAACATTCCGTTCTGGTGCAAAAGTTGAAGGTAAATTCGTACGTCAGTCTGGTGGACGCGGTCAGTTCGGACACGTTTGGATCGAATTCGAACCAAACGAAGAAGGCGCAGGCTTTGAATTTGAAAATGCAATCGTCGGTGGGGTTGTTCCACGTGAATACATCCCAGCAATTCAAGCAGGTCTTGAAGATTCACTTGAAAATGGTGTATTAGCTGGATTCCCATTAATCGACATCAAAGCAAAATTATTTGATGGATCTTACCACGATGTTGACTCGAACGAAATGGCGTTCAAAATTGCTGCATCTATGGCATTGAAAAATGCTGTCAGCAAATGTAACCCAGTTCTACTTGAGCCAATGATGAAAGTGGAAGTTGTTATCCCTGAAGAATACATGGGAGACATCATGGGTGATATCACATCTCGTCGTGGACGTGTAGAAGGTATGGAAGCTCGCGGTAACGCTCAAGTTGTTCGCGCTATGGTTCCACTTTCTGAAATGTTCGGATATGCAACTGCACTCCGGTCTAACACACAAGGACGCGGTACTTTCACTATGCACATGGATCACTACGAAGAAGTGCCTAAGAGCATCAGTGAAGAAATCATCAAAAAAAATAAAGGTGAATAATTGATTTTGCCTTTAAACTAAAGTATAACTACTATTGAAGATCAGAAAGTGAGAGGTAACTCTTCACTTTCTATCACTCTATACCAAATACAATGAACCTTTAAGGAGGATTTTTAGAATGGCTAAAGAAAAATTCGACCGTTCCAAATCGCATGCTAACATTGGTACAATTGGACACGTTGACCATGGTAAAACAACTCTAACTGCTGCTATCTCAACAGTTCTTCATAAGAAATCTGGTAAAGGTACAGCTATGGCTTATGACCAAATCGATGGTGCTCCAGAAGAGCGCGAGCGTGGAATCACAATCTCAACTGCACACGTTGAGTATGAAACTGAAACTCGTCACTATGCACACGTAGACTGCCCAGGACACGCTGACTATGTTAAAAACATGATCACTGGTGCTGCTCAAATGGACGGCGCGATCTTAGTAGTATCTGCTGCTGACGGTCCAATGCCACAAACACGTGAGCACATCCTACTTTCTCGTAACGTAGGTGTACCTTACATCGTAGTATTCCTTAACAAATGTGACATGGTTGACGATGAAGAGTTACTTGAACTTGTTGAAATGGAAGTTCGTGACCTTCTTTCTGACTATGACTTCCCTGGTGACGATGTACCAGTTATCAAAGGTTCTGCTCTTAAAGCTCTTGAAGGAGATGCTGATTACGAAGCAAAAATCTTTGAACTTATGGATGCGGTTGATGAGTACATCCCAACTCCAGAGCGTGACACTGAGAAGCCATTCATGATGCCAGTTGAGGACGTATTCTCAATCACTGGTCGTGGAACAGTTGCTACTGGTCGTGTTGAGCGTGGACAAGTTAAAGTCGGTGACGAAGTTGAAATCATCGGTCTTCAAGAAGAAAACGGTAAAACAACTGTTACAGGTGTTGAAATGTTCCGTAAACTTCTTGACTATGCTGAAGCTGGTGACAACATCGGTGCACTACTTCGTGGTGTATCTCGTGAAGATATCCAACGTGGTCAAGTACTTGCTAAACCAGGTACAATCACTCCACACAGCCGTTTCAAAGCTGAAGTTTATGTACTTTCTAAAGAAGAGGGTGGACGTCATACTCCATTCTTCGCTAACTACCGTCCGCAGTTCTACTTCCGTACAACTGACGTAACTGGTATCGTACATCTTCCAGAAGGTACTGAAATGGTAATGCCTGGCGATAACACTGAGATGGAAGTTGAACTTATCTCTACTATCGCTATCGAAGAAGGAACTCGTTTCTCTATCCGTGAGGGTGGACGTACTGTAGGTTCTGGCGTCGTTTCAACTATCATTAAGTAATTAAACATACAAAAGAGACTCCTTGCAAAAGGGTCTCTTTTTTTGCTTTTCCAGATGAGAACGGCTACTATAAGCTATAGAATCTAAATGGAACCGAGAGGATCGCTGGAATGGCAAAGACATATTTAAAAAAATGGTTGATCGGCGGGATTGACCAATGGATTATGATGAAAGAAGATGAGATGAGTGAAAAAAAGCCCGTACTCTTATTTTTACACGGCGGGCCCGGCTCAGCTCAAATCAGTTATATTGATTCCTTTCACGAGGAACTTGATCAGGACTTTACAGTTGTCCATTGGGATCAGCGAGGCGCAGGACTTTCCTATCAAGAGAATCTTCCTGATGAATCGATGACCATTCAGCAATTTATAGAAGACACGATTGAACTGACTGAGAAGCTCCTATCACATCTAGGTCACTCAAAATTGTATATCGCAGGATACTCGTGGGGATCGTTAATTGCCATACAAGCAGTACATAAGCGTCCAGATCTTTATCATGCTTATTACGGGATTAGTCAGGTAGTAGATGTGTTTAAGGAAGATATCGTTTCGTATGAGCTTCTTATGAAGAAATACCATCGCAATCGGCTGTTTACTAGCTGTCTGCGATTACTGACGCCGCCTCCTTGGAAACGGACATCAGCTCATGCCTTGTTCTCTCTATATAAAGAGTTTGCAAGCGTAGGTCTCACACATAGATGGAAGCCGGTTTTTCAAATGCTAAAAGGGTTTCTTTTTAGTAAGCAATATCGGCTGAAAGATAAATGGAAGTTCGTGAAAGGGCAGAAATTTAGTCAAGACAAGCTATGGGATCAGTTAATGAATGAGAGTATTCAATACCGAGTTTCTACTATATTAATACCGTGCTACTTTCTCATTGGCGATCACGACATGATTACCCCAGCTGCTGTATCAAAACCATATGTTGATCAATTAAAAGCACCCATCAAAGAATGGTTTACCTTTAAAGACTCTGCCCATTCCCCGCACATCGAGGAGCCAGATGAATTTATACGTATCATCAGAAAGACTGCTATACATCATCTTCAGGGAAAGCTTGATTTATAGGCTGAATCCCTGTATAATATGAAAAGTGTGCAAATCATAAATTTATCCGATTTATTATTGCAACACGCAGGCCAATTTGGTACAATAGTGCATGTTGGTCTTTGACTGCGATGAAGTGAGAGGTTGCTGACACACCCGGCCGCTTTGCCATGGCGAGGTGATCAGGTTTTTCTCACGGAGAACTGTCTAACGTAAGTAGGCGAAAAGGAGGGAAAATAATGGCAAAACAAAAAATTCGTATTCGTTTAAAAGCATATGATCATAGAATTCTTGATCAATCTGCTGAGAAGATTGTTGAAACGGCTAAGCGTTCTGGTGCTAGTGTATCTGGTCCAATCCCGCTTCCAACTGAAAAATCAGTTTACACAATCCTTCGTGCGGTGCATAAGTACAAAGATTCTCGTGAGCAATTTGAGATGCGTACTCACAAACGTCTAATCGACATCGTGAATCCAACTCCACAAACAGTTGATGCACTTATGCGTTTAGATTTACCATCTGGTGTAGATATCGAAATCAAACTTTAATTCAAATAGAAAACACATATTATAGGAGGTGTGACTAATGACCAAAGGAATCTTAGGTAGAAAAATTGGTATGACGCAAGTATTCGCAGAAAACGGTGATCTTATCCCTGTAACTGTTGTTGAGGCTGCTGCTAACGTTGTTCTTCAAAAGAAGACTGTTGACACGGATGGCTATGAAGCAATCCAAATCGGTTTTGATGACAAACGTGAAAAGCTTTCTAACAAACCAGAGAAAGGCCACGTTGCTAAAGCGGAAACTGCTCCTAAGCGCTTCGTAAAAGAATTACGCGGTGCGGAGTTAGATGCGTATGAAGTTGGTCAGGAAGTCAAAGTTGATATTTTCGCAAATGGAGATATCGTAGATGTAACAGGAACATCAAAAGGTAAAGGATTCCAAGGGGCTATCAAACGCCACGGACAATCACGCGGACCAATGACTCACGGTTCACGTTACCACCGTCGTCCTGGTTCAATGGGACCTGTTGATCCAAACCGTGTATTCAAAGGTAAACTTCTTCCAGGTCGTATGGGCGGAGAGCAAATCACTGTCCAAAACCTTGAGATCGTTAAAGTTGATGCAGAACGCAATCTTCTATTGATCAAAGGAAACGTACCAGGAGCTAAAAAATCTCTAGTAACTGTAAAGAGTGCAGTTAAATCTAAATAACTCTCTTAGGAAAGGAGGAAACAAGTCATGCCAAAAGTAGCATTATTTAACCAAAACGGTTCTACTAACGGTGAAATCGAATTAAACGCTTCTGTGTTTGGAATTGAGCCAAACGAAAGCGTAGTATTCGATGCTATTCTTATGCAAAGAGCTTCCTTACGTCAAGGAACTCACAAAGTAAAAACTCGTTCTGAAGTACGTGGCGGAGGTCGTAAGCCTTGGAGACAGAAGGGTACAGGTCGTGCTCGTCAAGGTTCTATCCGTTCACCACAATGGCGCGGAGGCGGTATCGTATTCGGTCCAACACCACGCAGCTATTCTTATAAATTACCTAAAAAAGTTCGCCGCTTGGCTATCAAGTCAGTATTGTCTTCTAAAGTAATCGACAACAACATCATCGTTCTTGAAGATCTGACTCTTGATGCAGTGAAAACGAAAGAATTCGCAGGCATCCTTAAAGGATTATCTGTTGAGAAGAAAGCGTTGATCGTCACTGCGGATGCAAACGAAACAGTTGCTTTATCTGCTCGTAACATCCCTGGAGTAACAGTTGTTGAAGCTAACGGTATCAACGTTCTTGACGTTGTCAACCACGACAAACTTCTGATCACTAAAGCAGCGGTTGAAAAAGTAGAGGAGGGACTTGCATAATGAAAGATCCTCGTGATGTTCTAAAGCGCCCTATCATTACTGAACGTTCTGCTGATCTAATGACAGAGAAGAAGTACACGTTCGAAGTTGATGTCAGAGCTAACAAAACAGAAGTGAAAGACGCTGTTGAAGAAATCTTTGGAGTGAAAGTTGAGAAAGTCAACGTTCAAAACTACAAAGGAAAATCAAAACGCGTTGGACGCTACACTGGTATGACTAGCCGTCGCAGAAAAGCGATCGTGAAATTAACTGCTGACAGCAAAGAAATCGAAATTTTTGAAGCGTAAATCTTAAAAAGAAGGAGGGAAATTCAAAATGGCGATTAAAAAGTATAAACCAACCAGTAATGGTCGTCGTGGCATGACTACTTCAGATTTTGCTGAAATCACGACTGACAAACCAGAAAAATCGTTGCTTGCACCGCTACACAAAAAAGGCGGACGTAACAACCAAGGTAGATTGACTGTTCGTCATCAAGGTGGCGGTCACAAACGTCAATACCGTATCATCGACTTTAAGCGTGATAAAGACGGTATACCTGGACGCGTTGCTACAATCGAGTATGATCCAAACCGTTCAGCGAACATCGCTCTTGTAAACTATGCAGATGGTGAGAAACGTTACATTCTTGCTCCGAAAGGAATCCAAGTTGGTACTGAAGTTACTTCTGGACCAGAAGCTGACATCAAACCAGGTAATGCTCTTCCACTTATCAACATCCCAGTTGGTACAGTTGTGCATAACATTGAATTAAAACCAGGTAAAGGTGGACAATTAGTTCGTTCTGCTGGTACTTCTGCTCAAGTTCTAGGTAAAGAAGGTAAATACGTTCTTGTACGTTTGAACTCAGGAGAAGTTCGCATGATTCTTTCTGCTTGCCGTGCGACTATCGGTCAAGTTGGAAACGAGCAACACGAATTAATTAACATCGGTAAAGCTGGACGTTCTCGCTGGAAAGGCGTACGCCCAACAGTTCGTGGTTCTGTAATGAACCCTAACGATCACCCACACGGTGGTGGTGAAGGACGCGCTCCAATCGGACGTAAATCACCAATGTCTCCATGGGGTAAACCGACTCTTGGATTCAAGACTCGTAAGAAAACCAACAAGTCTGATAAATTCATTGTACGTCGTCGTAAAAACAAGTAACGGGGTTGTCTACGGTTCATTTAGGACCGTAGTTCAATCACGAAGGGAGGTTCCACAATGGCTCGCAGCTTAAAAAAAGGACCATTTGTTGATGATCATTTGATGGCTAAAGTCGAGAAATTGAATGAAACTGACAAAAAGCAAGTCGTAAAAACTTGGTCTCGTCGTTCTACAATTTTCCCACAATTCATCGGTCACACAATCGCTGTCTATGACGGACGCAAACATGTACCTGTTTTCATTTCTGAAGATATGGTAGGTCACAAATTGGGCGAATTCGCACCAAGCCGTACTTACAAAGGTCATGCTAGTGACGATAAAAAAACAAGACGCTAATGAGAGGAGGCTTTTAAATGCAAGCTAAAGCTGTCGCAAGAACAGTCCGTATTGCTCCTCGTAAAGCACGTCTAGTAATGGACCTGATCCGAGGTAAGCAAGTAGGAGAAGCAGTTTCTATCTTAAACCTTACACCTAAGGCTGCTTCACCAATTATTGAAAAAGTATTAAAATCTGCTATCGCAAACGCTGAGCACAACTACGAGTTGGACGCTAACAGCCTAGTGATTACTCAAGCATTCGTTGACGAAGGTCCAACACTTAAGAGATTCCGTCCACGTGCTATGGGTCGTGCGAGCGCAATTAACAAACGTACTAGCCACATTACAATCGTTGTATCAGAAAAGAAGGAGGGATAATCCGTGGGTCAAAAGGTAAATCCAGTAGGTCTTCGTATTGGCGTCATTCGTGATTGGGAATCTAAATGGTTCGCAGGAAAAGATTACGCTGACTTCTTACATGAAGACTTGAAAATCCGTGAATTCATCAGCAAGCGTTTGTCTGACGCGTCTGTTTCTAAAGTAGAAATCGAACGTGCTGCAAACCGCGTAAATATCACAATCCACACGGCTAAACCAGGTATGGTAATTGGTAAAGGCGGATCTGAAGTTGAAGCACTTCGTAAAGCTCTTAACAGCCTAACTGGCAAACGTGTACACATCAACATTCTTGAAATCAAGAGAGCAGATCTTGATGCTCAGCTAGTTGCTGAAAACATCGCTCGTCAACTTGAAAACCGTATTTCATTCCGTCGTGCACAAAAACAAACAATCCAACGCACAATGCGTGCTGGAGCACAAGGAATCAAAACAATGGTTTCTGGTCGTCTTGGCGGTGCAGATATTGCTCGTTCTGAATATTACAGTGAAGGTACTGTTCCATTGCACACACTTCGTGCTGACATCGACTATGCTACTGCTGAAGCTGATACTACTTATGGTAAGCTTGGCGTAAAAGTATGGATCTATCGTGGAGAAGTCCTTCCAACTAAGAAGAATACTGCGGAAGGAGGAAAATAATATGTTATTGCCAAAACGCGTGAAGTATCGCAGAGAACATCGTGGAAAAATGCGTGGTCGTGCAAAAGGCGGTACTGAAGTACATTTCGGTGAGTACGGTATCCAAGCTCTTGAAGCTTCTTGGATCACAAACCGTCAAATCGAAGCTGCTCGTATTGCTATGACTCGTTACATGAAACGTGGCGGTAAAGTTTGGATTAAAATTTTCCCTTCTAAGCCATACACAGCTAAACCTCTAGAGGTCCGCATGGGTTCCGGTAAAGGTGCTCCAGAAGGATGGGTAGCTGTAGTAAAACCGGGCAAAGTTTTATTTGAAATTTCTGGTGTGTCTGAAGAAGTGGCTCGTGAAGCTCTTCGTCTTGCATCTCACAAATTGCCAATTAAAACGAAGTTCGTAAAACGTGAAGAAATTGGTGGTGAATCAAATGAAAGCTAATGAAATTCGTGACCTTACCACTGCTGAAATTGAACAAAAAGTAAAGTCTCTTAAAGAAGAACTTTTCAATCTTCGTTTCCAATTAGCGACTGGGCAGCTTGAAAATACTGCTCGCATTCGTGAAGTGCGTAAATCAATCGCACGCATGAAAACTGTGATTCGTCAAAGAGAAATCGCTGCTAATAAATAATAATTAGAGGGGAGGCCCCGCAAACATGAGCGAACGTAACCAACGTAAAGTGTATCAAGGTCGTGTTGTTTCTGACAAAATGGATAAAACCATCACTGTTGTAGTTGAAACATACAAAAAGCATTCACTTTATGGCAAACGTGTAAGATACTCTAAAAAGTTCAAAGCACATGATGAAAACAACCAAGCAAAAATCGGAGACATCGTAAAGGTCATGGAAACTCGTCCTTTATCTGCGACTAAACGCTTTCGTCTAGTTGAAGTTGTCGAAGAAGCCGTTATTATCTAATAAAGTTCGGATTTCTTTTTCCGAAAGGAGGTAACATTAATGATTCAACAGGAGACTCGTTTAAAAGTAGCTGACAACTCTGGCGCACGCGAAGTACTAACGATTAAAGTTCTTGGTGGCTCTGGACGTAAAACGGCTAACATCGGTGATGTCATTGTTTGTACGGTTAAACAAGCAACACCTGGAGGCGTTGTCAAAAAAGGTGAAGTTGTGAAAGCAGTTATCGTTCGTACTAAGAGCGGAGCTCGCAGAAACGATGGATCTTACATCAGTTTCGACGAAAATGCTTGTGTCATCATCCGTGACGACAAGAGCCCGCGTGGAACTCGTATCTTCGGACCAGTAGCACGTGAACTTCGTGAAAACAACTATATGAAAATTGTTTCTCTAGCACCAGAAGTACTTTAATGAATACAATCCGCGACTCAAGGAGGTGCGATTAAATGCATGTTAAAAAGGGCGATAAAGTAGTGGTTATCTCTGGTAAAGATAAAGGTAAACAAGGTGTCATCCTTGCTGCTTTCCCTAAAAAGGAACGTGTTTTAGTAGAAGGTATTAACCTTGTGAAAAAACACTCTAAACCAACCCAAGCTAACCCTCAAGGCGGGATTTCTGAACAAGAAGCGCCGATCCACGTATCAAACGTAATGCCGCTTGATCCTAAAACGGGTGAAGTGACACGTGTTGGGTATAAAGTTGAGGACGGAAAGAAAGTCCGTGTAGCGAAAAAATCTGGGCAAGTTCTAGATAAATAGTAAATAAGGAAGGGAGGTCTTTCTCATGAACCGCCTTAAAGAAAAGTATGTAAAAGAAATTACACCTGCATTAGTTTCTAAGTTTGAATACACTTCAGTAATGCAAGTGCCAAAAATCGAAAAAATCGTGATCAACATGGGTGTTGGTGACGCCGTTCAAAACGCTAAAGCAATCGATACTGCTGTTGAAGAATTAACGTTTATCGCTGGTCAAAAACCTGTCGTTACTCGTGCGAAGAAGTCTATTGCTGGATTCCGTCTACGTGAAGGAATGCCAATCGGTGCGAAAGTAACACTTCGCGGAGAGCGCATGTATGATTTCCTTGATAAACTTATTTCTGTGTCTTTACCACGTGTACGTGACTTCCGCGGGATTTCTAAGAAATCTTTCGACGGTCGTGGAAACTACACGCTTGGTATTAAAGAACAGTTAATCTTCCCAGAAATTGATTACGATAAAGTAACAAAGGTCCGCGGTATGGATATCGTTATCGTTACTACTGCCAATACGGACGAAGAAGCACGTGAGTTATTAACTCAAGTAGGTATGCCGTTCCAGAAATAATCAATGAAAGGGAGGCGAAATCGTGGCTAAAAAGTCTATGATTGCGAAACAACAACGCAAACAAAAGTTTAAAGTTCAAGAGTATACGCGCTGCGAACGTTGTGGACGTCCACATTCAGTTATTCGTAAGTTTAAACTTTGCCGTATTTGTTTCCGCGAACTTGCATATAAAGGACAAATTCCTGGCGTTAAAAAAGCCAGCTGGTAATCCCCATAAATGGGAAGGAGGTTATTAAATAATGGTTATGACAGATCCGATTGCAGATTTGCTGACTCGTATTCGCAATGCGAACATGGTACGTCATGAGAAGCTAGAAGTACCGGCTTCAAAAATCAAAAGAGAAATTGCTGAAATCTTAAAGCGTGAAGGTTTTATCCGTGACGTTGAGTACGTCGAAGACAGCAAACAAGGAATTATCCGTTTGTTCCTTAAATACGGCCAAAACAACGAACGTGTTATCACTGGTCTTAAAAGAATCAGTAAACCTGGTTTACGCGTATATGCGAAATCAAATGAAGTACCACGTGTACTTAACGGACTTGGAATCGCAATTATTTCAACATCACAAGGTGTTTTATCGGACAAAGAAGCCCGTGCTAAACAAGCTGGTGGAGAAGTACTTGCTTACGTATGGTAAAAAAAGTTTAAGATGAATGGAGGTGCTTGGTATGTCTCGTATAGGTAAAAAACTAATCGAGATCCCTTCAGGAGTAACTGTGACAAACAACGATAACACAGTGACAGTAAAGGGACCAAAAGGTGAACTAACTCGTGCATTTCACCCTGATATGGAAATTAAAATTGAGGACAACGTCTTAACTGTAAGCCGTCCGTCTGAAAATAAAGAACACCGTGCATTACATGGTACAACACGTAGCTTGATTGCTAACATGGTTGAAGGTGTATCTAAAGGTTTCGAAAGAGGTTTAGAACTTATCGGTGTCGGTTACCGTGCAGCTAAATCTGGAAACAAACTTGTTCTTAACGTTGGATACTCTCACCCAGTTGAAATCGTTCCTGAGGCTGGAGTTGAAGTAGAAGTTCCATCTCAAACGAAAGTAATCGTTAAAGGTATCGATAAAGAGCGTGTAGGAGCTCTAGCTTCTAACATCCGCGCTGTCCGTGCTCCAGAGCCTTACAAAGGTAAAGGAATTCGTTACGAAGGTGAATTCGTTCGCCGTAAAGAAGGAAAAACTGGTAAGTAAGATCGCTTAAAGTGAAGAAAGGAGTGACTCGGATGATTACGAAAACTAGCAAAAACGCTACTCGTCTTAAAAGACATGCTCGTGTTCGTGCGAAACTTTCAGGTACTGCTGAAAGACCTCGCCTTAACGTTTTCCGTTCTAACAAGAATATCTACGCTCAAGTAATTGATGATGTTAACGGTGTAACACTTGTAAGTGCTTCTACTCTTGATAAAGAGTTAAAGATCGAGAATAGTTCTGACACTGCAGCTGCTACGAAAGTTGGCGAACTTGTTGCAAAACGTGCTGTTGAAAAAGGAATCTCTAACGTGGTATTTGACCGCGGAGGATACCTATATCATGGACGTGTAAAAGCTCTAGCTGAAGCTGCTCGTGAGGCTGGACTTAAATTTTAATAAAAGAAGGAGGGACACATCCGAATGAGTCGTATTGACCCAAGCAAATTAGAGTTAGAAGAACGCTTAGTTACGGTTAACCGCGTAGCGAAAGTTGTTAAAGGTGGACGTCGTTTCCGTTTTGCAGCTTTAGTTGTTGTCGGTGACAAAAACGGTCATGTAGGTTTCGGTACTGGTAAAGCACAAGAAGTACCAGAAGCGATCCGCAAAGCTGTTGAAGATGCGAAAAAGAATTTAATTGAAGTACCAATGGTTGGAACTACAATTCCACATGAAATCATCGGTCGATTCGGTGCAGGAAACGTTCTATTGAAGCCTGCTTCAGAAGGTACAGGAGTTATCGCTGGAGGCCCAGTGCGTGCGGTACTTGAGCTTGCTGGTCTAGCTGATATCCTTTCTAAATCTCTAGGTTCTAATACACCGATCAACATGATCCGCGCAACACTTCAAGGTTTAAGTGAGCTTAAACGTGCTGAAGATGTAGCGAAGCTTCGTGGAAAATCTGTAGAAGACCTGTTAGGATAAGGAGGGAACAATAATGGCAAATAAATTAGAAATTACCCTCAAACGCAGTGTAATCGGTCGCCCAGAAGATCAGCGTGTCACTGTTCGTACTCTTGGTCTTAAGAAAACAAACCAAACAGTCGTACATGAAGACAATGCAGCGATCCGCGGCATGATTAACAAGGTGTCTCATTTAGTTTCTGTTAAAGAACAATAAAACATTTTTAATCGATAAGGAGGTGCCCAAATGAAACTTCATGAATTGAAGCCTTCAGAAGGTTCACGTAAAGTACGCAACCGTGTTGGTCGTGGTATCGGATCAGGTAACGGTAAAACTTCTGGTAAAGGTCATAAAGGTCAAAACGCTCGTTCTGGCGGCGGTGTACGCCCTGGTTTCGAAGGTGGTCAGATGCCTTTATTCCAACGCCTTCCAAAACGTGGTTTTACAAACATCAACCGTAAAGATTACGCGGTAATCAACTTAGACAGATTAAACAGTTTTGACGAAGGAACGGAAGTAACTCCTGAACTTCTTCTAGAGACTGGTGCAATAAGCAAGTTAAAAGCAGGAGTAAAAATTCTTGGCAACGGTAAATTAGAAAAAAAATTAACTGTAAAAGCCAATAAATTCTCTGCTTCTGCGAAAGAAGCGATTGAAGCTGCTGGCGGTACAGCCGAGGTGATCTAACTTGTTTAAGACAATCTCCAATTTTATGCGCGTGAAAGATATACGGAATAAGATTATATTCACACTTTTAATGTTAGTCGTCTTTCGTATAGGTGCTTTCATCCCTGTGCCTAATGTGAACGCCGAAGTTCTCCAGGCACAGGATCAAATGAGTGTTTTCGGAATCCTCAACACGTTTGGGGGCGGGGCACTTTTCCAATTCTCCATTCTTGCAATGGGGATTATGCCGTATATCACTGCTTCGATCATTATTCAGCTCTTGCAGATGGATGTTGTTCCGAAGTTTACTGAGTGGTCAAAGCAAGGAGAGGTTGGCCGCCGAAAATTAGCACAATTCACAAGGTATTTTACAATTGTTCTAGGATTTATCCAGGCGTTAGGAATGTCATATGGATTCAACAATATGGCAGGAGGCATGCTGATTGAAAACCCTGGTGTATCAACGTATCTCTTAATTGCGGTCGTACTCACTGCGGGAACAGCATTTTTAATGTGGCTGGGCGAGCAGATTACTGCTCACGGTGTTGGTAACGGTATTTCGATTATTATCTTTGCCGGTATCATCGCTGGTATCCCTCAAACATTAAAACAAGTGTACGCTCAACAATTTGTAGGTGGAGATGGACAGCTGTTCATGCAAATCCTTAAAATTGCCCTTATTGTAATTGCCATTCTTGTCATTGTTATCGGTGTTATTTACATTCAAATGGCAGTGAGAAAGATTGCAATTCAATATTCAAAAGGTACTGGTCGTGCACAAATGTCTGCTAGTCAAGCAACGCACCTTCCATTGAAAGTGAATCCAGCAGGGGTGATTCCAGTCATCTTTGCCGTTTCTTTCATTATTACTCCGCAGACGATCGCATCGTTCTTCGGAACCAATAATGTGACAACTTGGATAACCAACAACTTTGACTATACTAAGCCAATCGGTATGACGATTTATGTAGCACTGATTGTTGCTTTCACATATTTTTATGCCTTTGTCCAAGTCAATCCTGAACAAATGGCTGAAAATCTGCAAAAGCAGGGTGGCTATATCCCGGGAGTTCGTCCAGGGAAAATGACTCAAGATAGAATTACGAGCATTTTGTACCGACTCACGTTTGTGGGCGCCATTTTCTTAGCCGTGATTTCAATACTTCCTATCTTTTTCATTCAATTCGCTGGATTACCTTCCGCTGCACAAATTGGCGGCACAAGTCTTCTCATTGTTGTAGGTGTTGCACTTGAAACAATGAAACAGCTTGAAAGCCAATTAGTGAAACGAAATTACCGTGGATTTATGAAATAAAACAGAGGGCTGGGCAGCTGCCCAACCTCTCTAAGTAAGGAAGGGGAAATCCGAAATGAACTTAGTCTTAATGGGGCTTCCGGGTGCTGGTAAAGGCACTCAGGCAGAACGAATTGTTGATGATTATGGGATCCCTCATATCTCAACAGGAGATATGTTCCGCGCTGCTATGAAAGAGAAGACACAACTTGGGCTCGAAGCAAAATCCTTTATCGATAAAGGAGAGCTTGTTCCTGATGAGGTCACAATCGGTATTGTTAGAGAAAGACTTGGCAAAAATGATTGTGAACAAGGTTTTCTTCTGGACGGATTTCCGCGAACAGTCGCTCAGGCTGAAGCTTTAGAAGAAATTCTAAAGGACCTTGGCAGAACGATTGATTATGTCATTAATATTAAAGTCGATAAAGATGCTTTGATGGAGCGTCTGACTGGCCGAAGAATTTGCAAAAATTGCGGAGCAACATATCATTTAGTATTTAATCCGCCTGCGAAAGAAAATGTTTGTGACAAGTGTGGAGGCGAGCTTTATCAACGTGCAGATGATAATGCAGAAACCGTTTCGACTAGACTTGAAGTGAACTTAAAGCAGACTGAACCTTTACTGAACTTCTATTCAGAAAAAGGATATCTTGCAAACATTGATGGTGCGAAGCACATTAACGATGTATATGCAGATATCAAGGACCTGCTTGGAGGATTAAATAAATGATTATCTGTAAAACTCCTCGCGAGCTTGAGATTATGAGAGAAGCTGGACGTATTGTCGCACTGACTCATGAAGAGCTGAAGAAACACATAAAACCAGGTATTTCGACAAAAGAATTGGATCAAATTGCCGAACGTTTTATTACAAAGCAGGGTGCAATCCCATCTTTTAAAGGGTATAATGGTTTTCGCGGGAGCATTTGCGTTTCGGTGAATGAAGAACTCGTTCACGGTATTCCTGGTAAACGGGTTTTACGTGATGGTGACATCATTAGTATCGATATTGGCGCAAAGTTAAATGGCTATCATGGTGACTCTGCTTGGACTTATCCAGTTGGGGTAATCAGTGATGAAGACCGCAAACTACTGGAAGTCACAGAGGAATCTCTATATAAAGGCTTACAGGAAGCAAAGCCAGGCGAACGTCTGTCGAACATTTCCCATGCCATACAAACGTATGTTGAAAATGAGAATTTTTCAGTTGTTAGAGAATATGTTGGACATGGGGTCGGACAGGATCTTCATGAGGACCCTCAAATTCCTCATTATGGTCCGCCCAACAAAGGCCCACGGCTAAAACCTGGGATGGTGTTGGCCATCGAACCGATGGTGAACGCAGGCAGCCGATATGTGAAAACATTGGCTGATAACTGGACGGTTGTAACGGTTGATGGGAAAAAGTGTGCTCACTTTGAGCATACGATTGCGATTACAGATACAGGTTTTGATATACTGACTAAGATTTAGGTCTTCACTGAAGCCTTTCAGGCCCAAATCGGGCAGGTTGTCTGTATAGTCCAAAGAAAGAACAAGATCAGTATACAGGTGTCATCGGCATGTTCGTTGGCTGCCATGTACTAATCGCAGACGGAGAAAAGCGTAAATTTCATTCTCCTAAGAAAAAATATCAATCATATAACCTTTTATGATTGCGTATCTCCGGAAGTTCAGAACAGTATATTCAAAACAGGTCGGGTGATAGATGAACAATTGAGAGATTCTCATTTGGACATTTGTCAGAGAGCAAGTTACTGATTTGAAGAAGGGAGAACACTTGAATGGCGAAAGACGATGTAATTGAAGTGGAAGGTACTGTAGCAGAAACTTTGCCAAACGCAATGTTCAAAGTTGAACTAGAGAATGGTCATACAGTTTTGGCTCATGTATCAGGAAAAATCCGTATGCACTTCATTCGCATTTTACCTGGAGACAAAGTTACGGTAGAATTATCTCCATATGACTTAACTCGTGGTAGAATTACGTACCGTTACAAATAAAGCAACTCCGGAAGAAGGAGGTTGGAAACACATGAAAGTGAGACCATCTGTTAAACCTATCTGTGAAAAATGTAAAGTGATTCGCAGAAAAGGAAAAGTAATGGTGATCTGTGAAAACCCAAAACATAAACAAAAACAAGGCTAATAACAAGGAGGTGCCCAAATCATGGCTCGTATTGCTGGTGTAGATATTCCACGTGATAAGCGTGTTGTCATTTCTTTAACATATGTTTTTGGAATTGGTCGTACGACTGCGCAACAAGTCCTTAAAGAAGCAGGTGTTTCTGAAGACACTCGCGTTCGCGATCTAACTGAAGACGAACTTGGTAAAATCCGTGATATCATTGACAAACTTAAAGTAGAAGGTGACCTTCGTCGTGAAGTTTCACTTAACATTAAGCGTCTAATTGAAATCGGAAGCTACCGCGGAATCCGTCATCGTAGAGGACTTCCTGTTCGTGGACAAAACACAAAAAACAACGCGCGTACTCGTAAAGGTCCGCGTCGTACTGTAGCTAACAAGAAAAAATAAGTAAAGGAGGTAGTTAAAGAATGGCTGCTGCTCGTAAACAAAATACGCGTAAACGTCGCGTGAAAAAGAATATTGAAGCTGGAATTGCTCATATTCGTTCCACTTTCAACAACACGATTGTAACGATTACTGATGTTCATGGAAACGCAATTTCTTGGTCAAGTGCTGGTGCATTAGGATTCAGAGGTTCTCGTAAATCTACTCCTTTCGCTGCACAAATGGCTGCTGAAACTGCTGCTAAAGGTTCTATCGAACATGGTCTTAAAACACTTGAAGTAACTGTTAAAGGTCCTGGTTCTGGTCGTGAAGCTGCAATTCGTGCGCTTCAAGCTGCTGGTCTTGAAGTTACTGCAATTAGAGACGTAACTCCAGTTCCTCATAACGGATGCCGTCCACCAAAACGTCGCCGCGTGTAATTTGTTTGTATAGATTTTGTGTCCCTGTCAATAATGGGTTATGATACAGTTATTTATGAGACGAATACACGACTCGTTGCCTGAGCACATACGGGACTAAACAATGAGGAATTTCGGATGGAATCTCATATGATTCTATTCGAGGTTTCGACGTTTTGAAGGAGGGTTTTATTAGATGATCGAAATTGAAAAACCAAAAATCGAAACGGTTGAAATCAGCGACGATGCCAAGTATGGCAAGTTTGTCGTAGAGCCACTTGAGCGTGGATATGGTACCACTTTAGGGAACTCCCTTCGTCGTATCCTTTTATCCTCACTTCCTGGTGCAGCTGTAACATCGATCCAGATAGATGGTGTCTTACACGAATTCTCAACGATCGAAGGCGTGGTTGAAGATGTTACAACGATTATCTTAAACATTAAAAAGCTTGCACTCAAAATCTACTCTGAAGAAGAGAAGACGCTTGAAATTGATGTACAAGATGAAGGTACTGTAACAGCTGCTGATATTACACACGACAGCGATATTGAAATCTTAAATCCAGATCTTCACATCGCAACTCTTGGCAAGAATGCGAGCTTCCGTGTTCGCTTAACTGCACAAAGAGGTCGCGGGTATAATCCTGCTGATGCAAACAAAAGAGACGATCAGCCAATCGGTGTGATTCCGATCGACTCAATCTATACACCTGTATCTCGTGTGACTTATCAAGTGGAGAACACCCGTGTTGGGCAAATCACAAACTATGATAAATTAACACTAGATGTATGGACTGATGGAAGCACAGGACCGAAAGAAGCGATCGCTCTAGGTTCTAAGATTTTAACTGAACACCTGAATATTTTCGTTGGGTTAACTGACGAAGCTCAGCATGCTGAAATCATGGTTGAGAAAGAAGAAGACCAAAAAGAAAAAGTGCTTGAAATGACAATTGAAGAGCTTGATCTTTCTGTTCGTTCTTACAACTGTTTGAAGCGTGCGGGTATTAACACTGTTCAAGAGCTTGCTAACAAGACAGAAGAGGATATGATGAAAGTTCGTAACCTTGGACGTAAATCTCTTGAAGAAGTGAAAGCGAAACTAGAAGAACTTGGACTGGGTCTTCGTAAAGACGATTGACTAGTTTCATTGTGAACTAGGATTTTCGTGTGTTTTTTATTCATACAGCATCTCTAATTAAGGAGGGGACATCACATGGCATACAGAAAGCTAGGACGCACTAGTGCACAACGTAAAGCAATGCTTCGTGACCTAACGACTGATTTGATCATCAACGAACGCATCGAAACAACTGAAACACGTGCGAAAGAACTTCGCTCTGTAGTTGAAAAAATGATCACTCTTGGCAAACGCGGAGATCTTCATGCTCGCCGTCAAGCTGCAGCTTACATTCGTAATGAAGTAGCTAACGCTGAAACAAACCAAGATGCACTTCAAAAATTATTCGCTGACGTTGCAACTCGCTACGAAGATCGCCAAGGTGGATACACTCGTATCATGAAGCTTGGACCTCGTCGCGGCGATGGCGCACCAATGGCTGTCATTGAATTAGTTTAATCACATATCGTGTATCTAAGAAAGGGCGGGACAGTTCATAACTGGATCTATGCCCTTTTTTAGGTACTACGGCTTTTTTTAGGAATAAGCAAAGAAGAGGTTGAGCTGAGAGGAGGTCCGGTAGAGATGGGGAAGACATTAATTGACGTAAAGGACATTGTATTTCGTTATCACAAGGATGCGGACAAGCCCGCTTTAGATCAAGTGTCACTGCATGTGAATCAAAATGAATGGCTCGCCATTGTTGGTCATAACGGTTCAGGTAAATCCACACTTGCCCGTGTGCTGAATGGGCTCATTTTACCGGATGCTGGTACGGTCAAGGTTGGAGAGATTGAGCTCAAAGAAGAAAGTGTTTGGGATATTCGCAAAAAGGTCGGAATGGTCTTTCAAAACCCAGATAACCAATTTGTGGGCTCAACGGTTCGTGATGATGTGGCTTTTGGTTTAGAAAATAACGGGGTTGAGCGGGAATTGATGATAGAACGTGTAGATTGGGCTGTCAAACAGGTCAATATGCAGGAGTTTCTTGATCAAGAGCCGCACCATCTATCAGGCGGGCAGAAGCAGAGAGTTGCTATTGCAGGTGTGCTTGCCGCAAGCCCTGACATCATGATCTTGGATGAAGCAACATCAATGCTTGATCCGATTGGCCGTGAAGAAGTGTTAGAGACTGTTAGACTACTGAAGGAACAAGGAACAGTCACAGTCATTTCCATCACACATGATTTAGACGAGGCTGCCAAGGCAGACCGAGTCATTGTGATGAATGGCGGGAAGAAATTTGCCGAGGGAACGCCAGAGGAAGTATTTGAACTAGATGAACAGCTGGTTCAGATTGGACTTGATCTGCCATTCTCCTATCGATTGAGCAAGCAATTGAAGCAGCAAGGTGTGCCGCTTGCAAATGCCCATTTGACACAAGAAGGATTGGTGAAAGAGCTATGGACATTACGATCAAAGAATTAGAGCATCGTTATCAAATGAAAACGCCGTTTGAGCGTCTCGCTTTGTATGATGTCAATGCTTCCATCAAAGAGGGCAGCTATGTCGCTGTCATTGGTCATACGGGCTCTGGCAAGTCTACATTGCTGCAACATTTAAATGGATTGCTCAAACCAACGAAGGGGAGCATTGCGCTTGGAGAGACAGTTTTACAAGCCAATAAAAAGCAGAAGGATATGAAACCCCTCCGGAAAAAGGTAGGCATCGTGTTTCAGTTTCCTGAGCATCAGCTCTTTGAGGAAACCATCCTCAAGGATATCTGCTTCGGCCCGATGAACTTCGGTGTTCCTCAAGAGAAAGCAGAAGCGAAGGCGAAGGAGATGCTGAAACTGGTGGGTCTTCCTGAATCCCTATTATCTCGATCTCCCTTTGAACTAAGCGGTGGTCAAATGAGACGTGTGGCGATTGCTGGCGTTTTAGCGATGGAGCCAGAAGTGCTTGTGCTTGATGAGCCGACTGCTGGACTGGATCCACGCGGGCGGAAGGAAATTATGGACATGTTCTATGACCTTCATCAAAAGGCAAACCTCACCACGATCCTAGTCACACACAGTATGGAGGACGCCGCTCATTATGCGGATCAAATGATTGTGATGCATAAAGGGACAGTGAAGGCGACAGGCACACCGAGAGAGTTGTTTGCCAATCGTACAGACATGTCTTCGTTTGGTCTCGACCTCCCGGAAACGATTAAATTCCAGCAGACTGTAGAAGAAAAGCTAGGTATTACGTTTCCTAGGCCGCTTCTGACCATGGATGAAATGGCAGAAGCCTTAACAGCTCTTTATCAGGAGGACACGACATCATGATGGATAGTATGATTATCGGCAAATATGTGCCAGGTTCATCCTTTGTCCATCGTCTTGATCCAAGGACAAAGCTGTTATCAATTTTCTTTTTTGTCTTTATCGTCTTTTTTGCTAATAATTACATCACTTACGGGCTGTTAGGTGTCTTTACCATTCTTGTGGTGATGGTTTCTCAGGTGCCGCTATACTTTATTCTCAAGGGAATGAAGCCGATCCTATGGATTGTCCTGTTTACCTTTATTCTGCATATTTTCATGACAAAGGATGGCGCCTTGCTATTCCACTTTGGTTTTCTGAATATTTATGAAGAAGGTTTAAAGCAGGGGATCTTCATTTCACTCCGTTTTGTCTATCTCATTATGATGACGACACTTCTTACGTTAACCACAACGCCTATAGAAGTGACAGACGGAATGGAGAAGCTGCTGCACCCATTCCGTAAAATCAAACTGCCTGTTCATGAGCTTGCTCTCATGATGTCCATCTCACTTCGGTTTATTCCGACTTTACTAGAAGAGACGGACAAAATCATGAAGGCACAAATGGCTCGAGGCGTTGATTTTACAAGCGGACCTTTAAAGGATCGCATGAAAGCCATCGTTCCTTTGCTTGTTCCCCTTTTCGTCAGTGCGTTTAAGCGTGCAGAGGAACTGGCGACAGCGATGGAAGCGAGAGGCTACCGCGGGGGAGAAGGACGGACGAAATACCGTCAGCTTGTCTGGGGTATGAAGGACACGTTCACGCTGCTTCTATTCATCCTGTTAACAGCGCTCCTTGTGCTGCTTAGAAATTAGGTGATTCCTAGATGAAGGTCAAATGTACTGTATCCTACGATGGGACACATTTTAAAGGCTATCAGGTGCAGCCAGGGCAGCGAACCGTACAGACGGAGATCGAGTCTGCCCTTGCAAGAATGCACAAACAGGATGAACTGATTCCGATTGTGGCTTCCGGCCGGACAGACAGCGGTGTTCATGCAAAGGGACAGGTCATCCATTTTGACACCCCGCTCTCGATTCCGATGGAGAGATGGCCTTTTGCTCTCAACAGCCTGCTGCCGGATGATATCCGTGTTTTAAAGGCTGAGGAGGTCGATGACTCGTTTCATGCCAGATTTGGTGTTGTTTCGAAGGAGTACCGTTATAAGGTCTCAACAGAAACACACCAAAATGTGTTCACGAGACAGTATGCCTGCCACTATCCTTACCGGCTGGATATCGATAAAATGAGAGAAGCCGCTGAGCACTTAATTGGGACACATGATTTTACAAGCTTTTGTGCGGCCAATACAGAGGTTCAGGACAAGGTGAGGGATATTTATGCCCTTGAGTGGAAAAACGTCTCAGACGGGCTTGAAATGCGTGTGAGAGGGAATGGTTTTTTATACAACATGGTAAGGATTATCGCTGGAACGTTGCTTGAAATCGGTTCTGGTAAATTTCACCCTGAGGAGATAAAAGCCATGCTTGCCGCCCGAAATCGCGAAGCGGCAGGCAAGACTGCGCCTAGTCACGGACTGTATTTATGGGAAGTTTTCTATGACAACTAAACCAGGTGTAACATGTTCTTGACACAGGAAGCAGAAAGTTATAAGATATCATATGGTATGTATTTCAACCCCACAAATAAGCCCCGGAAGACTTATCTGTGTTTTGAAATAGAACGTAGCATTTGATTCAAGGAAAATTCATTGATTTATTTAGGAGGGAAACTCATGCGTACAACACCAATGGCGAACGCAAGCACAATTGAGCGCAAATGGCTAGTTGTTGATGCGGCAGGCAAGACTCTAGGTCGTCTTTCTACTGAAGTAGCATCACTTTTGCGCGGTAAGCACAAACCAACTTATACACCACACGTTGATACAGGTGATCATGTCATCATCATCAATGCTGAGAAAATCGAATTAACTGGTAAGAAATTGACGGACAAAATTTACTACCGTCACACTATGCACCCAGGTGGTTTGAAACAAAGAACTGCTCTTGAGATGCGTACAAACTACCCTGAAAAAATGTTGGAGCTTGCTATCAAAGGTATGCTTCCAAAGGGTCCACTAGGTCGTCAAATGTTCAAAAAATTAAATGTGTACCGTGGTTCTGAGCATCCACATCAAGCACAACAACCTGAAGTTTACGAACTTCGCGGTTAATTATAAGGGAGGTTAATAATTTGGCACAGGTTCAATATTACGGTACAGGTCGTCGTAAAAGTTCTGTAGCGCGCGTTCGCTTAGTTCCAGGTGAAGGCCGTATCGTCGTTAATAATCGTGAAATTACTGAATACATTCCATTCGCTGCTTTAATCGAAGACGTGAAACAGCCTTTGAACATCACAGAAACAGCTAACAGCTACGATGTTCTTGTAAATGTTCACGGTGGTGGATTCTCTGGTCAAGCTGGAGCAATTCGTCACGGTATCTCTCGTGCTCTTCTAGAAGTAGATCCTGAGTACCGTACATCACTTAAACGTGCTGGACTTCTTACTCGTGACCCACGTATGAAAGAGCGTAAGAAATACGGTCTTAAAGGCGCACGTCGCGCACCTCAGTTCTCAAAACGTTAATCAATTTTATATTGTATGGACGTTTTACAAAGGTTTGTTACAGACAAACCTTATAAAAAAAGCATCAGCATCCTGCTGGTGCTTTTTTATTTGTGTTTTTTTCTGTTTGGAAACATATAAAATAGGATCATAGCAAGGTTTCTGTTTAAAAAACGAAGTCTATGGAGGGTGTCATATGAATCTAACAACAGAAAGGTGTATCATTCGATCATTTTCTGAGGATGATTGGCATGATGTTTATGCATATACATCTGATCCGGCGGTAATGAAGTATATTCCGGAAGGTGTTTTTTCTAAAGAAAATGCGCAGGAATTTGTTAAAAATAATCGTCTTAAAACAGCTAAGAATTTTGCTGTTCTATTAAAAGTAGATCAGATATGCATCGGGCATATCGTGTTCCATCCAACCTTTGGTGAGCACACATATGAAATTGGGTGGGTCTTCAATTCTGCCTATCAAAACAAAGGCTATGCATCAGAAGCGGCTTATGCCGTTCTGCATCATGGTTTTCACACAATGAATTTACATCGAATCATTGCCACTTGTCAGCCTGAAAATGTGCCATCTTGGAGAGTGATGGAGAAAATGGGGATGAGGAGAGAGGGGGATTTTAAAAAATGTATACCACAAGGAAATGAGTGGTGGGATGAGTTTTACTATGCCATCTTACAAGAGGAATGGTTCGTGAAGAGGGCTTGATCAGTTTTCATGATATGAAGTATTTTGATGAAAAAGCAGCTGAACAAATCTTATATGAGAATGGTATTTTGGTAAGTGAAAACAGTCTTCCATCCATCATAGGAGGTGCTTTCATTGAATTTAAATCAATTGACATTGAGAGAAGCCGTGCAAGAAGACCTCGACAAAATCGTCTTCATGCTTTCAGATGATAAGTTAGGTCAAAAGAGAGAGCGTTACACTCGCCCATTATTAGAAAGCTATATCAAAGCCTTTCATTCAATCGATGCTGATCCAAATATTGAACTCATTGTTGCGTGTGACCAGGAAGAAGCAGTTGGTGTTCTTCAGTTAACCATGACGCCATTTCTTACACATCAAGGGGGATGGAGAGCATCCATTGAAGGAGTTCGTACGGCTTCGAGTCATAGAGGAAAAGGAGTCGGTTCGCTGCTTATCAAGTGGGCCATTCAACGCGCAAGCGACCGCGGCTGTCATATGATTCAGCTGACAACAGATAAACAGAGGCCAGAAGCACGCCATTTTTATGAGAAATTAGGGTTTGAAGCCACTCATGAAGGAATGAAGCTGCATTTGCCCCATGAATAAGGATATCAAGAAGCGGAGGATTTAAGAGCCTCTGCCTTTTTTGTGCCTTTATTTGAAATATTTGTTATATTTAATATATAAATCCTCTGTTATTTGGAAAGGAGAAACATGTTACTCAAAGTCGGTCTAGTTGTCATAGGTGTGGTCATACTTTACGTGGTGGTTCAAGTCTTGTTGTATAAAAGAGATATGAAGAAAACGAAGGAAGATCTTTTGACATTTGTCGCAAAAAACAAAAAGGACGTTTCAGTGACAATCATTGAAAATGATGATGTGGTGTTAGAATGGAATGCTGATCAAAAAACACCACTTGCAAGTACGGTGAAATTAGTGGTTTTATTTCATTTTGTTAAAGCTGTATCGAGCGGCGCCATTAAGCTAGAGGAAAAAGTGGCATTGTCTGATATAGAGCGGTTTTATATTGATAGAACAGACGGTGGTGCGCACGCGTACTGGCTGGAGGTCAATGATTTTTCTGAGCATGCGGCTTTATTAGATGTTGCCAAAGGGATGATGCAATTCAGTTCGAATGCTTGTACGGATTATTTGATTGACCGGCTGGGCTTAGAAAAGATCAATGATCAGATGAAACAAGCAGGTCTTACAGAACATGGTGAACTCATGCCGCTGACGCCGATGATTTTGTGGTCCGCTTATGTATCTAATCGTCGGCGGGATGCATTCAAGAAAATGAGCGGTGTATCCGAAGAACAATACAAATCTCTAATGAATGAGATTTTTAATATCATGAAAAATGACCCAGAGCATAAAAAGGCGTTAGAAGAAAAAATGAAAAAAAAGAACTTATTAGGGTGGCGTATACAATCATTACTGACGCAAAAAATGACAAAGTCTACAACCAATGAATATACATATTTTATGAAACGTCTTCATGACGAGCTGTTAACACCAGAAGAAAAGAGTCTTTTTAGCCAAATCGTACTGGGAGAAACATTGAAAAAGGAAACAGATCAATATTTTTGGTATAAAGGCGGAGCAACATTGTTTGTTTTCACAGGTGCTTTATATCGAAGAACAGATACATCCTCTATCTCCATCTCTCTTTTTATCAATGATCCGAAAGCGAACAATTCTCATTGGATTGGGGAAGTATTCAACGAATTTATGCTTACTGCAGCAGTGGATCAAAACTTTCGCCAACGATTGATTCAGGCTTTTACTAAATAATCATCAAAAAAACAGAGGGGCAAATCCCTCTGTTTTATTATTTCTGCATTGGAAACGCTTTGTATACATCTTGGCGTTTCTCTTTTGACTTCACAATTCCATCAACCAGTTCCTTTTGCCAAAGCGCTGTATCGTCTTTGTACTTTTTAAAAGAGTGAGGGAGCTTTTTTTCTAGCTGTTTTCTTTTAAACGTGACGGACGGTTCGTCGTTAGAGTTCATCTTGAGTGTTACTTGCTCTACATTATCGATAAGAATAAAAAGTGCGATGGCGTTGTATAAATACGTTTTTTCGACCGTGTCCTTTTGATCAAACCAGAAGGCGTCAAACTGTTCTTCTGTATAGCTGTCATTTTCTTTTACCCCATACGTGACGTTTAATGCTTTTCCATCGATGATTTCAAATTCACGAATTATGCCTCCAGGAAGATCTGATAAGATTGTACGAACGGCTGAATTGTCACCGAGATATGTGTTTTTGTGATTTGAAAGTTGTTTTAAGGCTATGTCTTCTATTCCTTTTATATCGCTTTTTTTCTCTGTGGCTTGACTGCTGCATGCAGATAGGACGACTGTTAATAGCAGCAGGATATATATCCATTTCTTCATTGATTTTGCCCCTTTATCATTCTTTCTATATGTAAATGTCTATTTTATCACAATTTTCCATTCTGATCGTTCACTGACCGTCATTTCCATTTACTGAACTGCATGTTTTGTTCAAACCAACGAACAATACAAAGAAAAAAGGAGTTCAGTCCATGGCAGAAGTACTTTCATTTTATCAATTGAAAACAAAACGAGATGTCACGCTTGAAAAGAAGCTTTTGCGTACATTGTCTCTTCAACAAGTAACGGCTGCTTCCGAGAAATTCACGAAGAAGCTGTTTCCATTTGCAGATGATCCAGCCGGTATTATGAGTGATGGCTGCATCGATTTCGCTATTGAAGCTTTTTTAGCTGGCGGGAGATACGGTGAGTCTAGTAAATACGGCGAATCGTTCGACGATATCAAGAAGCGGTCCTCTCAGGAGGAAACTGAGCTGATTGAAGAGCTGGCAGGATGCTTGCAATCGTGGGGGAATATGTTCCGAATGGAGCGGAAGATGTCGTGTTTGTATCCATCTGCGAAAGAATTTTTAAGCATGTGGTGGCAGGAAGGCTTTCGTGAATCAGAAAAAAGACACAAGCTTCGGCTGCAGTAAGCATATTTCCAGCCCTTGTCCCATATCTATAAAATAATGGTGTATGGGAGGGACAGGGATGAAAAGAAAGCTGAAGTGGACAGGGTTTTTAATTGGGTTTATTGTCCTCTTATTCTTATTCAGGTTTCAATTTCTAAATGATGATTCGTGGAAGTCGTGGAATTTGCCTCTAAGCGGGAAGATCATTTATTTAGATCCGGGTCACGGCGGCCCAGATGGCGGGGCTGTAGGAGGAGAGCTGCTTGAGAAAGAGATTGCACTGGATGTATCCATGAAGATACGTGACTATTTGCAGGAGCAGGGAGCGCTTGTTCTCATGACCCGAGAGGATGATTCTGATTTATCATCAAAGAATACAAGGGGATATGCCCGGAAGAAAGCCGAGGATTTAAGGAACCGCGTAAAAGTCATCAATGAGTCTGAAGCGGATCTCTATTTAAGCATTCATTTAAATGCGATACCATCTAACAAATGGAGCGGGGCTCAGACTTTTTTTTACGGAAAGTATGAAGAAAATGAAAAGGCAGCGAAGTTCATTCAAGATGAATTGCGCAGAAACCTTGAAAACACAGATCGAAAGGCGAAGCGGATCAACGGCATTTATTTAATGCAAAATGTCACAAAGCCAGGAGCTCTTGTGGAAATTGGATTTCTCTCCAATCCAAAAGAGGCTGGCCAGCTGGCAACACCTAAATATCAGGATCAAATTGCCGCCTCTATTTATAAAGGGATTTTAAGATATTTAACAGAGCAAAAAGAGCCGCCTGAATAAGGGGCTTTTTCCTTTTGATCGCAGGCAAACAGGACAGACATTGTAAGGATATGTATGATATACTTGGATTGTAAACGAATTCAATAAAGGGTGAGGTTCTGCTATGATCGGACAAGATGATGTGAGAAAACTAGTTGGGAAGATGGACGAACCTTTCCTTCATATACCGCTTGGTGAGCTGGATGCCATCAAGGAAATCAGCCTAAAGCCTGAAAAAGAGCATGTGAGCCTGAAGGTGGCTATTGCAAAAACAGGCACTGCTGAGCAGATGAAGCTGCAGCAAGACATCGTACAAGCCTTGAAATCAGCAGGCGCTAACACAGTAGGACTTCGTTTTGAGGAACTGCCTCAGGAAACACTTGAAAAGTTTATGCCATCACAAGAAGAGGAAGAAACCCTGCTTAACTCTAAAAACCCGCCTGAGTTCTTAGCGATTGCGAGTGGAAAGGGTGGCGTTGGTAAATCGACTGTTTCTGTTAACCTTGCTGTAGCACTGGCTCGTCTAGGGAAAAAAGTCGGGCTGATTGATGCTGATATTTATGGCTTTAGTGTACCGGATATGATGGGGATCACTGTCAGACCAACAGTTAAAGGGGAAAAAATTATTCCTGTGGAGCGCTTTGGAGTCAAAGTGATTTCAATGGGCTTTTTTGTTGAAGAAAATGCACCGGTTATTTGGAGAGGGCCGATGCTTGGAAAAATGTTAAATAACTTCTTCCACGAAGTTGAGTGGGGAGAATTAGATTACTTACTATTAGACCTTCCGCCTGGAACGGGAGATGTGGCGCTTGATATTCATACAATGCTGCCTAGCTGTAAAGAAATCATTGTTACTACACCGCATCCTACGGCTGCCTTCGTTGCAGCAAGAGCAGGCGCAATGGCACTGCAAACAGATCATGAAGTGCTCGGTGTCGTTGAGAATATGAGCTATTATGAAAGCAAAAAAACAGGTGAGAAGGAATACGTCTTTGGAAAAGGTGGCGGGGACAAGCTGGCTGAAGAGCTGCGAGTATCAGTCCTTGGCCAAATTCCTTTAAGACAGCCTGATTGGAATGAGGATGATTTCGCGCCTTCTGTCTATGATGCAAGTCATCCAACAGGAGAAGTGTATCAACACATTGCGAATAAAGTCATTGAACAATTAGCAGTGAAAGCATAATGAAAGCCCGAGTGGATGAATGCCACTCGGGTGATGTTTAACTGTCGCTTCCTTCGCTGCCTTGCGATCCGGAATCACTGCTGCTTTCAGATGCTGCCTTTTTGAGCTCATCTTCGAATTTCTTCTTATAAAGAGGGCTGCTTAATGTTTCCGTAATGACTTTTTCTAAGTGCTTTCTAAACTCTTTGCTTTTTACCAGTTCACCGTATTTCTTTTCCATCTCAGGATCCTTGAGAATATCCATCATTAGCTGTTGATAGTCAGGATCCTTCATTAACTGTTTTAACATCCTTTCATGCTGTTGCTGCATGGATTTTGCGAAAGTCTCGGCAAATTTAGAATCCTCAAAGACCTTCTTCCAGAACTCTTTGCCTTTATCAGAAGTCAGCGTTTTCTCTATCGTTTTTTTCACAGTTTGTTCATCCATTACCAAAGCTTCATTCATTGCCTCGTCATTTAATAACTGTTGAATGGCCTTTTTACCGTCATCTGTCTTTAATATATCGACGACCATTTTTTTTGTTTCGTCATAGTCCATATTAGATGAGGATTGGGTTTTGGGAGCACAAGCTGTTAGAGATAAAAGAAGAAAACAGCTCACTATACGCAAGATGCCTTTTGACATACTGTGGCTCCTTTCGTTACATGTCTTACTTTTAATATGAATGTTTCACGTAAATTTATACATAACAAAAATAGGGGTTGGATCAATTCAATGAAAAGTCGGGATTTAGTTCGTTTTTTCTTCTCTGTGCTAGCTGTTGGAGCGGTCATTACAAGCGTGGTAGGCTTTGCGCTGGAGTGGGGAAAATATCAGAAGCTTTTTATATCGTTTGAAATTCTAGAGATCGCATCTGTGTTGTTTTGGTTCATTGGTGTAGGGATGATCTTTAGTGTCATTAGCCAGATGGGGTTTGTTGTCTTCTTGACGGTGCACCGGTTTGCGTTAGAGATTTTCCGGTCACATTCTTTATGGAATACCATTCAGCTGTTTCTTGTGATTTTTGTGCTGTTTGATTTAGCTTACTTGCGATTTTTGTTTTTCGGGGAGAATGAATCATTTCTTCCATACTTGTGGCTGCCTTTATTTATCGGTGTGTTTGCTTTGATCGTGGCTTACTTTAAACAGCAGCAGTCCTCTAAGAAAACATTTATTTCTGCAATGTTTCTCATGGTCGTCATCACGTCGTTAGAATGGTTCCCGGCGCTCAGAGTCAATGAAGAGGACTGGCTGTATTTAATGCTGTTCCCGCTATTAGGCTGTAATGCCTTTCAGCTGTTAGCGATGCCGCGGTTTTCAAAAGCGAAAACTACTTAACTTCCGATGACTTTGTTTTCGTGTTGGAGATCAGTTCGCCAACCGTCACATTTTTTAAATGCTTTTCTTTTATTTGTTTCAAAATAGCAGGTAAGGCTTGAGCGGTTTGGGTTGCTGAATCTGAGGCGTGAAGGAGAACAATGTCTCCGCTTTTCATACGATCATTTACATTCTGAACAATCTGGTCGACACCCGGATTCAGCCAATCCTGTGAATTAATGCTGTAATGAACAACGGTATAACCGTACTGTGTGGCAATTTTCAGTGCTGTTTCGTTAAACTGTCCAGTTGGCGGTCTTAATAGTTGAATGTCATCCAGTCCAAGCTTTTGAAATGTATTTTGTGCACGGACAAGATCTTGCTTGATTTCACTATCCTCAAGCTGGCTATAATTTTTATAAGCATAGCCGAGGCTTCCAATTTGATGGCCGTCCTCCTTAATTTGTTTCACGATATCAGGATGACGCTCAGCCCAAGAAGCAGATAGAAAGAAAGTGGCGTTCTTTATACCGTACTCTCGAAGGACATTTAAAATAGGAACAGCCTTCTCATCCCCCCAGCCAATATTAAAAGTGAGAGAGATATGCTTAGATGAAGTCTCGCCTTTATAAATGGCTCGGGGTCCATGTTCAGTTTTAAATACCGACAGCGGCGGTGCCTTTTGTACATAAAAAAAGGTTGCAGCTGCAAGGGCTGCTACAAGAATAATGACAACTTGCTTCAGCCGTTTAATAGGCAACACATATAATCGACTCAATTCAAACACTCCTGCCTTGTCCAAGATTGTTACTTGATTGTATGCAGGACAAGGATTTAAGATGCTTATTAAAACTATTTCAAAAAAAGTTTTGAAAAGGCGTTGACCAAAAGAATGTTTTCGTGATATATTATTAATCGTCGCTGACACACAGTGACAAACACAAAACGCTTCGGGAAATAAACTTGAAAAAAGTTGTTGACATAAGATGAAGCGAAATGTTATATTATTAAAGCCGCTAAGAACGGCGAAGATGATCTTTGAAAACTAAACAAGACAAAACGTACCTGTTAATTCGAGTTTTTATAAAAAAATCCTATGATACTTCATAGGTAGTCAGTCAAACGCTGACGAAAAACAAAACTTCGGTTTTGTACTTTTTCG
>NZ_JBLZWZ010000005.1:0-422341 GCF_056098985.1 Bacillus sp. 11B20
TCCATCAGGTTTGGTGGCGATAGCGAAGAGGTCACACCCGTTCCCATACCGAACACGGAAGTTAAGCTCTTCAGCGCCGATGGTAGTTGGGGGTTTCCCCCTGTGAGAGTAGGACGCCGCCAAGCTTTTTGTTTATATCCTTCCAATGGAAGAAGTTACTTTATCATTCCGCAGTAGCTCAGTGGTAGAGCTATCGGCTGTTAACCGATCGGTCGTAGGTTCGAGTCCTACCTGCGGAGCCATGCTTCCATAGCTCAGTAGGTAGAGCACTTCCATGGTAAGGAAGAGGTCAGCGGTTCGAGCCCGCTTGGAAGCTTTCCTCTATATGTTGATATGACAAGGTTTCTCGATGATGAGAAGGCTTTTTTTGTTTGTTTACATATATACTGAATTGCTCAATGATCAGTAGACTGATGACATTAGGAAAGCGAATAAAACGGCTTGCACAGTATTGTTGCATCGCCTTTTCCTTCTTTTTGTTCTTGATTCTTTATTCTCTTTCTTTTATTCTTACTAAAGTGATATCCTCTATATCAAAAGACTCTGTACGTTCCTCTTTTCCCCCGAAAGTGAAGTATCGTTTGTTTTCCCTTTCTTTATCTCCAGGTATAGTTGATCTTCTTTTTCCATGTACGGTATGTATATAAAAAGGAGTAGATGGTTTGAAAGATTTATTTGTAAAGCAAGAATGGTTTGGACATGTACGTCAGGACGTGCTTGCGGGTATATTAGTCGCACTGGCTTTAATTCCTGAGGCAATTGCGTTTTCGATTATTGCGGGCGTTGATCCGAAGGTCGGCTTGTATGCATCATTTTGTATCGCGATTGTGATTTCGTTTGTTGGTGGACGCCCAGGCATGATTTCGGCTGCAACAGGGGCTATGGCTCTCGTCATGGTTAACTTGGTCGCTGATCATGGGTTGCAATATTTGTTTGCAGCTACGATATTGACAGGCTTGATTCAAATTGTGTTTGGATTGTGTCGAGTGTCTCGTTTGATGAAATTTATTCCGAGGTCCGTGATGGTTGGTTTTGTCAATGCGTTGGCTATTATGATTTTCACGGCTCAGCTTCCACATTTCGTTGGGGAATCAATGGTCATGTATATGATGACAGGTGGTGCCTTGCTGATCATTTATTTATTGCCTATGGTTATAAAGGTGATACCTTCCCCACTCATAGCCATTATTGTAATGACGATAATTGCTGTATTTGGACATATTGATGTTAGAACTGTTGGAGATATGGGAGAGCTTCCAGGTTCTTTGCCTGTTTTTCTGATTCCTCAGGTTCCGTTTAGCTGGGAAACACTTGCTATTATTTTTCCTTATTCTTTAGCACTTGCGATGGTTGGTTTACTTGAGTCTCTTTTAACCGCACAGATTGTCGATGATATGACAGAGACGTCTAGTAATAAGAACAAGGAAGCGAGAGGTCAAGGGATTGCCAATGTGGTTGCGGGATTCTTTGGTGGTATGGCTGGCTGTGCGATGATTGGCCAATCTGTGATTAATACGAAGGCAGGAGGACGAGGCCGGCTTTCTACCTTTGTAGCGGGTGCTTTTTTAATGGTGTTGATTTTTGTACTAGGTGATGTCGTGGTTCAAATTCCGATGGCTGCTCTAGTGGCTGTGATGTTCATGGTTTCCATTGGCACATTTGATTGGAGTTCCTTTCAGCAGCTAAAAAAGAATCCGAAAACAGATTCTATTGTGATGGTTGTCACGGTCATGACGGTGGTGTTGACTCATGATTTATCAAAAGGTGTTTTTGCAGGTGTACTGCTTAGTGCGATATTCTTTGTCGCAAAGATATCGAAGCTCCATATTACGTCTAAAGAAAGCCAGCCAGGTACTTGGGTATATCGAGTTAAAGGGCAAATTTTCTTTGCTTCTGTCACTGACTTGATCCAAGCTTTCCATCAGGGGAAAGAACTCCAATCTGTTGTAATTGATTTGTCTGAAGCACGTATATGGGATGAATCAGGCGTAGCAGCGATAGAACGTATAAAGGAAAGGTATCAAGCAAATGGCGTCCAGGTGGACGTAGTTGGAATGGATACATCAAGTCAAAAGCTTGTGAAACAAGTGAATGGTTCTTAAAAAGGCTTTTCAGTCTGTTACAATAGAAAAGGTAAGAAAGTGAAGGATGGAGGTGGCCGGCATGCTTTTGCGTTTGAATCAAGTGCTCGGCCGGATGATGCCGCTCATTACACCTTTTAGTGTGTTACTCGGTGTTTTATTGGCGGCTTACTTAAAGGATTATACGTTTTTAGTGCCATGGGTATTTGCTGTGATGACCTTTGCAGGGAGTTTGTCTTCTACTTTTTCGGCTTTAAAGCATACGGTGATGCACCCATTGCCTTTGATTTTATCGTTTATGATTTTGCATGTGTTGATGCCTCTTTATGCTTGGTCAGCGGGACATCTCATATTTGCAGGTGATGCCATGACGATTACTGGTTTGACCCTTGCAATGGTGATTCCCACAGGAGTTTCTAGTTTAATATGGGCGGCAATGTATAAAGGGAATGTTGGATTAACGTTATCCATTATTTTAATTGATACAATGCTTTCGCCATTAATTGTGCCAGCCAGTTTGTCACTTTTGGCCGGTACACAAGTTCATATGGACATGGTGGCGATCATGAAAGGGCTGTTTGGGATGGTGGTGCTTCCATCTATTTTAGGTATGCTCGTTCGTCACTATGCAAAGCCTGATGTGACGAAAAAGATCAGTCAGACACTGTCACCTTTTTCAAAAATAGGCTTGTTTGTAGTGGTGTCGATTAACAGTTCTGTTGTTGCGCCATACTTGCGTGAACTGGATGCCGCATTTTTTAGCAAAGCAGCGACGGTGTTTCTCATTGCGATGAGCGGTTATGCGTTTGCTTGGTTGATTGGGAAGGCGATGAAATGTACTCAAGGAGAGATTGTGGCCATCGTGTATACGGGCGGTATGAGAAACATTAGTGCGGGGGCTGTGCTTGCCATAAGCTTTTTTCCGCCTGCTGTCGCTGTTCCGGTGGTGATTGGCATGCTGTTTCAGCAAGTGCTTGCTGCCTTGTTTGGCTTCTTACTCAATCGTTTTGAGCTGAAAGCACCTGCTGTGACCAAATCTTTCTCATGAAAAACCCTCCATCTATCAAAGGATGGAGGGTTTTTTGTGATTTAATAGATGAGATATTTTTTTCGCTTCTTTTCGAATGTTTTGAGGTCATGATGATAACGTTTCATGATGTGTTTGACGGAAGTTCCTTTTTTGATTTCTTCTTTCATCCAGCCATTCCCGATGAGTTTGTCAAAGCTGCCTGTTTGAAGGAACTGAAAGTCGTTCGGATATAAATCATGTATTGCTGTGATGATGGATAACCCCGTTTTCACCGCTTCGAAGGATGAGCGGTCTGTGACGTATAACTGCACACCGTGAGATAGTGTACCGGCATGTTTAGAAAATGTGGGGGTGAATGACACAGGTCTAAATTGAACGCCTTTTAGTTTTAGCTGATTTAAATGATCTGCCAGCTCGCTGCTATTGATATATGGTGCACCAATGAGCTCGAATGGTTTTGTCGTTCCTCTGCCTTCAGAGACATTTGTGCCTTCAATTAATCCTGTGGCAGGATATACAAAGGTACTATCCACTGTTGGCATGTTAGGGGAAGGAAGGACGAACGGCAGCTTCGTGTCATCAAATGTCATTGACCGCTTCCAATTTTTCATTTTGATGACTGTTACATCAGCATTGATATGAAACTCTTTGTTAAACAGTTTTGCAAGCTCACCGGTAGTCATTCCATGTCTTAGCGGGATTGGATAGAGCCCTACAAATGAGGCGTGTTCAGGCTCTAAAACAGGTCCTTCTACTTTTAGTCCGCCAATGGGATTTGGACGGTCTAGAACAACAAAGGGAATGTTGTTTTCTTTAGCGGCTTCCATCGCATAGGCCATTGTGTAAATATAGGTGTAATAACGAGTACCAACGTCTTGAATATCAAAAAGCAGGACATCTACATTTTTCAGCATTTCAGGAGTTGGTTTTCTTGTTTTGCCATAAAGAGAGTAAACAGGAAGACCTGTTTTTTCATCGGTATAGGATTCGACGCCTTCTCCTGCTTGTGCATCGCCGCGCACGCCGTGTTCAGGTCCATATAAAGCAGTGAGCTTGATATTTGGATGTTCAAATAGGAGGTCAACACTGCTTTTCATATTTGCATCAATGCCAGTCGGATTGGTAATGAGACCAACCCTTTTCCCTTTTAGCCATGAAAGATTGCTTGAGAGTAGTGTTTCGATCCCTGTTTTGACTGCTGCTTTTTTTCCTTTTGTGTCTGTTCGTTCTTGATCTGCGGGAGAGGCGGCGGTCAATGTGCTCATCATGAGAATGCTTGCGAGTATGAAACTGACTGTTTTCTTCAAGAGAATCCCTCCTATTTGATCTGTTTCCCTTTCAAGCTGAGGCCATAGCCAAATGGGTAAAGGGTTTGATTTGGATGAGTGACAGATGGGATATCAACTGGCAGTTTCCCTTTAGGTGATGCAGCTCCAAATATCACTTCTAGTCCAGCAGGAATATTTGGCTGATTGAATTGTCCGTTTGAGTAGCCTTTAAAACCGTACACAGCTAGTAAGGCATCGGCTTCTTCAAAATTTGCGGCATCATAAGGGTTTCTAAGACTCATGATGACCATTTTTTTGTTTTGTGCTGCTGCTTCTTTCATGACAGCACGAGGGAAGGCAGTTGCCCATTTTTTTGGGTCCTGGACATTGTCATCAATTACGCCATCATTTACAGCTGGGTCATTTTGGACAACGTAAGAGCCAGTGATGACATAGTCAGCTTCTTGAATTAGTTTGGCAGAGTCTTTGGTGAACGTTTTATCCGCAAAAGCATATGACTGGATGCGTACAGGCTTGATCTTTTTTTGTTTTATGAGAGATTCGACTGTGACAGACATTGCTTTTGTCTGATCTTCGTAAGGTGCCATGACCACGATTTTGTCATTCTTTTTAGGCTTGAAAGGTAAGGTTTTTTTGTTGTTTTTAAGCAGGGTGATTCCTTCACGTGCCATTTTTTGTTCTGCTTGACGGTGCGATTTTTTCCCGACGACTTGAGTGGCTTTTTTGATTTTTTTCTCTAGACTGATTGGTTTTTTGGAGGAAATAATGCCGCGTTTGATTTTCAATTGAAGAATTTTTTCGACGGATTCGTTGATCTGCGACATCGGAATTTCTTTCTTTAAAATCGCTTGTTTGACCGCATTAAATACATTCTCCAGGTTTTTCTCTGTTTTTAATGAGGTAACTGGTGCTGGCATGAGAGCGATGTCGACGCCTGCTTTAATGGCCATCACTACGGCTTCTTCCTGTCCAAAATTATCTGCAATCGCTTTCATGTTTAGGGCGTCTGTCACAACAACACCTTGAAAGCCCATCTCTTCTTTTAATAAGTGTGTGATGACTTTTTTTGATAAGGTTGCTGGAACCATGATGTCCTCGCCATCTTTCTTGCTTCGATACGTTGTGTCATCAATGGCAGGAAATTGCACATGAGCGGTCATGACCATATCTGCACCAGCATTGATCGCTTGTTGGAACGGATACAGCTCAACCTTTTTTAAACGATCTAGGTCATGCTCTACGAGCGGCAAGCCATAGTGACTGTCGACGGCTGTATCACCATGTCCTGGGAAATGTTTTAGCGTGGAAATGGTCTTTTCCTTTTGAAGTCCTTTCATGGTTTGAAGGCCAAGCCTAGTGACAAGAGCAGGATCAGAGCTAAAGGAACGGACACCAATGACGGGGTTGTCTGGGTTGTTATTCACATCAAGCACAGGAGAGAAGTTTGTATTAATCCCCAAGGCGTTTAATTCTTTTCCGATGATTTTTCCTGTGTCATATGCATTTTTTTTGCTTCTAGAGGCACCAATCGACATATTTCCTGGGAAATGTGTTCCCTTTTGTAACCTTGTGACGATTCCGCCTTCTTGATCAATGGAAATGAGTAAAGGAATGTTTGGTGATGCTTTTTGAAATTCGTGGGTGAGTTTCACGGTTTGTTCCGTATCAACGACATTCTCCGCAAATAAGATGACACCACCTAGATGATATTTTTCTACAAGGTGAGATACTTCGTTATTCATCTTTGTGAAGCCTGTAGGTGCGGATTCATCTTTTGTTTGCCAATTGCGAAAGTCCGGCATGAGCATTTGACCTATCTTTTCATCCAGTGACATGTCTTGAACCATTTGTTTAGCGGTGGGCAGAGAGGCAGAGCTAACCTTTTCCGTTGGAATGGAAGAGGTTAGCAGGGCTAAAACTAGTGCAGCGGGAAAGAGAGCTTTCAACATCGAATTCCTCCTTTTACTTAAAAGATTCGTAGATTGCAGTCATGATGCTTCCATAAGTACCGGTTGGGAACAGGTCACCTTCAAATTGATTAGGATTGGTTTCTGGTGAAACAACGGGTGAATGTTTCTTATTCGTCAGCAAGACGACACCTAAATTGTGTTTAGGATCAATCAACGTCATTGTGCCGGTCCAGCCAGTATGTCCATAGGCTTCGTTACTTGCATATTTTCCAAACATCCATTCCATGTCAGTATGACCGTTTTTTCTCCAGCCTAGCCCGTAAGTTGGGTTCGTATCAGAGGAGGCTGTAAAGAGATCGATGGAAGCTTGATCAAAGATGGTTGTTTTTCCATAGCCTCCTTTGTTAAGCATCAGCTGAAGCAGCACGGCCATATCTGAGGTATTCGAGAAAAGTCCAG
The DNA here is from genome assembly GCF_056098985.1 of Bacillus sp. 11B20. Taxonomy (NCBI): domain Bacteria; kingdom Bacillati; phylum Bacillota; class Bacilli; order Caryophanales; family Bacillaceae; genus Bacillus; species Bacillus sp. 11B20. Next base: position 6,770 of record NZ_JBLZWZ010000005.1, read on the forward strand.
CGTGGCCGGAGATACCTGCCATTGAGTAATATGCTTTCTCGTCGTGTACTTCACCTAGCAGGGTGTACCGTCGGATGTTTTCAAAATCGATTACACCGTCTCGTGAATTGCCTAAACGTTCTGTTGCTGCAAAATGCTTCGGCTTGAACCCCTTTTGCAGCGGATTGAACATTGTGTGTTTGAGACCTAGCGGCCGATAAATGGTTGACTCGACATATTGATCAAGAGGCATGCCTGTTTTCTTCTCGATGATCATGCCCAGCAGCATGTAATCAATATCACTATAAATGTGCTGGGTACCTGGCTTGTATTGCAGCGGTACTTTTGGCAGCCATTTCATCGTTGTTTTTCTATCTTGAGAATAAAAAGAGCCAGCTGATTCTTTGCTATAAAATAAGACACTGGAAGGGAGACCGGCCGAATGGGTGAGAAGATCCTTTACCCGGAGCTGGTCTTTACCGGTTACCTTTGCATCAGGTTCATCCTGAAAATCTGGAAGGATGGTCTGTATTTTTTCGTTGACATCAAGTTTTTTCTCGTAGACAAGCTTTTGCAGAGCATAGTTGGTCGCATACATTTTCGTATTAGATGCCAAATCGAATAGTGTATCCTTTTTCATTTTTTTATATGATTTGAGCTCTGTTGTGCCATCGTATTTTTGCCGGTAGCCATAGGCTTTTTGATGGACGATCTTTCCGTCCTTGATAATGATGAGAGCGGCTCCTGGAAATCCTGCTTTGATGTCATTTTGAATCATTTGATCAACCTTCCTCAGCTGCCTGGAAGAAAAACCTACTTGTTCCGGTCGTTTTGCTTTTTTTAAGACGGGATATTCTTCAGGAGCTGTTTTAGACAAAGACGATACAGGATGGGAGCTAGTTTGGGAGCTAGTTGCAAATGTTTGTACTGGAAACCCAAGGAGCATGAGCAGACATGTGATTAAAAGAAAACATTTCTTCAAGGTCTAGACCTCCTTATTGATTGTGATCCTCGAATTCAACAGCCATATCATCATGAAATCCAAATAAGTATGTGAAGAAAAATCCAGCAACATATGCGATAAATAGTCCAATTAAGTATAGAAGCATTTGATGTGTGTGAACAATAAAGGTTAATGGAAGACCGGATACACCGATGGCTTTCGTCGCGATTTGGAAGTAGGCTTGAAATGCGCCGCCGATTCCTGCACCAAGACAAGCGGTGAGAAATGGTCGTCCTAGCGGGAGTGTGACACCGAAAATGAGTGGTTCACCAATGCCCAGCATCCCAGAAGGAAGTCCACCAGCAATGGCTCTTTTGAGCTTTTTCTTTTTTGTTTTCATATAAATGGCGAATGCAGCGCCTACCTGTCCTGCACCGCCCATAGCGAGAATTGGCAGAAGCGGGTCATCTCCAATTGAATTGATGAGTTCCATATGAATCGGTGTCAGCCCTTGATGAAGTCCTGTTACAACAAGTGGAAGGAAGGTCGCACCAAGAACAAATCCTGCGAAGATTCCGCCCATATTTAATAGGTAAGTCAGTCCTGAGGTGATGGCATCAGATATAAATCCGCCGACTGGCATGAAGACAACATACGTGAAAATGCCTGTAATGAGTAGTGTGATGGTTGGTGTGACGATGATATCAAGAGATTGCGGGACGAAGCGTCTAATTCGGGTTTCCACAAGTGCCATAAAGATGGCGGCTAGAAGAACACCGATGAGTCCGCCTCTGCCTGGTAGAATATTTGTGCCAAATAACATAATGTCTGCGGAGGCTGGGTTAATAATGAGAATACCAGCTAATGCGCCTAATGCAGGAGAGCCTCCAAATTCCTTTGCGGCGTTTGTTCCGACTAATATCCCTAGGTAGGCGAAAAGGCCAGAACCTATAACTGTTAAAATAACTGCGGCTTGAGATTTTTCGTCAAGCCAGCCTGCTTGCACGATCGCTTTTGTAATCCCAGTAATAAGACCTGAAGCAACAAGTGCCGGAATGATTGGAATAAAAATGCTGGCAATCCGCCGTAAGAACAGCTTGAACGGTGTGCGGTTTTTTTGTGAAATGGCTTGCTTGTTTTTTTGTGCTTCGTTGTTTAAATCATAAGAGTCAGACGCATTTAGAAGCTGTTCAAACGCACTTGATACTTGGTTGACAACACCAGTGCCTAAAATGATTTGAAGCGTTTCTGCTTCGACGACGCCAATGACGCCATCGAGTTCTTTGATTGCTGTGATGTGAACTTTTTCATTTTCGATCGGTGTAATTCGAAGACGTGTCATACAATGTGTATGGGAAGAGATATTTTCAGAACCACCACAGAGTGAAAGAATGTCTTTCGCCAACTGCTGATATTTCTTTTGATGACTCATGTTGAATCCCCCTTTGTTTTTCGTTTCATGGAGCGGATGGCATGCCTTGTCTTGTCAATATATTGCGCTGTCTCTTCATATTGACGAGAAGCTAAACTGAGGAACAAGACATCAATTAAGTAGAGCTGTGCCATTCTAGAGGAAGTGGCAGCACTGCGAAAAGGTGCTTCATTGGAACCGGACGTCGATAGGTGAACATCACATAAAGCAGAAACGCTTGTATGACCTGGATGTGTTAAAGCAATTGTTTTCACTTGATTGTCTTTTGCGAGCTGAAGGGCTTGAATGATGTCTAACGTTTCTCCTGAAAAGGAGATACCAAACACAATGTCATTCTCTCCTGCATTTGCGATGACCGTAGATGCAATGTGCATGTCAGTGAAGGCTGTCGCTGCATAGTTAATTCTGAGAAATTTCTGCTGGGCATCAGCTGCGACGATACCAGATGCACCAACACCGATAAAATGAATTTGGTTTGCATTCAGCAGTAATTGAACAGCCTTTTCTAAAGCATCTGCATTTAAAATAGAAGCGGTGTCCTTAATCGATTGAATCGAGTTTCCTGCTGTTTTTTGAATAATGGATTGAAGCGGTTCATCTTGTTCGATATCTCTGTAGCCTTGTTTATCGTCATGCATCAAGTCTCCAGCGATCCGCATTTTTAAATCTTGATAGCCATCCAGCCCGAGAGATTTACAAAGTCGGATGACTGCAGAGCTGCTTGCGCCGGCTGCCTGACTGATTTCATGTACTGTACTTTTAATGACTTTGTCAGGATGGGCAAGGATATAGTCTGCAATGATTTTTTCAGATTGGGGGAGCTTTGATTTGATTGTGTGTAGTAGGGTAAGTCCACCTGCTGACATGAGCTCTGCCTCCTTTAGGATTGATAACGTGAGATCGCTTTGTCGATGTGGCCATTCGTTTTGCTCAGTAAATCTTTGGCTGTTTTCTTGTCTGTGTTTGTTTGGAGCATGACGATGGCAGTTTTGACTTCTAAGTCTGCTGCTTCAAGAGTCTTTACGGCTTGTTCGTAGGAAGCATTTGTCACATGTTGAATGATGGTGATGGCGCGTTCTTTTAATTTATGATTGCTGACTTTTACATCAACCATCAGGTTTTCATATACTTTGCCTTGTCTGATCATGACTGAGGTGGAAAGCATATTTAAAATCATTTTATGAGCGGATGCGGCTTTCATTCTTGTTGACCCAGTGATGGCTTCTGGTCCTACAATGACCTCAATGGCGCAATCTGCAAGCTCGCTAATTTCTGCTTGTTTATTGCAGCTAAGTGCGACTGTTTTAGCTCCAATTGACTTTGCATAGTTTAAAGCGCCGATGATATAAGGTGTCCTGCCGCTTGCGGCAATTCCGACGACTGTATCTTTTGATGTGAGATTGATGTGTATTAAATCCTGTTTGCCGGCTTCTTCACTGTCTTCCACATCTTCGGCAGCTTGAGAAAAAGCTGAGTCTCCGCCTGCCATGATGCCTACAATGACATCAGGTGAGACGCTATAGGTTGGGGGACATTCGACAGCATCCATTACGCCAATTCTGCCGCTCGTTCCGGCGCCTAAATAAACGAGTCTGCCTCCATTTGAGATGGATTCATAGGCAAAGTCACTTGCTGTTTTGACATGGGGAAGTACAAGGTTGACTGCTTGAGCGACCTTCCTATCTTCTTCATTAATCATCTGGAGTATTTCAAGCGGATCTGCTTGAGAAATTCCCATTGTGTTGGGGTTTCTTGATTCTGTTGTCAAAGAACGCAGTTGAGATGGCTGCATGTGACATACCTCCTTATTTCTTCATTTTCAGTATATTGAGTATGATATGAAATTTCAATATTATATTTGAATATTGAAATTATATTTCAGTTAAAATGTTGATTAAATAGGGAGTAAATAGTTAGAAAATAAAAAAAATAAAAATCCCCTTTACAAAAGGGGGACAACCTGTATATAATAACTTTTGTCAGCTTCACGGAAACAACAAACTTGACAAACTGGCCCGTTGGTCAAGCGGTTAAGACACCGCCCTTTCACGGCGGTAACACGGGTTCGAATCCCGTACGGGTCACCATGATGTGGAGGATTAGCTCAGCTGGGAGAGCATCTGCCTTACAAGCAGAGGGTCGGCGGTTCGAGCCCGTCATCCTCCACCATATGCCGGTGTAGCTCAACTGGTAGAGCAACTGACTTGTAATCAGTAGGTTGGGGGTTCAAGTCCTCTTGCCGGCACTGTTTTATCTTTATCAATTCCATATGTGGAGGGGTAGCGAAGTGGCTAAACGCGGCGGACTGTAAATCCGCTCCCTCCGGGTTCGGCGGTTCGAATCCGTCCCCCTCCACCATTTTTGGGCTATAGCCAAGCGGTAAGGCAACGGACTTTGACTCCGTCATGCGTTGGTTCGAATCCAGCTAGCCCAGTTAAGACACCTTTTTCAGAAAGGTGTCTTTTTTTATGTTGGCAGAGAGAATGTATAACTATTCAAAATGTTGTTGAGTTGAGTCAGAAGGGATCAAGAAAGTAAAATATAAGCATGAACGGAAAGGGGATGTACATATGGGAGAGCAAAAGAAGGTCACGATTGTTGGAGTTCCGATGGACTTGGGGCAAACGAGAAGGGGCGTCGATATGGGGCCGAGTGCGATTCGTTGTGCAGGCGTAAAAGAAAAATTGGAAACGCTCTCATTTGATGTGGAGGATCTAGGAGATATTCCAGTTGAACAAAGAGATGATGAGAAAGGTTTATATACAAGTGAAAAGCTAAAAAATTTAACGGAGAATGCTGGTGCGAATCAGCTGCTTGCTGAGAAGGTTGACAGTATTGTGCAATCAGGTTCGTTTCCGCTCATTTTAGGTGGTGATCACAGCATTGCGATTGGCACACTTGCTGGGGTAGCCAAGCATTATGAAAACTTAGGAGTCATTTGGTACGATGCGCATGGTGATTTAAATACGGAGGAAACCTCTCCTTCTGGAAATATTCATGGCATGCCGCTTGCTGTCAGTCTTGGTTTTGGGCATGCTGATTTAACAAACATTGGCGGTTATTCGCCTAAATTGAAGCCTGAAAATGTCGTTATAATTGGTGCTCGATCCTTAGATGAAGGAGAGCGGGCATTGATTCGAGAGAAAGGCATTAAAGTCTATACGATGCATGAAATTGATCGTTTAGGAATGACAAGGGTGATGGAGGAAGCTATTGCGTATCTAAGGGAAAGAACAGATGGTGTCCATCTGTCGCTTGATTTAGACGGGCTAGACCCAGCAGAATGCCCTGGTGTAGGCACTCCGGTAGCAGGCGGCATTAGTTACCGGGAGAGTCATCTTGCAATGGAGCTTTTAGAGGAGGCGGGTATTTTAACGTCTGCTGAATTTGTTGAAGTAAATCCGGTTTTAGATGAGAAAAACAAAACAGCAGAAGCTGCTGTGGCATTAATTGGTTCGTTAATGGGTGAAAAGCTATTGTAGAGCGGGACTTGTTCCCGTTCTTTTTTGTTTTGGGAAAATTTAAGGATATGTTAAGGTTTTTACCGGTTGATAAGCGTAACACACTGTCAAAAATTTGTTACACTATTTTTTAGAGGAGAATGAAACCTTTTGGAAAGAGGTTCGTATACATAAAGACCGGTGAAGGCAGAGGTTGAATATACTATGGACACAATGATTAAAAAGAGAATTAAGCAAGTGAAAAAAGGCGACCAGAACGCATTTGCAGACATCGTAGACCTGTATAAAGACAAAATTTATCAGCTGTGCTACCGTATGCTTGGGAATGCACATGAAGCGGAGGATATTGCGCAGGAGGCGTTTATTCGTGCTTATGTGAATATCGAAAGCTTTGATGTGAATCGTAAGTTTTCCACGTGGCTGTACCGCATTGCAACCAACCTGACCATCGACCGTATTCGCAAAAAAAAGCCGGATTACTATTTAGATGCAGAGGTGGCAGGAACAGAAGGATTAAATATGTATTCTCAAATTGCTGCTGATGGCATTTTGCCAGAGGATGAGGTGGTGTCTCTTGAATTATCGAGTACCATTCAGCAAAAAATTCTAAGATTACCCGACAAATATCGTTCGGTCATCGTATTAAAGTATATTGATGAACTCTCGTTAAAAGAGATTAGTGAGATTCTGAATATACCAGTTGGTACGGTGAAAACGAGAATACACAGGGGTAGAGAGGCTCTCCGGAAACAGTTGAGAGACCTTTGAGTGAGGTGATTTTGATGAGCTGTCAGGATAGAATCGTCCAGCTTATGCATCAGTATTTAGACGGGGACATTGAGCCCCAAGACGAAAAAGAATTAAAAAGCCATCTGCAATCGTGTGAGGAGTGCCGTACTCATTTTCAACAAATTGAGAAATCCATCGCGCTAGTGCAGAGTACATCTCATATAGAAGCACCATCTGATTTCACTGCAAAGGTGATGGCAGGTCTTCCAAAGGAGAAAAAGCGTGTGTCGGTTCAAAGATGGATCAAAGCTCACCCGCTGATGGTAGCCGCTGCCCTCTTTCTCATTTTAATGGGAGGTAGTCTGTTCACGAGCTGGAATACCGATCATAATTTCAGTGTGTCAAAGCAGCCGAATCTCGTCGTTGAAAATGATACAGTGACCGTACCTAAAGGGGAAACCGTAAAGGGTGATGTCACTGTCAAAAATGGCAAGTTGATTGTAGAAGGCAAGGTTGATGGAAATGTCACCGTCGTCAATGGGGAACAGTTGACTGCTTCTGCCGGACAAGTCACTGGTCAAATTAATGAAATTAATGAAGTGTTTGATTGGATCTGGTACAAAATGAAATCAACAGCACAAAACGTGATGCGGGTCATTGGGCCAGAGGAGCAAAAGTAACTCAATCGGCTTAAGAGCAGTCTCTAAGGGGGGCTGCTCTTTTTCTATACATTTGTGAGATTCACGCATACTAACAAGTCAGCCAGATATGGCAACTATTTTCCTTGCTGAAACAAAATGTGGTATAATAGCCACGCTATGTATTGATACATAGGCTCTTTTTATATTAAAAAATGCATCAAACGAAGAATAACTGAAAATTCTGGAGGACGAGGAAATGGCTTTAGGGGATATTCCTTTTTTGCAGTACCTCGGTAATGCTGTTGATATTCTCGTTGTTTGGTATGTGATATATAAATTAATGATGGTCATCCGCGGAACAAAAGCGGTTCAGCTTTTAAAGGGAATTGTGGTCATTGTTCTCGTCAGGATGGGAAGTGCGTATCTCGGTCTTAACACACTTCAATGGCTGATGGATCAAGCGATTACGTGGGGATTCCTTGCGATCATTATTATTTTTCAGCCAGAGCTAAGGAGAGCGCTTGAGCAGCTTGGGCGCGGCCGTTTCTTCTCAAGAAGCGGGACACCTGTAGAGGAACAGCAGCAGAAAACGATCGAGGCAATTACAAAAGCAATTAACTATATGGCGAAACGCAGAATCGGCGCGCTGCTGACAATTGAGCGCGATACCGGAATGAATGATTACATAGAGACAGGAATTCCTTTGAATGCAAAGGTGAGTTCAGAGCTGCTCATTAATATTTTCATTCCGAATACACCGCTTCATGACGGTGCTGTCATTATGAAGCGGGATGAGATTGCAGCTGCAGCTTGCTATTTACCGCTGTCAGAAAGCCCTTTTATTTCTAAGGAGCTTGGGACGCGTCATAGGGCAGCAGTCGGAATTAGTGAAGTGACAGACAGCTTAACTGTCATCGTTTCTGAGGAAACTGGCGGCATTTCTGTCGCAAGGAATGGTGATCTTCACCGAGAATTGACAGAAGAAGCGCTTGAAGAAATGCTGATTGCTGAATTTAGTAAGAACAGCAAAGATGCTTCCTCGACCAAATGGTATTGGAGGGGCAAGAAAAATGGATAAGATTTTGAATAATCGCTGGGCCGTTAAGCTTCTTGCATTGGTCTTCGCTTTATTGCTGTATGGTGCAGTCAATTCAGCGCAAGCGCCCACGCCGAAAAAAATCGGTGAATCCTTTTTCCCAACATCGACGACAGATGAAGCAACTTTAACTGACATTCCTGTTAAAGCGTATTATGATGACGAGAAATACGTTGTCACTGGTGTGCCGCAGACAGTCAATGTCACGATTAAAGGGTCAACAAGTGCTGTGAAAACAGCAAGGCAAACAAAGAATTTTGAAATTTACGCAGACATGCAGAACTTATCGACAGGTACACATAAAGTGGAGCTGAAGGCAAGAGATGTATCGAAGGGACTCACACTATCGATTAATCCATCTGTGACGACTGTGACGATACAAGAAAAAACGACAGCTGAATTTCCTGTTGAAACCGAATTTTATAATCAAAATAAAATCAAAGACGGCTATTCACCTGAACAGCCCATTGTGAATCCGAAAAAGGTCACAGTTACTGGATCAAAGGACGTCATCGACAAAATTTCTGTCATTAAAGCTTTTGTGAATTTAGAGGATGTCGATCAGCAAATTGAAAAAGAAGCGAAGCTCACTGTGTATGATAGCAGCGGGAATGAGCTGCCAGTCGAAGTAAGTCCGTCCGTGGTGGATATTACGGTTCCAATCTCGAGTCCGAGCAAAAAGGTTCCGTTTAAACTTGAGCGGACGGGCAGCTTGCCAGAAGGGATCAGCATTTCAAGCATTGAGACAAGCCCGAGTGAGGTCACAGTGTACGGCTCTCAAAAGGCACTGGATGCACTTGATTTTATTGATGGCGTCAAGCTGGACCTAAGTAAGATCAAAGATGATACGGAGATTGATGCCGATATTCCGCTGCCAGATGGTGTGAAAAAGGTATCACCCGAAACTGTTAAGATCAAAGTGAAGGTTGCAACAGCTGAAGAAAAAAAGATCGATAATGTACCGATTTCTGTCGTGGGTTTGAGCAAGGATTTCACATCTGATTTTGTGAGCCCATCTTCTGGACGGATCACGTTAACAGCAAAGGGGTCGAAGAGTGCGATTGATAAACTAAAGGCTTCAGATGTTGAAGCCTATATCAATGCAGGGGACTTGAACGAAGGAACCCATGAGGTCAAAGTTCAAGTGAATGGTCCTCAAAATGTGACATGGACATTATCAAGATCAAAGGTCAAAGTGAAACTCACTTCTACTGATACAGAGGATCAGCCGGCGTCGACGAATGATCGAAAGGATCAAAAAGATCAATCAACTGATGATGATGATCAGAGTGAGAAGAGTAAAGAAGAATCCACACAAGATAAAGCAAAGAAAGAATCAAGTCAAAGACAGCCGGTCAAAGAAGATAAAAAAGAGGACGAAGCGTCCTCTTGAATGGAAAAAGGAGCGATTGAAACATGGGCAAGTACTTTGGAACTGATGGTGTAAGGGGTGTAGCAAATAGCGAATTAACACCAGAGCTCGCATTTAAAGTTGGGAGATTTGGCGGCTATGTGCTCACAAAGGATAAAGAACGTCCAAAGGTACTCGTTGGACGAGACACACGTGTATCCGGTCATATGCTGGAAGGAGCGCTCGTTGCAGGCTTACTTTCAATTGGAGCTGAAGTGATGCGTCTAGGTGTGATCTCAACACCTGGTGTGTCTTATTTAACGAAGGCAATGGATGCTGAAGCGGGTGTCATGATTTCTGCTTCACACAATCCAGTTCAAGACAACGGCATTAAATTCTTCGGCGGTGACGGCTTTAAGCTGTCAGATGAACAGGAAAGCGAAATTGAGCAGCTGATGGATCAGCCAGTCGATCAATTACCACGCCCAGTTGGAGCGGATCTTGGAACGGTCAATGACTATTTTGAAGGCGGTCAGAAATACTTGCAATTCTTGAAGCAGACAGCGGATGAGGATTTCACAGGTATTCACGTGGCGCTTGACTGTGCACACGGTGCAACCTCTTCTCTAGCGACACATTTATTTGCAGATTTAGATGCTGATGTGTCTACAATGGGAACATCACCAAATGGACTGAATATCAATGATGGTGTAGGCTCAACTCATCCAGAGGCACTTTCTGCATTTGTGAAGGAGAAGGGTGCAGATATTGGTCTTGCGTTTGATGGTGACGGTGACCGTTTAATTGCAGTCGATGAAAAAGGTGATATCGTAGACGGCGATCAAATTATGTACATATGCGCACGTTATTTGAAGGATGAAGGCCGATTAAAGGATGACACCGTCGTGTCAACGGTCATGAGCAACCTTGGTTTTTATAAAGCGCTTGAGAAGCAAGGCATTAAGAGCATTCAAACTGCTGTTGGTGACCGCTATGTGGTCGAAGCGATGAAAAATGATGGCTATAATGTCGGCGGTGAGCAATCAGGCCATTTGATTTTCCTTGATTATAATACGACAGGTGATGGCATGCTTTCTGCGATCATGCTTGTGAATACGCTCAAAGCGACAGGGAAAACATTATCAGAGCTTGCAGCGGAAATGGAAAAGTTCCCGCAGCTTTTAGTGAATGTGAAAGTGTCTGATAAATATAAAGTAGAAGAAAATGAAAAAGTAAAAGCAGTGATCCAAGAGGTCGAAAAAGAGATGAATGGTGACGGCCGTATCCTTGTTCGTCCATCTGGAACAGAACCGCTTGTACGTGTTATGGCTGAGGCAAAAACAAAAGAGCTGTGTGATGAATATGTAGCTCGAATTACGGCTGTTGTGAAAGAAGAAATGGGTATTGAGTAATAGATGAAAGCAAATCGCTAGCAGCGGTTTGCTTTTTTTTTTCGAATAAACGACATAATTGGATGGATCTGTACGAATCATATAAGTGAGGGCAACTTGAAGCTGCCTTCATACATAGGAGAGCACATCAAAGGTAGAACGTGACAAGCCTCATCGCATATAGTGTATGGAGGTCTCACTTTCTCAAATGAAGGCAATCACCTGCTAAATTGTGATTGACGGAGGTCAGACCTTATAGTACAATCATCCTTGTGTTACTGGATTTTTATTCTATCAGGAAAGGCAGGGTAGATGTTCAGAAACTCTCTTATAATTATAGCGCCCGAACTAAGCGATCGGACGAAAGATGCTTAGTTGACGAGGATGGAGGTTATCGAATTTTCGGCGGATGCCTCCCGGCTGATCAAAAAAAGAGATCACAGCCGTAAGTGTTTCTTTAAACCAAAGAGGTGACTCTTTGTACAAAGGGAATACACATGATCTCCCAAAATAAACATGTAGAGAGGGACGAAGAAATGTCCCTTCTATTTTAGTAGGCTTTCTTTGTCCCTTTCACATGATCGGGAGGAAGAATATTTATGTGTGGAATCGTGGGTTATATTGGTCAGAATGATGCGAAGGAAATCTTATTAAAAGGTTTAGAGAAGCTTGAGTACCGCGGGTATGATTCAGCAGGTATCGCTGTGGCAAACGAAGAAGGCGTGCATGTGTTCAAAGAAAAAGGACGTATCGCTGAGCTTCGTGAAGTCGTGGATGCAAACGTAGCATCTTCAGCAGGAATCGGACATACACGCTGGGCAACTCACGGTGTACCAAGCCATCTAAATGCGCATCCGCATCAAAGTGCTTCTGGCCGTTTTACGCTTGTTCATAACGGTGTCATCGAGAACTATGTACAATTGACACGCGAATATTTACAAGACGTCACACTAAAAAGCGACACAGATACAGAGGTTGTTGTTCAAGTCATCGAACAATTTGTGAATAGAGGTCTTGATACAGAGGAAGCTTTCCGTCAAACGCTTCTTCAACTAAAAGGCTCTTACGCGATTGCCCTTTTCGATAACGAAAACAAAGAAACAATCTATGTGGCGAAAAACAAAAGCCCATTATTGGTTGGTTTCGGCGAAGATTTCAACGTTGTGGCTTCTGACGCAATGGCGATGCTTCAAGTAACAAACGAATATGCGGAATTAATGGATAAAGAAATGGTCATTGTTACTAAAGACGAGGTTATTATTAAAAACCTTGACGGTGATATCATGACACGTCCTTCTTATATCGCTGAGCTTGATGCAAGCGACATTGAGAAAGGCACATATCCTCACTACATGTTAAAAGAAACGGATGAACAGCCGCTTGTTATGCGCAAAATCATCCAAGAATATCAAGATGAAAACAGCAAGCTTTCAGTCGCTGGCGATATCGCAAGCGCAGTAGCAGAAGCAGACCGCATTTACATTGTGGCTTGTGGAACGAGCTACCATGCAGGACTTGTTGGTAAACAATATATTGAAGACTGGGCAAAAGTACCTGTAGAAGTCCATGTAGCGAGTGAGTTCTCTTACAACATGCCGCTTCTATCGAAAAAACCGTTGTTCATCTTCCTTTCTCAATCTGGGGAGACTGCGGACAGCCGTGCTGTACTTGTTCAAGTCAAAGAGCTTGGTCATAAAGCATTAACGATCACAAACGTACCAGGGTCTACGCTTTCTCGTGAAGCGGACTTTACATTGCTTCTTCATGCAGGACCAGAAATTGCAGTGGCTTCAACAAAAGCCTACACAGCACAAATCGCTGTACTTGCAATTCTTGCTTCAGTTGCAGCTGAATTAAACGGTCAATCTCTTGACTTTGATCTTGTCAAAGAGCTTGGTATTGTAGCAAACGCAATGGAAGCCCTTGTCGATCAAAAGGATGAAATGGAACAAATCGCTCGTGACTTCTTCACAGTGACACGTAACGCATTCTTTATCGGAAGAGGACTTGACTACTATGTGTGCCTTGAAGGTTCACTGAAGCTAAAAGAGATCTCTTACATCCAAGCAGAAGGCTTTGCTGGCGGAGAACTCAAACACGGCACAATTGCTTTAATTGAAGAAGGCACACCGGTCATTGCCCTTGCAACACAAGAGCACGTGAACCTCAGCATTCGCGGTAACGTCAAAGAAGTCGTCGCACGCGGAGCAAACCCATGTGTCATCTCACTAAAAGGCCTAGAAGACGAAGGCGACCGTTTCGTCCTTCCAGCTGTACACCCAGCACTTGCACCACTTGCATCTGTTGTTCCATTACAGCTAATCGCTTACTACGCAGCCCTTCACCGCGGGTGTGATGTGGATAAACCACGTAACCTTGCGAAGAGTGTGACGGTGGAGTAGGAAAGCTCTTTTATTTTTAAATAAAAAAATATAGAAACTATTTAAAGCAAAATCCGTAAATCCGTTCCCTTAATTAGATATTAAGGGGACGGGTTTTTTAATATAGGATTAACTTATGGGGAAAATTACTTTTCTAAACTCTCAAACATTTGAAAGTGATTTAAAAAATTGGATAGAATTAGTATCAAAATCAAAAGATGCTCTTTGAATAGATCAAACATATTTAACATGTTCTCCGTAATTTAGTTTTTTGGTGTTAACTTAAGTGCTATAATAAGGTAAATAAAAGACTTTTGATTACTCAATTTAGTAAGGTGGAAATTATATGGAGTTAAATATATACCTAGTAGGTGTTTTAGCACTTGAAAGTAGACTTAAATCATTCTATCCCAATTTACAACCAGTTAGAGCAAGCAATACTGATTTTAATCAATTTCAATTTTTTTTAGAAGTTTTAAATACTGATGATATTCCATATGATTATCAGAATGCATTTAAAAACAAATTTGCACTTGGGAGGAGTATCCAGGTTAAATCCATAGAATGGAATGACATAGCCAAAGATAATTTCTTTAATGAGGAAAAATTTGAAGAATTTGCTTCTGATAAGTTATTTATTTTTAAACCATATATAGAAGAGACTAACTATGGTGAGAAAAATATCAAGGTATCTAATAATACATTAAAGATAGTTGATAAACCAAAAGGTTTTTTTAATAAATCACCAGGTGGTTTAATTACAATTCCAATATTTAACGATTACAATCAGTATAATTTTGAAAAAAGATTGCTCTCATCCCAATCTATAAGTAATTATGAATTTCTAGATAAAATTACTACATCTTGTGTTGTTGCTGGCTCCTACATATATGGCGAATTTTCCAACTTTGAAAAATTAAATGATGGTTGGCATTTTTCAATTGATGAAGAAATAAAAAAACTACCTATTGATTTTGAAGCATATAAAGATCATCTTATTATTGAACCTCATGCTGTGTACATTGATGATGAGTTCTTTTTCGATGTAATTCTAAGCGAAGGTTTAAATAAACATGGGATAAAAGTTTCCTTGAATAAGGAAATAAAAACTAAAAAAATTGATGAAGATATAGAAATGGATCTTGAAAATGATCATTTTTCAGAAGAGGATTATTTAAGTAAATTATTAAATGATTTAAGTAAAGAAGGTTTGATTTTTGAGAAAAATCAAATTATTAACTTTCATACAGCATTAAAAACAAGAAGGCTTGTAATTTTAAGTGGTCCTTCCGGAACAGGTAAGACACAACTAGTATATCAATATGCTAAGGCTTTAGGGTTAATAAAAAAAGGCATACAACAATTTAGGCTCATACCAGTTAAACCAAACTGGAAAGATGATACTGATTTAATAGGTTTCTTAGATACAATAAATAATATTTATCGCCCTTCAGATTCAGGTCTATTAGACATATTAATTGAGGCCAAAAATAATTCAGATAAATTGTATTTGGTATGTTTCGATGAGATGAATTTAGCGAGAGTGGAACATTATTTTTCACAATTTTTAAGTGTTCTAGAATTAGAAGGGCATGAAAGGAAAATATCACTATATAGTAAGAAAATGGTTGGGAGAGTACTTAATGGAGAGCAATTCCCTCATGAAGTGAATATATTACCAAATGTATTATTTGTAGGGACTATCAATAATGATGAAACTACTGAAACATTATCAGATAAAGTTTTAGATCGTTCTAATTTTATTGAATTTGGGATTCCAGAAAACCATATTAATAATTGGATAAACTCATTTACTCATGATCATGAAAGAGAAGGGAAAATTCCATCGAAAAATGAAAATGAAACTGTAAATTTTCATCATTATAATAATTGGGCAAAGTGTAAAAGTAATATAGGTTTATTACCTAATGAAATTGATATATTGAATAAGATAAACAATATTTTAACTAAAGAAGATGATATAAAAGGAATAGGTTTCCGAGTATTGGATCATATTAATTCCTATATGATTAATTTACCTGAAAATTTAGAATTTAGTCGTTCGATTGCGTTTGATTTACAAATTTCTCAAAAGATTGTGCCGAAAATTAGAGGTACTATCGATGAATTAAAAGATGTTTTAATGGATGATGAGAACTCATTAAGGAGTATTCTGGATCAAACAATATTTCCTATCACTACTATGGCAATTGGTCGAAAGGTTAGGGAGTTGAAATTATATGGCTATACTTATTGATGGTGAACATAAACATGAGGTGGATTTCACTATCGAATTTGTAACTTACCACAATAAAAGTGGAGAGGTTAGGGAGCTGAAAAAGTTTGAAAAATTCTCTAGAAATCCAAACCCACCATTAATTGAGGATATAGGTATTAGAGAGTATGATAATTTGGCTGTGAGGTTTACTTCAAACGAAAGAAGCGAACAGGATAGTAAATTATATATGGACTGTTTCGATTTTATTGATGAATTAGATGATGATATAACTCTTGGGCAAGAAGATACTGGGTTTATTACAATAAATAATGAAATTGTAATACATCGACATTACGACAATGATGTTGGCAGTCCACTTATTCCAGGTGTCTATAGAATTAAGGTAATATCTAAAGGAGAGAATTATTATAGTCAGATTTTAATAAAACCAAATAATCTTGAAATAGAAGAGCATTATCAAATGATTAAAGAAATAGAAAACAATGTTAAGGGATTAGCGAGAGATTGGGTTAGGAAAAATAGGTCTTTGGATATTTTAAAAGACTATATAGATATTGATCCAACTTATCTAGATTATGCTTTATTGCTCTTAAAAAATAAAAATTTATTAAAATATTCAATGAATATTATAAATAAAAACCCATTTAGTAATTTAGTTAAGGTTTATAATGAAACACCGCTTTATAGAAGTGGCAATTTAGATAATAAATCTATGAAATTGAATCAACTAAAACCTAGTGCAGCTATGTACAGATTTGTAAATTCAAATGAAAAAATTTATTCATATAACATGGAAGTGCATTTTAATAATAAGGTTAATCAATACTTATTGAAAATTCTATATGACTTTATGTATACCCTAAAAAAATCACTCGAAGATATATATAAAGTAAAAAAATATTTTAAAACAGAGTTAAATGAGTTGAATAGATATAATCGAAATAAAAACATTGGACAAGAATCAAAAATATTTAATAGGAAACAACAACTATCGAACATAATAAATATTGAAAATAATATTAAAAATTTTTATAAAGAATTACAGTATTTCCAGAATAACTCAGTTTTAAAAAGTATAAAATTATCACATAAAACTAAGATCTCACAACAGTTTATTAAAAATCCTGGCTATAATAATTTTTATAGAGTTTCATTGCTTATTAATGGACAATTACAAAATCAGATTGAGGATTTATATGATTATAATTGGAAGTCAACAGAAGTACTCTATGAGTATTGGTGTATGATCAAACTCATAGAATACCTTAAAGAGTTAGAATTCCACCCAGTGAAAGGGTGGTTTTTTGAGAGCTACGATGATAATGAAAAAGTTACTATTCCTGCTATTCCTGATGGAACCTACATTCAGTTAGAAAAAGGCGAATTAAAAATAAATTTAATATTTAATTTAGCTATTGGGAAATCTCCAGAAAAGGCTGAAAGGGATGGCTCTCCCTATTGGATTAGAACAGAGCGAAATAAGCCTGACTTTAGGTTGGATGTTTATAAAGGAGATGTTTTTCAAAAAGCAATCATAATGGATGCTAAATATAGTTCGGCAGAGCGATTTTGGAATAAGAAGCATATAAACACTTATAAAAAAAGTAAAGTAGTAGAGCAGCTTAAGTTATATGCGAATAACATATATAATATTAATAATAAAAGGGAAAACGTAGTTGAAGTTGTTATCGCATTGTGTCCAACATATATAAAATTCAATGCTCCTTTCGATAATGATGATAATCATTCGATAGGTGTTGCTACATTAAAACCGGGATTTGATAACAAAGAATTTAGAGAGAGACTAGAAAAATTTATACTTCAATAATGTAATAAATTTGTTAATATAAAATAAAATGTAAAAAAATACAGAGAAGCCCAGTGAACTAACCTTCACTGGGCTTTTTTATATCTTGTAGATCATTCGATCGATAAAAATAAAATCTATTTGAACGAATTCTCTCTTCATGTCGTCAAAAGAAGTGATACCAAAACAAATTGGCGTTTGAAAAGGGAGTGGCGTGGATGGATATGAAGATGATATTACCTCTTATTTTGCTGCAAGCGATTTTGATGGGGATTGGTTTGTTTGATTTGTTGAAAAGAGACCCATCGAGAATCAGGGGAGAAGTGAAGTGGGTTTGGGCTTTGGTGATTGTGTTTGTGGCGAGTGCCGGTCCTATTGTGTATTTCATTTTTGGTCGTAAACAATCTTAATAGGGGGGATTCGCTTGAATATGCTGGAGTGTCATGGGCTGACGAAATCGTATGGCCCGAATGAAGTGTTAAAAGATGTTTCGTTTTCTGTTGGGGAGGCTGGATGTGTTGGCTTTTTAGGAGCCAATGGAGCGGGGAAGACAACAACGATCCGGATTCTCACAGGGCTTGCTCGTCCTACTTCTGGTGTCGTAAAGGTGGCTGGTTTGGATGTCACAAAGGAGATGGACCAAATCAGTCATGTGATTGGGTATTGTCCGCAGCATCCTGCATTTTATCAGGATATGACGGGGCAGGAGTGGATGCATTGGGTTAGCGGGTTATTTCATTTAGAGAAAAACATCATTCGCTCCAAAACAGAGGAGCTGTTGAAGCTTTGTGGTGTGTATGAGGCGAAGGATCGTGCCATTGGCAGCTATAGCGGAGGCATGAAGCAGAGGCTTGCCATTGCGCAGGCACTTATCAACAGCCCGAAGGTTCTCATCTTGGATGAACCTGTGTCTGCACTTGATCCCATGGGAAGAAAAGACGTCCTGACGTTGATTGAGCGTCTAAAGCATGAGATGCTGATCTTTATGTCGACCCATATTTTAGATGATATTGAGCGGGTGGCGGATCATATTATCATGATCGACAGCGGCAAAATTGAGATGTCTTCTTCCATGAAACAGATTAAAGAAGACTATATCCAGCCAGTGTTTGAATTTCAATTAGAACAACAGAATACGAAATTAGTGGCTTTGTTAAAAGAACGGGATTGGGTGGAGGAATGCATTGAAACAGGAGATGTTTATCAGGTGCGAGTGAACGATCAACAAATGGCGTTGAAGGAGCTGCCTCGTCTCATCACTGAATCTGGGGGTGTGCTCCTCCATTATCGACTATCTAAGCTGACGCTTGAAGATATTTTCATGAAGGTTGTGAATGCATGATGATATTGAAAAAGGAATTTAGGGAGTTATTCACTAGTTATAAAATTTTGTTTGTGCCAATCATTTTTACGATTTTAATGATTACGCAGCCTATTACGCTCAAAATGCTGCCGGATCTTCTATCGAAATCAGCTAATTTACCTGTAGGGTCTACATTTTATATACCAGAGCCTAGTGCTGGAGAGGCTTTGGCGAGTGCATTGAGTAAATTTGATTCGCTAGGTGTGTTTATCCTGATTATGATCGTGATGGGAACGATCGCTGGAGAGCGTGCCTCTGGAGTGACCGCGATGATTATGGTGAAACCGATCAGTCGAACGAGTTACTATGTCTCGAAAATATGTGCCTATTCCTGTTTGACCTTGTTTAGTTTGGTGGTGGCGGTGCTTGCCTCTGTTTATTATGTGGACATTCAATTTGGTCATGTGGATTGGGTCAATGTGTTAAAAGGAACACTTCTTTATTATCCAAATTTATTGCTGATTGTGGTATCGACCATTTGTGCTTCGGCATTCTTTCAACGTTCTGTCACAGCTGGAGGTGTGTCGCTTTTGATCAACCTTATTCTGTTTACCGTTCCTTCATTTTATGAAGAGACATTAGGGAAGTTTGCGCCTAAAGGCGTGACAAGTGCAGCCGAAGAGATGATTCATAAAGGGACTTATTCGGATCAGGCACTTACAAGTTTTCTAGGTGTATCGGTATTGATTGTTTTCTTTTTTCTCGTCGGATGTTTTCTTTTTAGAAAACAAGAATTATAGCAGGCTGTTGCCATTGTTTCTTCAGGATTACCATGAGCATAAAAATCTGAATATGGTAGAAAGTTTGATATGATGATAAAAATTGACTGTATTTTCAGAAAAGAGGTTTTTATTTATGAGAACATCACGTAATCCTGAGACCATTCATCCGCCAGTCGCACCATATACCCATCAAATAGAAACAACAGGACCTCAGCGGTGGTTAACCCTATCAGGTCAGGTGGGGATGGAAGCGGATGGGACAATCCCAGAGAGCCCGTTGGAGCAGCTCGAACTAGCGTTAGAGAATGTGAAGCGAAACGTTGAAGCGGCAGATATGGCTGTGGAAGATATAACGAAACTAGTATTTTATCTCGTTGGAGAGTTCGATGCAGAGAGCAGGAAACAAATCATGGGACAGTTTTTAGGCGATCACCTACCTTGTATGACGATGATTTATGTAGTGGCATTGGCTTCCCCTGCTTTAAAGGTAGAGGTGGATGCTTGGGCGTGTCAGGAGATGGTTTTGGGTGAATAG
The DNA here is from genome assembly GCF_056098985.1 of Bacillus sp. 11B20. Classification (NCBI taxonomy): domain Bacteria; kingdom Bacillati; phylum Bacillota; class Bacilli; order Caryophanales; family Bacillaceae; genus Bacillus; species Bacillus sp. 11B20. The sequence continues at coordinate 26,840 of NZ_JBLZWZ010000005.1, forward strand.
ATAAAAGATTGGGATGCAGCAACCCAATCTTTTTTTTGTATATTTCCCGTTGTATATAGAATAGATTACCTCATTCCTATTACCTTGTTATTCTCTATATGGTAATATTAGGGTTAATGAATAGTGGGTCTAATGACATTCGTTTTTGATTTTTAACACACCATAGATAAGCATACATCACTCTAATCAAAAGGAGAGATTTGATGCCATTCATGGAGGTTCAGAATGTAAGCAAACGATATAGCAATGGTGATGGGATAGAGGATCTGTCATTTTCCATCGAAGCAGGTGAGGTTGTGGCGCTGCTTGGGCCTAATGGTGCCGGGAAGACGACAACGATTCGGTGTTTAACAGGTCTATATAAACCAGATGGAGGGGAAATTCTCATAGAGGGTTTCCCGCCTGGTCATTCCCATGTCCAAAAACAAGTAGCTCTTATTCCTGATCAGCCGTATTTGTATCCAGACTTAACGGCTGCTGAACATGTTCAATTCCGTGCACGTGGATATCATAAAGGCTTAAAACAGATCAAGGAAAAGGTATATGAAGCGTTGAAAGAAGTACATATGGAAAAGAAGATGAATGAACTGTGCGGAAGGCTTTCAAGAGGCCAAAAGCAGCGTGTCGTCTTAGCAGGAGCCATTGTTCAAGATGCCTCCCTTTTTATATTAGATGAACCGACTGTCGGGTTAGATATTCCGTCTAAACAGTGGCTGTCGGATTGGCTGAGACAAAAAAGCAGTCAAGGTGGGTCGGTCTTTGTGTCGACTCATAGTCTGGAGTTCGTTCTCGATACAGCCAGTAGGGTGGTATTGATTCGAGACGGTGCCATCATGAAGAGTATGGATGTTCCTCAATTAAAGGAAGAACAGGTTGAGTGGAGGGCAGAAGTTATTCAACTTTTGGGGGAGTGGTCAAGTGAATAACACACTCTCCCTTTTATGGATGAAATCTCAAAGGCGCTTAATCAGTAAAAATCAAGAAAAGAAAATGCCTTTTCTGATCTTACTTCTTTTCATAGCGGCAATTGGTTTTCAGCTAAGCGCAGTTTCAAGTATGGGTGATTGGAATACGGGTACAGCTGGATGGATCATTATCTGTTTGTTTGTTCTTTATACGGGGGTTGGTTTGTTTACGAACCGGCTGCCTAGCCAAATGAACGATATCATTTGGTTATATGGAAATGGCGCTTCTTTATGGACGGTTGTTATCAGTGTGTGGATGTATCACATTTTCTGGCGAGGAGCTCTTATCATTATCTCTGCTTTGGCTGCGGACCTTCTTCTGTTTTTTATGACGCAGCAGTACCCGTTTCTGCTTGGAAAATCATTCATTCTGACAGGGCTGTTATGTTTGGTCGAAACTTGGATGATTGCGGTTTCTTGTGCTAGAACCATTCGAGTATACAAGCGTTTGCTCTTACTCGGTTTTGTCTTGATGTTTTTCAGCTTTGCACTACTTGTTTTGAATCAATTGGTGATGAAACAGCCTTCATTGATGAACATTGCTGATTCTTTAATGTTTCAAGTTGGACGTATGATCGAAGAGTTTTCCATTCTTTCTGTCTTGATTTTTATTGGAGTGATGTTTCTATCTTTCATGATGATGTACAGTGCTAGTCATCGTTTAGAGATGAAGGAGTCTTTAGTCAAGGAGGCAGTATTTTGGGAGGAATTTGAGGGGAAACATATTCAATCAAGTCCAATCGTTCAAAAAAAGAGCAGGACATGGTGGGGACTTCCAGCATTAACGGGCGTTTGGGCTTTTCTTTGGATTGAATTATTGCTGATAAAAAAGTATATGATTTTCCATGTACTATCTACTATGCTGTTAATTGGTACTTACTATGTTGTCTTTACTTATTTTTCAGATTGGCTGAATCTATTCTTGATCGTCATCGCGGCATCCGTTCTTTTTAGTTCATATTATGCAGGGATTGTAAGACATGCGCAAACAGGAGCGCTTTACCTTTTTCCAGGCGTTTTATATCAAAAAATCATTCTGTTAGAGGTGTTTCAAACCTTTTGGCTGTATGCTTTCTACTTGATTTCTCTTTATTTGGTTGAGATTCAGGATTTTTTGTATTGGACCTTATTTGGTGGAGGAGTTTATATATGGTTTTTGGCCATACGACTCTTTGCCTTTATGCAGCCTCTGAGACGAGAAAGGAGTTTTGCTTTGGCCGCCTATTATCGATCATTGGTATTTGCGTCTGTGATCAGTGCTATGGTCATGATTAGCATTCATCTCATCACTGATGGCTTGTTAACTACAATTGTATCCCTAGTGGCTGGAGCTGGATTTTATGTGCTTTGTTATCGATACCGCGCGGTTCATTAAAAAGAGGAGTTGATTGTAAATGAAACCAGAAAATAAGCTGTCTCAATCCGTTCAACAATTGGCCAATACAAATGAAGTAACGATCGTTCAAGCAATAGGAGATTTAAGAAAATATGGAAAAGATGCAGTGCCCGTCCTTGTTGAGGCTTTAAAAGAAAAAGGCTCTCTGCGGAACATTGCAGCAGCTGTACTTGGTGAATTTGGAGCAGATGCGGGGGACGCAGCAGAACCGCTAGCTCGGCTATTAGAAAGTGACGAAGAAGATACAAGAATGGCCGCTGCAATGTCACTCATGAGGATTGGTCAGCCCAGTTTGCCCTTCCTTCTGCAACTGGCTAAACGTTATGAGGGACCTACTTGTTTCTGGGCATCATGGTGTATCTCTTGGATTGATCCATCAAAAATTGAAAAAAACATGTACGAGTGTTTAAAACAAGAACAAGAAAATCCAACAGGCAGCGTTACTCCTTTTGCTGCAGAGGAAGCATTAGGAAAAATCATCGCCTTTCAGCTAAAAGATAAGGGGGATGAATAGTGGGAACGCAGAAACTCAACTGGCCTGAGCATCTTCCTTGGATTTGCCCTTAAGATCAAAGGAGTTTTTAGAGTCAATGAATAGCTTGGAAAAAGGGAGATACCGGCTGGTTAGAAAAACATTCATTTGGTTAGTAAGTATCAAGGAGGAGAGAGTGTTGTTTCAATCAAACAAAGAATTAAAAAGAAACGTCATTTTTTTCGCAGGTGTTGGAGCGGTTTTGCTGATTTCTGCAGACTGGGAAATGGCGTTGATTTTATTCGGTTTGGGAATGTTGTTTTATTTGAAGCGAATGCTGCGGAAAGAAGAAAGTCATAATTATTCAGTATGATACCTAGAATGTATATTCTAGGTTTTTTTATTAAATTTACCTTAAAACACACCTTTTCACATGGGGATATGAACCAATTTTTTAAAAGTGTGGTAGGATAAATATGCTTTATCTTTATATTGTCCGAAGGAGCTGTCGAGTTGAAGGGATCTAGGGTTGAGTTTATTGATAGTTTACGTGGTTTTAGTTTATTAGGTATTTTGATCGTGAATATGCTTAATTTTCAATATGATTATGATTTTGAGAAAATGTTTGATTCGAGTTTTTGGGGGCAGGAATTCGGTGTATATGTGACGGAAATTTTGTTCCAGGGGTCTTTTTATCCGATCTTTTCCTTTTTGTTTGGGTATTCTTTTATCAAGCTGATTGAATCGACGAAGGCCAAGGGGCTAAATACGAATGCCATTGTCGTTCGCCGTGGTTTTGGTCTGATTGTGCTTGGAATGCTGCATTTAATCTTCATTTGGAGTGGCGACATTCTTCTCTATTATGGAGCTTGTACGTTTTTCCTAATGATGTTTATAAACAGCCGAATCAAAACAGTGTTTATATGGTCGGGTATTTTAGGTGCCTTATCTTTAGTGATTTATCCATCTCTAATGAATTTTATTTACGGAAATCCTGATTTATTAACGAATGTATATGGGACTGGTACATATGGCGATATTGTATTGAGCCGGATTACAATTGAAGATGATATGGTAATCGTCTCCATCATTATGGCAATTGTAACACTTACTATGACACCAATTTTAAGTCTTCTCTATGCTCCTATCATGATCGGTCCATTTGCACTGCTTGGCATGGCGATCGGGAAAAAGGGTCATTTGACAGAAGAAGATCGAGGCATGGCTTATCGTAAAGGCTGGGTTTGGATGATTATCATCGGGCTTGCTTTAAAATGTGCGACGTTTATTGATGCTCCTTGGAGTGAAATGGTGTTCACGTTAGGAGCCTATGTCCTGACGATCGGTTATATTCAAGCCTTTATTGTTTTTTACTATTCAAAGGCTGCACAAGGGTTGAAACGTCTGCTTGCAGGGCTTGGCCGTTTGTCTCTATCAAACTATTTAGCGCAGTCGATTATTTGTACAACGATTTTCTATTCTTATGGACTTGGTCTATTTGGACAATTGGGTTCAATGTTTGGGCTACTTCTTGCTGTCGGACTGTACACAGCACAGCTGTTCATCAGCTATCTCTATTTGAAAAAATGGAGAAGAGGTCCTGTGGAGTGGCTTATGGGAAAATGGGTATATTGGAAATAAAGCATTTTGTTAAAGAACCGTATGGCTTTTGGGCTGTGCGGTTTTTTATTTTTAAAAAATGAGGAGAACATTTTTTAAAATGGTTGATTATTCTTTTAGTGTGTATATAATGTATATATAGTGTATATACAATATTTTGTTCTAACTATGTGAAAAAAGAGGTTTTTATATGCAAATTACGATTTCAAACCATTCTAAGGAGCCCATCTATGAGCAAATTACGAATCAAATCAAATCGATGATTTTAACGGGTGAGCTTGCAGAAGGCGCAGCACTGCCGTCTATTCGCAAGCTGGCGAAGGATCTACAAATTAGCGTGATTACAACAAAGCGAGCGTATGAAGAGTTAGAGAAGGCAGGATTTATTTATTCAATTGTAGGCAAGGGATCTTTTGTTGCTGAACAAAACGTAGAAGTGATGAGAGAGAAGAAATTGAAGGTGATCGAGGAACAGCTTGGAGCGGTTGTCACAAACGGGAAGGAATTAGGCTTATCTTTTGATGAATTGCAGCAGTTATTAAAGTTCTTATATGAGGAGTGAGATGAGTGGAGCATGTGATTGAATTCACAGGAGTTTCGAAACGATTCAAGGATTTTTCAGTTCAGAATCTAGATTTACAAGTTAAGAAAGGATTTGTTACAGGGTTTATTGGAGAGAATGGAGCGGGTAAGTCGACCACCATTAAAATGATCATGAATTTGTTAAAACCCGATTCAGGTGACATCAAGGTTTTTGGATTGGATTATCATACTCATGAAAAAGAGATTAAGGAACGAATCGGCTTTGTTTACGATGCTAACGTTTTTTTTCCAGGATTAAATTTAAAAGACATCAAACGAATTGTGGCACCTGCCTATAAACGCTGGGATGACCAGCTTTTTGACCAATATATTGAACAGTTTGGTTTGCCGCTGAATAAAGCGATCAAAACATTTTCAAAAGGGATGCAGATGAAGGCGTCGCTTGCGATTGCGCTGTCACATCATGCAGAGCTGATTATCATGGATGAACCAACTGCTGGTTTAGATCCGGTTTTTAGAAGAGAGCTGCTCAGCACGTTACAAGAATTGATGATTGATGGAAATCGGACGATCTTTTTCTCGACGCATGTGACGACTGATTTAGACCGGATTGCGGATTATATTGCGTTTATACAAAATGGAAGATTGGTCTTTCAACAGTCGGTTCATGAAGTGGCAGAAAGTTATGCGCTTGTGAAAGGAAGCCTAGAGTTATTGGATCGAGACACAGAAAAGGCCTTTGTCCATATCCAGCGTACAGCAGCCGGATTTGAAGCATTAACCGATCGGATTGATGAAGTGAAACTTATTTTTGGGGATGCTGTTGTGATTGAACCGGCGTCGCTTGAGGATATCATGTTTTATTTGAAAGGTGGGGTTGCGCATGTTTCATTTAATTAAGCGTGATGTGATTTTGCAAAAGAAGCAGTTACTTATTTTTATTCCGTTTATCTTATTTTTTATATTCATGGATGTCCATCCAGTATTGACGTTTCTAGTTGCTAGTGTCTTCATTCCATTTAACACATATGCATATGATGAAAAGGCAGAAACGAATATTCTATTAAACTCCTTACCCTATACACGTAAAGAAATTATCGCATCACGTTATCTTGGCGCCATTTTCTATATGAGTATTGCGATCGTGCTGACAAGTGCTGCATTATTTGTTTTTGGGAAGCTGTTTTCGCTGTCAGATATTGCGATTGGCAGTGGGTTGTTTTTATTGTTCGCGGCGTGTACGTTTCCATTGTTTTATATCTTAAAGCCCGGTTATATCACAACGGCAGTGATCATTGGCTTTATCGTATTATCTGCTATGGGACCGCCTGTTGTTCTCTATTTAGCAGAGCAATTTAGTGGGATCACTGATTTTATTATGAATTTATCGATCCCTATGTTATATACGGGGTCAGCTGTGCTGATTATGCTTTTCTACCTGCTGTCTTGGGGGCTTTCTACTGCGATTTACCAAAGAAAAGTTTTTTAAGACAGATGATAACATCATTTATTGAGAATCATTCATTTTGAGGCAGAGCTTTCAAAATGGATGATTCTTCTTTTTTGAATCAAGTGAAATTGACATACATTAGAAAAGAGGTTATGATTACTTAACATAATGTTAATTATTTTTAACATTATGTTAAGTAAAGTATCCTTCAAGAAAGGAATTTGAAATGGAGATAAAAAATAGAATCAAGGTGTTACGAGCTGAAAAAGACTGGACACAAAAGGATTTGGCAGAGAAGTTAGGTGTGACTCGTCAAACAGTGGCAGCGATTGAAAATGGTAAATATTCTTTGTCTTTAAAACTAGCATTTCAAATTGCTAGAACATTTGAAGTTGATTTGTATGATGTATTTCAAGAGGTCGACAAGGAGGAACAACAATGATGACGACGATCATTCTTTATTCTTTGATTATCCTTTCTGTTATAAGCACGGCCTTTCAATTTAAGAAAAGTCGTGAATATAAACATGATGAACGAGGTCAATTTATTTTAGCGAAAGCAGGAAGTTTTTCTATTATAGGTATTGCCATAGCCTATATATTGGTTGCTGTTATCCAAGCTTCGGTCCATCAATTCTCATCTCCAAGAGAATGGTTTTATATAGCGATTACGTTTATGTATGTATCAAGTGTTTGCGCAAATACAATCGGTATCATCTATTGTGAAAGGAAATATTAATTCATCGCTGGATGTAAGCTAGAGTTCTTCATCATGAAGGGAAGAGAAAAACCAATGAAAAAAATATTGAGAATCATGTTGATATCTATATGTACTCTTATCACGGTCATGGTTGTTTTTCTAGCTACTGTTTACTTTGTAAACCTCATTAGTAATGAAAGGGAGAAGGGGAAAATAGAAGATTATGGGCAAAAGGTTTTGGTGGACGGGAAGCAGATGAATGTGCTCATTCAAGGCGATGGGAAAGAAACGATTATACTTCTTCCGGGCTATGGAACTGCTTCACCCGTGCTGGATTTTATGCCGCTAGTAAATGAATTATCACCATATTATAGAGTCGTAGTGATTGAACCATTTGGATATGGTTTAAGTGACGATACAGATAAAGTACGCACAAGTCAAAACATTGTAGATGAGATTCATGAATGTTTGCAGAAGCTCAACATTAAAAGGTATACGTTGATGGGGCATTCGATTTTTGGCATTTATGGACTAGAATATGTAAATCAATATGAAAAAGAAGTGAAAGCATTTGTTGGAATTGATAATAGTGTTCCGAAGCAGGAAACGGATGAATTGCCGGTTTCCAGCTTGCAGCTGCTTCATCAATCCGGTTTTTACAGATTGATAGTGAAAATGAATCCAGATCAACTCGTGATGCCTAACGTGGATGATCAAACGAAAGATCAGATTAAAATGCTGACCTTCCGCAATTTCTTGGATGAAAGCCAAGCTAGTGAGGCGGAAAACTTTAGACATAATTTTAAAAACGCTCAACGCTTACATTTCCCTAAGAATCTCCCCGTTGTTTTCTACTTAGCGGATGAAACGGAGGAAGAAACACCAAGCTGGAAACCAATGCATGAAGATCTTCTGAAAAATGTAGATCACGGAAAAGTTGTTACTTTCAAAGGCGGCCATTATTTGCATCATACGAAATCTAAGGAAATAGCAGCTGATTTTAGAGAATTTCTATCTATCAACGAGAGTCACCGATAGTGAGGGATTCTCTGGTGGGGCTTCGGCATTGCCGATGTTCAGTTTGAACTCGAGAAGACCGTGTGAGCGGTCTTTTTTTATTTTATATAAAGAACCGATATTGACAGTTTATCATGTAGTGGATTAAAATACATACCAACGGTCGGTATGTAAAAGGAGGCGTTTTAATTGGCCAGAAATAAATATCCAGAAAAGACGATCCAGCAAATTTTAGATGTGTCGACGAAGCTGTTTCAGGAAAAAGGATTCGAAAAGACAAGTTTGCAGGATATCATCCATGAATTGAATATGTCTAAAGGGGCTATTTATCATCATTTCAAATCGAAGGAAGAAATATTACGTGCTGTGATGGAGAGGCAATTTCGCCATGCGACTGAGAAGCTTGAAGATTTGATTGAGCATACAGAGGCAGCGCATGCGAAAGAGAAGCTGCAGCGTATTTTAGAGCAGCTTGTGGCAGATCCGCAATCTCATTCGATTGATGGGATCTTGGTTGATCAGATCAAAAACCCGCAATTTGTGGTTGAGGGAATGAAGGCAGGCGTAAATGAGGATGCGCTTAAAATCAAACAGCTGATTCTTGAAGGAATTGAGGATGGTTCGATAACGACTGCTTTTCCTGGTGAAGTGGCAGAAGTGTTTATGCTTCTCGTGAATATATGGCTGAACCCAACACTATTTGCTCGTGATCAACAGGAAACTAGTCAGCGTTTGCTGTTTTTACAACAGATGATGAGAGGGCTTGGAGTGGATGTGGTGAGTGATCTATTCATTCAAAAGGTCACAGCGCATTATGCTGGGATTGGTGGATATGATCAGCCTGAAATCTAACTGGTCAAATAAGAGACAAAAGGAGAATTCATTTCATAGGAGGATGCCTTATGCTTCACTTCATAAAACTAGAGCTAAGAAAAAATCATATGAAAAATTACATTCAAGCTAGTATGATCGCAAGCATTGTACTGCTGGTGTTTATCTATTTTGCAGCGTTTGCTGCACGGGTTGAACAGGAAATAGGTTTTCAGCAATATCCGAATATCTATTTGTTGACCAGTATAGTATGGATGATCTTTTTTTCGATCGTCACATCATGGATGTATTGTCGAGTAGTGGTGAATACATTGAAAGACTATGAAACTCATTCACCAAGTTTGAAAGCATCACTCCTTCCGAGAATGGTCTGGATGCTGTGTTTTTCTACGATTGCTATGCTGTGTAGCATCATTCCTTCATTTATTGTGTTTAGTGTTACTGAAACGTTCTTCCCTATTGTTCAGGATGCGCTGACTGCTGATGTGATGTTCAATGTGATCAAAACGTACCTAGTGTTTACTTGCTGTATCAATGGTATTGGCATGATTGCGATGAGAGTGGGATTAATGAAGAAATCTACCTTCATGACGATCATGACTGCGATTGTTCTATGTGCTGTTTTAGGAAACGTATGTATCGCAGTTGATGGAAATGATCAAATGAATGTCATTTTGTCAGGAGTCATGGTCGCAGCTGTTCTGATTGTAATGTTGGAATTGTGGGCCAGTATCACCCGGCTTCAAGCGAGATAAGCCACGATGAAAAAGGAGGGAGACATGTGGAGCATACGGTTCAAATTGAAGAATTGGTCGTAGAATTATCGCTTGATTGGCTGCTCGGAGAGGTGCGTATCCATCACCATGATCATCCTTATCTCATCATTCGTCAAACGACCAATCAAGTCTTTCCAAAGCGCTATTTGCTGCATCATCAGGTAAAAGGTGGGCGGCTGGTCATTCAAGATAGACGAAAAAGAATATTCAGCTTAGGACTGCACCTTTATCAAACAGATCTCACTATTTATCTTCCGAAAAATCAAATACAGTCTATGTCCATTCGTTGTAAAGGAGCAAATCTTCAGGCGGAAGAACTGAATGTGGAAAATGCCTATGTTCATTTAACTTCTGGAAAGACGTTGCTAGCAGGTGAAATCAAGCGTCTCCATTTAGAGACAGTTGGTGGACTTATTTCTAGCCGGCAGCTGGCCGCGCAGACATTGTCATTGCACGCCACATCGTCAAAAGGTGAGTTGACGGGTGCTTTCTCAGATGTTGATCTGCATGTAACAGGTAGAAGGATACAAATTCATTCTACAAGCATGCTACATTCACTTAAGTCTATTTCAACTGGAGCATATGTCAAAGTGGCGATTCCAGAAAATGATGGGTTTACTTGTTATGTAAAGAAAAGATCTGGCACTTTTCAGAATGACTTTCTTTGTTATCGAGAGCAGAAAAACTTGGTGCATAAGAATGGACAAAGATCCTTTGAGGTTGATATAAGAGGTGGTCATTTTCTATTAAGTCATCAGCATTGAAGGAACTTTCTTCCCTTGATTCAATATATCAATATAAAACAATTTGAAACTCTTTTTATGTCAGAATATTTTGTTAATAGTGTTTTCCTCAAAAAAACAATTGTTTTTTAAGGGTAGATTTATTATGATAATATACATCGAAAGATTGATGTTTCTCAATCAGAATGAAAATTCTGATTTTTATTTTTTATGTTGTTTGTTGATGAGGGGGAAGAAAAGTGGCTCAAAAGGAATTAAAGAGAGGGTTAAGTGCCCGCCATATTCAAATGATCGCTCTTGGCGGCACAATCGGTGTTGGCTTATTTATGGGGTCAGCGAAGGCCATTCAATGGACAGGTCCATCGGTTCTTCTAGCGTACGCAGTGTGTGGTATTTTTATCTTTTTTATTATGCGAGCGATGGGAGAAATGTTATATCTTGAGCCGAGTACAGGGTCGTTTGCTACATTCGGGCATCAATATATTCATCCGCTTGCAGGGTATATGACGGCTTGGAGTAACTGGTTCCAGTGGGTCATTGTTGGAATGTCTGAAATTATTGCTGTTGGGGCTTATATGAAATATTGGTTCCCAGAGCTGCCTGCGTGGATTCCAGGGTTAATTGCGATGATCATTTTAGGAGCGGCCAACTTGATTTCGGTTAAGTCGTTCGGTGAATTTGAATTTTGGTTTGCGATGATCAAAATTGTGACGATTATCTTGATGATTGTTGCAGGTCTAGGCATTATTTTCTTCGGATTTGGAAATGGCGGGACGCCTATTGGCTTGTCTAATCTGTGGGCGCACGGCGGGTTCTTTACAGGTGGATTTACCGGGTTCTTGTTTGCATTGTCGCTCGTCATTGCTGCCTACCAGGGTGTTGAGCTGATTGGGATTACAGCAGGTGAAGCACAAAATCCAGAAAAGACGCTGACCAATGCCATCAAAAGTATCATCTGGCGTATTTTGATTTTCTATATCGGTGCGATCTTTGTCATTGTGACTGTGTATCCGTGGGATCAGCTGAATACGCTTGGCAGTCCATTTGTGGCGACGTTTGCGAAGATCGGAATTACAGCAGCGGCAGGTATTATTAACTTTGTTGTGATTACAGCAGCGATGTCAGGCTGTAATAGTGGTATTTTCAGTGCGGGCCGTATGCTTTATACATTAGGTGTAAATGGTCAGGCGCCTGCTTTCTTTACAAAAATTTCGAAAAATGGTGTACCGTATTTTGGGACATTCGCTGTGCTGATTGGTCTAGCGATAGGAGTTGTTCTGAATTATGTTTCTCCGCCAAACATTTTCGTCTATGTGTATAGTGCGAGTGTTCTTCCTGGGATGGTGCCTTGGTTTGTCATTTTGATTAGTCATATTGGCTTCAGAAAGGCGAAGGGAGCAGCGCTTGATCAGCATCCGTTCAAGATGCCGCTAGCACCGTTTTCTAACTATCTTACAATCGGATTCTTAGTAATGGTACTTGTGTTTATGCTCATTAATCAGGATACGCGTATTTCTCTTATTGTAGCAATTGGGTTCTTGATTTTAGTGGCGCTTAGCTTTTTTGTATTTGGAATTGGGAAACGGAAACCGATTGAAACAGCTTCTTCTGATCAAACGGTGAAATAATCAAAAGCCTTGCGGAGTGGACCGCGAGGCTTTTGTCGTTTACAGAGAAGCTTTGACACGCTGAAAGACATCTGGATAGTTGGTGAAAAGACCGGTGACGCCGTATTGCAGAAGACGTGTCATGTCTGCTTCGCTGTTGACCGTATATGGATGAAGGAGCAGTCCGTGGCTTCTGACCTGCTGGACGTTTTCAGGTGTTAAAGCTCTAAAATTCGGTCCGACTCCCACGGCGTACGTTTTAATAAAGTCGAGCTGATCGTCTGTGATGGATGTCATTTGGGCTCTGTCTAATAGCTGTACTTTTGGAAGGCGTGGAGCTAATTTCTGCAGCTTTAGCAGGCTGTCTTGACTAAAGGATTGTATGATAACCTGCCCTTTTCTTGTGTGTTTCCCAAGAAGATGATGTTTCTTTAAGGCGGCCAATAGTTTTTCTTCCATTTGCGGATAAAGGTCTGGTTTTTTTGTTTCAATATAATAATTCTCTCGTTTTCCGAAATAGCGCAACACCTCATCTAATGTAAGGACTCTCTGTCCGATATAGTGGGCATTTTGTCTGTCGGGATTGGCTTCGTTAAACCATGTGCCCGCATCAAGCCGTTTGATTTCGGCAAGTGTGAGGTCTTTGACCCACCCTGTTCCGTTTGTGGTCCGGTCAACGGTTTCGTCGTGCATCACGATGAGATGTCCATCCTTTGTCATTTGAAGATCGAGTTCGAGGTAATCAGCATTCATCTTTGTGGCCAGCTTGTAGGAAGCCAGGGTATGCTCTGGTGCATACCCTGATGCTCCGCGGTGTGCAACGGTTAGGATACGATCTGGAGATAAAAGATGTTCATGAGCCGATATGGTGGCCGGCACCCACGCAAAAGACAGTAAAGCAAAAGAGAGCAACACGAAAGCAAGTAATCTACTTTTCTTCATATTTTAACCTCCTTTTACGGTAACTGCCTTCATCATAAGAAATAGATGTAAAGAGCATGTTGGGCGGATATGAATCTTTTATGTGATTTTCATTAAGCTTGCTCTACGCGTTTTCCTGTATTCCATGTCATCGCAAGGAAAACAATCGAAAGCACACAAGAACCAACCAGTAAAATGAAGCCTCCTGTCCAGTCATAGTGATCAACGACGACACCCATCATGGCATTGGCAAATGCAGAGCCGCCAATGTAGCCGAAGAAGCCTGTCAGTCCGGCAGCAGTGCCAGCTGCTTTTTTCGGAGCGAGATCAATGGCTTGAAGTCCAATGAGCATAACAGGTCCGTAAATCAAAAAGCCGATGCTGATGAGTGCAATGTTATCGACCATTGGATTGCCAGCAGGATTTAGCCAGTAAACGAGAACGGCAATTAACACCCCGACCATAAAGATGACGCCAGCTGGTGCGCGGCGGCTTCTAAAGAAGCGGTCACTAATCCATCCGCACAATAATGTACCGGGGATGCCTGCATATTCATAAAGAAAATAAGACCAGCGTGAATGCTCTGGTGAAAAGCCCTTCGCTTCTGTTAAGTAGGTCGGCGCCCAGTCAACAACACCGTAACGGACGAAGTACACAAACACGTTGGCAATGGCGATATACCATAGGAATTTATTGTTGAGTACATATTTAAATAAAATCTCTTTCACTGTTAATTCTTTTTCTTGATCCTCATATTTTTGTGCCGGATAGTCATTTCGATATTCCTCGATTGGCGGAAGACCAGTGGATTGCGGGGTATCCCGTACGAGAAGAATGATCACGAAGGAGACGATAATGGCAATGATGGCAGGGAAGAAAAAGATACTTTTCCACGTCGCAAACAGTACAATTCCTAATGTGATAAGCGGTGCAAGAATCCCCCCGCCGATATTGTGAGCGACGTTCCAAATGGACATTTTCGTACCACGTTCACTAACCGAAAACCAGTGCGCCATCGTACGTCCGCATGGCGGCCACCCCATGCCTTGAAACCAGCCATTTAAGAACATGAACAAAAACATGATCCATACACTGGATGTGACCCACGGAAATGAGACAAATAGGATATTGATAAGAGCTGATAAAAAGAGTCCGGCAGCTAAAAAGTATCTGGGGTTACAGCGGTCTGAGATCATCCCCATGATGAATTTACTAAAGCCATAAGCAATGGATACGGCTGCGAGTACAAAGCCTAATTCACTTTTCGTGAACCCCTCTTCCTGTAGATATGGAATGGCAAAAGCGAAATTTTTGCGCAGCAAATAGTAGCCCGCATACCCGATAAAGATGCCTAGAAAGACTTGCAGCCGCAGCCGCTTATAGGTCTCGTCTGTTTTGGCATCATCAAGCCTGTCGATATGCGGAGCAGGTTTAAACCATTTGAACATAAAGATCCTCCTTTTGTAGATGTCCGATTGACTGAAGCAAAAGTACGAGAATGGCTTTTGATCCTGTACCTTTTCAGAGACAAAAGAATTGTTAGCGCTTTCTTTTGTACTCCCATCATATCGGATGAAAGAGACGTTTATGATGAGGCTTTTGTCATAAATTTGGAAAAATGGTTCGTGAAGTAACAAAAAAATCCGCACAATGGCGGATTTTTTCTTAGATGTTACAGAGACACATTAATTTTCGCAGATTTCTTTAGCTTTTCAATTTCTTTTTGTACTTCTTTCTGCTTTTCTTGAGATTCTAGCTGTTTTTTAATTTGTGATTTAACCTCTTTGTATTCTGGTGCTTTTTGCTTTTGTTTTTTCATTTGGTCTGCGTATTGGTCATAGTACGCTTTGACGTCTTTCTCAGAGACGGAGGCTGATTTGATTTCTTTGTCGACATATTGGCTGTACTTGATGCTGTCGGCAATGTCGCTTTTCAGCTGATCCAATGTAAGTCCGCTCTTTTTCAGTGCTTCTTCGAATTGAGCGTTGTCTTTAAACTGTTTCTTTTCTTCCTTTAGCTGCTTATCTACTTCTTTGTCAGAGGCTTTGAAGCCCTTCTTCTCAGCATCTTGCAGGATGAGCTCTTGGCCTACGAGCGCATCAATGGTTTGTTTCTTGACTGCTTTCTCGCCTTCTTTAGAAGTTGGGTCTTGCCCGGACTGCTGAAGCTGGCCTTGGATAGTAGATAAGGCGCTATTGTATTCACTGCCTGTGATTTTGTCTTTGTTGACGGTCGCAACGACCTTTTGATCATCGATTTTTTGTGCGTCTAATTTCTTTTGCATTTCTTCCATTTGCTTTTGCTGTTCTTTTTGATCAGCCTGTGTTGTTTCCTTGTTTTTGGCTGCATCGTTTTGCTTATCTTGTTTGGCATCGTTTGACGAGCAGGCTGCAAGTCCAACAGATAACAAACAAGCGATGAGTGTGTATGATACCTTTTTCATCATTTTCTCTCCCTTCGGTATGAGAACGTCTAGTGCGCATTCTAACCGTTTTTTAGGAAAAATAAAACCGTACAGACGATTTGTTAGCGGATTGACATGTTTTTTATCTGTTTGTCCTCATTTTGTCTTCTCATAGTCATCATATGACAAACTTAATCGTGGAATAACTGTTCCATCAATTCGTCGATATTGGTGATTGGCTGGCGGCAGCTGTAGTTTTCACAAATATACACGGTGGTGCTGCCGTCGATTGTTTTGTAATCTTTTGCAAATGGTGCGAGCTTGGCTAAGTCATTTCCTGTTTCGGCGGTCAAAATGATATCAAATGGCATAAATCGTTTCCGAAGCGTCTGTAAAAGCCGTTCTTTTTCCGGATCTCCGTTTTTCCCAAGAATGATGATTTCTCTTTTTGCCGCATATTGACTTAGAAGCCCTTGCAGAAACGCTGTGTGTCCGCTTGGGTAGGAAGAGACATCCACATAAAAGGCTTTGAACATCTGTTCTAATGTTTTCAGCCAGTCTTGACGTCCAGTCATTCTGCTTAGTTTCAGAAGCTGGTGGAGTGCGGTGCTATTACCAGAAGGCATGGCACCGTCGTACACTTCTTTTTCTCGAACAAGGAGCGCTTCCGCGTCTGATCCTGAGAAGAAAAAGCCCCCTTTTTCCTTGTCCCAAAACAGCTCAAACATGTTCTCCGCAATGGCTGTGGCTTTTTCCAGCCAATCTAATTCAAAGGTCGCTTCATATAAAGACATATACGCTTTTAGCATATGCGCATAATCCTCGATAAAGCCGAGATGCTTCACGTCACCTTCTCTATAGCGGACCATAAGCCGCTCATGTTGAACAAGATGTGTTTCTAGAAAAGACATCGCCTGCTGCGCCATAAGAATCGCTTCCTCTGCATCAAAGACCCTTCCTGCTTTGGCGAGGGCTGCGATCATCAGCGCATTCCAAGATGTGAGCACTTTGTCATCTACAAGCGGCGCAGGTCGCTGCTGTCTGACTGATTGTAAAATGTGTCGGGCTTCTTGCAGCTTGGAATGAAGTGTATGGTCATCAATTGAAAAAGAGGTTTTGATGTCCTCAAAAGAGGTGGAAATGGTATGAGGGATGTTTTCCCCTTCAAAATTCCCCTCTTCTGTGATGTGATAGACTTCGCAAAATAAAGCGCCAAGTTCCTCTCCTAAATGGGTGATGATCTCATCCTTTGACCAGACGTAATATTGTCCTTCTTTCCCTTCGGAATCTGCGTCTATCGCTGAATGAAAGGAGCCGCCTGGATTCATCATATCTTGTTTAATAAATTGAATCAGACGTCGGACAAGCTTTTCATACTCAGGTTTTGAGGTGAGCTGATACGCTTCTGTGTAAGCTTCCAGCAGCAAGGCGTTATCATACAGCATCTTTTCAAAATGAGGCACCAGCCATTTTTCATCCGTCGAATAACGAGAAAAGCCCGACCCAACATGGTCGTATATACCGCCATTTGCCATCCCATCTAACGTTTTCGTGACCGCATATAATGCGTTCTCCTGCCCTGTCCATTCGTAATAGCGCATCAGAAATGAGAGCATATGAGGTGCAGGAAATTTCGGAGCGGAGCCGAATCCGAATCCGCCATACAGCGTATCAAAACTGCTCATGAGCTGGTAATAGGCTTTGTGAACTGCCTCTTGAGACAGCGTATTTTCTGTCTGCCCTGCTGCTTTAATCCGCAGATTATTTGTCGCTTTCTCTGCCAATGATTCAATATGATCTCGGTCGTTATGGTACGCATCCAGCAATTGTGTGAGTGCCTCGATGAAGCCAGGACGCCCGTACGCACTTCTTTTTGGAAAATACGTCCCCGCATAAAAAGGCTTTTGATCCGGCGTGACAAACACGTTGAGCGGCCAGCCGCCTTGCCCCGTCATCATCTGACAAACAGACATATACATAGAGTCGATGTCTGGACGCTCCTCACGATCGACTTTGATTGAAATAAAATGCTCATTTAAGATGTCAGCGACTTGTTGATCTTCAAAGCTTTCGTGTGCCATGACGTGGCACCAATGGCAAGTGGCGTAGCCAATGCTGACAAGCACAGGTTTATTTTCACGTTTGGCTTTATCGAACGCTTCTTGCCCCCACGGGTACCAGTGTACTGGGTTGTGAGCGTGCTGAAGGAGATACGGTGATTTTTCATGGATGAGCGGGTTGGGTGTTTGGTTGTTTGGCATGGGATCACCTTCCTTTCTAAATGTTTTTTAGTATTCTCTTTTCTCTATTTAATATATCAGATTGCTGTTGCCCGTCATCATTTGTCTGTGAGGTATTCCCAAAATGAAAAAAATCAAGGGCTATAAACCCTTGATAGCTACATCAATCGTAATGCTTTAACAAGATGGCTGAATTATGTCCTCCAAAACCAAAAGAATTGGATAGCCCATATTTCAATGAAAGCTCTCTCGCTTCTAATACAACATCTAAGTTGCAGTCTGGATCTTGATTCTCTACATTAATAGTTGGCGGAATCATTCCTCGTCTCAAACTTTCCACTAAAGCAATGGCTTCTACTCCGCCGGCAGCACCAAACATGTGCCCAGTCATTGACTTGTTTGCCGTTGTTGGAATTTCACCTGAACGATCACCAAATAATTTTTTAATCGCTAGAACTTCTGAACGATCACCTACTTGTGTACTTGTTGCATGAGCACTAATAACATCAATTTCATCTGTTGATATGTTTGCACTTCTCAATGCTTTTTTCATGGCTAAGTAGGCACCCTTACCTTCTGGGTGTGATGCTACCATATGATGAGCATCTGAACTAGCTCCGTATCCCACTACTTCACATAATATCGGTGCATCTCTAAGAATCGCGTTTTCTAATGATTCTAATACTAAGATACCTGCGCCTTCACTCATCACAAAACCATCTCTATCTGTATCGAATGGACGGCTGGCTAGGCTTGGCTCTTGGTTTCTAGTAGATAGTGCATGTGCGTTTCCAAAACTGGCCAAAGATATTTGTGAGATGGCAGCTTCTGCTCCACCGGCAAATATAATATCTGCATCATCATTTCGGATCGCATTGAAAGCTTCACCAATAGAGGTGTTCCCAATAGAACAAGCTGTGACTGGTGACAATGATGGCCCTTGTGCCCCTAATCTTATGCTGATTTGGGCCGCGGCCGCATTTGAAATCATCATGGGGACAAGGCTGGGGCTTACTCTTGAGGGGCCTCGTTTATCTAATACATTCACTTGATCAACAAGCGATTGGATTCCCCCGATTCCTGAACCAACATATACGCCTAAACGTTCAAGATCAACTTGATCTAACTGTAATTGTGAATTTTCTAATGCTTGTTCGGCTGCTGCTAAGGCAAACTGACTAAAACGATCTAATCGTTTTGCTTCTTTTCTTCCCAATATTTTATCTGCATCGAAATCACGAACGATTCCAGCTATTTTTGTTTTATAATCAGTTGTATCAAAAGAATCAATGAGAGATATTCCCGATTGTCCTTTTATTAGTTGATTCCAAAAGCTATTCACAGCATTTCCCAGTGGAGAAATAACTCCCATTCCAGTAATGACAACTCTTTTCATGATCATTCCCTCCTTGTTTTTATTAACTTTAGCCATTGTGTTATCCTATTACAAGTTGTTGTTTATCCTAGTATAATTAATAATATTTTAAAGGGAGATCTTCATGAAACCTGAAACTAGACTTCAAGCTTTATCAGAATTTCTAAAGAATCAACGTTCGAAAATCACTCCTCAAATGGTTGGTTTACCTGTAGGAACCCGCAGAAGAACACCAGGACTAAGAAGAGAAGAAGTGGCTCAACTAGCCGGTGTGAGTCTTACTTGGTATACATGGTTAGAGCAAGGCAGAGATATAAAAGTATCTACTTCGGTATTAGATGCGATTTCTCGAGCATTACAATTAAATAACGATGAAAGGAGATATTTGTACGCTTTAGCGTTAGAGGAAGGAGTGAAACAATCCTTTATCATTGAGAATGAGAAGGAAATCAGTCCGGCTTTAGTGAAAATGTTGCAGGAGCTTCGTTATTGCCCAACGATTATATCTGATAGAAGAAGTCAAATTGTTGGGTGGAATCAAGCAGCAGCTAATGTATTTTTGGACTTTGAACAAATCATCCCGTCAGAAAGGAATATCATACGCTTACTATTCGCAAGAAAGGAATTTAAAAGTCTAGCCGTGAATTGGGAGCATTTTGTTAGAGGATATATTGCCATATTTAGAACGTATTATGGACAGTATGTAGCTGATGACTGGTATGAGCAATTTATAGAAGAAATGGAGCAGGCATATCCTGAGTTTCGTAAAATTTGGAATGAAAATGAGATCAGCTATGCGCCTGAAGTATTAATTGAATTTCGTCATGCTAAGGCAGGTAAAATGTTGTTTAACCTCACTTCATTACAAGTGTATGGGGATACTGATTTAAGATGCAGTGTCTATACTCCAGTTGAGGATACTGATACGGAGCTTAAGTTGAAACGTTTAATTGAAGGCTAGGTTTCATTTGGATGAAGTTATTATGGCCATTAAATATAAAATAGATCCTATGCCGTCAGCGACAAGTGGGCATAACCGATGCTGATAAGCACTGGTTTATTTTCACGTTTGGCTTTGTCGAAGTTATTTGTCCCCCTAAGCCTATATCGTTTCTGGTAAATGATGTTTATACATCTCAAGCGCATCTGTATGTTCTTTTAAAACGCTCATTGTTTTTGGATGTGGTTTAACATATATCAAAGGATAGTCGACTTCATCTAATTCTTGTTGAGTATGAAAAGCTAATCTTTCATGATCAAGTGAGAATTGAGCATCAATTCCTGTTTTGTTGCCGCGAGAGTCTAATCGAATCCATTTATTAAGTGAATGAAAAAATACAGCATTTAATGCGTGAATACAATATCCTTTATCTGGCGTATCGAACAACATTAACCGCTGGTAACAGAAACCTGTGGGTATTCCTTGTGAGCGCAATAGAGCAGCTAATAGGTTGGACTTTGCATAGCAAATTCCCTCTTTATAAGTTAATACCTCAGATGCATGACAAGTCACTCGTTTGGATTGGATATCCCATGTATGGGGAATTTCATCTCGAACAAACTCAGAGGCTGCTTTTGCTTTTTCTATTTCTGTCTGCAAAGGGTTGAAAAGTTCATTTGATTTTGCTCGAATAAGAGGATGAGAATAATCAACTTCAGCTAGTTCACATAAATAATCATCAAAATTTTTAGATTCACATGTCAAGTTCATGATAGTGTCTCCTTTTCTCTATACTTTTACCGCAGGAGGTCTATTTCTTCACCAACACATATTGTAAGTTTTCTAACTCAAACATATCAATCAGTTCATTGATGTCTTTAAAATAGATATGTTTTCCAAACCGTTTTTTGCTTAGGTCAATTTCTACATCCAATCGATCATCCTTTTCTTTCGTTTCGAGTTCATTTAGACAAGAATAGATTTCGATGTTTCTCCTTTTGAAAGCTCTTTTTCAATGAATTTAAAAAGTGCACGAAGAGAATGAATGATGTCTAATTCATAAACAAAAGGATGCGTGAATTTGTTTCTTACCGTTTCATAGAAAGGATCTAAATTATCAATGTGAATGCCTTCGAAATCCTCTTCTGTTTCGAATACTTCTATCAAAGGATCTTCTTTTTGATAGGTTTTGTGCTTTTTTTGTTTTTGATCAAACAATTTGATATTGAGTTCAGAGAGTGGTTTATAGGTAGGATTTTGACCAATGGTCCCAAGCGGCAGTTCTTTGTTTGATCCAATATAATGCTGTAAAGTCATAAGTTTCCCTCTTTTCTTTCAATGATTTCTCGTTCGTTGATTATTTTCTTTTTATCAATAAATGGTGGAATGTGCAATTATTTTCACATACGTTCTCTACAAAAGAGAAGGACAAGTCGTTTGACTAAATACCTCTTAGGGTATACTATCTGTTCATAGGAATTCAATAGAAAGGGGTACTTGCGAATGGAATATAATCAGCAGATGAAGAATCGTCTTCGCCGGATTGAGGGGCAGATTAAAGGGGTTCTTGCGATGATGGAGCAGGGAAAGGATTGCCGCGAGGTGGTGACGCAGCTGTCTGCATCACGCAATGCCATTGATCGTGCAATGGGTGTGATTGTGAGTACAAATCTTGAACAATGTGTCCGTGAAAGTCTTGAACAAGGCAAGGATACGGAGGGTCTTGTGAAAGAAGCGGTTGAGCTATTGGTGAAAAGCCGGTAAGAAATTCATCAGCCTTTGGAGGTTGACGGATTTTTTTACTTGTTATAATATACCCTTACCGGTATATGTATATATTTTTTATTTTATATATACCCCCAAGGGTAATTGAAAAAGGAGGAGCAGAATGGAAGAACAGAAAAAACGCACGACGATTGTGCTATTTAGTGGAGATTATGATAAAGCGATGGCGGCTTACATTATTGCCAATGGTGCAGCAGCCTATGATCATGAGGTAACAATTTTTCATACGTTTTGGGGGCTGAATGCCTTGCGCAAGGATGAGATGGTGCCAATGAAAAAAGGTTTTTTAGAAAAAATGTTTGGCAAGATGATGCCGCGCGGGGCTGATCGAATGGGCATTTCAAAGATGAATTTTGCTGGAATGGGCCCAAAGATGATTAAGCACGTGATCAAAAAGCACAATGCTATGACTTTGCCGCAGCTTATTGATATGGCGAAGGAACAGGAGATTAACCTCGTGGCATGTACAATGACGATGGACCTTTTAGGATTGCAGGAGAAAGAATTATTAGATGATATTCAATATGCTGGTGTGGCGGCGTATTTAGCAGAGGCTGAAATTGGGAATGTGAATTTATTTATCTAGTGAGGTGTTAACAAATGATTCAAACACTTTTGATCATCATTGTCATTGGTTTGCTGGTGAGCCGTTTTCTTCCTGTAAAGGGTGTAAAACAAATGGATGCAGCCGATATGAAACCTCAATTGCGTAGGCAGCATCAACAACTGATTGACGTTCGGTCTCCTGTAGAATTTCAAACAAACCATATTAAAGGATTTCGCAACATCCCATTACCTCAGCTAAAAGAACGAGCAAATCAGCTTGCGAAAGACAAAGAGGTCTATGTGATATGCCAAAGCGGGATGAGAAGTATGCAGGCAGCTAAAATATTGAAGAAGCAAGGATTTACACAAATTACGAATATCAAGGGTGGCATGAATGCTTGGCATTAAGTATGTATAAAATATACCCCCACCCCTATATAAAGGAGGACATCACGTGCAGCAACCAACTGTCATTTTAGATGCAAAAGGATTGGCATGTCCGATGCCGATTGTGAAAACAAAAAAACAAATGAATGAGCTATTACCAGGAGACGTGCTTGAGGTGCAAGCTACCGATAAAGGATCAGCAGCGGATCTAGCGGCATGGTCAAAGAGTGCCGGCCACGAATTTTTAGGAACAAAAGTAGAAGGACAGGTGCTTCATCATTTGATACGTAAAGGTGGAGTGCAAGAGAAAGAAGGGGAGTCAATGATTTCGGAAATGCCTTTGAATACGTTCCAACAGAAGGTAAAAGAAGATCAATCTTTGTTTATTTTAGATGTACGAGAACTGGATGAATACGAGGCGGGGCATATTCCAGGAGCTGTTCACATCCCTCTTGGAGAAGTCGAACACCGTGCAGAAGAATTGAGCCAGGATACGCTTATTTACCTCATCTGTCATTCAGGCAGAAGAAGTGAATTAGCCGCGCAAAAGTTAAAAGAAAAAGGATTTCAACAATTAGTGAATATAGTGCCAGGCATGAACAGCTGGGCAGGAGAGATTGAAAAATAGGAGCTGAATAAAACGATGTCTGTAAAAGAAATGACAGCAGAACAGTTAACAAAAAAGATTATCAACAAAGAGCCCATCTTTTTGTTAGATGTACGAAACGAATCAGATGTACAGGACTGGAAGATTGAAGGAAAAGCCGTTGATTATGTCAATGTACCTTACTTTGAGCTTCTCGATGGCGTAGAGGATATGGTCGAGAAAGTACCAACAGACCGAGAAGTGCTAGTTGTGTGTGCCAAAGAGGGCTCCTCTATTATGGTGGCGGAGATGCTGTCAGAGGCGGGCAGAACGGTCAGTTATTTACAAGGTGGTATGAAGGCATGGAGTGAGCATGTCGAGCCAGTGAAGATTGGTGATTTAAGCGGCGGTGGAGAGCTGTATCAATTTGTACGGATGGGCAAAGGGTGTCTGTCCTATATGATCATGTCCAATGGAGAAGCTGCGGTTGTGGATGCTGCTCGAATGACGGAGGTCTATATCGATTTTGCGAAAAAGCATGATGTTTCGGTGGCGCATGTGCTGGATACTCACCTTCATGCGGATCATATTTCTGGTGGGAAAAAACTAGCTGATCAGACAGGAGCTGCTTACTGGCTGCCACCAAAAGATGCAGAAGAGGTAACCTTTGAGTACAAACATCTTGAAGAAGGACAGCGGATAACAATTGGGACGTCTTCCATTGACATTCACCCTCTTTATTCCCCGGGACATACGATCGGCTCAACATCTTTTATCGTAGACAATCAATTTCTTATTTCGGGTGATATTCTGTTCGTTGATTCTATCGGAAGACCTGATCTCGCTGGACTGGCGGAGGACTGGGTAGGTGATTTGAGAGAAACACTTTATGACCGATATATGGCGCTTTCGAAAGAATTAATTGTTTTACCTGCGCATTTCATGGTCATGGAAGAAGTGAATGAAGACGGAAGCGTTTGGAAGGAACTTGGCGTTTTATTTGAAGAAAATCATGGACTGAACATTGAAGACGAAGATGCATTTAGACAAATGGTCACGAAGAATCTTCCTGCACAGCCAAATGCCTATCAAGACATCCGGTATACCAATATGGGGAAATTGACTCCAGACGATGAAGAACAGCGGGTAATGGAAATTGGTCCAAACCGTTGTGCGATTCGATAATGTCCAATAAAATAAGAAAAGAGGAACGATCAAATGACATCTGATCAACTATTAGACGTAACAGGGCTTGCATGCCCAATGCCGATTATTCGAACGAAGAAAAAAATGAACGACTTGGCGGAAGGTCAAGTTTTAGAAATACATGCAACAGATAAAGGGGCTAAAGCTGACTTAGCTGCATGGGCGAAGTCAAGCGGACATGAATTGATCACGCAGACAGAAGAAGGTCACGTGCTGAAGTTCTGGATGAGAAAAGGGTCCTAAAGGATGTAGGGGTATCTGCTGAAGATCCCCTTTTCCTTTTGCAAAGGAGGAGACCAGCGTGGATTTTGCGTTTTTGATTACACTTTTTATCATCGGATGTATTGGTTCCTTCTTATCAGGAATGGTGGGGATCGGCGGATCTGTGATCAACTATCCCATGCTGCTTTATATCCCTCCTCTTCTCGGTGTGATGGCATTATCAGCACACGAGGTTTCAGGGATTGGCGCCATTCAAGTGCTTTTTTCGACGCTGGGTGGTGTACTGGCGTATCGGAAAAGCGGATATTTACATCGCTCGCTGATTTTATATATGGGAAGCAGTATATTGGCGGGCAGCTTATTAGGCAGTTATGTATCACATTTTATGCCAGAGAAAGGGATGAACCTCGTCTATGGATTACTTGCCATTGTGGCGGTTATTCTCATGCTGATTCCGAAAAAAGGACAGCGTGCAGACGCAGAGGGTGAAGTCACTTTTCATAAAGGACTGGCATCAGGTATTGCCTTTGTAATTGGCAGTGTTTCCGGGGTATTAGGCGCAGGCGGTGCATTTATTTTAGTGCCTGTCATGCTGTCTATTTTAAAAATTCCTGTACGGATGACGATAGCGTCGTCACTTGCGATTACATTTCTTTCTGCTATAGGCGCATCGACTGGAAAGGTATTGACGGGTCAAGTCATGCTTCTTCCTGCGATTGTGCTGATGGCCGCAAGTTTGGCAGCCGCTCCGCTTGGTGCTAAGGTCGGTCAGAAAATCAACGCCGTCTATTTGCAATGGGCACTTGCTATAATGATTACAGCGACAGCGGTCAAAATTTGGCTGGATATTTTATAAAAGAAAGACCAACAGAGCAAACGTGTTGGTCTTTTTTATTTGACGTCATCGTGCTCGATATACGTTTCTAGTGCGGGGTGGTACTCTTTTTGATAATGAAGGTTGGGACATGTTTTCACGACTTTGCCTTGCAGGGCATTGGACTTTGAGACTTCTAATGCTGTTCTACATTTAGGACAGCGTTCGGCAAAGAATGAGGGCCAGCGTTTCATATATCACCACTCCAGTTAAAGTCTTAAAAACCGATTATATTAATATGGATTATAGGGGATCATGCAGGTGAGGTCAATGGGTGTTTGGGTCTTTTTAACAAAAAAAGAAGCATCCTGAGATGCTTCTTTATCGTTCATATTCTTAATAGGCTTTCGCCCAGAACACCATATCAGATGCAGGCTTTCCGCAGCAGACACATGTGTCAGAAATGGTTTCCTGTTCAAATGGGATACAGCGTGAGGTCGCACCTGTTCTTTCTTTAATATCGTTTTCACAGGCTTCGTCACCGCACCACATGGCTTTAATCAATCGGTTTTCTTCTGCAAGAATTTGCTCAATGTCTTCGATTGTGAGGGCTTGTGATGTTTTTTCATGTAATCGTTCCTTCGCCTTTTCGTACATGGTCCGCTGAATGTCTTCAAGCATTGCTGTGATGGTTTGTTCAAGGGCATCTAATGTGACGGCTTGCTTTTCACCAGTGTCTCGTCGTGCGAGCATCACCTGTCCTTTTTCGATATCCTTTGGTCCTACTTCTACACGTAGCGGAATACCCTGCATTTCACACTCGTTGAATTTCCAGCCAGGCTGTTTATCGCTTGCATCGATGTCAGCACGTGCGATGCGGGCGAGTCGATCCTTTAATTCATAGGCATGATCGAGGACACCTTCTTTATGAGAAGCGATTGGCACGATACGCACTTGGGTTGGCGCAATATTTGGCGGGAGGACAAGCCCTCTGTCGTCGCCATGCACCATGATCATAGCGCCGATAATTCTTGTTGTGAAGCCCCATGAAGTCTGTTGGACATGCTCTAGTTTTCCTTCACGGTTTAAAAATTCAATGCCAAACGCCTTTGCAAATCCGTTCCCGAAGAAATGAGAAGTGGCAGTTTGGAGCGCTTTTCCATCATGCATCAAGCTTTCGACTGTATAGGTGAAGCGAGCGCCGGCGAATTTT
Organism: Bacillus sp. 11B20; assembly: GCF_056098985.1. Taxonomy (NCBI): domain Bacteria; kingdom Bacillati; phylum Bacillota; class Bacilli; order Caryophanales; family Bacillaceae; genus Bacillus; species Bacillus sp. 11B20. The sequence goes on from NZ_JBLZWZ010000005.1 coordinate 53,598, forward strand.
TCCTTCTCTGTTTTTCTCCCTTTAATGACAGGAATGGCAAGGAGATCTTCGCAAAGAGAAGCGTAAGTGTGAAGCATTCTTTCTGTTTCTTCAATCGCTTCTTGCTCAGTCTCATGGCACGTGTGTCCTTCCTGCCATAGGAATTCAAGGGTTCTAAGGAAGGGACGTGTTGTCTTTTCCCAGCGGACGACATTGGCCCATTGGTTATATAGCTTTGGTAAATCGCGGTAGGAATGAATAATGTTTTTATAATGCTCAGCGAACAGCACTTCAGAGGTTGGTCTGACGCAGAGCCTTTCTTGTAATTCGGATTCACCGCCATGTGTGACCCACGCCACTTCAGGAGCAAAGCCTTCGATATGATCTTTTTCCTGCTGCAGCAGGCTCTCTGGGATAAAGAGCGGCATATAGACATTCTCATGACCCGTTTCTTTAATCTGGCGGTCAAGTTCGTCGCGAATATTCTCCCAGATTTTAAAGCCGTACGGCTGAATGATCATACTGCCTCTCACGCTTGAATAATCGACGAGCCGCGCCTTTGTGACAACATCTGTATACCATTGGGCAAAGTCGTCTTCCATGCTTGTAATTTTCTCAACAAATTGTTTCTTTGACATTGCAGGTTCCTCCTTTTTAAAAATCAAAAAAGCTGTACTTTAAGTTAGGGACCATTCCTGGTGGTACCACCCTAATTTAAAGCACAGCTTTACACTCAATCATGATAACGGTATGAACCGCTGTATGAAACAGAACTAAATCGGCAGGTTCACTTGAAGATGTCAGTAGGAACTTCTCAGCACCGTTCCCTCTCTGTTAAAGATCGATTCAAGCTACTATTCCAGATCTACGTTGATCCTTGTTCGTTGATTTTTCATCAGTTTACCTGTAAATGGGGGAGAAAGCAAGTTGTTCTGATTCCCTTTTTGGCTCCTTTTGCTTAAGGATTGGAATGGCAGTATTTTTCTATTTTTACAGCTTGCGAGTTATGAAAGGCTATGCTAATATATTTGAAGAAAAAAATAGACTTGTATAACCTCAATAATATGGTTTGAGGGTTTCTACCAGGATCCGATAAATCCTGATTACAAAAGCGCGCTTTCCTTTTTTGTAATCAGGGTTTTTTTGTTTGTCTGCACCCTGTATCAAAAGTGAAAGCGATGATATAGAGAAGGGATGTTAGACATGAACTGGAGAGTATATTTATTAGCCGTTTCTACTTTTGCGGTTGGATTAGTTGAGCTTGTGGTCGGGGGCATTTTGCCAAGCCTTGCAGAGGATTTGAATGTGTCTCTGGCAACAGCGGGGCAGCTCATTACGGTATTTGCGATTGTGTATGCCATTTCAGCACCCGTGCTGCTGACTGCAACAGCCAAAATCGAACGAAAGCGTCTTTATTTAATCGCGTTATTGGTGTTTACATTAGGAAATGTGTTCACTTATTTTAGTTCGACCTTTGCCCTTGTGATGATCTCACGGGTATTGATCGCAATGAGCACAGCGCTTGTGGTGGTGTTATCTTTGACGATCACTGCCAAATTAGTGGAACCAGCGCATCGTGCAAAAGCATTAGGATTGATTTTTATAGGAATTAGTTCTTCACTTGTTCTCGGTGTACCGATCGGTATTTTTATTACAGAGAGCTTTGGCTGGAGAGTGATGTTTTTAGGAATCAGTATTCTTTCTGCCATATCGATGGTGCTGATCTATTTTCTATTGGAAAAAATGCCTGTTGAAAAAGTCACGCCTCTTAGAGAGCAGATTCGTTCTTTAGGGCATCCGAAAATTTTTAGTGCACACCTGATTAGTTTGTTTATGCTTGCAGGACATTATATGCTTTATTCTTATTTCACGCCATTTCTGATGGAAGTTCTGCATATGACCCCGTTTTGGATTAGTATTTGTTATTTGGTCTTCGGGCTTGCGTCTATAGGCGGGAATGGGTTTGGCGGCTGGCTGAGTGACAGACTGGGTTCAGGGAAAGCCATTTTGCTTGTGACAATAGCGTTTGCGGTTGTCATGTTTACCATTCCTTATACAGCGGGTGTGTTCGCGCTCTTTATGGTGATGGTTGTCCTTTGGGGTGCGCTCAGCTGGGCATTGACGCCTGCTTTGCAGAGCTATTTGATTCAAACAGATCCGGTCACGTCGGATATTCAGCAGAGCTTAAATACATCGGCCTTGCAAATCGGCATTTCGATTGGATCAGCGGTTGGCGGAGTCATGTTTACGATGACCGGTTCATCTGTTGATCTGGCTAAATTCGGTGCTGTGTTTGTACTGATTGCCTTTAGCTGTGCGGTGATTTCGCTTAAGAGACCGCCGCTTTATATGGATCGTCAGCATCATGCTGAATAGAAGACAAAGGGCTAAAATCAAGATCATTTTAGCCTTTGTCAACAATCTATGGCTGCCTAAAGATAGGCAGCTTTTTTATGTTCATTTCAAATTCAAAATACCATTCTATTCAAAAACGGCCATTTCGCTGATTGGTTGGAAGCCGGCACGTTGGTAAATATTTTTGCCGTCCGCTGATGCTTGTAAGATGACACACTTTTGTTTATTCTCTGTCTGGGTTAGAAGGTAATGAAACATGTCACTGCCAAGTCCTTTTCCGCGGTGTTCTGCCCTTGTTATGACATCATAAATACCGTAGCTGTCGTTTGTCTCGAATAATAAGCCTGTTGTGACCGGCTTATGGTGTTCATATCCCACGAACATGCGGGCTTTTGAGTGTAATGCTTCAATCGAAAAACGCTGGAAATAAACTTCTAAGGCGGCGGCCTCAGTCGACCCTTTGAATAGTTCAATAAAGATATGTTTGTAATCAAAGAGTGTCTGCTCATCAAGTACTTCCTTGATTGTAAGTGATGAGGATGTGACTGGATCAATATCACCTGTATGCTCAAGCATCATGATGGTATTGCGTTCGACCTCTTGAAGCTCATATTCCTTCAATAAGTCAGCCCAATCAGGATGGAGTAAATGGTGATCGATCCATGTGCTGAAGATGAGTTTCTGTGACCGCATGTGTTCAATGGCTGCTTTCACTTTTTTCGGATCTTGGATTTGAGCTGATGTGGGTAAGAGCAAATTGAACGTGTCAGTCGATATATGAGTATTGGATAGAACGAAATCGTCAGTTGAGAGAAAGGTTCCGTTCACAGCAGAAGAAAACAGGTGTATCTTTTCTTCTAATTGGCGAATGGCCATTTGTTGTTCGGGTTTCATTTAGCTCACCTTTTCATTATGATAAATTGGATGATATCATGATTATAGCATGTGACAGGATGAGGGGAATCTAGTAAAAAAGTACATATGTAATTTTCGGGTCTGTTGACCTATTATTTTACTCGCGTCGACATTTCTTTTGACTCCTTTCTTAATTATTAGTACCATTTTATTAACCAGTTAAGAGTGGAGGTTCAGATGGAAACAAAAGAGCAGATTGTATTAAAAGCGATTCAAGATCTGATTATGCATAGGGAAAAGAGACGGAATGATCCAACAGACCCACTGATTACCACGACTGATACACTCAAACAAGAATGGACACTCACACAGCTTCACATTTTATCCATGATTCAAGCCAATCCAAACGAATCAAATAATACATTTCTATCTCAACAACTGAAACTATCAAAGCCAGCAATTACAAAGGCCGTGAAAAAACTAATTGAAAAAGGCATGGTGGACTATTGTCACCGGCAAGGGGATAAGAAATCTGTCTATTATTCTTTGACCGAGGAAGGGCAGCAATTGGCTGCGTTGCATGATGAACTACATGATAAAGCCGTCACGTCTTATTTAGAATTTCTCCATCAGTTTCATGAGGATGAATTACAAGTCATTGAGCGCTTCTTAAAGGCTTGGAAAGAAAAGATATAGATAAAAAACCGAAACCATCGCACAAAAGGAGATGATGGTTTCGGTTTTTTTATGGTAAAATTAACATATATTAACGTTGTTCTTGGCCGTGATGAAAGGGAGGAAGCCTCATTGGAGAAAGAAATGATAGAAAATTATAAAAAATACGCATTCATCATGCCATTCGTGGGATTGTTTGTCAGCTTGCTATTATTTGTTTACTTTTTTGGCATCACAGGAGTTGAAGGATCAATTTGGGCTGCTGCTTTGTATTGTGCTCTGCCCTTTTTGGTGAATACGATATGTTTCTTGCCTGTCTGTATTTATTTTAAAGTCAGCAAAAAAAGTGAGGAACATACATGATTGTCGTCAGTGCTTGTCTTGCTGGGTTGAAGGTTCGTTATAATGGCAGCCATCGATTAGATCAGCGTATTGAAGAGCTTGTTCAAGAGGGAAAGGCAGTCACAGTTTGTCCTGAGCTGCTTGGCGGTTTCTCCACGCCAAGACCTCCCGCGGAAATCATTGGCGGAGACGGACATGATGTATTACAGGGTCTCGCCTCCGTGATTGATGTGCATGGAACTGATGTCACGGAGATGTATGTAAAAGGTGCGACGGCCACGCTGGAACAGGTTCAGTCTCTGAAAGCGACAGCAGTTGTGTTAAAAGAGTACAGCCCTTCCTGCGGCAGCCGGATGATTTATCGCGGTGATTTTAACGGCAGGACAAAAACTGGGGATGGTGTGACATCCGCCTTGCTAAAACAGCATGGGATTCGGGTTTTCTCTGAGGAGGATGATTGGATTTCGCTGTTTTGATAGGTGTGGTGAATAGAAGGAGGAGTTAGATTGAAAAAGTGGATCATTGGTTTAGTCGTCATTATTTTATTAGGAATTGGTCTTTATTTTATAATCAATGCAAAAACATACTCTTTTGATGATGTGGCCTCAATTGATCAAAACAAGGTGACTTCGATTCAAATTGAGCATGATAATGAGCGTGTTATGGTGGAAAAGAAAGAGGATATTCAAAAGCTGCTGAAGGAATTTTCAGGTGTGAAATTAAAGAAAACGAATGAGGTTAAAAAAGCCTCAAAAGAGTCTTATTGGATTAGAGTGTATGAGAACGAAAAAGAAATTTATGGATTTGTCTTTTATGATCAAAGCTTTTTAGAGATATATGATTTTTCTAAAACAAAAGATCAAACCAGCGAATATCAAATCGTTGACGCCAATCAAGTTGATATGGGAAAATATATCAAATAACTCAGTCAGAATGTCATGCATGATCAATAGAAAATTCGGGTATAGTGCTTGGTAAGTAAAAAGGAAGCGGAGGTTTGTTTGATGAGTGGATTAACAGATACAGTCACATTAGCAAACGGAGTAAAAATGCCGAAGCTAGGCTTTGGTGTATGGCAAGTAAAAGATGGAGATGAGGCTGTAAATGCCGTCAAAGACGCTCTTGAAGCGGGCTATCGCAGCATTGATACAGCAGCAGCCTATCAAAATGAAGAAGGGGTAGGCAAAGCCATTCAGCAATCAGGCATCTCTCGCGATGATCTATTCATTACGACGAAGGTCTGGAATAATGATCAAGGCTATGAATCAACACTCGAAGCCTTTGAAACAAGTATGAACAAGCTGGGGCTAGATGTATTAGACCTTTATTTAATTCATTGGCCTGTTGAAGGCAAATATAAAGAAACATGGAAAGCGCTAGAAAAACTATATAAGGATGGACGCGTTCGAGCGATCGGAGTGTGTAATTTCCATCAGCATCATTTAGAGGATTTATTGGAAGAGGCAGAAGTTGTGCCAATGGTGAATCAAATCGAGCTGCATCCGAAGCTGACGCAGGAGCCTTTACGAGACTACTGCAAATCGAAAGGAATTCATGTAGAGGCGTGGTCGCCATTAGGAAGCGGGAAGCTTCTAAACCATCCTGTTCTTCAGGATATCGCGAAAAAACATGACAAGTCAGTAGCGCAAGTGATTCTTCGCTGGGACTTACAGCACGGCATTATCACCATTCCAAAATCTGTGACGAAGAGCCGAATCATCGAAAACACACAAGTCTTCGATTTCGAGCTGTCCACACATGAGATGGGTGTCATTGATCAGCTCAATGAAGATGAGCGCACAGGTCCAGATCCAGATAACTTTAATTTTTAATCGAAAGAAAAGCACAGGTGCGATGCCTGTGCTTTTTTATTTGCCTTCATGTGTAGACATTTTTTGAGGTTGAAAGGTCTCAATGATTTGAATGGCGTCGATAATCTTTTCTTTATCATAGTCTCCAATCAAACAAAAGGTTTCATTTTTACGTGCAGCATGGTTTGCCACTGTAAGTGCCGCCTCGTCCAGCTGAGTTGTAATACCAAGATCGCGCATATTTTTAGGTAATCCAAGTGTTTGGTAGAGTTCAAGTAATTCCTCTACCTCGGACATTCGGTTTTCTGCGGCAAGCTGGACAAGGATGCCATAAGCCACTTTTTGTCCATGTAACACATGATGCGTTTCTTCAATAAATGTCAATCCATTATGAACGGCATGGGCTCCTGCCATTCTTCCATAACGTCCCCCATAGCCTCCGACTGTTCCGGCTAACGTAATAATCGTATCTGTCACATCTGCAAATGCTTGTGAAAATTGACCTGTTTTTAAGCTGTTCACCGCTTCTTCACTATGAGAAAGAAGAATGTCTCGAACATATACAGCCTGCTTTAATGCAGCATGCACCATGAGCGGCAAGGCGCTTTTTGTGTTACGAATAATCGCTTCCGCTTCATACCATTTTGCCAGCGTATCACCAATTCCGCTTTGAAGGTAGGAAAGAGGAGAGGAAAGCAAAAAAGTATGGTCAATTACGGTGAGGTAGCTGGATCGTTTATGATAATCTACTCTCATGAAATTGCCCTTTTCATCATAAATGACGCTGAGTGGTGTAGAAGCAGCACAGGTGCCGGGAATCGTTGGTACCATGATAACTTCGATTTGAAGAGCATCTGCAACTGATTTGGCGGTATCTAAAATCGTTCCGCCTCCGATGCCGATAATCACATCTGACCCGTTAAGCTCTTCTGCGATCCGTGTGACCGCATTGGGTGAACTGTATCCTTTGTGCTGAATGACAGGCCACTCGGCCGGCAGCTTTGTGTATTGTGAAAAAGCTTGGTATGAATCATATCCTGTCACCACAGCAGGTGACTGAAACGCAGATACAAGGGAATCTAGTTCATGATATATTCCCTTTTGAGAAATAAATTGGTTAGGACCACTTCTGACAATATCTTCTGGCTGGATCATGGATCATCAATGCTCCTTTACTACATCATATTATTCATAAATCATCTCATTTTACAGAAAGTTCTGTCAAATAAATATAAGAAGAAAGGCCCTTCCGTTTTATGGAATTAAGCCGCCGACATTGCCTTTAGGTATGTATTTCCTGTATGATAAAGAATGGTATGTTTTGATTAAATTTAAGAGGTGTTTATATAGATGGAAAAACAATATCGCGTTTTACTTTACTATCAATATGTCCCCATTGAGGATCCAGAGACGTTTACAGCAGAGCATTTAGCATTCTGTAAGGAGCTTGGTTTGTTAGGCCGTATCCTCGTATCAGCAGAAGGATTGAATGGAACTGTTTCTGGAACCATTGAGCAAACGGACAAGTACATGCAAGCGTTAAAAGAAGATCCGCGCTTTGCGTCTATGCCGATCAAAATTGACGAAGCAGATGGTCATGCATTTAAGAAAATGCACGTCCGCCATCGGAATGAACTAGTGAACCTTAGCCTTGAGGATGACGTGAATCCGTTAGAATTAACGGGGAAACATCTTAGCCCGGTCGAATTTTACGAGCAAATGCAATCACCTGATACTGTTGTGATTGATGCACGTAATGATTACGAGTTTGATGTGGGTCACTTCAGAGGGGCAGTCCGTCCTGATATTGAGACATTCCGTGAATTACCTGAGTGGATTCGTGACAATAAAGAGATTCTTGAAGGAAAAAAAATCCTGACTTATTGCACAGGCGGCGTACGCTGTGAAAAATTCTCCGGCTGGTTAAAGCGTGAAGGCTTTGAAGATGTCTCTCAGCTTGACGGCGGAATTGTCACTTACGGAAAGGACCCAGAAGTACAAGGAAAGCTATGGGACGGTCAATGCTATGTGTTTGATAATCGCTTAACAGTACCAGTGAATCAAACAGAGCATGTGGTTGTTGGAAAAGATTTCTTCACTGGTGAGCCTTGCGAGCGTTATGTGAACTGTGCGAATCCTGCATGTAACCGCAAGATGATTGCCACTGAAGAGAGTGAGCATAAGTATATGCGCAGCTGCAGTCATGAATGCCGCACAAGCGAACGGAACCTGTATGTGAAACAGCACAATTTATCTGAAGAGGAAGTTCAAGAAAGACTAGCTGTCATTGAAAAAGAACAAGCGATTTCACAAGGATAGAGGGAACCCCCTCTATCCTTTTTTTCTATACATGGCGGGGTTTAGAAGGGAGAGGAAGTCATTTCCTCTATCTTTTTTGTTTTGTTTTTTTCAAAATAAGGGTAAAGGTAGTTATTCAGTCTAATAGATTGAACAGTTGAAAAAGCGCTTTCTTTTGAAATAAGCATGTTCGACTATTTCAGAAAATGAAGAATTGAGAGATAATATAACAGGCGAAAAAATGAACAAGGGTAAAGGTTCATTAGAAGAAATATTTGCCAGTAATATGAAAAGTGAGCTGCTTTGAAAGAGAGATGCTTGCTTGACACATGCTCTGTAATTTAATCGAAAGGTGTTATGAACATGAATCATTTGCATCGTAGGATGGGAACTTTCGCTTTAATGATGGTAGGTCTTGGCTCAATCATTGGTTCAGGATGGCTCTTCGGTGCTTGGCGAGCGGCTCAAATCGCCGGCCCTGCTGCTATTTTATCCTGGCTGATTGGGATGGTTGTGATTTTATTTATCGCTTTGTCTTATAGTGAACTCGGATCGATGTTTCCAGAGGCAGGCGGAATGGTGAAATATACGCAATATTCACACGGATCTTTTATTGGGTTTATTGCAGCTTGGGCGAACTGGATTGCCATCGTTTCTGTCATTCCTGTTGAGGCGGTTGCTTCTGTCCAGTACATGAGCTCGTGGCCTTGGGAGTGGGCAAAGTGGACAACCCATTTGGTTACAAAAGGGGTGTTGACGACAGAAGGGCTTATGGTTGCCAGTGTGCTTCTTGTGATTTACTTTCTGCTGAATTATTGGACAGTTGGGTTATTTTCAAAAGCGAATACATTCATTACCGTGTTTAAAATTGTCATTCCAGGATTAACAATTGGTGCGCTCTTATTCGTAGGTTTTCATAGTGAGAATTTTACTTCTGGAACAAGTATTGCCCCTAACGGCTGGGCGAGTGTGCTGACGGCTGTTGCGACATCAGGGATTGTGTTTGCCTTCAATGGCTTCCAAAGCCCGATTAATATGGCCGGTGAGGCAAAAAATCCAGGCCGGTCGATTCCAATCGCCATTGTCGGATCGATTTTTATTGCAACTGTGATTTATGTCCTTTTACAAGTCGCCTTTATCGGTGCTGTTGATCCATCTATGATTGTGAATGGATGGGGCCATTTGAATTTCAACTCGCCATTTGCGGACCTTGCCATTGCACTTGGGATTAACTGGCTTGTTCTGATTTTATATGCGGATGCATTTGTGTCACCTTCTGGTACAGGCATTACGTATACCGCAACGACGTCTCGTATGATTTATGGAATGGAAAAAAACAAATACATGCCAAGTGTGCTTGGCCGTCTGCACCCTATTTACGGCGTGCCTCGTCCAGCAATGTTTTTTAACTTAGCCGTATCGTTTATCTTTCTGTTTTTATTTAGAGGCTGGGGTGTGCTTGCTGAAATTATCTCTGTCGCAACGCTCATTTCTTATTTGACTGGACCAGTGACCGTCATGACGCTGAGAAAGACAGGGACAGATTTATATCGACCGCTTCGAATAAAAGGACTCAGCATCATTGCTCCTCTCGGTTTTGTCTTTGCCTCATTGACGCTGTATTGGGCAAGATGGCCGTTAACAGGTCAAGTGCTGTTCATTATTCTCATCGGTCTCCCTATCTATTTTTACTATCAAGCAAAAGCGAAGTGGAAAGGCTTCGGCCGCAACTTTAAGGCGGGTGCTTGGATGGTTGTGTACCTGCTTGTGATGATGACGATTTCCTGCCTTGGCAGTGACAAATTCGGGGGTTATAACGTCATTCATTATGGCTGGGACATGGCACTGATTACAGTGGTTGCTCTGCTATTTTATATGTGGGCACTCAAAAGTGGATATGAAACAGAATTTTTAGAAGATGCGAAAAAAATTAATGATGAGCTGCGTGCTTCTCAGAAAGAAGCTGCGGCAACCAAAGAATAAAGAAACGGCTGCCTGAACATTGCGGGCAGCCGTTTTTATTTGGATGAATGATGCATCACATGCTGCTTCAGCCAAGTGATGACGCCGCGCAAAACGGCAGCTGTGACAAGTGAAATGAGCACATATCTCCAAAGCTGACCTAAGCCTTGTCCACTCAGCCAGAACACGATGCCTAGAATGATGAGGGTGAACATGAGAAAGAATAAAAATGATGCAGACCAGAAAAAAGCCTTCATAGAAGGACACCTCCTCTGGAGTAATGTATGCAGGCTGATGCACGATCAGACCAGTAATGATGAGGTAGAATAATTTATGAATTATATTGCAAAAGTCAGATAAAAACACCAAGTGATTTGACAGTTGTGTTAAGATGAGAGCATATTTTGAGTAAAGTTGTTGGTGATAGACGGAGGTGTTTGGAAATGCAGATTCAAAAGGTTCTAAACAATAATGTCATTAGTGTCATAGATGAACAAGGGAAAGAAATCGTCGTCATGGGCAGAGGCATTGCTTTCAAGCGACGTCCCGGCGACCCGGTGGACGAAGCGTTAATTGATAAAGTCTTCCGCCTAGAGGATCATTCCGTTCACGAGCGGATGAAAATGCTGCTTCAAGAGGTTCCGTATGATGTGGTCAAGGTGACGGAGGAAATGATCCAATATGCACATACAAAGCTGAACCGAAGATTAAATGAAAGTCTGCATGTATCGCTGGCAGACCATATTCATTACGCCATCGAACGGTTGAAGAAAAATCATCTGATTGAGAATTCGCTGATTTGGGAGATTAAACGCTTATACAAAGATGAATTTCTTGTGGCAAAGGACTGTCTTGAGATGATTGAAGAGCGTCTTCATATTGAACTGCCTGAGGATGAAGCAGGATTTATTGCGATGCATATCATTAACGCAGAGCTCAATGAGGATATGAATACGACGGTCAATATTACAAAGGAAGTCAATGCTATTCTCACCATTGTGAAATATCATCTCAACATGGAATTTGATGAAGACTCACTCAACTTTTATCGTTTTCTCACGCATTTGCGCTTTTTCGTTCAGCGTTTGATTAATGAAACACTGCTTGTCAGCGAAGATCAGGACTTATATCAGCTGATCAAAGTGAAATATCCGAAAGCATACGATTGCGCAAAGAAAATCGCAGAATATGTCTATCAAACCTATCACCGAGATCTCACATCAGAGGAGATGCTGTATCTATCAATTCATTTGAATCGACTGATCAAACGAGAAAAATAATGATAGATTTTAAAAGAAAGCGTTGACATGAGAAAAGGTGAGTGGTACTATTTGCTCATAAACATAAAAGAATACGGTTTCACAATGATCGTCTTAGAGGATTGTGACTGTTCGGCAGGCAAAACCTAAACGTTCACTAAAAAAGCGCAACAGCAAGCTGCGACTATTTTTGGTGCCCGTTTAGGTTTTTATTTTGCCCAAAAACGTATTTTTTTCAAAAAAAGGGGGTTTTTGTATGAGTCATCGTCAATTAGCAGAAGACATTATCAAACACATTGGCACAGAGAAAAACGTTCATTCATTGGTGCATTGCGCTACAAGACTTCGCTTCACTTTAAATGACAGATCAAAAGCAGATAAAGCGGCCATTGAAAAATTAAATGGTGTCGTCACAGTCATGGAAAGCGGCGGCCAGTTTCAAGTGGTCATTGGCAATACCGTACCAGAGGTTTATCGAGAAATTGGAGAGTTTACGAATCTATTAGAGGATTCCTCTGCTTCATCTGCAAAATCAGGTGAAGAGAGCACAAGCCTTTTCGGAAAATTCGTCGACATTGTATCGGGGATTTTCACACCACTTCTCGGTGTCATGGCGGGTGCAGGTATTTTAAAAGGTCTATTAGGTATTTGTATCAATGCGAAATGGTTATCTCCTGAAGATACGTCGTATCAAATTTTATTTGCTGCGTCTGACAGCTTGTTCTACTTCCTGCCATTATTGCTCGCATTCACTTCTGCTAGGAAGTTTAAAGCGAATCCGTTTGTCGCTGTGACGATTGCAGGTGCACTGATTTACCCAACCATTCAGGAATTGTCAAAAGGCGGCGGAGATGTGACCTTCTTCGGAATTCCAGTCGTCTTAATGTCTTATACATCGACGGTCATCCCAATCATTTTGGCAGTGTTTGTCATGGGATATATCGAACGTTTCTTTAACAAAGTCATTCATGAAAGTGTCAAAAACTTTATTACACCACTCATTTTACTTGTCACGGTTGTTCCGCTGACACTCATCGTATTCGGACCATTTGGTGTGTATGCAGGGAACGGCATCGCAGCTGTTTTACTAAAAGTATTCTCCTTTAGTCCTACACTTGCAGGTGCTTTAATTGCGATGGCTTGGCAGATTCTTGTCATCTTCGGTATCCATTGGGGACTTGTGCCAGTGATTTTAAATAATATCGCAGTCCATGGGAAAGATCATATCAAGCCGGCAACTGCGCCAGCTGTATTCTCACAAGCAGGTGCTTCCATCGGTGTTATGCTGAAAACAAAGAATAAAAAGCTGAAATCCTTGGCTGGATCAACAGCAGTTTCTGCCGTGTTTGGGATCACAGAGCCAGCTGTATACGGGGTCACGCTTCGTTTGAAAAAACCATTTATTGCAGCTGTTATCTCTGCCGGAGTCGGTGGTGCAATCATTGGTTATTCACAAAGTATTGCGATTGCGTCAGGTCTTCCAAGTTTACTGACACTTCCGATCTTCTACGGTCAAGGCTTTACAGGGTTCATCATCGGAATCTCGGTCTCGTTCGTCCTTTCTATCATCCTAACCTATTTGATTGGATTTAAAGATCCGGTAGATGAAGATGAAACGCCGGCAGCAGGTACTGTGCCAGTTATTGAAAACGAACATGGAGTCAAAGCCGCTCATGTGAAAAGTCCTTTAAAGGGAGAGGTCATCAAGCTGGAGGAAGTACAGGATAAAGCATTCTCATCTGGTGCACTAGGAAAGGGCGCAGCCATCATTCCATCAGAAGGAAAGCTGTTTGCACCAGTATCAGGAGTTGTGACAACGGTGTTCCCAACGGGACATGCGTATGGTCTAACCTCTGAAAGCGGAGCAGAAGTACTCATTCACATTGGACTGGATACCGTACAATTAGGCGGTCAGCATTTTACCCCGAAGGTTACTCAGGGGCAAACCGTAACAGAAGGTGAACTGCTTGCAGAGTTTGATATTGAAGCTATCCAAGCAGCCGGTTTGTTAGTCACAACACCAGTGATTATTACCAATTCCGGTGAGTTTAGCGATATTATTGAAACAGAGGAGAAGCAAATTGCTCCGGGACAGTCATTTTTACATCTAGTTTAATTATGAGGAGGAAGAAATTATGAGATATTCAACACTAGCACCATTTCCAAAGGACTTTTTCTGGGGCGGATCGACTTCCGCCTATCAAGTAGAAGGTGCGTGGAATGAGGATGGCAAAGGGCCTTCTGTCATTGACATGAGAGCCAGTTATCCTGAAGGCACAACGGATTTTAAAGTCGCAAGCGATCACTATCACCGCTATAAAGAGGATGTGAAGATGTTTGCAGAAATGGGTTTGAAGGCTTACCGCTTTTCCATTGCGTGGACAAGGATCATTCCAGATGGAGATGGGGAGATCAATCAAAAGGGGATTGAATTCTATCATTCACTCATCGATGAATTGCGCCGCTATGACATTGAACCAATCGTGACAATGTATCATTTTGATCTGCCTCATGCGCTTCAAGTAAAGGGCGGGTGGTCTAACCGCGGGACAGTGGATGCGTTTGAACGCTATGCAGAGGTGCTATTCAAGGAGTATGGTCAGAAGGTGAAATACTGGCTGACCATCAATGAACAAAACATGATGATCTTACATGGATCAGCGCTTGGTACACTTGATCCGAATTTAGAAAATCCAAAAAAAGAACTGTATCAGCAGAATCATCATATGCTCGTTGCACAGGCAAAAGCTATGACGCTTTGTCATCAAATGCTGCCTGAAGCGAAAATTGGACCAGCGCCAAACATCGCGCTCATTTATCCGGCTTCTCCAAAGCCTGAGGATGTGCTTGCTGCGGCGAATTACAATGCGATCCGCAACTGGCTTTATCTTGATATGGCTGTGTTCGGCCGTTATAACAACCTTGCTTGGGCGTACATGAAAGAAAAAGACATTCTTCCTGTCATCGAAGAGGGAGATATGGATATTTTGAAAAGCGCGAAACCAGACTTTATTGCCTTTAACTACTACACCTCTCAAACGGTTGAAGCGAGTAAAGGAGATGGCAACGACGAATTTGCACGCGGCGGAGATCAGCATTTGAAATCCGGTGAAGATGGCGTCTACAAAGGCGGCAACAACCCATTCTTAAGCAAAAATGCGTTTGGCTGGGAGATTGACCCTGTCGGCTTCCGTTCAACGATGCGCGAGATTTATGACCGCTATCAGCTGCCGCTTATTATCACGGAAAACGGACTGGGTGCTTTCGACAAGTTAGAAGAAGATGGTTCAATCCAAGATGATTATCGAATTGATTATTTAGAAAAGCATATCGAACAAATCAAATGGGCGATCACAGATGGCGTCGAGGTATTCGGATACTGCCCGTGGTCAGCTGTCGACTTAATCAGCACACACCAAGGATGCTCCAAGCGCTACGGGTTCATCTACGTCAATCGAGACGAATTTGACCTAAAAGACCTCAAGAGAATTCGCAAAAAGAGCTCTTATTGGTATGAAACCTTGATTCAACAAAATGGAGACAACATCGGGAAGTAACATATGAAAAAGCCAATCACCTTATGCGGGTGGTTGGCTTTTTTTCTGTTCACTTTATTGGCCAGATCATATTGTTCGAGTTGTTCTAACATGATAGTCTGATGATATATTGTAAAAATTGGTTTAATATCCATTATAAGAAAGGGGCTGTTTATATGATGACAATTCTTTATATGTTCTTCCTATTGTTTTTCATTTTTTATGGTTTGAATTATATAGGACAGAAATTAATTGCGAAGGAATATCCAATGAACCATGGAGTGATTGTGACTCTTTCAGCTGTGGAAGGTATTCTTGTTTTCGTCATTGTTGGTGTGAATGCGAAATTTCCATCTTTATTTACAGTATTTATGTCCGTTCACATCTAACTCTCTACTATCATTATACCCCGAATTTAATGAAATTTATAGACTGTTTTCCCCCCATATCTAGCCGTATACTGTTATACGCAAGTCAAAAACGATAAGGGGTGTGGCTGTATGAATGACAAGCAAAAGGTGTTAGATCCAGGGCCATTTTTTCATGGGACAAAGGCAGAATTGAAGATTGGGGATCTGCTTGAACCGCTGCATTTATCCAATTATCAGGATAAAAAATCGAACCATATTTATTTCACCGGAACACTAAACGCAGCCAAATGGGGTGCTGAGTTAGCCAGGTCTGATGCGAAAGAAAGAATTTATATTGTAGAACCGTTAGGCGAGTTTGAAAATGATCCAAATGTGACGGACAAAAGATTTCCCGGCAACCCAACACGTTCTTATCGATCGAAATCTCCGTTGAAAATAGTCGCAGAATTAGGTTCATGGGAAAGACATTCCGATGAAGAAATCAATCATATGCTAAGCTCCTTAAAAAAATTAAGTGAAGAAGGAAAAAATATCATCTACGATTGATGTTACGTATATCTAAATAACACAAAAGCCGCCTCATGAACTGGGCGGCCTTTTATTTGATCTTAATGGAACAACGCATCCATCAGCTCATCAAATGTTTTGGCTTGCTTGAGGGCGCGAATGCGGTCTGGATTGTCTAGTAAATCGACGGCCTGTTCAAAGAATTGGTTCATGCAGGCAGCGTCATCCTTATGAATCGCTAATAAAAAGACAATTGATACTTGGTCTCCCTGCCAGTCAATCGGCTGTTTTAAGTGTGCGATGGCTACAGAGGAAGTCCCTTCATTTGTGATGAGCGGATGCGGCATTGCAATACCGCTGCCAAGATAGGTAGACGACATTTGCTCACGCTCAAGCACCGAAGGCCGAAATGAAGACGATACTAGCTGATGCGCCTCTAAACGGCTGCATAATATATTTAATACCTCATCCTTGCTGCTTAGGTCAGCATTCATTAAAGTCAATCGCTCTTGAAAAAACGCCATCAGCTCTTTTGAGGGTGCCCCGTGTCCATTTAATAAATGAATGACTTCATTCACACGCTGTATATCATGCTGTTCAAAAAAGGCACTGACCTGAATGACTGGTTTCCCCTTTGATGTGAGTGGAACAGTTGTGATGATGACGTCACACGGCAAAGAGGAGCTCATGAGATAATCCTGATAGGAATAGAGCTCAACGATGTCAAGCTCGTGCTGAAAGGCTGACTTCAATTTAATTTCAAGGAGCCTTGCCGTCCCTAGTCCAGACCCGCACACGATAATGGCTTTCTTTCTTTGCGAGGTGTCGAGCTGACTTCTTTCAAATGAAGCAGCGATATGCAAGGCAACATATGCGGCCTCGTCTTCATTTGGTGTACGCACCAGCTGTAAGGCATTGAGTCCGCTGACAGCCAAATCAAACGGGTAAGGATAGGACGTTTTGATCTCATGCAAAAGCGGATTTTGTAAGGATACGCCATATTGGATTCGATTTAATAGCGGCTTCATATGAAGCATTAAGTCTTGTTGCAGAATGCTGTCATCAGCAAAACGATGGCCGCTTGTTTTTTCAATGTGCTGTAGAAAGACTGTAACCGCCTGTTGAACTTCCACTGTCGTCTGATGCTGCGCGGCTTCTTTCCACGTTTGATTCGCCAATAGATGCATGACTAAGTAATCTGTTTCATCCTCTGATAAGGTCACATAAAAAGTGTCACTCACCTGCTGTATGATTTTTTGTGCAATTCTCATTAAAACTGGTGATCTTTGTGTGCGGGCAGTACTAGCGGATACCCGCTGGTTTTTTCGTGTTTGCTGAATCGCAATGGCTAAGTGAATGACTAAATTTTTTAAAGCAATGTCTTTAATGAGCAATGACTCTTGATGCAGGTTCGTCAACACAATAGATCGAATGGTTTCAAGAGATATATCAGGAAAATGGAGCTGCTCCCGCTCAGTGATATGAGAGAGAGCAGGCTCTTCTTCAAGAAGTAAGTCTGCATAGCACGTTCTTTTTTGCAGCTCGTCTCCTTCAATCTTTAAGCCAAATCCAGGCTTTGATACAAGGGTCATGCCGTAACGGGCTAACATCTCTCGTCCTTTTTTCAAATCACTGCTGACCGTCATGCGGCTGATAAACAGTTCTTCAGCCAGCTGGTCAATTTTTAAGTAATCTGATTGAAGCAGCAGCTTTCTCATCATAAATCGTACACGCTCTTCTGGCATGACGGGGACAAGAGAGCGGGCAGGAAGTTTTTGTTGATGAAGCCAAAGTAAGAAAGCGTCTTGGTCACTCGTTAAAAGAGTATATCCCTTTCCGCGAATCGTTTTAATTATGGCTCCAGCTTCCTTTAAATACTCATTTGCTTCCTTGATTAAATTGCGGATAGAGCGGTCAGATAAGCGAAAAGAGGCAGTGAGCTCCTCCAGCTTCACGAACCCCTTCGTTTCAAATAGCCGCTGAATCAGCTGATAGGTTCGAGGATCTGCCGTCATCATCATTGCGCGGCTCCTTGCGCCTGTAAGGCATCCGTTCCAAGAGCGATGGCGCCCATTAAACCAGATAATCCATCAAAGGATGGTTTTGTGATAATTTCATGTAAAGGCTTTGGCAGCTGCAAATAGCCGCGAAGCCGCTTGTCTGTTTCATCAAGAATAAGTGGCAGCATAGCTGGCTGTTTCATCACGCCTCCACCTAAAATGATGCGTTCTGGTGAAAGGGTGAGCAGCAGGTTAGCAGTCATCTGCCCGAGATAGTAAGCATGAAGTGACCAGGCAGGATGATCCTCTGGCAGCATGGGTGCCAGTGTATGATAACGCCCTTCTATGGCAGGTCCAGATGCCAGTCCCTCTAAACAATCATGATGTATAGGGCAGCAGCCTCCGTAGGTATCATGAGGATGCCGCTGAACGGTGATATGACCCATTTCTGGATGCAGCAATCCGTGAATAAGGCGATGTTCAATATAGGCACCTCCGCCTATTCCAGTCCCAACAGTAATATAGACCAAGGAGGCAGGTTTTTCTGCTTCAGTTGAAAAACGAGCTTCCCCGAGTGCTGCACAGTTCACATCGGTATCAAGCTTCATCGGGATCCCGAGGGCTTGTTTTAAGGTAGAGAGGAAAGGGAATTGACGCCAGGCCGTTTTTGGTGTGTCTAAAATCGTCCCATAGCTTGGGCTTTGCTCTTTCACATCGACAGGACCGAATGCCCCAATTCCAATTGCATCAACACGATTCTTTGTAAAGTAATCGATCACTTGCCGGCATGTTTCATCTGGATTCCCTGTTGCAAAGGAAGTCATGTGTTCAATCGTTCCGTCTGTTGTTCCGTAGCCGCAGACAAATTTCGTTCCGCCTGCTTCAATGCCTCCAATTCGCATGATCAATGCCCTCCATTAAAGAGGGGCGGAATCCTATGGATCCCGCCCCTACATGTTCATTTTTTCTTTACAATGTAGGTTTGTACCTGACAAGGTGTAAGCGGTTCAATGTGTAATGATCCATGTTGTGCTTTGAGTATCTGTCCTTCAGGTGTTTCTCCTAAATTCGCTGTTTCTCCGTGTTGTAGAGATGAACTATTGATTGAAGCGGCTGTTTGACGCGTTAAATATGGATTGAAGAGACGAATGACGATGCCTGTTCCATGCTCCTCTTTTTTCAGAGCGCTTAGAATGGCTCCATCTGTCTCGATGTCAAGCAGGCTATAAGTAGATTGTAAGTCTTCTTTTTCATCTCGGAAAGAGAAAATTAAACGACCGTTTAAAAAATCTGCTCGCTCGTAGCATTGAACAGGGGTGGTATACCGTTTGGCAAGCTGCGATAAGTGTCCCTCGCTGACTGCATCCTTGCTATAGTGCATACCAAATGAGAATGACAATGCACCTTGCAGCTGAGCGTCAGGTGTTTCCACAATTTTTTCCCCAGATGCGCGTCCTGGACGATAAAGGAGATTTTCTTTCCCCATTTTTCCGAAACAGCGGAAGAGTGTATACGCAATGGTTGTGTAACCTTCTCCTGTGATTTGGTATTCTCTCACGCAGTCGGTCAACAGAGCGGCACCATATGCTTGATCACGAAGTGCGACAAAGGATTGCATCGGTTCAATAGTGATCGGTTTTTCTTCCCAATGTTCATTGTTCCACCATTCAAGCTCTTGCGTGAGCTCGGTTGGGCGTTCGATTGTACCAAACTGTTGATCGCTTAGTGATACGTTTGATGCGATGCCTGTATCAAAAAGAACACGCAGGCGATGATCTAATGCATGGTTATCGACATCTACATGAAAACGGATGACAGCATCGTCTTTGTTTAATGCCACCTTCGCTGTGATCGGAAGTGATGTCGCAGCCGATTGCTGAGAGCGCGCCTCTAGGTCATAAGGGACAGTGAGCTGAAGCTTGATGGTCAGCTCCTCTTGCAGGCCGCTTTTAGACACTGAGATGTCCGCTGATGAAAGATCTTTTGATGAGACATACAGATCCTCACGCGGTGGTGAATAGTTGTAAGAATCCCCATCGTCTCCGTTGTCTTCAAAGATCATTTGCTCAGAGAAGGTCTGGCCAGTTTGTTTATCTGTGATGTCCAGCGATCCGTTGTCATTTGCCGCAATGCGGTAATACGTATTTTCAATCACGCGTCCTTCAGTTTGTTCCCATAGAGATTCGCTTGATTCATCGAAGACCATGCTGACTTGTGTATAGCCTACTGACGGTAAGTCGATGGCTTCAATCAGCAGCACGGCTTTCCATACTTGCTTTGGCATGTACACTTCTTTACTTGGGTTAAGAGAAATTTGCTGTGCCAGCACATAATCTGTGACATCGGTTTTGCTTTTCACGGTGTACTGAAGCGTTCGTCCATTTGCATCCTTTAGCGTAAAAGGACGTTCCGTGATAAACGTTTCGACTTCAATGACTTCAGAGCGCGTTGAAGGCATTGTATTGAATAAAGTGAACGTGATTTCCTGCTCTGTTTGCAGTCGAATAGTGATGAGACGCATGTGCAAGTCTACAAGATTCTCAGCGATTTCCTTTGCCTGCTTGTAGCGGAAGAAGACATCTTGGTTTGTCGTGTCACTATTACAGCCGCCAATGCTGTCATGCGCTGCATTTTCAAACATGAGGTACCAAATATCGCGAACCGTATCATGCGGATAGTCGTGTCCAAGCGAATAGCTGATCGTTAGGATAGGCTCCATCACATTCACGAGATAGTTTTCGATTTGATTGTTTAAGATTTTTAAATCCGCTCGTGTTGAAAAAATAGATTTGTGAATCCGCATATGCTTCGCGTGAATAAGCTCTCCCTGTAACGTCTCAAAAGATGTCCGCTCTTTTTTCACGGCTGCAATATAATCTTCTAAACTACTGATTTGATAGTGATGCTCGTTAAGCCCATTGGCTTTTTCTAATAAGTCAGGCAGATTTTTACGAATCGGTGCCTGGTCAAAGCCATTTGGGAAATAGACATTCTTTGTGGTTGCCTTTGCTTGCAGCGCACCGATTTTTTCAGATAAAAAGGCTTGTAAGTCCTCATCCTTCTCAGGAATATTCCCGCCGTAGTAGTAGCCAAATGGCAGGTTCACAGCAAAGACTTCACTGCCGTCAGCGCCGCGCCAATTGAATTCAGTATGATTCGTCATATGGTCAGAAACGCCGCGCCAAAATGCTGTATCGACAATGCCGAAGCCGCGATAAATTTGAGGCATTTGTGCGGATTGACCGAAGGAATCAGGGACATAGCCGACTTTCATCACGTGGCCGAACTGCTGACAGCGTTCAATCCCATATTGCAGGTTCCGCACAATCGATTCACCTGAAATGACGAGCTGGTCGGTTTGGGTATACCATGGGCCGATGATGAGACGTTTCGCTGTGACGAGCTTCTTGATTCGATTCTCATCCTCTGGACGCCATTTTAAATAATCATCTAATAAGGAAGCCTGGGCATCGAGCATGAAGTAATGGAACCTTTCATCTGTTTCAAGGGTATCTAAAATGTCCATTACGCTTTTCATTAAGTAGATACGGGAGCGGGAGGTGGTGAAATACCATTCCCGGTCCCAGTGAGTATGTGGAATCACATGTACATTGACAGTCATTGATCAACGACACCTTTCTTCGTTCAAATTATCCTTCTAGCACAAGGTCAAAATCGTCTTCTTCTTTCTGCTTCTGATCATGTTCTGGCGTTTTTGGCTCTTTTTTCTCAGAGAAATTCACAAGCAGGTTGGCGCCAATACCGATGACGAGTGCGCCAGTAAGGGCTCCGATTAAATAAGCCCACCAGTTTCCGACTGAGAAGAAGCCGTATAGCCCGCCAATTGGCGGCATGATGTCATGAACTCCTAATAATGCAGCGACCCCGCTTCCAATAGCACATGCGACAACATTGAGCGGAATCAATTTCAAAGGATTGACGAGGGTAAAAGGGATCGCCCCTTCCGTAATACCGATAATGCCCATAACAAGTCCGCCTCGTCCGGCTTCTCTAAAGGTTGGAGAGAAGTTGCGTTTTCGAATCAATGTCGCAAGCCCGTATCCAAGCGGTGGAATGACAATCGCAATATTGACAAGAATGGCAGGGAGATAGACGCCTGATAGGAAGAGCGCGTTACCAGCCATCCACGCTGATTTATTCACCGGTCCGCCAAGATCGAAGCCAATCATCGCACCTAAAATGAGAGCGAGCGCAAGTGTGCTTGTTCCATCAGCGACCATTCCTTTAATCCATTCAATTAATGCCGTGTTCAAAGCGCCTAATGGTCCGCCTAGAAGAACTGACATAAGAAGTCCGGTTAAGCCAACGGTAATAAGCGGCAGGATGAGCAGAGGGACGAGCCCAGCTGCAGAGCCTTGAATTTGAATTTTTCTTTTCACAAAAAGAGCAACATATCCTGCGAAGAAGCCTGCAATGACGGCACCTATAAAGCCGGCATTTGTTGAGCTGGCAAGGGCACCGCCGATAAAACCAGCCGCAAGACCTGATTTATCTGCAATGGAATAGGCGATAAATCCAGCGAGCAGGACGTTCATTAAGCCAATGCCTGTCCAGCCAACCTGCTCCATTAAATAGGCACCGTGCAGTATGCCGCCAGCATCCTTATAGGTGTTTAAATCTGAAACACCAAACCCTAACCCGACCAATTTTGCTAAACCAACGATAAGTGAAGCACCGATGATTACAGGAAGAATATAAGAAATACCGGTCATAAGATGGCCTTCAATGACTTTTAATTTTGCTTTCATTTTCTTTGCTCCTTTCTATATGGCATTGCTCATGTTTATTGAGATTCAGACTTTTTCTTTTCTACAAGTGCTACGGCTTTGGTGATAATTTGTTCAGCATTTTTTAAGGCACGTCCGATTTCGACACGTACAGTGGGAATGCCTGAGAAGCGTTCTGCATCGTTGATATGTTGATTTGAGGCAATGATGCAGAGGTCTGCCTGCTTTGCTTCCTCTGCTGTAATGCCGTTCACCTGTCCCATAATCCCTTGCTGTTCGATTTTGATCTCGTGTCCGAGTTGTTTACCTGCATTTTCTAATGCTTTTGCTGCCATTGGTGTATGAGCTAACCCTGCTGGACATGAAGTGACACCGACAATTTTCATTGTGTAATCCCCTCTTTCAATTGTTGTTCAATGACTTCGTAATAGTAATCAGCTGTTTGACCAGGTTGAATCTTTTCGATAAAAGCAGGTTCCATTAGGCTTGTCGCAATACCTGACAGTAGTTTCAGATGTGTGACATTTGCTTCTTCTAGTGGAACGAGCAGTGTAAATAAATAGCTTGTGGGCAAATCATCGAAGCTTCCCCATTCAATGGGTTGTTCAAGTTCTAAAAAAAGAAGTGAAGCCGTTTGTACAGCGGAGCTTTTTGTATGTGGAATGGCGAAGCCTTGTTGAAGTCCTGTTGAGACTTCGTCTTCGCGTGTCAACAAATCTGCTAATAGCCCCGGCTGATCGTTTGTAATCTGAAGGTCTTCAGCTTTCTCGGAAATGTATTGTAAAATCTCATTCTTTGATCGTCCGTTTACTTGTGTGAAAACATGATCTTTTTGGAACAAGCTGATCCCTTCTCTCTTGTTTGTTAAGCGCTTACAAGTTGATTGTAATGTACTTTTCAGCATGGTTAAATAGCATCATTTTCCGTTTGAAATGGCAAAAAGTTTATGAAGCTACCCGTCTTGCTGACTGAATATCTCAAATCCTAGCTTAAAACGAGTTTAATTATATAAAAAACAGATTCTACTAAATGTATTTCTGTGATATTCTTCCAAGGTATCATAAAAGATAAGGGGGTCTTTTCATGTTCAAAAAGCAGGTCAAATCCTGTGTGGTCGTACTCATGGCCATCATTCTATGTATGGCAGCATTACCTGGATACGAGGCAGCAGCTGCTAGTCATGGAACAAGTGTCAATGAAGCCATTGGGTTAAAAAATGGTGAAGTCATCTCAGGTACATTACAGAATGAAAAGGAAGAGTCATGGTATCAAATCACGCCATCTGCACAAGAGGTGGCAAAACATACACACATGCAAATTTCTGTGAAAAGTAAACAAGTGCTGTCCGTATCGGTCTATCCAAGTAAGGACAGAGCGATGAAGGATGACACCTATTCAAGGTATCGCGTGGACACAGCAAGCGGAGAAACAGAGATCAATTTCCCGCATGCATGGTCAGGTCCCTATTATGTCAAAGTGCTCTATTTAGGGTCAGAGGAAGACAGCCGTGATGAGGAAGAGGATGCGGCATATACAATCGGGTATAAAGGAGCTAACCTTCCGCCTTCTGAACCTGTTTTCCCTGAAGAAGATGAGCCTGAAATCATCATTATTGAGAAAAAGTACGGGCGTGAAATTCTACAATCGATTCGTACAATCGAAGATAAACGATTTAATGAGACAGCAGAAGGTCGGAAGCTTTCACGTCTGCTCCAAAAGACAAAACCGTTTCTCAAATCGAAGCTCATCAAACATCAAAAAGAGCAGCAAAAGGTATACAATCATCTGCTCACATTAAAAACACTGCTAAGTGACGTAGAGAAAAATGGTGCATTTAGCGGTCATATCGTAACAGAAAAAGAACAGCAGGCGATTCGCTCCCTTTTTGATATGCTCAAAGAAGCAAGTCCGGCTTATTTAAAAAAGGAATTAGAAGCTGTCAGTCAAAAAATTGGCATTGATCAGCTTGAAGGAAAATCAGCTGGTTATGTATTAGAGAAACAAAAGCTTGTAAAAGAAGAGAAGGTTAAAACGAATAAGATCATTTTTAAATTAAAGGATGGCCAAACACTTCAATCTGCGAAAAAGAAGATGAAAAGCTACGGTATCCAAGAAAACCGTGTGACATCACAGTCAGTCAGTCCTTTATTCAAAGGCATGTATGTCTATGATGTACCAGCAGGGCAAGAATCAGCTGGAAAGACACTAAAAGCAGGCAAAGCGGCCATCAAGAGCACGGCAAGAAAGCTTTCCAGCATGCCGAATGTTGAATTTGCAGAGCCTGTTCAAACCTATCGTGCGCTAAGCAACGACGCGCAGTATGCTTATCAGTGGCCGCTGAAAAACAGTGCGCAAAACAGTGGGAAAAAAGGCGCTGACGTCAAATTTGAACAAATGAATACACTGATTGGCACAAGCAAAATGAAGCAAACATTAATTGCTGTTGTGGATACAGGTGTAGACAGCCGTTTGACAGATTTAAGCGGGACTGTTCGTACAGACTTAGGTGCGAATCTCATTGGACGCAACAAAGATGCGATTGATGACAATGGACACGGTACGCATGTGGCAGGCATCATTGCCGCAAAATCCGATAACCATTACTCAATGGCAGGTCTCAACCAACATACGGGCATCATTCCAGTGAAGGTGCTGGATGCTTATGGATTTGGCGATACAGAGCATATTGCACTTGGCATCAAGCATGCAGTGGACAAAGGCGCAAAGGTGATCAACATGAGCCTTGGCGGCTACTACAGCAGAGTGATTGAATATGCAATGAATTATGCTGCACAAAGAAATGTACTAGTCGTCGTGGCAAGTGGAAATGATGGCGTACCAGAAATGGGCTACCCTGCGACGTCAAAATACGCAATGGCGGTTGGCGCAAGCAACCGTATGGATATTGGCGCTGAGTTCTCAAGTTATGGCAAAGGACTGAGCATGTCAGCACCAGGTTCTGATATTCCGAGCTTAATGCCTGATGGGAACGTCTCATACCTTAGCGGGACATCAATGGCGACACCATATGTGGCAGCAGCAGCAGGATTACTGCTTTCTAAAAATCCATCCTTGAAGCCAAATCAAGTGAGAAATCTTTTGCAAAATACAGCAGATGACATCTCATTTAAATCTATTGATGGAAAAGACGACGTTTTCTATGATGAAAACGAGGAACCAATTGTTGATCCGAAAATTCCAGGTGTCGATTGGATGACAGGACACGGCAGACTGAATGCATTTGCTGCATTAAGTGCTGTCGAATTGAATGCATCTGTGAGCAAAGTGGAGGATCAGCATCAAAAGGTGACAGGTAAAGCAAAAGCTGGCGCTGCTATCTCTGTGTATAGAGGTAAAACCCTGCTTGGAAAAGGCACAGCAGGCAAAAAAGGAACCTTTAGTGTGAAGATTAAACATCAGAACAAAAACAAGGTCCTTCACATTAAAATTTCAAAAGGAAAGGCCGCTACGACGCTCAAAACCGTCGTGAAAAAAGGCAAAGCACCAGCTAAGCCGAAAGTGAGCAAAGTAACAGTCAAAAGTAAAGCGGTCAAAGGGACTGCGGGTGCAGGCTTGACCATTAAAGTGAAAAACAAATCAAAGAAAGTCATCAAAACAGTCAAAACCAATAGCAAGGGCGCATTTACTGCCCAAATAAAACCACAAAAAGCTAAAACGGTTTTGTATGTGACTGCTTCAGATGTGAGAAAAAGAGAAAGCAAAGCAGTAAAAGTGGTTGTGAAAAAATAAAAGAAGAACTTCCCTTTCTAAAAAAGGGAAGTTCTTTTGTTTTATACTGGAAAAATACCAATTCCTGTCGATAGTAATATAGTAGGAAATAAAAGGAGGATTTATCGATGAAAAAAATCATGTTTGCTTTCTTTCTATCATTGCTTCTCGTATTCCCAAGCTTTGCACATGCTGAAGAAACAGGTGCAGTACCAGCATCCGTACAAGTAACAAGTGTCACAGCAGCCGATAGTGGTATAGTGAATTACGGCTATGGCAGTAAATATCGCGTGGGTTCTTATTATCCAGCTACGTTTAAAGGGACACTAAAAGATGCAAGCGGAAACCTCATGCCTAATCAGCCGATCCAGCTTTATTTTGAAGCAGCAATCAAATCATATGCTCAAACAGCGACAGGCACAACAGATGAGAATGGACAGTTTTCACTCACGTTTCAAGTTCCTGCAGGTGCAGGCTACCAATCATACAATAATGCAGGCTGGTCTACACATTACTACGATATCGTTCCAGTGACGTTCACGTCAAACGACATCAAACTATCTTCAAATGTCACAAGCGTGTACCATTTGGCGTATACATCACGTTACTAATCTCATAAAAAAGAATGTCAACAATCTGAAACTTCCCTTTCTAAAAAAAGGGAAGTTTTTTGTTTTTTACTGGAAAAATACCAATTTATGCCGATGGTAATATTGTAGGAAAAAAAAGGAGGATTTATCGATGAAAAAAATGTTGTTTGCTTTCGTTTTATCATTGCTTCTCGTATTCCCAACCTTTGCACATGCAGAGGAAACAGGAGCAGCACCAGCATCTGTACAAGTAACAAGTGTCACAGCAAAAAATGGTGGAATGGCCGATTACGGTTATGGCAGTAAATATCGAGTGGGTCCGCGTTATCCAGCTACGTTTAAAGGAACGTTGAAGGATAAAAATGGTAAATTGATGGCTAATCAGCCAATCCAGCTTTATTTTGAAGCAGAGATCAAGTCATTGGCTCAAACAGCGACAGGCACAACAGACGAGAATGGACAATTTTCACTAACGATTCAAGTTCCTTCAGCTGCAGGCTACGATTATTTTGATAATGGCAGGTTTAAACATTATTTTGATGTCGTTCTAATCAAGTTCACTTCAAACGACATCAAGCTATCTTCAAATGTCTCAAGTGTGTACCATTTGGCATATTCAATCAATTCTTAACTAATCTGCTGGATGAGACGACTTAGCGAAAACCCTGTCGTTTTCATAGAAAAAAGGATGTCATCAGGTGACATCCTTTTCTTTTTGTTAGCAAACCTGCTGGGCGGCAACCGAAAGAGTCGATAAACAAACACTCATCAGCCGTTACTCCCAGATTCGATCGAGCGTTTAACTTTTAATCTTAAGCTTTGATGGATAAGAACTTTTACACTTGAACTTTGATCCTTGAACGTTCAGCTTTGAGCTTTTATCAAGGATCATCCTTAGATGATCATCAGATGAGGAGGGAATGACCTTTCCCTCGGAGGTGTTTAGTTCTATCGATTTTCGGCTCACTAACAAAATCAATTAATCGATCTGTATTTTCGTCAGTGTATTGCTTTCAGACAAGGAAAAATCAACTTCCATTTGGAAATCTTCAATTTCTTTCGAAAGCTGTTCAATTTTTACTCGAAGGCGAAGCGGATCGATGATCACTGCCTCATTTTCAGCTAGAAAAGACTTCACGATCTCTTGGTTGGCAGCCGCTTGCGTCTTTCCATCTTTCCCAAACAAGGTTTCTAAATGCTGATCAAGTCTCCTTTTCACATCTTCATTCGTTTGTTCTGCTTTGTCGACCAGCTCTTTGTACACTTGTTTCATTTTCCGTAAATAACGAATATCGTAGTCTATCGACGTCTTACGTTCAATCGCCTCTGCCACCGTCATACGGACACCTGCCACATCAATCATTGTGGTTGCATTTGATACAACGATGGCTGATTTGATGGCATTCCGGCGTTTGATTAAAGCTTGAATCGATTGATCATCAGCCTTCGCCTTTTTTTCAACTTCTTCTTGATTCTGAAATCCGTGCTGTATATGTTTCCCGATCATCAATCCACCAAGTACGGCGTCATCAACGGTTCGGTTGATCCTTTTATCTAACATTTTCAGTTCACTTAATGCTCTTGTAATGGTCATTTCCATATTCACGACAACTCCCTTGGTTCATCCTGAAAATCATAGATTCCTATCATATACCAAAGTGTGCTTCTTTTACTAGTGATATCCTTTTCTGTCAGCAGCTTTATATAGAAAAAACCTGATGTTTATACACCAGGTTTTTCTCGTTTTTTCTGAATCCAAGCTGTCATGTAATACGCAGCATAGCAGAGCGCAATGAAAGGAATGCCGCAGATGAGGGCAATCCGCTGATTTGGATCAAAGGCAATGCCGATGACAGATGCTAGACATAGGAGGAAGGCAGCAATCGGAACCACTGGATAGAGCGGGGTTCGAAATGATAAATCTTGAAGCTGTCCGCCTTCCTGTAAAAATCTTTTCCGAAACATCAACTGTGAGGCAGCAATTCCCATCCATACGACCACAACAGCCAGTCCAGAGATTGACACAAGAACAAGATATACCGTTTCTGGTGCGATCACACTCGATAGCAATGAAAGAATACCACCGATCATACTTAAAATGAGTGCATTCAAAGGAATTCCTTTTGATGTCAGCTTCGCCAGTTTTTTAGGAAGTGTCCGTTCTTCAGAAAGCGACCAAAGCATACGAGATGACGCGTATAATCCTGAGTTTGCGGCAGATAAGATCGCGGTCAGGATGACAAAATTCATGAAATCTGCAGCATAAGGAATTCCGATACGATCAAATACCACGACAAATGGGCTTTTGATCACCCCGGCTTCTTCTACTGGAATCAAGCCAGCCAAAACAACGATCGTTCCAACGAAAAACAGGACGAGACGCAGGACGGTTGTGCGAATGGCTCTTGGGATGGTCTCGTCAGGATTGACGCTTTCACCCGCAGCAATCCCAATCAACTCCGTCCCTGAAAAAGCAAAATTGACAGCAAGCATCGTCATTAAAATCGGTAAAAAGCCGTTTGGGAAAAGTCCGCCTTCGCCAGTGAAATTAGAAAAGAACGGAGCGGCCTCACCGCCCTTTAATGGAATCAAACCAAACATTGCAGCTCCGCCAAGAATAATAAAGAGAATAATAGCCATCACTTTAATACTGGAAAACCAAAACTCTGATTCTGCAAAAAATTTGACTGTAAATGCATTCAGTAAAAAGATGAGAAGAGCAAAAACACCACTCCACATCCAAACCGAAGTGTCTGGAAACCAGCGCTGCATTAATAATCCTGCCGCTGTAAATTCCGAACCGAGTGCCACTGTCCATGTCAGCCAGTATAGCCAAGCGACCGTATAGCCTGTACCAGGTCCAATGTATTTTGTTGCGTACGTATGAAAAGCCCCTGTGACCGGCATAGCGACAGACAGCTCACCTAAACAAAGCATCACGAGGTAGACAATTAATGCCCCCACAAGATAGGCAAGAATGGTTCCCGCAGGTCCGGCCTGATTAATGGTATACCCAGAGCTTAAAAAGAGCCCTGTCCCAATGACGCCGCCTAGAGAAAGCATGAACAGGTGCCGGCTCGTCATTTTTCGTTGATATTGTTGTGACTGATCTTTTGCTTGTTCCATGTCTTCCCGCCCTTTTGCTTAGAAGTATGTGTGATGATTCATGATGTGGTTCGTTTTAAGATGTCATTGATATCTTCTGGAGTCGTGCGGCAGCAGCCGCCGATGATATGCGCGCCGTCTTTGTACCATTGATACGCACATTCGCCAAAAGTAAGATGTGACGTATCACCGCTCCAAACCTTTTCTTCAGGATCATATACTTCACCTGAGTTTGGATACACCACAATCGGTTTGCTTGTTCCTTTTTTCATTTCTTGAATGAGAGAAGTGATAAATTGCGGCGGAGTACAGTTCACGCCGACAGCAGCAATTTGTTCATAAGGCTCAAGCGCCTGTACACATTCCCGTATGGAGTCACCTTCACTAATGTGCAGGCCATCCTTTGCGCTGAATGTGATCCAAGCAGATACCCCGCTGAATTCATCCCGCAGCAGCTTTGCGATGGCTGTTGCTTCAATCAAACAAGGAATCGTTTCACATGCAAGAATATCTGCTCCCGCTTCTACTAATGCCTGAATTCTTGGTCTGTGAAAATCAATGAGAGCCTGCTCAGAGAGTCCGTAATTTCCCTTATATTCTGAACCATCAGACAAATAAGCGCCGAATGGCCCCACAGATCCAGCGACAAAGGGTTTTGTCCGCCCTTCACGACGCGCTTCATCCTGCCAAAAAAGATCGCGTGCCTCTTTCGCTAAAGTGACAGATCGTTTCATGAGTTCAAGCGCTTCTTCTTTTGTATAGCCTTTTTCAGCAAAGCCTTCAATCGTTGTTTGGTAACTGGCGGTTGTGGCACAGTCAGCACCTGCTTGGAAGTAGTCCAAGTGTACTTGCTGAATCAATTGTGGCTGTTCAATAAGTATTTTGGCTGACCATAAACTGTCATTTAAGTTACAGCCCTTTCGTTCAAGCTCTGTTGCCAATGCACCGTCTAAAATCAAAGGTGCGTGAGCCTGTAAACGGCTTTGAATAGGATTCATCGGAATCAAACAGCCTCCTTTTTAGATCGGATTTGATGGGTATGATATGAGGCAGTAGTTTAAATGACTAAAGCGTTTTTGTCAAGGAGAGGAAAAAGCATCTTATAGCGAAAAAACCCTGAAAACATGCGGGTTTTGATGCATAAAAATGCAGTCAAAATAATAGAAAACCAAGTCATTGACAGCCTCTAAAAAGAGATATATATTATGGAAAGATTGATTTCAGAAAGCTTCATCAAAAGGCGCCGTCT
Organism: Bacillus sp. 11B20; assembly: GCF_056098985.1. Taxonomy (NCBI): domain Bacteria; kingdom Bacillati; phylum Bacillota; class Bacilli; order Caryophanales; family Bacillaceae; genus Bacillus; species Bacillus sp. 11B20. The sequence continues at coordinate 84,969 of NZ_JBLZWZ010000005.1, forward strand.
TTTGATTTTTATGTTGTCCAACGACTGTCTTCTTTCGTGCAGAAAGAGGGTTTTTTATATGCTTAAAAAAGGAGGAAAGAAGAATTGAAAAAATGTGTAAAAGATATAGCGATGATTTTAGTTGGTTCTTTTTTATTTGCCGCAGCAGTGAACATGTTTGTCATTCCGCTTGAATTTGGTGAAGGCGGCGTAACGGGGCTGTCCATCATTTTTTATTATTTGTTTGAGATTGCACCGTGGCTGACGAACCTTGTGTTGAATGCGATCTTATTACTTGTGGGATATAAATACTTGGACAAGAAAACCACGATTTATACGGTGGTTGCCGTCGCAAGTAACTCTCTATTTTTACACTTGACCACAACATGGGTCGTGAATGTTCATGAATTGATCATTGGAGCGATTTTTGCAGGAATTATCATCGGTATTGGGATTGGTCTAGTACTAAGAGCAGGCGGAACAACGGCGGGCTCTGCCATTCTCGGAAGAATTGCCAACAAGTATTTAGACTGGAACGTGAGCTATGCCATCTTGTTCTTTGATCTGATCGTTGTATTTGCTTCCTACTTTATTATTGGTGCGGAAAAATTAATGTTTACCATTGTGATGCTGTACGTGGCGACAAAGGTGATGGACTTCGTGATAGAAGGACTTAACACGAAAAAGGCAGTGACGATTATTTCTTCATGCAAAGATGATATTGCGGAAGAAATCAATCACACCCTGGACCGAGGCGTAACAATTTTAAACGGACGCGGACATTATTCAAAGGAATCGAAGGAAATTCTTTACGCAGTCATTCAAAAGCAAGAGCTCATGCGCCTCAAGAAAATTATTAAGAAAATTGATCGAGACGCATTTGTTGTTGTCCATGACGTGCGCGATGTGTTCGGAGAAGGATTTGTGAATATATAAAAATGAAAATAAGACAAAGAGCTAAAAGACCCGAAAAAGGGTCTTTTTTTATTCTCTATACCTCTTGTCACACAATACTATGTAATGTATAGTATAAAGAGTTAGGAGTTGTAAACATGAATGCACAATTAAAAAAAGGATTACTGGAGTTTTGTGTACTGGCGGTATTAAAGAAAGGCGATTCCTATGGTTATCAAATCATTAAAGATATGTCCCGTTGTATTGAGATTTCAGAATCGACATTGTATCCGATTTTAAAGCGTTTAGAGCAAAACAATTATGTGGAGACCTATTCCCAGGAACATAACAGTCGATTAAGAAAATACTACCGCATGACAGAAAGCGGGCGGGAGCATATGGCGCAGTTTTTAGAGGAATGGGATCAGGTGATGGCGATTTACGACTTTATTTCTGGAGGACAGGGCAATGAATAAAAAAGAATTTTTAAGCAGCCTAAAGAAGCATCTGCATCTTCTAGGCGACAAAGATAGTGATCGGTTTATCGAATACTACGATGAAATAATTGAGGATTATCAGGAAGATGGCTACAGTGAACAGGAAGCGGTTCAACAAGTCGGGCAGCCTGCTATGATCGCTGAAGGAATTATGAAGGAACAAGGAATAAAAACCGTTCAGGTGCCGACGTTTGGAGAAAAAGCCACAAGACTCTCCATTCTCATTTTAGGCTTTCCGTTATGGGGCAGTATTCTAGCAACAGTCTTCCTGTTGATTCTTTCTGTGTATATGGTGATTTGGTGTATTCCACTCGTGACAGGTACAGTGACGCTGGTTGGTCTGCTCGGAGGTTTTTGGAGCATCATTGGTTCTCCATTTATCTTTCAGGACGGTTTGCATGTGGTGGTGACGCAGATTGGCGTTGGTATTTTTCTGTTAGGTGCCGGATTATTAAGCGGCATAGCCACGGCGTATTTGACAAAGCTATTTGTGCAAATAACTATTCAAACCACTAAGGCATTCATGGGAATGTTTAAAAAGAAGGTCGTGAGAGTATGAACGTGAACGATTTAAAAAAGCAAGTCATCAAATGGGGAATCATCTTCACCGTTGCCGGAGGAATTGTCATGGCAATTGGTTTTGGCATATCAGGCTTTGATCTAGATGCATATCACAACGATGACCAGAATAACGTGTTCCGCACCATCAATTGGAGTAAGCCATAATAAATGAAAAAAGACAAAGAGCTAAAATCAAGATCATTTTAGCCCTTTGTCAACAGTCTGAAACCCGCTTATGCGGGTCTTTTTTTCGCTCGGGCCACAAAGAAGAAATAACAGCAAAGTGCGCCTAGATCACAAAGCATAATGATCAGACCCATTGGAAAGGCTGTTTGGCTTCCGGCTAGTCCGACAAGAGGTGTCATGCAAGCGCCTAGCAGCATTTGCGCCACACCGATCAGTGCAGCAGCACTTCCTGCATGTGCCCCGTGATGCTGCATCGCAAGAGACGGTGCAGAGGTGCCGACAATTCCAACGCTTGATACCACAAAAAACAGCGGAATGAGAATACCGTACAATCCTGCATCAATCGAGATCATGAAAAATAAAGTCACTCCCCCTAACGCAGCTGTCAGCAATCCAATGCGAAGGACTTTCTCTTCACCGATTTTCGCAGCGACTCGGGCAAATACTTGTCCAGCCGTGATGATTCCAAGACTATTTACCGCAAATGCTGCACTAAAGCCTTGTGGAGAAAGGTTAAAAATATCCTGGAGCACAAACGGTGAACCTGAAATATACGCAAACATCGCTGCGAATACAAGACCTTGTGAGAGTGCATATCCAACAAAGAGACGATCACTGGCTAAAATTTTCATCGCGCCTGCAATCTGTTGAAAGCCCCCGGTCTGTCTACGCTCCGCAGGTAAGCTTTCTTGCAGTGAAAAGATGGATCTCAGCAGCATCAATGCCCCGAGAATTCCGAGTAGGACAAATACACCCTGCCATGTCGTGAAGCGTAAAATTTGTCCGCCCGCAATAGGTGCTGCTGCCGGAGCCACCCCGTTGACTAACATCAGCAGTGCAAAGAATTTCGTCATTTCTGATCCTTCATAATGATCTCGCACGATAGCTCGTGCAATCACAATGCCTGCTGAACCAGCAAGTCCTTGAATCAATCTAAGAAGAATGAACATCCAAATCGATGTGACCACTGTACAAAGAAGTGATGCCGCTATAAAGATAATCAAGCCAATCATCAGCGGTTTTCTTCTGCCGATCGTATCGCTGATCGGGCCTGCAATCAGCTGGCCAAGCGCCAGTCCAATGAGACAAGCCATGAGACTTAATTGGGACAGCGCCGTACTTGCCTCAAAATCACGAGCAATATGAGGCAATGCAGGTAAATACATATCCATTGCCAGCGGAGCAAGGGCTGTTAAAGATCCAAGCAATGCGGCAAGGAGAAATCGATTTTTTTTCGATTCTTGGGGATAAGATAAAGAACTCATATGATGACAACACTCCTCGTATACTTCCTCAACACAGCATAATGAATCAAGCGTTCCTTTTCAATGAAAAATTTTCAAAGATGTTTCCGTGCAAAATGATTGATCTTTCGAATGAGACTCTTTACATTGAATGAGTAGAGAAAAGAGTAAGGCTATCACATGCAGTGATTGCATGATACGTATATCCACTAATAGAGAGCAGGAGGTGCTGACATGAAGCAGCAAGAGCTGATCATTCGTCAAGCAGTCAAAGAAGATCATGAGGCCATCAGGAACGTGCTGATCAAATCCTATGCACAGTATGCGCCTCAATTTACAGAGGAAGGCTGGCAAGATTATTCTGCCGCGCTTTCAGCAGCTGTAGATAATCCGAACATGGAGCTGATGCTGGTGGCTGAGCTTGATGGCAAGGTTGTGGGGACGCTTCAAATGTTCCGATCATCAGAGCAAGCATATGACAATCCAGAAATGGGCATTACATCAGCCATCGTCCGGTTTTTAGGAGTAGATCCCGCTGTGAGGGGAAAAGGGATTGCAGAGTCATTGCTGCGTAAAAGTATTGAACTAACGCAATCATGGGGCGAAAATGTCCTGTATCTGCATACATCTGATAAAATGCAGGCCGCTATTCGCCTATATGAAAGAATGGGCTTTGAGCGTGCGCTTGATAAAGATTTTGTGAGCTCGAGTGGGACGCATGTCAAGAGCTATCAATATGTGATCAAGAAAGAACAGCCGGCAGGTTCATAATATAACGTGCAGCAAAAGGAAGAGCTTACGTCCATGGGCAGCTCTTCCTTTTTTCAATTTACTGCCACAGTGCCAGCGCCCAATATGATACCCGAACATGACAAAGAATTTTAACATGCGCTCATAAGGAGACAGCTTTCGTTCTCTCTTCGTTTTCACTAGCTGCCAATAAAGGGCAAAGCCGCAAATAATGAGGATGATTTGTCCAAGCTGTGTAAAGTTTTCAAGAATCGTGATTCCGTTCATTTCTTTTCACCTCATCATTCATCTTCCAGAAGTAAAAGCGCAATCCTTTATTTCTTCAAAAAAAATCGGTGTATACTAGAAAGAAACGAGTGTTAGAGGGAGTTGTGCATATTGTTTTCGCTGCATGCGGATCGTTGGGATGAAGTCATCGAGAGAAAAATCAAATACGATCAAAAAGTTGTGGAACATACCTGTCAGCTGTTAGACGCACAGAAGCAGCAGGCTGTGCTGTTTCACAAGATTGAAGACCCGTTTACGATGAGGGCAGGTGATGGTGCTCTGACCATTCCAAAAGGGAGCTATACGACCGCTTATTATTGGAAGGATCGTCCTTACAACATATATTTCTGGAGAGATGATCAAGGGAAGGAACTAGGGTCTTATCTTAATATGGTGGGAGACACTCAATTCAACGGCCAGCTGGTCATGTTTGAAGACCTCATTATTGATCTCCTCGTTCTTCCGAATGGTGATGTCTTTGTGCTGGATGAAGATGAATTGCCGGAGAGTTTAGCGGATTTTGAACACGGTTCGGTGCATCGGGCATTAAAGGGCGTGATGGCTTCGTTAGAAAGCATTCTCGATCAAGTGAGGGCAGATGCCGAAGGAAAATATCATCACAGTTTGTTTGAGCCGATGTTGAAATAGAAAAAACGATTCCTCGCTGAAAGGAATCGTTTTTTTGTTAAACCTTAATACGGTTTAATCGTTTTTGTAAATTGGTTTTTGTTTTGGAGGCTTTTAGCTGTTTGACAGCGCTTTGGGCCGCTGCTTTTGTTTTCTTTGTTCGTTTCGCTTCCGCTTTTTTGACCTTTTGTTTAGCGTCTGTCACTTTCTTTTGATAAGCGACTTGTTTTTTGACTTTGTCGAGCCGGTTTTGCAGGCTTGTTTTTTCTTTGCCTTTGTTTAGTTTTTTGATGGCCGTTTGAGCACTTTTAATAGCGCCCTGTGTTTTGTTTTTTTCGGCTGTTTTGACCTTTGCACGTGCCGAGCGGATATCAATGGCTGCTTGGACTTTCTTCACCCGTTCTGTGAGTGCTGTTTTTTGTTTGCTTGCAGTGAGCCGGCCAATTCTTGTTTTGGCTTGATTGACATCTTCCTGCTTTTTAGATGTTTCGGCTTTTTTAACAGCACTGGCAGCAGCCTTTAAAAAGGAGGATTGCGGCACATATTGCACGCGGCCATAGCCGAATTGTGGATCCCTCCCTTTTGCACCAAGATCCACTGTATAGCTGCGCAATAAAGTGCGAAGCTGTGCATTTGTTTTCTTCGGATGAAGCTGCTTTAACAGTGCCAGCATTCCTGTGACATGCGGTGCAGCTTGTGATGTACCCGTTGCATACCAATATTCATTTTTTAAATAAGTGCTGATGACGTTCTGGCCAGGGGCAGAAAATTCAATCCCTTTCCCTGTATTCGAGATAGACGCGAGTTTGTCTTTGTCAGTCGTTGCAGATACGGCAATGACGCTATTGTAAGCGGCAGGGTAGCTAATATGATTCTTTTTCCCATCATTTCCGCTTGCAGCGACTACAAGTAGTCCTTTTTTATAGGCTTCATCCACTGCTGAACGCAAGATGGGGATATTGTCTTCAAAGCCTAAACTTAAATTAATAATGTCCATCTTGTTGGTAATCGCCCAATCGATGCCTCGAAGCAGACTATATAGATCGCCTTCTCCCGTTTTATCTAACACTTTCACAGCATACAGCTTCACACCAGAAGCGACGCCAACTGTTCCATAATCGTTATTAAGCGCACCAATCGTGCCGGCGACATGTGTGCCATGTCCTTCATCATCTTTATAAGAGGATGTGTAGTTCACGAATGATTTACCGCCGGCTACCTTTAAATCCTCGTGTGAGAAAATGCCAGTATCTAAAACGGCTACTTTTACATTTTTACCAGTGACGCCTTCTTTTATTGCTTGTTTTATATTGAGTTTTTGCAGGTTGTAAGATTTTTGTACCAATGCATCCTGATTAGTAGCAGCGGCTGTTTTCTTCACAGTAGAAGCTGCGAGTTTAACCTTTACGTTTTTTGAGACGTAAGCGATGTTTGGGTCTTTTTTGAGTGAGGTGACCGCTTGTTCATCTGCTGTCACAGCGACCGCGGGAAGATGTATGTACTGTGCGTTCACTTTCTCACTTTCCTCAATAGCTGTTTGTTTCCCTTTTTGATTTTTATAGACGATGATAACATCTGTTTCTTTTGACGGTGCAGCTGCCTGCGAATGGAAGGGCAAAGCAGTTGTCAGCGCAAGAAGAAACGCGATGACGATCAATATTTTCCTTTTCAAGGCGTGGCTCCTCTCATCCGATGATCTCGGTCTTTTTTTCTCTATTATATCGGAGAAAGCAGAGGGATGGGATAGTAGAATTGTCGTCTTGTTGAGAAAGTTATTTTTACTAGTAACCTGAAATTGAAATTCATAGAATTCTAGTAGACAATAGAGACATCAAGATAAGAGAAAGAAGGACATGCTGATGAACGTAAAAGAGTATATGACGTATGATGCGACTGGCTTAGCAGCACTTGTGCGGAATAGGCAGGTAACGCCCGAGGAGCTTATGCAGGCTGCATTTAATAGATTGAATGAGGTCAATCCAGAACTAAACGCTGTGATACAGACGAGACAAGATCAAGTTTTAAAAGATATCAAGGAGTTACATGAGTATCAGCCATTTGCAGGCGTTCCGTTTGTGCTGAAAAATATATCACAAGGGATTAAAAACGAACCGCTGACAGCAGGCGCTTTGCTGTTAAAGGATGTAAAAGCCAACTCGGATTCGCACTTTGTTGATCGATTGAAGCAGGCTGGTTTTCTCATGATTGGGCATACAAATACACCGGAATTCGGTTTAAGAAATGTGACGGAACCTGCGTTACATGGGCCAACGAGAAATCCTTGGAATACGGACTATTCTCCAGGCGGCTCAAGCGGCGGGACAGCAGCAGCTGTTGCAAGCGGCATTGTACCTGCTGGCGGAGCAAGTGATGGCGGTGGTTCCATTCGGATTCCAGCCTCCTTTACCGGTTTGTTCGGTCTTAAGCCTACGCGGGGAAGAACGCCGGTAGGCCCAGGCGCAGGAAGGCAGTGGCAAGGGGCTTCCATCGACTTTACACTCACAAAAACCGTGCGGGACAGTGCAGCCCTTCTTGATCTTCTTCAAGTCATTCAGCCCGAAGCTGCTTTCCAAACTCCGTTATACGATGGCAGTTACCAAGAGGATCTGGTGAAACGTACATCTTCTATGCGAATTGCTTACAGTGTAGAATCTCCAGTTGGCACGAAGGTCAGTGAGGAAGCGAAGCAGGCGGTTCAGCAAACAGTGAAATGGCTGAGTGAGCAAGGTCATCAAGTAGAAGAAGCCAAGCCGGAAATTGATGGGGTTCATCTCATGCAGCAATATTACGTGATGAACAGTGGAGAAATGTCTGCGTTATTCACTTCCTTGGCTCGTTCCTTAGGGCGTCCAGTAAAGCCGGAGGAAACGGACATCGTGGCATGGGTGCTGGCGGAGGCTGGCAAGAATGTGACCGCAGCTGCTTATACAGAAAGTCTTGATGCGTGGGATCGGGCTGCTGCACAAATGGCGTCATTTCATCAAACCTACGATCTCTATGTGACACCAGCTACTGCCTATTCAGCTCCAAAGGTTGGTGAGCTTATGCATTCAGATCAGGAAACAGCCGAACTTTTACGTGTGTCATCTCTTTCAATGCAAGCACAGCAGGATCTTATTTATGATATGTTCCTCAAGAGCTTGACCTACACCCCATTTACACAGCTTGCCAACTTAACAGGTCAGCCATCAATGAGTGTACCGGTTCATCTCACTAGCGCGGGCATGCCTTTAGGGGTACAGGTGACAGCGCCTAAAGGGAAAGAGGACTGGCTGCTCAGGCTTGCGGCGGAAATGGAGACATCCTCGATTTGGAAAGGAACTAGACAATTAAATCGATAACGCATGATAAGCGACTTTGGTCTATGGAGGGAAAAGAGTGTCACACGTGAGTACGAAGGATAAAATCATTCAAACGGCAGCACTTCTTTTACGTAAACAGGGATACCATGCGACAGGATTGAATCAAATTATCAGAGAGAGCGGCACACCTAAAGGCTCTCTTTATTATTACTTTCCAAATGGAAAAGAAGAGCTGGCCATTGCATCTGTTGAATACATTAGTCAAAAGGTCATCAATCAAATTGAAGAAGGCTTTGCTTATTCGGATGATCCGTATATTGCCATCGATCGTTTTATGACAAACATCATTCGAGGATTTATGGAGAAAGAAAGTGAAAGAGGGATTCCAATTGTCTTGCTGGCGGCAGAGTCAAAGCCGGAAAACACGCAGCTCCATGTTGCATGCAAACAAGAAATGATCCGCTGGCAGGAGCTTGTAAAAGAAAAGCTAATGAACAGCGGGTATGAAGAAAACAAAGCGGATGAGCTGGCTTCTCTCCTTCACTCAATGGTAATCGGTGGTCTATCGATGACGACTGCACTCAAACAAACGACCCCTTTAGAACACGTAAAAAGTTACCTTAGACACTTATTTATGCGAGAAGAGTAAAATCTCTCGCATATTGTCTATCTATTATATCAATTGGTCTATATAATATAGATAGTCAATTCGTCATGAGGAGTGATGGGATGTCGGAGCAACCGCAATCGATCAAGCAATCCGAAGGTACCTCTTTTTATACCATGTCTGGTTCAGGAAAACTGTATGGGCTGGAGAATCAGCTTGTTCAAATGCTGGCAGAAGCAAATCAAACGAATCAGCTGTTTGAGCTTGCCTTAATCACAGGTGGGAAAGGAGCTTATTTCCCGCTGCACTGTCATGAGCACTTATTTGAAACCATTTTTGTGCTGGAAGGAAAGCTTGAAGTGATGCTGGACGGTAAAAAATACATGGTAACTGCCTTTGATTATATTCATATCCCGCCCAAAACGATTCATGGCTACAGAATGCATAGTCATAAAACAAGATTTATTTCATATACGCTGGGCGGAAAAATGACAGATGTCTATCAGCAAATTGGGAAGAGGCTTTTTCAGAATGAATGCTCTATGATGAATCATGCTTTCGATGCAGCCAGTTTTCAGCAGGCTGAAAAAGAAAGCGATATCATCCTGATGCATGGAATCAGAGAACTGTCCAATACAACGAGGCCCTCCGTTTTATTTCATAGTCAGCTCCCTCAAAAGGTGCAGCCTTATGTATTAGAGGCTGGTGAAGGGAAGCAATACATCATTGATGGTCAGATTCATGAGCTGATTGCAACAGTAGAAACAACAGGGGGCGGATTTAGTCATTTTGTGATTGAAGGAGCGAAGGAGAAATATTTCCCGCCGCATTATCATCAAGTTCATACTGAAGCGCTCTATTGTGTTGAAGGGAAAATGAACCTTCATTTGAATGGAGAAGATATTTGCTTGATGCCGGGTGACTTTGCCTATATCCCGCCTGATACGATTCACTCTTATGAATTTATGTCTCATTCAAATAAAATGTTGGTTTTGCTGCTACCAGGAGAAATTGAGCAGGTGTATGAGCAGTTTGAAGAATCTCCAAGACAAAGTATATGTCCCTATTTTATTCAAGAAGGGAATTTCATGTTCAATCGGGAGACTTCAACTCAATATGATTTGTTTTTTGTCGAAAAGGAATAAGTGTGTAACGCGTTACACAACATTATGAGTCTGTCGAAACAATCGACAGGCTTTTTTTGTTTTTTGCCTCCTCCACATAAATTTCTCATTCGATGAATGAAGCATTCATTCAAGGTGAAGCTATGTAAAGATGACTTGAGCTAAAGGAGGAAATGCATGTGAGAGCCGTTACTTATCAAGGGAAAAATAGCATTGCAGTGAAAAAAGTAGATGCACCGTCGATTCAAGATCGAGAAGATGTGATTATACGGATAACATCGACATCAATTTGTGGATCAGATTTACATTTGTATCAGGGGAATTTCCCGCTTCCAATCGGCTATGTGATTGGGCATGAACCAATGGGGATTGTGGAGGAAGTTGGCCCGGATGTCACAGCCGTAAAAAAGGGAGACCGTGTCGTCATTCCATTTACCGTTGCATGTGGTAAATGCCAATATTGCGATCATCACTTAGAAAGCCAATGCGACAACTCAAACCCGCACTACGACTCGGGTGGACTTTTTGGCTATAGTGAGAAATATGGGAATTATCCCGGAGGACAGGCAGAGTATTTACGCGTACCTTTTGGAAATTACACCCCGTTTAAGATTCCAGAGGATTGTGAGCTGGAGGATGAACAATTGCTGTTCTTATCAGATGTCCTGCCAACCGCCTATTGGAGCGTAGAGCACGCAGGTGTGAAAAAAGGCGATACGGTCATCGTGCTAGGCTGCGGACCTGTTGGGTTAATGGCACAGCAATTTGCTTGGCAAAAAGGGGCGGAACGTGTGATAGCCGTCGATTACATCGATTACCGCCTGCGGCATGCAAAACGGATGAGCGGCGTGGAGGTTTTTGACTTTACAGAAGATCCCGACATGGGAGAAACGTTAAAGGAGCTCACCAAGGGCGGGGCCGATGTTGTGATTGATTGTGTGGGAATGGACGGTAAGAAGTCGCCGCTTGAAAAAATTGAGCAAAAGCTCAAGCTGCAAGGCGGAACGATCGGACCCATTCAAATTGCCACAAAAGCCGTTCGCAAGTGCGGAACAGTGCAGATGACGGGTGTGTACGGCGGCCTGTACAATATGTTCCCATTAGGTGCTTTTTTCGCAAGAAACGTCACCTTGAAAATGGGCCAAGCCCCTGCTCGAGGATACATGTCAAAGCTCTATCAAAAAGTGACAAGCGGTGAAATCGATCCAAGAGCCATTATCACACACAAATTGCCATTAGATGAAGCTGCTCATGCGTACCACATCTTCAATGACAAACAGGATGATTGTATAAAGGTCGTCTTAAAGCCATAAAAAGAAGGCTTAGGACGTATAGACAAACCTTCGCATTCGGTGCCAGGTCTGCGTACCGGTGCTCATGAATGTTCAATTCGCTCCGCTCCATTACTCATCCTTCCTAGGGCTGCAAAGGTTTTCGATCACTCTGAAAAGAAGACAAAGGGCTTTTAGCCCTTTGTCAAAAATCTAAAGGCTTAGGAGTATTCCTAAGCCTTTAATGTGTGCTCGTCCATCATTTTTTCGATTAATTCAAAAAATGTTTTTTTATCTTCCTCTGAAAGGTGGTTGAACAATTGATTCACAAGCAGCTGGCGATTGTCGATCATTTGTTTAGCAATTTGTTCACCCAATTCAGAGAGTTCAATCCACACAGTCCGGCGGTCATTATTATTTCGAGAGCGGATAATCAGCCCTTCGTCTTCTAAGTGATTGAGAGCGGTTGTTGTTGCAGAGGGAGATAATGAAACTTCCTGAAGAATATTTTTCACAGTACATGATTGATGGCGGTAGATGATACGTAAAATAAATCCTTTAACATTCGTGACGTTTTTCGGAATATTTTCTTCATCTAATTGTTTCGTCGCCTTTAAATACTTTGTCAGTGCATGGTCTAACAAACTTGCCTCTAGCTCGAAATGTTGCATTCTCCATACCTCTTTTCCTATTGCATTCGCATTTTCCGATCAATTACTAGGTCTATCTTATCATAATAATCATCATGATTTAAACCAAAATGGAAGACGGCTATAAAATTACCTATATTATCAATTAATAAAAGGAACAATTCCAAAATGAAATGATTTTACTTTCAGCTGTTTTTATTTTAGAATGTGAATGAGATAAAATCTGCCAACCCAATTCGCTGGAAATTGGCTATTGGAAATCAAACGTTTGGAGATGAAGATATTGAATACTTTACAGGCATTACTAAACGACAGAATGGAACGCTCTTCACAAATTGAGGCGGTAACTGGCGGAGGTGTGTCTTATACATTTGAAGAATATGCAAAACGCATCGACCAGCTCGCTCATTACTTACATCAAAAAGGAATTCGAAAAGGCGATCGCGTTTGCTTTATTTGTCAAAACCATCATCACTTTTCAACGATTATGCTGGCAGCCATTAAAGCAGGTGCAGTCGCAGTTCCGCTTAGCTGGCAGCTTACTTCTTTTGAGCTGGAAGGGATTTTGAAAAAAGCAGAGCCAAAGGCTTTATTCTTTGACCGAGAATTCCGTGACATTATTGCTGCAGTGGATGTGTCTTTAGACAACTGTCTCATGGTAGAATCTGGTGTGAATGCGAAAACAACGCAGCTGTTTGAAGATATATTGGCTTCAAATGATGGCAGTGATCTTGCAGAAGAGGTATCAGAGGAGGATCTAGCGATGATCTTATTTACCTCTGGGACAACGGGTAATCCAAAAGGCTGTATGGTCGGACATGGACGAATCTATCAATTTTTAACAAGACGTGGGAATCGAGGATTTGACTTGAAAGGAAAGCGGTACTTAGCGAGTCACCCTCTGTATCATATGAGTTCAATTAATCACCTGATCGCCGCTGCGATTGAAGGGTATACGCTTGTTTTCTTACATGATGCAACACCGAAGCGCATTTTAGAAACAATTGAAAAAGAAAGAATTACGTTCATGATGGCTTTCCCTTCAGCTTATACGTACATGTTGGAAGAAATGAAGCGTGGTTCGTATGATCTTTCATCCTTTGAAATTGCGATTTCTGGCGGTACGAAGGTGCCGGTCCGTTTGATTAAGGACTACAAAGAAGCAGGCATTCAGATGATGCATGGCTATGGAAGCACGGAAGCATGGGTTGTCAGTGCGTGGCATCCTGCGATGGGCGAGGATAAAATGGGCTCTGCTGGTAAAGTGGATCCAGATGTAGAAGTGAAAATCGTTCATCCTGAGACAGAGGAAACACTGCCAGCTGGAGAAATTGGCGAAGTCGTCATGAGAAGTCCGTTTTATTTCTTAGGCTATTATCATCAGCCTGACGCAACTGCGAAGGTACTCAAAGATGGATGGTTCCATATGGGAGATGCAGGCTATCTAGACGAAGACGGTTTTCTATTTATCACAGGCAGATACAAAGATGTGATTTTATACGGCGGAGATAATATCTACCCTGATCAAGTAGAAGAGGTCATTGAACAAATTCCGGGTGTGATTGAATCAGCTGTCATCGGGGTGCCGGACGAATTATATGGAGAAGTACCAAGTGCATATATCATAAAAGACGAATCCGTAGATTTCTGCGAAGAAGATGTGGTGAACTATTGTCAGGAACGTTTGGCAGATTACAAAGTGCCATCCATTCATTTCATCAGTGAACTGCCAAAAAACAAGCTTGGTAAAATCATGAAGAAAGATTTACGTGAATTGGTTGTGAATGCTTAGTACCTATTCTGCTATAATGAAATTTGAATGATTTTTTGTTTTTCTAACGTTTTGGAGGGAAAGGGTTTGCGACATATTCTTCGTAAGAAACACATTCACGATTTGTTGGAACAGAGCAGACAGCAAAAGGTAAAGAAAACGCTGGGCGGGCTTGATCTCACGCTTCTTGGTATAGGGGCGGTGATTGGTACAGGGGTTATGGTATTAACTGGAATTACAGCAGCTAAGGATGCTGGACCGGCTGTCATTTTCTCTTTTGCAATTGCAGCCATTGTGTGCAGTTTGGCAGCACTTTGCTATGCAGAAATGGCGTCAGCGCTCCCTGTATTCGGCAGTGCATACATTTATTCATATACAACCATGGGCGAGCTTGTAGGCCATTTGATGGGCTGGACCTTATTATCTGTTTATATGCTGACAGCTTCAGCTGTCGCCAGCGGCTGGTCGAGTTATTTCAACAGCCTGCTTGAGGGATTTGGAATTTCGATTCCGCATCAATTCTTAGCGGGGCCGGAGCAAGGCGGATATATGAATCTGCCGGCGATTATCATTGCTTTACTGATTGCGTGGATCTTATCTAGAGGAACGAAGGAAAGTAAAAAATTTAATAATATCATGGTGTTTGTGAAACTCGGTATTATTGTTCTTTTCATTGTAGTAGGCGGCTTTTATGTACAGCCAGCCAATTGGCAGCCATTTATGCCGTTTGGCGCAGAAGGTGTCATTGCCGGTGCTGCTGCTGTATTTTTTGCCTTTTTAGGATTTGATGCGATATCTGCATCAGCAGAAGAGGTGAAAAATCCGCAGCGGAACCTGCCAATTGGGATCATAGGTTCATTACTTATTTGTACGGTCATTTACATTGTCGTTTGTTTGGTCATGACAGGCATGGTGCATTATACAAAGCTGAACGTTACAGAAGCTATGTCCTATGTCCTGCAAAGTGTACATCAAAATAGCGTGGCTGGTATTATTTCTGTTGGTGCGGTCATTGGATTGATGGCTGTGATTTTCGCCAATAATTATGCGGCAACTCGAATTGCCTATGCGATGGGCCGAGACGGACTTTTGCCTAAAGTGTTTTCAAAAACAAACAAAAGCGATACGCCTGTTGCTAGCATATGGATGATTGGCGGAATGACAGCTGTTATTTCAGGCTTTATTGATTTGAAGGATCTGTCCAACTTAGCGAATATCGGTGCGTTATTAACGTTTGCCATGGTCAGTTTATCTGTGCTTATTTTGAGAAAGACACATCAGCAGCTTGAGAGGGGCTTCAGGGTTCCTTTTGTGCCGGTTTTGCCGATTATATCAATGGGCTGCTGCTTGTTCCTTATGCTCAACTTACCAGGCCGGACATGGCTTTACTTTGGGGTTTGGCTGTTAATCGGTGTCGTCATGTACGCAGCGTATTCAAACAAACACAGTGAATTAGCGAAATCTTCATGAGAAAAAGGTGCAAATCCGTTGACGATTTGTGCCTTTTTTCATACGATTTGGGATAAGCTATAAACGAGATAATGGACGGAACAAGAGGAGGATGAGGGATATGATTAGTGTTAGTCCTTATATTGTTGTAGAAGATGTGAAAGAATCTCTTCAATATTATCAAGGGATTTTTGGTGGGGATATTCAAATCTTAAATGAACATCAAGACCGTGTCCTGCATGCTGAATTGCATCTTGGGGAATCGCTGCTTCATTTTTCAGATACGTTTGGACGCACGCCAAAGCCAGAGAATCTCAGATTGATCATGCAGTTTGACAATGAAGAAGAACTAAAGGCTGTCTATGAAGCACTGGAAGCTGATGGAGATGTACTGGTTGAATTACAGGATACCTTCTTTGGCGCACTTCACGGACAAGTACAGGACCGGAAAAACGGGTTAATCTGGGTTCTGAATTATATGAAATAGACTAAGACCTTCACCAGTGTGAAGGTTTTTTTGTGAGTGTTTTTATTTTCTGAAAAATGGAAAATATGCTATGTTGGAAGAATAAAAGGACAAGGAGAAGGGTGGCAAAGGAATGGAACAAATTGAGTTTCAATCAATCCAAACAAATGGTATAACACTTCATACAGCAATGGCTGGACCGGAAAATGGCCCGCTGCTTGTACTGCTCCACGGGTTTCCTGAGTTTTGGTACGGCTGGAAAAATCAAATCATCCCCTTGGCTAAGGCGGGCTATCGTGTTGTCGTTCCTGATCAAAGAGGCTACCACCTAAGTGACAAGCCAGAAGGAGTCGAATCCTACGTATTAGATAAATTGAGAGATGATATTGTGGGTTTGATCAAGACGCTGAGCCCGAACCAAAAGGCGATTGTCGGAGGACATGACTGGGGCGGGGCTGTTGCTTGGCATTTGGCTTCGACCCGTTCTCAATATGTCGAGAAATTAATCATTGTGAATATGCCGCATCCGCGGGTGATGATGAAGGTTCTTCCTTTTTATCCGCCGCAGTGGAAGAAAAGCTCTTATATCGCTTTTTTTCAGCTCCCAAATGTTCCAGAGGCAGCACTTCAAGAAAATCACTTTCAAAAGCTGGATGAAGCCATTGGGCTTACTGCAAGACCACATTTGTTCACGAAGGAAGATGTCTCAAGCTACAAGCTCGCTTGGACGCAGCCAGGCGCCTTGACCTCAATGCTGAATTGGTACCGAGCCATTAAAAAAGGCGGCTTTGAAAAGCCAATTTCAAAACGAATTCTCGTTCCTGTTCGCATGATCTGGGGGATGGAGGACAAATTTTTAAGCAGAAAGCTGGCGAAGGAAACGATTAAGATCTGTCCAAATGGCCAGCTGATCTTTGTCGATGATGCCTCTCATTGGATCAATCATGAAAAACCAGACGTCGTCAACAAACTCATACTCGAATTCTTGACATAAAGAAAAAAGCTCTGATCAGAGGACCAGAGCTTTTTTGATTTATCCGATTTGATTCTTTTTCAATGCAGCAGGTTCGTCGTCCCAGCATTCAATTTTCTCATTGTTTGGAACGGCATTTTTATAGAAAACAGGATCTTTGCCTTCTTTTTTCTGTCTCGTGTAATCCTTCAGTGCTGCGAAGGCGACCTTAGACAGCATGGTAATAGCGATGAGGTTGACGATGACCATGAGTCCCATAAAGAGATCGGCTAGACCCCAAACAAGAGGAACAGTGGCAACCGCACCGAACAGAACCATTCCAATAACGGCAATTCGATAGATGTTAAGCCAAATTTTGTTCGCTCCAAGGAATTCAATGTTCGTTTCCCCATAGTAATAGTTACCAATCAATGTACTAAACGCGAATAGGAAAATCATGATGGCAAGGAATCCAGATGCCCATGGTCCAATGTGCTGACTGAGAGAAGCCTGTGTTAATTCAATTCCTTGCAAATTTGTTGTTTTATACGCATCAGAAAACAGAACAAGGAAGGCTGTGCTTGTACAAATAATTAACGTATCTGTTAACACGCCGAATGCTTGGATTAATCCTTGTTTAACAGGGTGGCTCGTGACAGCCGTTGCTGCTGCGTTAGGTGCACTACCCATACCAGCTTCATTTGAGAAGAGACCGCGTTTAATCCCTTGTAATAAAGCACCGCCTAGCGTACCGCCAGCGAACTGTTCAAACCCGAAGGCGTGTTTCACAATCGTGCTGATGACACCAGGAAGTTCCGTGATATTTGTGACAATGACAAAGAACGCAATACCGATGTAAGCAACTGCAAGCACAACCACAATGTATTCAGAAGCCTTTGCAATCGCTTGGATGCCTTTGAAAATGATCGCTGCAAAAATGACTGCCATCACAATACCGACGGTTAAACGGTCTAAACCAAAGGAATTTTTAAAAGCGACAGTGATCGTATTGGATTGAACCGCGTTAAAGACGATTCCAAAAGAAATCGTGATCAGGATCGCAAATAAAATCCCCATCCAGCGCTTGTTTAACCCTTTTTCCATGTAATAAGCAGGTCCACCGCGGAAGCCTGTTTTGTCTTTTACTTTATATACTTGAGCTAGTG
The DNA here is from genome assembly GCF_056098985.1 of Bacillus sp. 11B20. Taxonomy (NCBI): domain Bacteria; kingdom Bacillati; phylum Bacillota; class Bacilli; order Caryophanales; family Bacillaceae; genus Bacillus; species Bacillus sp. 11B20. Next base: position 102,732 of record NZ_JBLZWZ010000005.1, read on the forward strand.
TACTTTCAACGAAACTTGAAGCAGATCCGATAATGGCTACGATCCACATCCAAAAGATGGCACCAGGGCCACCAATGGCAATAGCGATGGCAATCCCTGTGATATTCCCTGTCCCTACGCGTGCTGCCATACTGATGGCAAATGCTTGGAACGGTGATATTCCCTCTTTTTCTTTTCTTCCTTCTTTCAGGACACGCAGCATTTCTTTGATCATTCTCACTTGCAGGAAGCGTGTTCTATATGTGAAGTACACCCCAACACCAAGTAACAAAGCAATCACAATATAAGTCCAAATAAAATCATTTGTATGTGTTAAATAAGATAGCAAAGCTTTTTCGTTCATAACATCACCTCTTCGAATTCATCACTGTTCTTTTTAAAAAATACTGAGATCCCACTCTTTAGCGAGCTTTTTCAGCATCATGACGCCGGTAATACTATTTCCACAATCGTCAATGGCAGGACCGTAAATGCCAATACCACAGCCTGTCTGAAACGGGAACTCTCTTCTTGCGCTTGGCGGAACGCAAGCCATAATTCCTCCAGACACACCACTTTTGGCTGGAACGCCTACGAAAGCAGCAAAATTCCCAGACGCATTATACATGCCGCATGTCAGCATCAATGCCTTTGTTAGTCTGGCGATATCCTTTGGGATGACTTGGACTTGTTTAAAGGGATGGTAGCCATCACTTGATATAATCAGTCCAATCAAGGCGATGTCCTCTGTTGTGACCTCGATGGAACATTGCTTTAAATACACTTCTAACGTGTCCTCGACATCCGATTCTAAATAATTGGTTTCTTTTAAATAATAAGCAAGTGCCCGGTTGCGATGCGCAGTTGCCCATTCTGATTGATAAACCTCTTCATTAACAGAAGGACGCTTACCTATTAAGTTTTCGATTAAATCGAAAATATATGCTAGCTTTTCTGTAGAAGTCTTTCCGGGAAGGATGGAGGATACGGTAATAGCTCCAGCATTAATCATTGGATTAAAGGGCTTCCCTGGTTTATGCATCTCAAGACGGTAGATGGAATTAAATGCATCACCAGTTGGCTCTACATCTACCCGATCCAAGACGTAAGGTACGCCTCTTCCTAAACAGGCAGCTATAAAGCTGATGACTTTTGAGATACTTTGCAGGGTAAAGGGAACGTCCCAATCACCATATCGTACAGATGATCCATCTGGGCCTATCACGCTGATACCAAGTTGAGAGGAATTCACTTTTCCGAGTGCTGGAATGTAGCCAGCATTCTGCCCGTTCTTGTAATACGGACGTATTTCTTCTGCCCATTGATCAACAGAAGACTGGCATGCGTGTTGTGTATTATTAGAAATTGCTGTTTTCATACGATTCCTCCAATCAAAAATCAAAAAGTACCCTATTGAATTGGCGGATGACAAAAAATGCGATCAAATAGGCACGAAAACATGTTACACATCTTCAAAGAACTTGTCATGCGCTGCTTGCACCACTCCTTTACACCTAAATATATGTACAAATGAAGGCATTGTCGGTGGAAAAACAAAAAGGGTTTTTAGTGAAAATTAAGAAAACGCTTACATCTAGTTTCACTAAAATTATTCATTCAATTTATCTTGGAAACTACACAATCTGACGTAAATCTACAGAAAAACTTACAAATAAAAATCAGTCTGTCGACTTTTGTCTAAACAATTCCTATTATTGTCGTCAATGATCAAAACACTGAATAGCTGAAAGGTCACCTTGCTGCCCCGGAGAATAGTCATAAAAAAGGATTTTGGAGATAAAAAGAGCGGTGAAAATTATTTTTTTGCACATTGTGGAGAAAAGAGTCTCCTTGTATACTGTGGCTATGCAAACAGGGGAAGGGATGTCAGTCATTTGAGTTTAAATCAGCTTGTCAAAAAGGACGCATTCATTTTAATTTTTATGATGGTCATTGTGCCGCTTGCAGGAGAGCTGAAGTTTTATCCTGTGAATGAGACGTTTCGCATCAGCTTTGGTGCGCCTGCGTTTTTCTTTTGTTTATTACTCTTAAGAAAATCTAGACCGCTATTGCCAGGATTTTTAACAGGCGCAGCCATTGTGCTTTTTCGGGTAGGCCTAGATTTGGTTCAGCAGAATGCTGATCTGGCTTCATCATTTTATCAGCAATTCCCAAGCTTCTTTTTCTATTTCACTTATGCGTTCCTGTTTTTTGCCGTCCGTACGGGTCGCTTTAAACAGCGCTCTATTTTCATTGGGATCATCGGTCTGATGATCGAATTAGTTGCTGATTTTGTCGAGCTGTTTGTACAATTTCTAGTGTTTGATACAACGATGACTTTATCAAAGCTGAGCGATATGGTCCTCATTGCGTTTGCTCACAGCTTTGTGGTGATCAGTTTTTTTAATATGATGAAGCTGTATGAGGCGCAATCAAGAGAGAAGCAGATCATGAAACAAAATGAGCATATGATGATGGTCATTTCGAATTTATATGAAGAAACGGTGCACTTAAAGAAAACATTAAAACATACAGAGCATATTACGCAGGAATCATACCGGCTTTATCGTCTGCTGCATGAACACGAAGCAGGGAAAAAAGTGAGTCAGGAGCTGTTAAAGCTCGCAGGAGAAATTCATGAAGTGAAAAAGGACAATCAGCGCATTTATGCTGGGCTTTCAAAGCTGATTTCGAAGGAAAATATGCAAGATTACATGAAGGCGGAAGAGCTCGTTCAAATTGTGATCCGTATTCAAGAGAAGTATGCCCTATCTCTTGGGAAAAACATCTCCTTTACCTCTGATATAAGGGGTATTCATCTACATGATTATCATGTGTTTATTTTCTTATCGCTGATTAATAATTTAATGGCCAATGCAGTGGAAGCTATAAAGGATACCGGCATGATCTCACTCGAATTGAAAGGAAGTCATGATAAAATAGAGATTCGGATTGAAGATGATGGACCGGGGATTCCTAAAAAAATGAGAGAGATTGTGTTTGATCCAGGCTATACCTCCAAATTTGATGCATTTGGAACACCGTCTACTGGGATAGGCTTATCCTATGTGAAAGAGCTGGTTCAAGAGCTAGGCGGTCATATTCAAATCGAACCAAAAGAAACAAAAGGGACAGCTTTTCTGCTTGTCCTTCCTATACAAAATTTAATACAGAGAGGGTGAGTGTATGCGATTCTTCATTGCAGATGATGATCGTGCAATACGCTCGATTTTAGGTCAAATCATAGAGGATGAGGATTTGGGAGAGGTCGTAGATGAAGCGGGTGACGGAGTTGGATTAGAGGCACATTCACTGAACCTCAAGAAAGTAGACATCCTTTTGATTGATCTTTTAATGCCTGCTAGAGATGGCATTCAAACCATCCGCCATATTCACCCTGAATTCAAAGGCAAGGTCATTATGATTTCCCAAGTAGAGGCGAAAGAGATGATGGCAGAAGCCTATGAACTAGGGATTGAATATTATATCCATAAGCCTGTCAATCGAATTGAAATCGTCAGTGTGATTCGAAAAGTCATGGAGCGTATCAAACTGGAAAAATCGATTTACGATATACAAGCCTCCCTTCGCCACGTACTGCCATTAGAGCCTGTGTTTTCTCAAGGTGCCGGCGCTGGAGCGAAGAGAAGAACGATAAAAGAGGCTGGGGAATTCCTCTTATCTGAGCTCGGAATTGTCGGTGAGAACGGCTCTAAGGATTTACTGGAGATACTTCTCTATTTACATGAAACTCAGTCAGTCAATTCTCATGAGGTCAATTTCCCGCCGCTAAAGCAGCTGTTTATCAAAACCGCAGAAAGAAAGCTGGATCATGGTGCAACCGATGTAGAGGTGATGCGGGAAGTGAAAGCGGCGGAGCAGCGGATTAGACGAGCTATTCATCATTCCTTGAATCATTTTGCCTCACTAGGATTAACAGATTTCTCAAATCCTAAGTTTGAGCACTACGCGTCGAAGTTTTTCGATTTTACCGATGTCAGCCAAAGAATGAAAGAAATGCAGAAGACATCTTCTCCCGCAGGATCGACGGGCAGAGTCAATACAAAAAAATTCGTTCAAATCTTTTATTTTGAAGCAAAGCAGTTATTCGAAGAAATGAGCTGAGGAAAATCTGTTGGTATGATTGGAGAAAATAAACAGAGAAAGTCTGCTTTTCCTATGATCTGTCTTGATCTTCAGGTGTCTTTATCATTTAACTGATCATTCTGATTTTTCTTTTTTCTTGAAAATAAAACCCTCCTGTGCAATCGTTTGTTAAAATAGTGAGGTTAGACTAGAATGTCGGAGGTTTTATTTTGGGAAAAATTAAACGAAATGCGCTCTGCCCATGCGGAAGCGGAAAAAAATATAAACATTGCTGTGGTCAAAAATCAGGCGGAGAACAAACGTCTGAGCTTGTGTTTAAGGAAGCTGTACAAGTTCAAAAGGATTTAATGAATTATGCTTTTTCTAAACATCAAAGAGCGATCAATCAATTCATTAATGAGTTTTCTTTCCTTGCAGATATGGATAAAGAAACGCAACAAATCTCAGTTTTTCATTTGAGTGTATGGGGCATCTTCTTCCGTCCATTAACTGATCAGAAAGAAACCATTTTCCAAGAATTCCTGACAAAGAAAGCAGAAGATATTACCCGTCCGAAAACAAGACAAGTGGTCCAATCTTGGACAGACATGGAACCATCTTTGCTTTTATTAAATGAAAAAACGGACGAGTCTCTTTACTTTGAAGATATGGTAACAGCTGAGAAGGTTGAAGTAGATGTAAAACCGGATCAAACGGTACTGCCTGAAAAGGGAAGTCTCGTGCTTGGTTTTCCTGTTCAATTTGAAGAAAAAGCAGAGTTTTTCATTCAGTATACGATGTTTGCGAAAGAGTTCACAGATACTCTTCTTCTTCAGGTCCGCCAGCTTGTTGACTCATATGAAGCAAATGGAGGAGCGCGCAGCACATTTATGAGAGAATCATTCCCTGATGTGCTGAAGTGTATGTTTGCGAAGCAAGAAGTAGAAGAATCAGAAACACCTGCTCAAACAGAAGGCGATGCAGGTCTATCAGCAGATCGTATGGACTGGGCAAGTGACGTCCAGCTGGAAACAGCTAAGCTGATTGAAGACGGAATGAAGGAGCACGGTGACCAAAGCCTGACAGATGGTGCTTTAACGGTTTGGAAAGCCTACTGTGATCAGAAATCACCTGTGATCCGTAAAGCAGCGTCATTTGCTGCAGGAATCGAATACTATATTCATTCACTTGCAAGCGATGCTCCGCTTTCTCAAGCACAAGTAGCGAAGAAGTATGGCATTAGTGCGTCGACTGTATCGAGCCGTTTTAAAGATATCGAAAAAGCGGTGAAAGAAGAGCAAGAAGCGACAGTATAATCTAAAAAAGACGCGGCATCTTAAGAGGCCAGCGTCTTTTTTTTAGATTATCTTGTTTTAATAAAACCACTCATGTACTGCTCTGTATTATAATCGTTTAGGTCGATTTTCCATTGACCATCCCCATTACGTTTCATTTTCACTTCATATTCAGCTGGGCTGGAGACGGGAGGGAGCTTTTCGAATTCAGATGCGTACATGTTTAAGCTTTTTTTATACAATTCTTCTTTAGAACGGATTTTCCCGTTGTAAAACTCGTCTCTTTGTTTGTCTAGCTTGTCTTTTAAGTTAGAAGCATCAATGCCTGTTACTTGAGCGACAACCTTTGCTTCGTCATCAGAGATGGTTTTTACACTTGTTTCTACTTTGGCTTTATCCTTCATAGTGTTTTGAATGCGTTTGTACATCGACAAAATATCACGGTCACTCACTTCATTACCGTATATTCCTGCACTTCTTTTGAAGTCTTTAACAAACATTTCATGGTATTTATTGACGACATCCGATTGGTTGTCACCCGTTAAATCTGCGAATTGATCGTTCTTTTTGTCAAAAACAATAATATCGGTATATGCTGATAACGCTTTTGCTGGGTTATCCAGCTTTTTTGCTGAATCGAGTATTTTGTTTCCATCTAGATCGATTTGGATGGAATCACTGTTTTTCTTGATGCTGTCCTGATACACGAACTGATATTTTTTCCCTTTGTCTACTAGGAAATATAGAGCTCCTGAAAGTGACTTGCCTTTGTTCAGTGAACCAAGGTCAAGACGGTCTTTACTGCCGTAGAATTTTAAATCAGATACTTTGGCATCGTCCTGATAAAGGGAGAAGTCAGAGTTATATAATGAAAGGGCTTTGTCACCTTTGTTTGTGATCGTTAGGTTGACTTTTAGTACCAATTCATTGTCTCTCAGGGTAGTTGTTGAGTCTTCTGGTAACGTATATTCGTAGCTATTGACTTTTACCTCTGCTGTTTTCGTTGACTTTTGGTCAGTGTCTGTTGATTTGGCTGAGCTCTGGCAGGCTGCAGAGATGATCATCACGAATGAAATCATGAGGAGGGCACTTATTTTTTTAAAATTCACAGTTGATGCTCCTTTGCTTTTCTTTCGTCATTTCATTCCCGCTATCTGACTATGAAAAAAGAAACAGATAGAATGGTATATTCGGGTGTTAAAGGGGAAAATATCCTAATGACGATTTGCACTATTCATTCTATCGAAATTCATTCATGATGAGGAATAGGTTTTAGTCCCTATTTTTAATAGTTTTTAACACAATTACCTATAAAATAAGGAATTAAATAAGTATAATATACTGGTTAATAAGTATTGATTTATAGATTTATTTTGGGTTTTAAATGTTTTTTGTATAAAAATCTTGAAATAAAGGTAGTTTTTATTTGACGAGGCGGTGCCGGATGGCGAAGACGACAGCCTGTGTGCGGTCTTGTGCATTGAGCTTTTGTAATATACGGTGCACATGCGTTTTTACCGTACTTTTGCTGATAAATAATTGATCAGCGATGTCTTCATTCTTTAAGCCATAGGCCATTTGCTGTAAAACATCACGTTCACGTTCTGTAAATGATTCGTGAAGTAGATGAGTGTGATGTGTATCATTTGCCTGCTGAAGAGCTCGGGCCATCATGTGCTCAGAGGCTGCCGTTCGAAAGACAGATTCACCAGCAAAGGCGGTGCGGATGGCCTGAATTAATTCCTCAGGCATTGTATCCTTCAGCAAATAACCGACTGCCCCTGCACGAATCCCGTCAAAGACGTATTCTTCCGTATCAAAGGTCGTGAGAATCACAATTTTTACATCTGGGTGCTTTTTTAAAATGTGCTCTGTTGCCGTGATGCCATCCATTCCAGGCATTTGTACATCCATGAGCAGTACGTCGGGTTTGTTGGTCAAGCAAAGCTCAACCGCCTCCTGACCGTCTGACGCCTCCCATATGACGTCAATATCCTCTTGAGCGCTTGCAATATAACGAAATCCTTGGCGGATCAGCGGCTGATCATCAATAATGCCAATCTTAATAGGGGTTGTCATGTCTCAGAGTCCTCCTTGATAGGAATTTGAACATGGATACAAAAGCCGTGCGGCTCGCGTATGGACGTCTTGAGGGAACCGCCTGCTGCGTCACACCGTGCCTTCATGCCTGACAGACCAAATCCAAATGAAATATCTTTTTCGCTGGTCAAATTTCCATCGTCTTCAATGTTCATCATCAGCTCATGCTGGTGGTTATAGAGTGTAATGGTCATCGCGGTCGCCTTGGCATGGCGAATTGTATTGGTGATCGCTTCTTGTAAAATGCGGTAAAGCAGTTCAGATACGGAGAGCGGCCATTTTTTATACGTAAGCTGCTCTGTATGAAACTGAATATCTAGCTCTCCTGATATCTCTCCTTGCTTGATGAGACTGCGAAGTCCGGCAAGTCCGAGACCTGCATCATCTGACGCCATATGATGAACCACAGAACGAACTTCGGTGAGACAATTTTTAGAAATATTGATCAGCTCCTGAAACGTCTGCGCCATCTGCTCTGGTTCTTCCTGTTTTAAACGATAGGGCAAAGACTGCAGCTGGACAATCATTGAGGTTAATTGGTGACCGATGCTGTCATGCAGGTCACGTGCAATTCTGCTCCGCTCCTCCAGCACAGCAAATTGGAGTGACTGAACGGTCGCTTCTTCAAGCTCTATATGCGCCTTTTTTAATTGTTCATGGGCATCTGATAATTCCTTGTGAACCAATTGCAGTTCTCCGAAGTGTTCTTCCTTTAATTCCTGTTCACGCCGCCGCATTCTAGAGATCAAGACAAGTGTATACACAAGCAGCTGGAATAGCGGGAGAGTGATCACCATGTTCCAAGAAAAATCATTTACATAATAACTGACCCCACTAGTGAAAAAGATGATAGCAAATAGATAGGGATGATGCGCCTCTGAAAAACGAAAAGCGATAAAGCCAATCATAAAAAAGGTCAGCCCAATACTGTCTTGAATCTGACCTGTCACCATCCACAAGAGATGTGTCAGAATCCACATCGAGAGGAGCATAGAAATTTGCTTTTTAGGTGACAGCTTGCTTTTTGGAAAAAGACAAAGGAGAAACACTAAATAGACGAAGGTGCGAAACACCAATTCGCCTATTGAAAGGGGCTCATACATTTGAATATACATATAGGTCAATACAAGGCCTAATACGAATTTTCGCCTTATTTGACCTAAAAGCTTGAGTGGCTGCTGAAGGTTCATATCAAAAACTCCTGTCTGTCAGTTAAATAGCAGCAGATGCCTTGATGTTCATATATCTTTTTAAAAGAATAAAACGTAATCCGATCATACTGCCAATTGGAAGGAATGTCAGGCCATTTGCGAAAATGATCAGGGAATGACCGCCATCCTGTACAACTGAACCTACTGTCATCCGGATAAGAATGATTCCGATGAAAAAAAGTGTTCCATAGAGTGAGCTGGCGGCGGTGATACGTCCCGACTGTTGATCATATGTTACTTTGTATAGTTTACCTCTCCAAAGCCCGATTGCAAAACCTGCGAATGCAAAGCCAGTCATCACAAGCAGGCTCATCGCCGTGATTTCAATATGCTGGGTAAAGGAATAAGAGAGAGTGCCTAATAAAATGAGCGGCCCTATGAGAAGCCTGAAGGGGCGGATTTCTTTTTCCTTGCCTGTTCTTAAAAGCAGAATAATGATAATGATGACAATTTGAATGGTCATAACAAGATCTCCTTTTCGCTTTAGTCTATCTTCATCATACGCATCTACTATTTTCTCGGCGTCCACCTGCAGGTTGATTTTCAGAGAGCGGGATACTTGAATGTTGGAATTGATTCATGGGAAAATAAGGATGATTACGTAGATAAGGGAGATGAGCTTTTGAAAAAGGTAACGCTTGGACGAACTGAATTACAGGTGAATCCGATAGGGCTTGGTACGAATGCAGTAGGTGGACATAATTTATTCCCGAATCTTAGTGAGGATGCTGGACGGGAGCTTGTGGAGACGGCTCTTGATCAAGGTGTCAATTTCTTAGATTCTGCTTTTATTTATGGGCTGGGCCGTTCAGAGGAATTAATCGGTGAGATCATTGCCAAAAGAGGCGGCAGAGAAAAGCTTGTCCTTGCGACAAAAGGAGCTCATAAGGAAGTAAACGGGCAAATTGAACTTGATAACAGTCGTGATTTCTTAAGAGAGCAGGTCGAAAATAGCCTGAAACGACTTCAAACAGATTATATTGACTTGTACTATATGCATTTCCCGGATGGGCGAACGCCGCTCGAGGAAGTAGCAGGCACATTAAAGGAATTGAAGGATGAAGGGAAAATCAAGGCGATCGGTGCATCCAACCTTGATTTTGAACAGCTTCAAGCCTTTAACCGAGATGGCTACTTAGACGTGCTTCAGTCGGAGTATTCTCTGCTGAAACGTCAGGCGGAGCAGGATCTTCTTCCATACTGCGTCGAGCATGGTATTTCCTTTATTCCTTATTTCCCATTGGCATCAGGCTTGTTGACTGGCAAATTTACAAAGGATGCCACATTTGATGATATTCGAGCAAAAGACCCACTTTTCCAAGGTGATGCATTCCTTTCAAATCTCGAAAAAGTAGACAAGCTGCAGGCGATTGCCCAATCAAAGAATGCAGAAACGGCACACGTCGCACTCGCTTGGCTCTTAGCTCAGGATGGTATTGATGCTATTATTCCAGGGGCAAAACGAGCAGACCAAGTGCTGCAAAATTTAAAAACAAACGATGTTCAACTAACTGAAGAGGAAATTAATCAAATCGACAAGATTTTTTCTTAACACGAAAAAAAGGTGCAGCTATGCACCTTTTTTTTATGACATTGTAAGAGGGATTTTGATGACGAGCCGTAAATTTGGAGAACGGTAAGTGAAATCCAGTGTACCGTCTGCCTTTTCAACAAGCTGATGAATGATATACGTCCCCATGCCTTGATGATCGCCGCCTTTTGTCGAGCGGCCAAAAGTTTTGAATAAATGATCTAACACATGTTTTTCCATACCCTTTGTGCTGTTTTCACAATGGATTAAAAATAGCCCGCTCCGAATAGAGGTTGTGACCGAAATGCTGCCCTCTTTTCCAGCTTTCTTTGCTTCAATCGCTGCATCTAGGGCATTATCAAGCAGGTTGCCAGTAAAACTAACCTGATCCGCCTTTGAAAAGGGAAGCGATGAAAAGGGAGCTTGAAGGTCTAGTGAAAGTGCAATGTTCTCTTTCTCAGCCCGCTCCAAAAAGATGTGAAGGGTAGAGGCTAAATATGCATTTTCTCCTTTCATCCATGGGAAATGTTTGACGTATTGCTGAATCAAATCTTTAATCTCATACTCGTCGTTCGACGCCGAAAAGGCATTTAAATGTCTGGCTGTTTCATGATGTTTACTCCGCAGCTCAAGAAGTAATTCGTTGGTTCTAGCTTCTGCGTTTATAAGCTCTTGAAGCCGTCCATTTAACTGTTTCTCTGTCTGCATCACCTTCAATGAGAGGATATCGACTGTCACCATCATGATGATTGCTAAAAGACAGCTTAGCCCATTCTCTTGCGTTAGAAACAGCAAAAAGCCTGCACAGGTGATGAGTATAAAAGCACCTAATATCACATAACCACTCGTATGAGGTAAAAATCTTTTGTACATGAAGAATGTATAAACACATATTACGCAAAAGGTAAGAATCCACAACACAATTGATGATAGCGGTAGAAAGGCTTCAGCAGCTGCATGAAACGCAAGACCTAGCCATATGAGGGCATAAATGCGAAATCCAAGATAGAAAGCGTTCACGTTCGTTCTCCTTAAAAATAGTATTTCTTAAAGAATTCTAATTGCTGCTTGGTCATCATGGCTTTTTTATCTGTCCCTTCAAAAGACACGATAAACGAATTTTTAGCATACGCCGAGAAATTCTTAATGTAATGAATATTGATGATAAACGATCGATGGGAGCGGATAAAATCCTTTTCAGCCAAATCACCCTTTAACTCGTTTAAAGTTTGATATGTCTGGATTTCTCCTGTCGTTGTCACGATAGTTGTTGACCGGCCCGTTCGCTCAACAAAAATGACATCCTTTTTCTGCAGCACATGAATATCTGACTGCTGCTTAATGAGAAGCCGTCCATGAATGCTTTTCTCCTGCTTGGTGGACATATAGCGCTCTAAGCATTTGGCAATTCGATCAGCTTGGTAGGGCTTCATAATATAATCATGTACATTCAAATCAAACGCATGGACTGCATAACCACTGTTTCCTGTCACAAAGACCACATCGACATTCAGTGCGTGAGAGTGAATGAGGTCCGCTAATTCATAGCCGGACATTCCAGGCATTTCAATGTCAGCGAACAACAGATCAATGTCTCCTTGTTTGACCTTCTCATATGCATCCTCTGCTGACTGCGTGACAAAGACAATGTCCACAGCCTCCATTCTGCCCACAATGGCGTGCAGCTTTTCTAAATCTACTCGGTAATCATCGACGAGACCTACTTTTATCATAAAAATCACCTATGACTCTTCTTATTATTTGTCTATTTTACCATTTGTTTTTTTGAAATAGATCATTTCAAGACAGAAAAAGGACGTTTCGCGACATTTTTATATCAGGCAGGCATTATTTTTTCTATCATAGACTTAGAAAGTAAAGTTGAAAGGGGCGAACCAAATGATTACTCTCAGCGATTGCAGCTGCTGGTTTAAAGATAAGAAAAAAGTCGTGAAAGCGATGAAACACATGACGTTCTCCGTGAAGGAAGGGGAAGTCGTTGGCATCCTAGGAGAAAATGGTGCAGGAAAAACGACATTATTGCGCGCCGTAGCCACATTATTAGAGCCTACGCACGGGTCAGTCACTGTCGCAGGCTTTGATACGGTGAAAGAATCAACGGAAGTGAAAAAGCGAATTGGTGTCTTGTTTGGCGGTGAGACGGGGCTTTACGATCGTTTGACGGCACGAGAAAACCTTGAATACTTTGGCAAATTGTATGGCTTAGATCAGCATGAAATCAAAGCAAGAATAGAGGATTTGGCAAAGCGTTTTGGAATGAGACAATATATGGATCGCAAGGTGAAAGGATTCTCAAGAGGGATGAAACAAAAGGTGGCGATTGCCAGAACGTTAATTCATGATCCTGACATTATCTTATTTGATGAGCCGACAACAGGCTTAGATATCACGTCGAGTAATATTTTCAGAGATTTTATCCATCAGCTCAAGCAGCAAAACAAAACGATCCTCTTTTCAAGCCACATCATGGAAGAAGTCAGCCAGCTTTGTGACAGTGTCATGATGATTCATCAAGGAGAGCTTGTGTACAAAGGGACACTTTCAGAATTATATACTCAGGAACAAAGTGATGACTTGAACTATATCTTTATGTCGAAGCTCGCTAGGGGGATTTCATAATGTGGAAAACCGTCTTTTTGAAAGAAATGACAGATGCGCTGAGAGATCGAAAAACGTTGCTCTTAACCGTGCTGATTCCTCTTTTGACCATGCTTGGACTGGTGTTCTTTTATGAAAGCATGATTGCAGATCCAGGGGATGAAGCCTATACAGTCGCCATCAATGAACAGCTTCCAGCCGAAATGAACCAAATGATCAAAGAGGTCAAAAACCTAAACCTTGAAACATTTGATGATCCGCAGCAAGCGGTCAAGGATGGAGAGGCAAATGCTTACCTTGAAATGCCGAAAGAGGCAGGCGATATGCTCAAACAACAAAAGCCATTCGCTATTAAAATCCATGGATATACGACAGATGATGATTCGGTCATCACTGTTCAAATGCTGCAATCATTGCTGGAGCAATATCAAAACCAAGTGGTCGAAAAGCGATTAGCAGCCGATCAAATCGATGCGTCCGTTATTCATCCGTTTGAGGTGCAGTCCGTTGATGTAGAAGAAGGGGATGAAGGGGAAAACGGAGTGACCGCTATGCTGTTGTCGATTCTCCTTCCGATGATTTTGGTGACCTCCGTCATCTCAGGAGCTTTGCCGGCTGCGCTTGATATTGTAGCAGGTGAAAAAGACCGGAAATCCATTGAAGCGTTGTTCCTGACACCTGCCAGCAGACTCCAGATTCTCATCGGGAAATGGCTCGCTGTCTCTATGTTTGGTATTTTAAGTGGGATTGTGGCGATCGGTATGCTGCTTTTATCCACTTTGCTCTTTACAGAAAAGCTGAAGCAGGCTCTAAACTTTGGTGATCAAATGTGGAGCATTATCGGCGTCATGTTTGCGGCGTTAATCATCTTCTCCTTCATGGTATCCATGATCGAATTGCTGCTCAGCGTCATTTCGGGCTCAGTCAAAGAAGCACAGTCGTACATGTCCATGATCATTACACTAGGTGTGATCCCAATGTTCTTTACCATGAGAGCAGGTGCTACGCAGCTAGATACGTATTACTTTGCGGTCCCATTCCTTAATATTCATGCGCTGTGTAAGCAACTGATGTTTGGTATCATCGATCCGGTGGCTGTCACTCTGACACTCGGCTCCTCAGCCTTGGCAGTCGTTATCCTGTTTGTCATCGTCAGAAGCTTGTTTATGAAAGAAAAATGGATGCTTGCGAAATAAAGAAAGGAAAACTTGTAGATTTTTTCTACAAGTTTTTTTATATTCGGAGATTCATATAAAAAGGCTGGGGAAAGAATTGTTATGGCATAATGGAAGAGGAAATGACATAATCATCCTATTTTTACTAAAGAGGGGAGGTGGAGATATGTCTTATCAAACAGATGACGATGATGTGTTAGGACTATGTAATATATATGCTCAGCAAACACACCATTTTGAAGCCTTTATTTTGGGAAATAGGAAAGGCTTATTAGAACTAAGAAATGCAATAGACAAGGCTTTAGAAACCGGTTGTTCTACTGCAGCGTTATTCCCTTCTGATTATGAAGGATATGATGTCTATGTTGCTTTAGTAGACGAGGAGCAAAGGTTTAAAAAATTAACGACTCCTTATGTAGAGGAATACGCACAAGAGGAAAATGCGGTTGATCCAATTGAGATCATTAAAGAATATGAAGCTGAAAAGGGGAATTCCTTATAAAGAGATTCCCCTGCTTGTGAACTCGTTTGCTAGTGAATCAAATGTCTATGGATTTGGCTTGTCATTGGGTTTTGTCCAGTACTTGATGTCTTCCAATGCTCTTTCAATGTCATCCATATCGTCAATTCCTAAAGTACTATCAAATTTCGAAGATAGTATCTTTCGTACTTTAGCGAGTCTTTGAGTGACCTCCCACTCATCTATAAATCGTGTGGTTTCTGTTTCATATTCTCCTCTATATGCTTCCTCACCATACTGATGAAATTTTTCACCATAATAAGTACCCATGTTATGCAAAGACAAAAGAATCAAATTCATTTCTTTTAATACCTCTAACATTTCATCACCCGTGTAGGTGATGTTTTGATTAGACTTTAGCATTGACTCCCACCCTTAAAATAAGAAATGTTGATATACGCCGCAACCAATACGCTTGTGCTCATCATATTAAAAAAACCCCCGGGATCGGGGGTTTCAGCGTGTAGACAAACCCTCGCATTCTTTGTCAGTTCTGCGCTCCGGTGCTCACGAATGTCAAATTCGCTCCGCTCCGGTGCTCGCCCTTCCTAGACTGCAAAGGTTTTCTATCACGCTGAAAAGAGGACAAAGGGCTAAAATAAAGATCATTTTAGCCCTTTGTCAACAATCTGAAACCCCCGGAATCGGGGGTTTTTCTTTAGTTCTTGATGAATTTTTCAACTAATGAGCTTGTTTTGTAATCGTTCAAATCAAGTTTCCATTGGTCGATATCGTTTTTCTTCATGTTCACTTCTACTGTTTCTTCAGAAGATGATGGTCCTAATTTTTTAAATTCATCTGGATAGATAGAAAGTAGATATTTCTGTGCATCATCATAAGATGCTGAACGGTTTTTGCTGTAGAACTCAGTCGCTTTCTCTTTCAAACGATCGACAAGCGGACTTGCATCGATTGGTGTAAGAGTTACAGTCACGACAGCTTTATCACCACTGATCGCTTTTGTTTTTGTTGATACTTTTGATTTTTCAGCTAATGTTTCTTTTACTGCTTTTAAAAGCTTATCAAGGTTTTCGTCCTTCGCTGAGCTAGAAGAAATACCTGATGAAGTGATATAACCTTGTTTGAATGATTTATCGAATTCATTCACAACAGTTGATTTGTTATCACCTGTTAGTTTTTCGAAATCGTCGTTTTTCTTACCAAAAATCATCACATCAATATAAGAAGAAAGAGCTTTTGCAGATGCTTGTAGTGTATCTGCTTTTTTCATTAAGTCTTTTCCTTTAATATCGAATTCTAGTGTTTTGTCATCTTTTTTCGATCCACTGCCTGGCTCTGTGTAAACAAGCTGATAGTCTTTGTCTTTGTCAACAACAAAGAATAGACCGCCTTTTGTTACTTTGTCTGCATTTAAAGAGCTTGAAGATAATACTTCGTTGTAGTCATCTGGAGAGATCGTAGATACCTGTGCGTCATCTTGGTAAAGTGTGAAGTTGCTTTTATCAACATTGAGAGGCTCTTTGCTGATATTTTTTACAGATACATTCACTTTTAGTACATACTGATCATCCTGTACAGATGTATCGTATTGAGGTGGTAATGTGTACTCAGCACTTTCTACCTTTACTTCTGCTGCATCAAGAGATTTTTTGGTATCGTTTTCTTTCGCAGCTGTTTTGTCTTTACCACCACTACAAGCGGCAGCGACAACAGTTACACACAAGATCAGAAGAAACAGGGATAATTTCTTTTTAAACATGTCGTGTTTTCCTCCTCGGGTTTATGGTGAATTTCATTGAAAAGCTGTAGTTCATATCGTTCTTTTTGCACAAAAAGAAAAATACTGTATGTTTTTTACTGTAGAATGAAGCGAAAGTACTGTCAATACCTCAGTGCGTTTCCGAGGTTGATTGGCTTCAAGTAGTAAAAATGACACTAAGTTGAGAGGAGAAACTTGTAATTTATTATTTGATATCTCCTGTAGAAACTCAACATTTTATATTTTAAGGTTTTGAGTCGGATTATTGAATAGGTTCAAATGACTGTTTTTGAAGATGATGTCGCAATTAGAAGGATTTTTATGACTTGTAAATGAGTATATAGTAATGAATATTTTTTCCTGCTATGTGGATGATCACTTGGTTTGTGTGTTGTTGACAGCAAGACACATGTCCAGCAAATTTAGACAGGCTGCCGACACTGAACGTGCTTTTTCATGTCAAAATGGCAGTCATCTACACAGAAACGCTACATAAAATAAAAGAGAAACGAACTGGAGGTGGATGTATGGCAGTGGTAAGAGCGACAAGCTCTGATATTGATTTAATGGCCAGACTGCTGAGAGCGGAGGCAGAAGGTGAAGGGAAGCAAGGGATGCTGCTCGTAGGAAATGTGGGCATCAATCGGCTGCGTGCCAACTGCTCTGACTTTAAAGGGCTGCGTACGATTCCACAAATGATTTATCAGGAGCATGCATTCGAAGCGGTCACGCATGGGTACTTTTATCAACGAGCACGAGAAACTGAAAAAACACTTGCGCGGAGAAATATTAACGGAGAACGTTTTTGGCCGGCAAAATTCAGCCTTTGGTATTTTAAACCGCCTGGCAATTGTCCAGCGACATGGTATAATCAGCCGTTTGTGGCAAGGTATAAGTCGCATTGCTTTTATCAGCCAACCGCCGAAACGTGTGAAAATGTCTATAACACCTTTTAGCTTGATGAAACGCACAATCCTCTTAGAGTACGAATGCAGAGGGTTGTGTTTTTGTTTTTTCCAAAATGGGTAACCATTGTGTATCAACAAGATGAAGCACGTGAATGGAGGAAATGATGATGTATCAAGATTTAAAAGGGAAAACAGCCATTGTCACAGGCTCTTCAAAAGGAATTGGACAAGCGATCGCATTGCGGTTTGGACAAGAGGAAATGAATGTGGTTGTGAACTATAAAGGCGATGAAGATGGAGCTGAAGAGACGGTACAAGCCATTCAGAAGCACGGAGGTGGGGCGGTGAAAGTACACGCAGATGTCTCCAAAGAGGAAGGCATCCAAGCTATCATGGATACAGCATTGGAACATTTCGGTACAGTAGATGTATTCGTCAATAATTCAGGCTTCAACGGCGAAGAAGCGCTGCCGCATGAGATGACGCTGGAGCAATGGCAAAACGTCATCGATGTGAACATAACAGGTGCATTTTTAGGCGCAAAGGCTGCGCTTGCCTATATGATGGAGCATGACATCAAAGGATCTATTTTAAATATTTCCAGTGTCCATCAGGAGATTCCGCGCCCATTCAACGTTCATTATTCCACTTCAAAGGGCGGAATGAATATGATGACAAAGACGCTGGCTCTTGATTATGCAGAATCAGGTATTCGAATCAATGCGATTGCGCCAGGTACCATGGCAACCGAATCAAATGATGATTTGCAGGATGAACAGAAAAAACAAAAGCAGCTTGAGAAAATTCCGATGAGGACCTTTGGTGAACCGAAGGAGATTGGGTCCGCTGCGGCATTCCTCGTTTCTAAGGAAGCGGCATATATCACAGGCACCACCTTATTTGTGGATGGTGGAATGACACTTTATCCTTCTCAAATCAATGATTAATCCGAAAAACATCCGCCTGTTCAGCCGGCGGATATTTTTTGTTCGTAGCGTTGTGTAGCTTTGGCTCGTTTGCCGAGCAGCATCGGGTACTTGCCCAGGAAGGAGATACATGGCACCATGAGCAGCAATGTGCCGATCGTATAAAAAAGTGTCCAAGAGAGCTGCGCTGTATCAGCAATATTGATACCAAGTCCATAAAAAACAAATGCTTTCATGATATCAATGCCGGCAAACTGCAAGACAAGAATGACAATAGAATTTCGTCCTAGATACGTCAAAATAGGGGATGTTTTCAATTTAAAGCTTAAATAAATCACGGCAGCTGAACCGAGCAGAGCACATGCATAGAAAATAAAGAGATCACCGTAGTCGTTGATGCGCATATCGATCCGTGAATTAAAGCTCTGCATGTAAGCCGTCAGCACAAGCAGACCTGTACATAAAAGCAGGGTTGGATCTGTTTTTAATTCCACAAACCACTGCTTTGCTAAAAATCCAATCGAATAAAACACAACAGCCGTCAAGGCAACATTAGCATTCCAAGGAAGACTTTGATCTAAAAGCAAGGTAGAGGCATATCCAGCACCTCCGCAAAGAATAGTCAGCAAGATTAAGGCAGCAGGTCTCCCTTTTGAAAGACGATGCATAAAGTAAAATAAAATTTCCACTAAAAAGAGTGTCGTTAAAAACCAAATCGCTGGGTTATGTGTAAGTCTTGCTTCATCTGCATTGGATATGAAAATACCTGTAAACGGAACGAAAGGGTCGATATCCGTTTGTCCCTTGAATGCAAAAAAACGAGTAACGGAGAACCAAAATACATAAGTAATGATGGAGAAATAGAGATAGGGCAGGAGTAAGCTTTTGGCTTTTTTCTGAATAAATGACAAAGCAGGGGATGAGGATGATCGAAACATCATGCCTGATAGTAAAAAGAAAAGCGGCATATGAAAAGAGTAAATGAATTGCTTGAGCGAATCTGGAATGGGCACATGCGCCATAACCACGAGCAGAATGCCGATTCCTTTAGCTGCATCTACCCAATCGAGTCTCTTTTTCATGTCCTGTCATCTCCTTTTTCTCAGCGTCGTAAACCGTTCATTGAATATGTACCTCTACTATATAAAAGGTACACCTCTTATGCGTTTACAGTTCGCTAACGATTAGAAGACACATTTGCGATTAGATGACAGACGAAAGGATTTTGACATCTTGATGTTACATTTCCCATTTTTTATGACAATGTAAAAAAAGAAGCCTGAAAAGCTGGCTTCAAAATAATTCTGCTATTCGCTTGTAGGAGCGTTGTTTTTCAATCGGATCAAAGGAATTGTTCAGAATCATGATGTCATCCGTTTGATAGCGGTCCATCAAGGTCTGTAATTGCTCTTTCACCGTTTTCTTCGAGCCGACAATCATCCGCTGGCGGTTTTGCAGCACTTTTTTCTTTTCCTGCGTGGTGTAGTGATAGGCATTTGCTTCTTCTATAGAAGGAACGCGGCTGTCCAGTCCTTTTTCAACACGAAGCAGCCATAAATCTGTACTGCTGGCGATCCGGTCTGCTTCTTCATCTGTTTCACCGCAGATGACAAAGACGGCAAACATAGATTGTGGCTGCCTAGAAAAGACAGATGGAGAAAAGTGTGATCGATACGTCTCAAATGCTTGTTTGCCGCGTGCAGGATGAATAAAGTGGCCAAAAATATAGTTGATTCCAAGCTCCGCCGCCTGTATGGCACTATTTTCTCCTAGTCCAAGCAGCCAAACCGGCGGATGAGCATCAACAAGCGGAGCAGCTTTCACGCCTGCATGCGGATGACCAGAAGGCAGGCTGTCTGATAAGTAAAAAAGAAGATCCTTCAGCTGGCGGTCAAACTGAGACAAATCTTTATGCACGCCGTCCGTCAAAGCGAGTCTCGTCCTTTCGATCCCGCCCGGGGATTTACCGACTCCGATCTCAATCCGTCCAGGATAAAGGGCCTCAAGCTGCCGCGTGACCTCTGCTACTTTAAAAGGACTGTACTGAGGAAGTAAAATGCCGCCAGATCCGGTACGCAAGGTCGATGTATGAGCCGCAATATGAGCCATTAATATTTCAGGCGCCGTACTAGCGAGCCCCCTTGTGCTGTGGTGTTCAGCGAACCAATAGCGCTCATACCCAAGCGTTTCAGCCAGTTGAGCCAGCTGCGTTGTATGAATCAATGTCTCCTGAGCAGACTGACCTTTAGGAATGGCGACTTGATCTAATATATGAAGTGATGGCATCATCAACATCCTTTCAACAACATGCTGAATATAAGTATAAAGAAATCAATGGGTGGAAGGAAACGAAAGGGTTTATCCTTTGAACACATGCTTTTATCTTTTCTATATCAACATATGAAACCACATCTTACGCTCCTTATCAGCAAGAGCTGCTCACCGGGAACTTTCGACAATGTTTCACATGAAACACTTCATTTACGACATGAACTATTTTCAATGTGCATCTTTCTTTAAAAAAATATAAAGTGTTTGAAACCTATCTTGAACATAGATCGTATATACTAGTAAATAGAAAAAAGAGTAAGAGGCTCCAATGTCATTTCATGAATTTTGTCGAATTTTCATGTATGATGATTTTAATAGGGTCCATCGCTTAATAAATAGATTTTTATTATGCTGGAGGAGTGATTGATTTGGCGATTACATTAGAAAAAGGTCAACGTATTGATTTAACAAAAGGGAAAGCAGGGCTAACGAATATTCTTGTTGGACTTGGCTGGGACCCTGTATCACAAGGCGGCGGGTTTTTAGGAAAGCTGTTTGGCGGCGGAGGCGGCGCTGATGTTGATTGTGATGCTTCAGTGCTCATGCTGAAAAATGATAAGTTTACGGAAAATAAAGATTTGATTTATTTTGGCAACCTAAAAAGCAAATGCGGCAGTGTTGAGCATACAGGTGACAACCTGACTGGTGAAGGAGACGGAGATGATGAACAAGTCCTCGTCAACTTGAGCAAGGTGCCGGGTAATGTGAATAAATTGGTGTTTGTCGTGAACATTTATGATGCCCTTAGAAGAAACCAACACTTTGGTATGATTCAAAATGCTTACATTCGCATCGTTGATCGTTCAAACAATCAAGAATTAGTGAAATATAATTTAAAAGATGACTATGCAGGAAAAACATCGTTAATCGTCGGAGAACTTTACCGTCAAGAGAATGAGTGGAAGTTTGCGGCTCTTGGAAATGGTACAAATGATGCGAAGCTTGCCGATATTACGAGAAACTACATTTAAACAGAAGGGAGAGGTTCCTAGTGGGAATTTCTTTAGCGAAAGGTCAAAAAATTGATTTAACAAAAACGAATCCGGGTTTAACAAAAGTAGTCGTTGGTCTTGGCTGGGACGTCAATAAGTATGACGGCGGACATGACTTTGATCTAGACGCAAGTGTATTCCTTTTAGATGCAGCAGGTAAAGCAAGCTCTCCATCTGACTTTGTCTTTTACAACCAAACAACTGGCGGAGGCGGCAGTGTCGTACATACAGGCGATAACCGCACTGGTGAAGGGGACGGAGATGACGAGCAGGTCAATGTTGACCTTGCAGCTGTACCAGCAAGTATTGAGAAGATTTCATTTGTCATTACCATTCATGATGCAGAAGCGCGCAGTCAAAACTTCGGACAAGTGTCTAACGCATATGTACGTATTTTAAATGCGGCTTCGAATGAAGAACTCATTCGCTACGATTTGGCAGAGGATTTCTCAATTGAGACAGCCATTATTGTAGGTGAATTATACCGTCATGGCGGGGAATGGAAATTCTCGGCTGTCGGATCAGGCTATCAAGGCGGTCTTGCACGCATTGCAACGGACTTCGGCTTAGATATCGGATAACGATAGCTTCCTATTTTCAAAGACAGGAGAGATACGAATATGGCGATTCAGCTTTCAAAAGGACAACGTGTCGATTTAACAAAAACCAACCCAGGGCTGACGAAAGTGATGATCGGTCTTGGCTGGGATACGAATAAATATTCTGGCGGAGCCGAATTTGATTTGGACGCTTCGGCTTTCTTGGTGGATGCAAACAATCGTTGTCAGCAAGATACAGATTTTGTGTTCTATAATAACCTTCAACATCCAAGCGGCAGTGTCACTCATACAGGTGATAACCGGACGGGTGAAGGAGATGGAGATGACGAGCAAATTCTCGTTGATTTCTCGAAAATTCCTGCTAACATTGATCGTATCGGAATTACAGTTACGATCCATGATGCAGAGACGCGTAGCCAAAATTTTGGACAAGTCTCTAATGCATTTGTTCGTGTTGTAAATGAAGAGGGCGGGGAAGAATTGATTCGCTTCGATTTAGGCGAAGACTTCTCAATTGAAACAGCTGTTGTGGTATGTGAATTGTACCGACACGGAAGTGATTGGAAGTTTAACGCGATCGGAAGCGGATTCTCTGGCGGACTTGCAGCTCTTTGTCAAAATTATGGGTTAGAAGTGTAAATAAGAGAAACAAATCAATTCAAGAGGTGCTGTCAAAAACTCATATGAGGGCCTTTTCCAAAGTGAGAAAGAAACAGCGATCAAGAATAGCAGCAGGCGAAAGCCTGCTGATGCTTCTACACTTATAGGAGGAAAACCAGTTGGACATTTTGAAACATATGTTGGATACATATGCCTCGTTTTTTGATTGGCATATGTGGGCAGAGGTGTTAACAGACCCTGTCTCTTGGGGGCTTATTGGGACGCTTGTCGTGCTTGAAGGATTGTTATCAGCAGATAACGCACTTGTATTAGCTGTGATGGTGAAACATTTACCGGAAAAGCAGCGTAAAAAGGCATTAACCTACGGATTAATTGGCGCTTATTTCTTCCGTTTTCTATTCATTGGCGTAGGGATGCTGCTTATTAAATTCTGGTGGATTAAGGTTCTTGGAGCTGCTTACTTAGCATGGCTTGTCATTAAGCACTTCTGGTTAGGTGATGGCGATGATGAAGCGAAGGAATTGAAAAAAGAAGGCTGGTTGATTCGGGTATTTGGTATATTCTGGGCAACCGTTATCTCTGTAGAAATTATGGACCTTGCCTTCTCGGTTGATAGTATTCTTGCAGCATTCGCTGTATCTGAGGAAGTATGGATTCTTCTATTAGGCGGAATGCTTGGAATTCTCATGATGCGTACAGTGGCACAGTTGTTCCTTGTTCTTATTGACCGTATCCCAGAGCTCGAGAATACAGCGTTTATTCTTATCGGGATCATTGCGATCAAAATGGGCTTGAGTGCTGCTCACATTGAAATCCCGCATCTTGTATTCTTTGCAATTATTATCCTAGCATTTATCGGAACGTTTATTGTTCATAAAATCAATAAGAAGAAACATCAAGGTGTAACAAACGAAGCTGCGGCTTCAAAAGAAGAATAGGACGATCAAAAAGGAATGGAGTTGATTAGCGGCTCCATCCTTTTTTGAATCATCAAGTCATTTGTTCGATTTTCTCTCAACAACAGGAGGTGGCACAGCATGCGGTATTTTCAGTTTTTATCAGAGGCGAGGCAGCACGATATTTTTTTCAAACGGCCGGGGACGATGCATTTGATGACGCCAAGGCACGTACTTGCGCATGCATTAGGTGCTACTTTGTATATGCCTGCAACAAGACAGGATATAGCAGACATGCTGCTGTCGCAGAAATATGAAGCGCTTTGCTCTGTTGTATTTTGTTTAGAGGATGCCATCGGTGATCAAGAAGTGGAAATGGCTGAGCAGAATCTAGTGGTACAACTCGCCAAACTGTCGGACAAATTGACGCATACGCCTGAAACGGCTGAACAATTGCCGCTTTTATTTATTCGGGTTCGTTCACCGAAGCAGCTGCTCAAAATGGCAGATTTGCTTGGTTCATCTCTTCATTTATTGACGGGTTTTGTATTTCCAAAGTGTTCTATTCATAATGCGAAGGATTATTTGGACAGCTTGAAACAGGTTTCAGCACAAACGAAGACAAAGCTGTACGGTATGCCCATTTTGGAAACACCCGATTTATTAGAAAAAGATACAAGATATACGGTGCTGTCAGAGTTAAAGCAGATCATGCTGAATGATGAAGAATATATTTTGAATATTCGTATTGGGGCAACGGATCTTTGCGGCTTATATGGCATTCGCCGTGACCGTGACACCACCATCTATGAAATCAGATTGATTGCTGATTTGATCACAGATATGATCAATTATTTTGGCCGTTCCTTTGTTGTATCAGGTGCAGTATGGGAGCATTTTGGCCCTGCACGAAAGGAACAAAAACCATTCATCCGTGCGCTTTCTAAGGGCGGTGAGCTGTCCTTCTCTGAATTCGATGACGTACAAGGTCTACTCAAGGAGACAAGACTCGATGTAGCCAATGGCATACATGGGAAGACAGTGATCCATCCAACACATCTCAAGCCAGTTCAAAGCATGTACGTTGTGACAAAGGAAGAATACTTGGATGCATTAAGTATTTTAGATCATGCTGACGGCACAGTTGGCGTAATGAAGAGTGCCTATTCTAATAAGATGAATGAAACGAAGCCGCATTACAGGTGGGCAGAGCACATTTTAATTAAGTCAGACATTTACGGGGTGTTTCATGAAAATAGAAGCTATATCGACATACTCACAGAATCAGAAGCGGCATACGCTGAACATCTTGGAACATATGGAGGTTGAGCTTGACCTCAAAGAAGGGGTGCTCCAGCTGGAGAAAGAGCATCTTTTTGAGATGGCAGCAAGGGTGAACAAAAAAAGAGCCTTTTTATTCGTTAGTAAGGTGCTTGGAAAGCATATTCCTGTTCATCCAGTGAAACCGCTCCTTGTCTCGGGTCTTTTAGCGATGGCATATGCCAAAGAGCAAACGGGACAGACGCCTCCGTACCAAGATTTTCTTGTAGAGGCACTCAAGACGGATGATCACGCGGTGTTAACGGCAGCCTATGAAACACTCAAAAAAGAAAAGCTAGCAGCTGGCAATGAGCCTGTCGTCATCGGCTTTGCGGAAACGGCAACAGCCCTTGGACATGGTGTGTATGATGTGCTAGAAGGCGCATCTTACATTCATACGACACGTGAACAGCTGCTGGGTCTTGACCCGTCATTGGTATTTGAAGAAGAACATTCGCATGCAACAGACCAGCTTTGTTATGCAGATGAAGCATTACTTCGCACAGACCGCCCCATCGTGTTAGTAGATGATGAAGTCACGACAGGCCGTACAAATATCAACATCATTCGTGACCTTCATGCAAAGTACCCGCGGCATTCTTATACCATTCTTTCCATTTTGGACTGGCGGACGGAGGAGCATGAGAAAGCCATGTGCCAGCTTGAAGAGGAGCTCGGAATTCACATCACATCATTGTCTTTATTAAAAGGGCAGATGGTCTTTAGAGGCAAAACGCTTGATGAACCAGCTTATTCGTATGAGATTGGGGAGCAAGAGAAGCGGCCAAGTCTCTCTTTTCATTCTCTTCAATCTTTCTTTAAGCAAGTGCCGTATTCACTTTCTCATGCAGCAAATTCGGCTGGTCATTCGCCATATATACATGAAACGGGCCGTTTTGGTTTAAACGCAGCAGATACGGAAGCACTCGACCAAGCAGCTGCTGAAGCGGGATTGAAGCTGTGGCAGGAACGCAAAGGAAAGCAAACACTCTGCTTAGGGACAGGTGAGCTTATGTATGTACCGATGAGACTGTCTACACATATGGGTGAAGGCGTTCGCTTTCATTCAACAACGAGAAGTCCTATTCACCCAGTCGAAAAGGATGGATACGCTGTTCAAAATGGGTTTACCTTTATGAATCCAGAAGATGCCCGAATTCAGCACTACGTGTACAACATTCCAAAAGGTGAATATGATGATGTATTTCTCTTTTTTGAGAAAAAGGTCTCTCAGGAGGCATTGCTTCCGCTTATTCATTTATTTGCCGAGCGGCATGTGAAGCATGTGCATATTGTGACTTTATCAGACGAGGTGAAGGTGAATGGCTAACGTGTATACAAAGATGGGAAGCTATCCAGAGCAGGATGTAACCTTCTTACTCAAAGATTTATCCTCTATTGAGATGGAGAAAAGTACAGAAGAGCGGGAGCGTTCCATTCAGAGTGGTGCGCATTATTCAGAAATGCTGCCAATTGAATATAAACCAACTGAATCTTATATGACTTTATTCTATCAATCTCTTGAAGAAAGTAAGGAAAAGGTAGCCGAAGCAGTAGCTGTTGTAGCAGAACAGATTGTGAAGAAGCGAGGCTTCAAAACCGTGCTTTGCAGCTTGGCGCGTGCAGGAACACCGATCGGGGTGCTAATCAAACGATATATTCGAAAGACATATGGTATCGATCTGCCTCATTACAGCATCTCTATTATTCGCGACCGCGGAATAGACGAGAATGCACTGCATTATATGCTGAAAGAACATCCGGGCTTTGAAATTGCTTTTATCGATGGATGGACTGGAAAAGGTGCGATTTCGAAAGAGCTCGAAAAAGCTGTGATTGATTTTGAAAAAAAGTATGGCGTGCGTCTTTCGAGTGAGCTGGCTGTGCTGGCTGACCCTGGCTATTGTACACATGTATATGGAACGAGAGAGGACTTTCTCATTCCAAGTGCCTGCCTGAATTCGACGGTATCAGGGCTTGTCAGTCGTACGGTACTAAACAACCGCTGGATCAATGCCGATGATTTCCATGGGGCAAAGTATTATAAAGAGCTGCTTGATGAGGATGTGTCCAATCTGTATGTGGATACGATTGAAGAAGCATTTTCCAGCCTCGGCCCAAATGTACAAGAGAAAGCAGAAACCATACTTACGCAAGGGACGCCGGCAGATTGGCGCGGAATGGCATCCATTGAAGCAATCGGTCAGGAGTTTCAAATTAAAAATACACATTTGATTAAGCCGGGTGTTGGTGAGACGACCCGCGTGCTGCTTAGAAGAATCCCGTGGAAAATCTTGATTCAGCCTGGATCTCAGGAAAAGCTGAAGCATATTTTGCTTTTGGCTGAGGACAGAGGCGTTCCTGTCATTGAATATGCCAATATGTCCTACACGTGCTGCGGGTTAATTCGCCCGCTGGAGCAAACGTCATGAAGACATATGCATTTGCCAGTGATTTAGACCGAACGCTGATTTACTCACATCGAGTGCTTGACCAGTATGCGTATGAAGGAGAGTATGATTTAGTTGAGGTGCTGGACGAACGGCCGCTTTCCTATATGTCTGTTGAAACGAAAAGATCCTTGCAGACGATTCATCAATCAGGCTGGTTCATTCCAGTGACGACAAGAACGACTGCACAGTATGAACGGATCACCTTCTTTCAACAAGAGCTTCAACCGGAGTATGCTGTCACAACAAACGGGGGCTGTATTCTTCACCATGGCAAGCCGCTTGAGGATTGGCAGGCCATTGTTGATGAGAGACTTAGGGAGTGTATGCCAGTCAGAGAGATGCTGAGGGCGATCTCCGAACTTCCGGTTGCGGCTTGGGTGAAGCGTACCCGTACAGCAGAGGGAAGATTTCTTTATTTGATTATGAAAGATGAGTATTTATCTCACATACCGCTTGCTGAATTGAAGCTGTGGGGTGAGGAGAGAGGCTGGCAGGTTTCTCTTCAGGGACGGAAGCTTTATTTTATTCCACAGCCGCTTAATAAGTGGGATGCTGTTGCTTTTCTAAAGGATAGGCTGCAGCTTGAATACGTCTATGGTGCGGGTGATTCCCTGTTAGATGTGGGGATCATTCGTCAATCAGATAAGGGCTTTGCCCCAAGGCATGGAGAAGTTCTCGACTTTGACCCAGAACTTGAGCCGACAGCAGCATCTGGCATGGCCGCAGCGGATGAAATCACCGCTTCTGTCATCGAGCAGATGGCGAAGGCAAAAAAGCCTTCGATTCGATAGCAGAAGTAGAAGGCTGAATGATATGATAGTAGTAGCTTTCTAGAAAATATAGGAGAAAGGAAGGAGCGGCGTGAGTTATAAAGAAATCAATGTCACCCAAACACGGGCGGAGCAGGAAGCCTGGAAAAACGTGCTGAAAAAGCCGCTCCCTGAAAGAGACGGTTATGTAAAGGACGAGCATACGTTGTCCTTGCCGCGTCTCGCCGCCCGGGTCCTTGGAACTCCGCATGATGCAACCGATTATTTTATTTATTTACATGAATTATACGAAACAGAAGGCATGCATATTTTAAGTGAAACGCTCAATCGTCATATTGAGCCAGAGCATTTTCAAGCGTTGCAGCGTATTCATTTGATTAACCAAGAAGAAAAGGGATTGTCCGTGAATCGCTTTGTGGCTTTTTTAGATGGTGAACAGCTGATTGTACGCCATCCAAACCCTGTGATGAACCGGCATATCCGTCTTTCATTGATCAAGGTGTTTGAGCATTTCAAGCAGCTGCATGAGGGTGGATTTCAGCATCCTGATTTCCGCCGGGTCTTGCTGGATGTCGTGAAGTTTTCAAATAACCATCTAGGTCCATGGCTGAAGGAAGTCAATATAGAAGAAAAAATGCCGGCTGTCATTTGGTATGGAGAGGCGAATAAAAGTCAGCTTTATTTTCTTTACTATGTCATGCTGATTGGCTGTGATGTTGTGCTATTTCATCCAGAAGGCGTGGATTCGTTTCGCGAATTAGATCCAGAAGAAAAGCTGACTTTTATTGATCAGTACCCGGGGACTTCAAAGCTTGAGCCGTTCCCTACTGAAAAGCCTGAGAGGAAATCAACGGTGGCGTACCGCTCGACAAGAGAGCTTGAAGAGGTGCTTCACACGGAAGATTCAATGCTGTATAAGCCGTGGCAATTCAGAGATCATGCTCCTCATTCTATTACGCTGAAGACAACGTATGATGAGCTGTTTTTAATTGCAAAGGAACGATCCTTTATCCGCCCGAATTTCAAAGCAGACCGGGACACGATACAGATTCCGAATCTTTTTGCGAAAATGATGGGTGTCACACGAGACAAGCGTGAATACTGGGATCGCATTCACACGTTAATGGAGGGGAAAGAGACGAAGACCATTCGCCATTTTCCTTTTACAAAAGAAGTGACTTCGAATTATCAATTTCATTATCAGCATGCACTTTCTGCTACTGGAGAGATTGATCCTGAATTATTAATGAAAAGCAATGTGTGGCAGTTTTCTCATCTATATGAGGGCGCGCAGCGTGCGATAGCAGAGGCGATATCTCGAATCTGTCAGCATCCGAAGCTATTAAAAGAAGGCAATGAAACCGAATTAGATGTCCGCATTTATTTATTCAAGCAGGTTCTGCATTTGAGCCAGGATCTCATTGAACTGATTCAAACCTTTGATTATGCACAAACCGTACCGAAAGTGATTTTATACCATACGGAATATAATGGTGAGCTGACTCGTTCTGATGCGGCCGCCCTGATTTTCCTAAATGAAATGGGTGTGGATCTCTTCGTATATCATCCGGCGGGATATCAGTGTATCGAACGGTATATCGATGACCAATTATTTGATACCCATTGGCTTGATGAGATGGTCATGAACCAGGAGTTTAAAGAGCCGTCCATCGTTAGAAAGTTATTTCAATCCATTAAAAACCGATAAGGAGATCAAAGCTTATGACAAATACAAACGGAAATGACATCATTTCAATTGATAAAGAGGAAATCACGATTGAGAAGGCAGACGATATTCGCGTTCAGCTTCGAAACGAACCAGAAGTGCAAAATATTGCGAGACAGATCGATGCAAAAAATCAGCTTGAGCTTCTTGAATACGGAAAACAGCCAGCCGTTGAAATCTCTAAGTTCTCTGATCGTATCCTTTCAATGATGCGTTCAACAAGCGTCACTGACTCAGGAACAATGCTGACGCAGCTTGGTAAGATTATGGATCGCTTTGATAAAAATGATTTTGACGAGCCGAAGGGTGGTTTGTTGTCAAAAATCTTTAAACGCGGCGGCAGCATGATTGAAAAGATTTTTAGTAAATATCAAACGCTCGGTGCTGAGATTGAAAAAATTAATGTAGAAATCAGTAAATATAAAGATGAAATGACCAAATCGACTGTGACGCTTGAAGAAATGTATGAGCATAACATTCAATACTACATGGAGCTTGAAAAGTATGTCGTAGCCGGTCAAATGAAAATTGAAGAATTAAAGCAATTGGTTCCTTCATATGAAGAAAAAGCAGCTAGTGGAAACCAGCTGGCACAAATGGAACTTGATACGCTTCGTAATGGGATTCAAGCGCTTGAAGAGCGTGTATATGACCTTGATATGGCAAGAATGGTCGCGCTTCAAACGGCACCGCAAATCCGTTTGCTTCAGCGTGGGAATACAAAATTAATCGGTAAAATCAACTCTGCCTTCATTATCACCATTCCAATCTTCAAAAATGGGATCATTCAAGCTGTGACAGCGAAGAGACAAAAGCTTGTCGCTGATTCCATGAGTGAGCTGGATAGAAGAACAAATGAAATGCTGAAACGAAATGCTGAAAACATTTCAAGTCAAAGTGTGGAGATTGCCAAATTATCCGGCCGTCCAAGCATCGACATTGAAACGATCGAATCTTCCTTTAATACAATTGTACAAGGGATGAAAGAGACGAAACAGATCGAAGAAGAGAACAAGCGATTACGTGAAGATGGAACAAAACGTATGCTTGAGCTTCAAGATAATATTAAGCGGGCTGCCCTAGAGTCCTAAAAAAACGAGCTGTCTGTAACTAAAGTTGCAGGCAGTTTTTTTGTGAATTTAAATAAAATTTGAGAAAAAAGGTTTTTATGTGACCATTTTCGGGTAAATCATGTTCAGGGGAATGGTTCGCCCATGATTCAAAAAAACTGCTATGACGAGGATTCGACTTGTTTTTTAGCACAATTAGGAATTTCCAGTAAAATATTGTCTGGTGAGAGGAAATACCCCGTAAAATATGTAGTTTATGAAGCATTCTATAGGATTTACGAGTAATACGGCGTATAAACTCTAATGACCAGACCTCTATATGGAATTCATACATATTGTGGGGAAATAAGCGAATTCTAAAGATTGTTCGCATCATAACGCTTATGTTACGGTTATAAAGATGCTAATTTGGAGGGAAAATATGAATTCTGAAGAGAGAAATATCAAAATCAAGATAAATAATGTATCTAAAATTTTCGGTAAAAATGCTAAAAAAGCATCTCAAATGCTTGAAAACGGGAAAACAAAAAGAGAGATCCTAAAAGAGACCGGCGCAACAGTTGGTGTCAATCGAGCAAATTTTGATGTTTATGACGGCGAGATATTTGTCATCATGGGGCTATCAGGGAGCGGAAAGTCCACACTTGTGCGGATGCTAAACAGGTTAATCGAACCAACCTCCGGTGAAATTTATATTGATGGGGATATGATAACAAATATGTCAAAGGATCAATTGCGTGAAGTCAGACGGAAAAAGATCAGCATGGTTTTCCAAAACTTCGCATTGTTCCCGCACCGTACAATTCTTGAGAACACAGAGTATGGTCTTGAATTGCAAGGTGTAGATAAAGAAGAGCGCAGACCAAAAGCGCTTGAATCTTTAAAGCTTGTTGGACTTGAAGGCTTTGAAGAGCAATACCCAAATCAATTAAGTGGTGGGATGCAGCAGCGTGTTGGATTGGCACGTGCGTTAGCAAATGACCCTGACATTTTATTAATGGATGAAGCATTCAGCGCACTAGACCCATTAATTCGTAAAGATATGCAGGATGAATTGCTTGAGCTTCATACATCTGTAGGAAAAACGATCATTTTCATTACCCATGATTTAGATGAGGCGCTTCGTATTGGCGACCGCATTGTGCTCATGAAGGACGGAAATATCGTTCAAATCGGAACACCAGAAGAAATTCTAATGAACCCATCGAATGAATATGTTGAACGTTTCGTTGAAGATGTTGACCTTTCTAAAGTATTAACCGCTGGTCATATTATGAAACGTGCAGAAACAGTTCAGATTGACAAAGGGGCACGTGTTGCGCTTACGCTCATGAAAAACCTAGGGATTTCGTCTATCTATGCGGTAGATAAGAAAAAGCATTTATTAGGTGTCATTTCTGCCCAAGCAGCGAAGAAAGCAGCAGAAACGGGAGCGTCGCTTGAAACGGTTCTCGATAAAGAATTTACGACAGTGTTGGAATCTACGTATTTGACAGAGATCTTTGATGCGGTGTCTGATGCGAACATTCCGATTGCCGTTGTCGATGAGAAAAACAGAATGAAGGGCATTGTGGTCCGAGGTGCATTGATTGGTGCATTATCAGGAAATGATGAGTATATCAACATGTCTTCTAACAAGCTAGAGGAAATTAAAGCACAAGAGCCTTCTGCACAGGAGGTAGAATAAGATGTTTAGTATGAGTGATTTACCTAGAATTCCGTTTGCGGAATATATCGATCAATTTGTTGACTGGTTAACATTAACGTTTGGTGGTTTCTTTGATGGCATCACAAATGGATTAGCAGGAACAGTAAATGGGATTGTGGCTGCACTTGGCGTCATTCCATCCATTATTTTAACTCTTATTTTTGCCGGCATTGCTTGGTGGATCAGTACAAGAGGAGTTGCTCTTTTCACACTTATTGGATTTTTACTGATCGACTATTTAGGCTACTGGCATCCAATGCTTCAAACACTTGCGCTCGTTTTGACCGCTGTGGTCATTTCTATTGTGATCGGGGTTCCGATCGGTATTTGGGCATCACAGAAGGAAACTGTGCGTAAAATTGTGACACCTATATTAGATTTAATGCAGACAATGCCTGCATTCGTTTATCTATTACCAGCGATTTTCTTCTTTAATATTGGGGTTGTTCCTGGGGTTGTGGCATCGGTTATCTTCTCCATGCCGCCAACCATCCGTATGACCATTCTCGGTATTAAACAAGTACCAGCTGATTTAATTGAAGCAACAGAAGCATTTGGTTCAACGACATTCCAGCGTTTATTCAAAGTTCAGCTTCCACTTGCAACAAAAACCATCTTAGCTGGTATTAACCAAAGTATCATGCTGGCTCTATCAATGGTCGTTATTGCAGCAATGGTGGGTGCACCAGGACTTGGTTCAGAAGTATATAGTGCGGTAACCCAGCTGAAAACAGGTATTGGTTTTGAAGCAGGTATTGCCATTGTTATTGTGGCGATTACACTTGACCGTATTACACAAAACATTAAAACGAAAAAAACCAGGGGGAATGCTTAATGTGGAAAAAGTCTCTCTACATTGGGATGACCGCCCTGCTTGTCTTTTTACTAGCCGCTTGCGGTGCGCAGACAGATTCAAATGCGAGTGCAGCACAGCAGGTGAATAAGACCATTATCGGAATCGATCCAGGTTCAGGGATTATGGCACTGACAGATCAAGCGAAAAAGGATTACGGCTTAGAGGATTGGACGGTTGTGTCTGCATCAAGTGCAGCTATGACGGCAACACTCAAAAAATCTTACGACCGTAAAAAGCCAATCATCATCACTGGCTGGAATCCACACTGGATGTTTTCCCGCTATGATTTAAAATATCTAGATGATCCAAAAAAATCTTACGGTGAAGCGGAAGAAATTCATACGATTTCACGTAAAGGCTTTGCAAAGGATGAGCCGGAAGCAGCCAAAATGCTTAGTCAGTTTAAATGGTCTCAAGATGACATGGGCGAAGTCATGATTGATATTCAAGATGGTGTGAAACCAAAGGATGCTGCCATAAAATATGTGAAAAAACATAAAGACCAAGTAGCGAAATGGACAAAAGGCGTGAAAAAGTCGAATGGTGGAAAAATCAATCTTGCCTACGTTGCCTGGGATAGTGAGATTGCAAGTACCAATGTTGCGGCAGAAGTATTGCGTGAACTCGGGTTTAATGTGACTTTGACTCAGGTTGAAGCAGGTCCAATGTGGACAGCAATTGCAACCGGAAGTGCGGATGCATCATTATCCGCTTGGCTGCCAAATACGCATAAAACGTATGCAGCGAAGTTTAAAGGAAAATATGACGACCTTGGTACAAGTATGAAAGGCCTTCGAATGGGGCTAGTTGTTCCGAAATATATGAAGAACGTAAACTCCATTGAAGATTTGAAAAAATAGTCAATGATGTAATGGTTCCCTTATAATAGAAGGGAGCATGTGGAAAAAGCAGTCTGCTCAAAAAGCGGCTGCTTTTTTCTTATATAGAAGGATGGAGTTGTCGTCGATGATGGATAGGTCAATCATGATTTTTCTGCATGGTGGAGGAGTAAGCAGCTGGATGTGGCAGGAGCAGGTTGAAATATTTAAGGACACGTATGAATGCTTTGCCCCTGATCTCATTGGACATGGGACAAGAGCAAAAGAACAGATATTTTCAATGAATGAAAGCGCCCAAGAAGTCATCTCATGGATCAAGGAAAACGCGAATGGCCGTCAAGTGATTCTGATTGGATTTTCTTTAGGTGCACAGATTGCCGTTGATGTGTTATCAAGAGAGCCAGATATCGTAGACATCGCTGTCATCAATAGCGCCCTCGTGATGCCTCTGCCATGGCTCCATTTCATGGTGAGACCGCTCTTGCCACTGACGTATCCATTATTAAAGAAAGATTGGTTTATCCAGCTCCAAGCCGAAAAGATGGGGCTCCCGCAACATGTACTGCCTCATTATGCGGCGGAATCGAAACATCTGCAGAAGAAAACCCTTCTTACGATGTTTCAAGAAAACCTCCATTACAGGCTCCCAGACACGTTTCAGCAAGCAAAGGCACGCATTCTTGTCACAGTGGGAGAAAAAGAAAAAGGCATTATGACACGGTCAGCAAAAAAAATAACAAATTCACATCCAAAGGCAGCAGGCGTCATCGTTCCCGGTATTGGACATACATTTACTTTTGAGAAAAAAGAACTTTTCACAGAAATGATCAAAAGCTTTATAGAGGCACGTGCATTACCAGTGGAATTAAAGGAAATCCAGTAGCCGTGCCCATCAATAAGTGAAGATAAGCATAAAAGAGGCGGTGGTCTCTTAGAATCTGTATGATATAGGTATAAAACGCTTTCAGTTTCTGTGCCATAGAAGGAGGAGCTATGAGTAAAAACTATATCATATTCGGTGCAAGTCAAGGATTAGGAGATGCTTTTGTAAAGGGTCTTCCTTCAAGTGGAGATACAGTTTGGATTGTGTCGCGAAGTGAACCAAGCAGTTTGAGCATAGATGACGGTGTACATAGAATTTGGCTGAAAATCGACTTATCAAGCCAAACACATATCCCTTATATGCTCGAAGCACTGGAGAACAAGACGATTGATGTACTTATTTATAACGTCGGTTTATGGGAAAAACGAGGCTTTGAAGACGATTATTCCTTTGATCACGATCAGCCAGAGGATATTGCGCACTTAATTAATGTGAATGTCACCTCAACCATTACGTACATCCAGGCACTGCTTCCGCACGTAAGGAAATCGGAGAATGGGAAAATCATCGTGATTGGCTCAACGGCTGGACTCGATCATACAAACCTGCCGCAAGTCTCGTTTGTTGCATCTAAATTTGGCCTGCGCGGAATTGTGAATGCGCTGAGAGAGCATGTGAGAAAAGATAAAATATCTGTTACCTGTATCAATCCAGGAGAGCTGGCGGCAGAGGTTCCGTATGAAGAGGGAGCCGAAAAGGCCATTACTCTATATGATGAAACGAGAATCCCTGTTCAGGATATTGTGGAGCTTGCTAGATGTGTGATTCACTTATCAAGGGTATCTTGTGTGAAAGAAATCAACGTTCCAGCCATGGCAGATTTGAATGCATAATATAAAGCGACCACCCGTCCTGAAGAGAAGGCGGGTGGCTTTTTCATTTTATGATGAATGCTGCTGGAGCGTTTGATAGACAGCTTCAGTCAAAATCTCAATGCCGGTAAAGATTGCAGAGCGGTCAAAGGTCATGTACGGATGATGAAGACCTGGCTTTAAATCACAGCCTAAACCGAGCATCGTAGATTTGATATGCGGAAGCTTTGCTGCATAAAAGTGAAAGTCTTCTCCACCTGTTGTGACGATTGGGGGATCAAGCTGCTCTTGGCCTAAAACCTGTTCAATCGCATGAGACATGATCTGGACAGCTTCCTCATTTAACGTAGCGGCAGGCAGACGATGGTCTGTTGAAAGTGTAATGGAAGCACCAAAGGCATCCGCTACAGAATGAACTGCTCTTTCAATTTCTTTTTCTAGCTCATCCATTACTTCGTTTGTTTGCGCCCTTACATCTAATGTAAAAGAAGCTTTGCCTGGGATGATGTTTGAGCTGCCCCCGCCAGCATGTAAATTGGTCATTTTCACAGAATGGGCGACTCGTGGATCGACATGGATATGCGCCAGTCTCTGCACGAGGGTTGAAGCCACTTCTATTACGTTGATGCCAAGGTGAGGACGTGCACCGTGCGCTTCCTCTCCAGTAATTGTGCCGACATAATGATTACTTGATCCGTGCAAAATAGCAGGAGCGCAGCGTCCGTTTAATGTTTCTTGAATTGGGCGCACATGTACGCCATATAAGTAATCGACATCTGCCAGCACACCTTTTTCAATCATTTTCAGCGCACCGCCGCCTCTTTCCTCGGCAGGCTGAAAAATGAAACGGATCGTGCCGTTTGGGCGTTCTTTTTCCTTTAATGCCATAAAGGTACCAAGAGCCATTGTCATGTGTGCATCGTGGCCACATGAATGATTGGCCTGAAACTCACCATCTACTTCCTGCCAAAGTGCATCAATATCGGCTCTCACAGCGACCACTGGTACGCCTTCTCCAATTTCACCGATCACCCCTGTACAGTCGTCAAATGTTTGAGTTTTGCAGCCCAATTTTTTCAATATATCTTCAATATAAGCAGTCGTTTCTGTTTCTTCCCAGCTGATTTCTGGGTGGGCATGCAAGTGTTCGAAGATGTCTGTCACGGTTTGTTTCATTTCGTTTGTCAAAGTTGTCATGAAGAGCCTCCTTGCTGACAGATAATCTGCCAAAACATTATTTTAGTGAAATAATATTGATCTTAAATATCAACAGTGTTTATAATATAACACATCATTTGATTATTCTGAAAATTAAGTGAAATTCCGATCGGGACAAAGGGGTTTTGACACATGAAAACAGCGACAGTATCAGCACCAGAGAAACAGAAACGAAAACTTCAAATGCCGGATGCGTATGTTCTCTTATTTATGATTGCACTGATTTGTACGATAGCAACGTATTTTGTACCAGCGGGTGAGTTTGACCGAAAGACATCTGGGGAGATCACAACAGCCGTTCCTGGCAGTTATCACCGCATTGATCAATCACCAGTGAGTCCAGTAGGCTTTTTCACTGCTATACAAGAAGGGATGGTAGGGTCCGCTTCTATTATTTTTCTGATTCTATTTACGGGCGGAACCATTGCCATTTTGGAGAAAACAGGTGCTATTAACGGGATGATTCACCATGTCATCAGCCGGTTTCAAACGAAGCAATTATTGTTTATTTGTATTGTTGGGGGATTATTTTCAGTCCTTGGAACGACCGGAATTGTCGTGAACTCTGTTATTGGGTTTATTCCGATTGGCATCATTGTGGCACGATCCTTGAAATGGGATGCTGTAGCAGGAGCGGCTGTCATCTACATCGGCTGTTACGCAGGGTTTAATGCAACGATTTTATCTCCATCTCCATTAGGTTTATCACAAACGATCGCAGAGCTGCCGATCTTTTCTGGCATTGGCCTGCGTGTCATCATTTATCTTTGTTTCCTTATTTCTAGTATTGTGTACATCTATTTATATACAAGACGTCTGAAGAATAAAGACAAGGGAAGCATTCTTGGCGATCAATGGTTTCCTGCTAAGGGGCTTGGCGGAGCCGATGCGGAATCTGTGGACAAGCCTGCATTCACTGGCAGACATAAGCTGATTTTAGCGGTGTGCGGATTGTCACTTGGAGGGTTCTTATATGGCGCACTTCAGCTTGGCTGGACCGATAAGGAAATGGCCGGTGTGTTCATTTTTATGGCAATTGCAGCTGGACTGCTTGGAGGATTAGCGGCCAATGATATTGCGAAAACGTTTATTATCGGGTGTCAAAGCCTTGTATACGGCGCACTTATTGTTGGGATGGCACGCTGTATTTCGGTCATTTTAGAAAATGGGAAGCTGCTTGATACAGTGGTCAACGGCTTGGCGAGTATGCTGACAGGCTTTAGTCCAATTGCTGGTGCGATCGGGATGTATATTGCGAGTGCGCTTCTTCACTTTTTGATTTCATCAGGATCAGGAGAAGCCGTAGTCTTTATCCCGATTCTTGCGCCGCTCGCTGATTTAATGGGCATCACAAGACAGGTAGCTGTAGAAGCAGTAATGCTTGGTGAAGGGGTGGTCAACTGTATCAATCCGACTTCTGGTGTGTTGATGGCTGTGCTTGCTGCAAGTGGTATTCCTTATGTAAAGTGGCTGCGTTTTATGGTGCCGCTTGCCCTCATTTGGTTTGTCATTGGTCTTGTATTTATTTGTATTGGGGTCATGATCAACTGGGGCCCTTATTAAACATGTATGAAGCTGCCGAAGAGCGTTTGGCAGCTTTTTTCTTGTGGAAATATGTATGGAACCAGCGCTTTGAAAGCACAATAAATGTGTTCACAAATTCGCTACATATTTTTTTTGAGCAACCCCCTTGCAAAAGTTTGTGAAGTGTTGCACAATAAG
The DNA here is from genome assembly GCF_056098985.1 of Bacillus sp. 11B20. Classification (NCBI taxonomy): domain Bacteria; kingdom Bacillati; phylum Bacillota; class Bacilli; order Caryophanales; family Bacillaceae; genus Bacillus; species Bacillus sp. 11B20. The sequence goes on from NZ_JBLZWZ010000005.1 coordinate 141,579, forward strand.
AATGTGAAATACTTCACATAATAAAAACAGCCTAGTTTTACTCAGGAGGATGAGATAAATGACAAACGAAAAAGTAAACAAAGTAGCCCTTATTGGAGCAGGTTTCGTCGGCAGCAGTTATGCCTTTACATTAATAAATCAAGCGATCACAGATGAATTGGTTGTTATCGATTTGAATCAAGACAAAGCAATGGGTGACGTGATGGATTTAAACCACGGAAAAGCATTTGCCCCGCATCCTGTGAATACTTGGTATGGAGATTATGAGGATTGTAAGGATGCAGACATTGTATGTATCTGTGCTGGCGCAAACCAAAAGCCAGGTGAAACGAGACTTGACCTTGTTGAGAAAAATTTAAATATATTTAAAGGTATTGTAGACAATGTGATGAAAAGCGGATTTGATGGCATTTTCTTAGTTGCTACGAACCCAGTTGATATTTTGACATATGCGACTTGGAAATTCAGTGGACTACCAAAAGAACGAGTGATTGGCAGTGGTACGACGCTTGATACGGCAAGATTTAGATACATGCTCAGTGAGTATTTTGAAGCAGCGGCACACAATGTGCATGCGTACATCATTGGCGAGCATGGGGATACTGAGCTTGCTGTTTGGAGTCATGCGAATATCGGAAGTGTACCAATTACAGAATTAATGAAGAGAAATGATCAATACAAACAAGAAGACTTAGATGAAATCATGGAAAATGTCCGTCATGCCGCTTACCAAATCATTGAGAAAAAAGGCGCCACTTACTACGGCGTAGCAATGAGTTTAGCCCGCATTACAAGAGCGATCCTGCACAATGAAAACAGTATTTTAACGGTCAGCACTTACTTGGATGGTGAGTACGGAGCAGAAGATGTCTACATTGGTGTACCCGCCCTTGTGAATCGAAATGGTGCAACAGAAGTGATGGAGCTTGCTCTGGATGATACAGAGAAAGAAAAATTTGCACACAGTGTGAATGTGTTAAAAGAGATTTTGGCTCCTCATTTTTAATCAATCAAAAGCAACCTATCTGAGCAGAAAAGGATGAATCACTATGTGGCAGCAAATATATGATCCGTTTGGTAATGAATTCGTCAGTGCATTGGTGGCAATGCTCCCAATCTTGTTTTTCCTACTTGCATTAACCGTTTTTAAGTTAAAAGGTGTTTTAGCCGCTTGTTTTACCTTAATCGTCAGTTTTGTAACAGCTGTTTTCTTCTTCCATATGCCAGTTGAAAAGGCATTATCTGCTGTGCTGCTCGGTATATCTAATGGGCTGTGGCCGATTGGATATATCGTGATCATGGCGGTATGGCTCTATAAAATTGCCGTGAAATCTGGTAAGTTCGATGTCATTCGTTCTAGTATTGCAGGAATCTCTCAAGATCAACGTCTTCAGCTCTTATTAATAGGTTTTAGCTTTAACGCATTTTTAGAAGGTGCTGCTGGGTTTGGTGTACCGATTGCGATCAGTGCCGCTCTCTTAACAGAGCTTGGGTTTAAACCGCTGAAAGCTGCGATGCTCTGCTTAATTGCCAATGCTGCATCTGGTGCATTTGGTGCTGTAGGAATCCCAGTGATTACAGGGGCGCAAATGGGCAATATGACGCCGCTTGCGTTATCTCAAACCCTTGTATATACGATTCCGTTTATTTCATTCTGTATTCCGTTCCTACTCATTCTGATTGTAGATGGATTCAAAGGAATCAAAGAAACTCTGCCAGCCTTGCTTGTTGTGAGTGGAACCTATACCATTTTGCAAGCTGTTACAATGGTGACGATGGGTCCTGAGCTTGCCAATATTATTTCTGCCTTAGCAAGTATGGGAATTTTGGCTTTATTTCTTCGGAAATGGCAGCCAAAACACATTTATCGAGAAGAAGGATCGCCAGATATTGAACAGAAACAAACGTATCGCGGCGTTGAAATACTGAAAGCATGGTCTCCGTTCTATATTTTAACTGCTGTTATTACGATATGGAGCCTGCCAGCATTTAAAGCATTGTTTGCTGTAGGAGGACCGCTTAACTGGACGACCATTTTAGTGAAAATGCCATTTTTACATCAGCAAATTGTGAAATTACCACCAATTGCACAAACGGAAACACCTATTGATGCGATCTTTAAAATTGATGTCATCAGTGCAACGGGTACTGCCATTCTGATTGCGGTGATGCTGACAGGGCTGTTTAGCAGACATATTACATTAACAGAAGGCGCTGCCTGCTTAAAAGCAGCGGTGAAAGAGCTTTGGCTCCCCGTTCTTACCATTTGTTTTGTGATGGGCTTTGCCAACCTGGCGAACTTTGCTGGACTAAGTTCTGCGATTGGACTTGCTCTTGCCAAAACAGGCGATTTGTTCCCGCTTGTCAGCCCGGTGCTGGGCTGGATCGGTGTGTTTATTACGGGGTCTGTCGTGAGTAACAACGCCTTATTCGGTAACCTTCAAGCGGTCACTGCTTCTCAAATCGGCTCACAGGCAGGTTTGTTAATTGGGGCGAACACGACCGGTGGTGTGATGGCGAAATTAATTTCTCCACAATCTATCGCTATCGCTACAGCAGCTGTTGGAGAAACAGGGAAAGAATCTGAGCTCTTCAAAAAGACCGTGAAGTACAGCTTCATTCTGCTCGGCATTGTATGTATATGGACATTCATTCTTGCTCAATTTTTATAGGTTGATAGATTAAAAAAGACTGGGATCTCTCCCAGTCTTTTTTTATGTAGATTCTCTTGTCACGAGCCGGGTAGGCAGCTGGATATGTTCGCGCTGTAATGGTTTTTGGTCTTGCAGAAGCGCGATCATTTGCTGTACTGACCGCTGGCCAAGCTCTACGATCGGTATGTCAATCGTGGTGATCGTTGGAGCTGTCACTTCGCATATGTCTTGGTTGTCATAGCCGATGACCGCTAGATCCTCGGGGATTTGATAGCCATATGAAATGGCCTGTTTAATGAGCCCTGCTGCAACTTGATCATTGCCGGTGAAAATGGCATCAGGCGCATCCGTCATGTGATGGATGACCTCCATTAAGCGAAAGCCGTCTTCAATGGTAAAAGCCTCTCCAAACAGCCAATCATCTTGCAGCGGCAAACCGTGAGCAGAGAGTGCATCAAGATAGCCCTGTTTTCTTTGTTTCTGCGCTTCACTGCTTTCTGTATCGAAGCAAAACCCAATCGATTTTCGCCCCGACCGAATCAAGTAGTCCACCGCTTTATAGGCGGCTTCCCGTTCATCGTATCCAATAATCGGGATGTTTGCTGTTTGATGATATTCATTTGCCATGACAATGGGGCCGTTCGTTAAAAATGGCTCAATTTTCTCCCACGTATTTTCTAACGCCCCCAATATAACCCCATCTACTTCTCTTCTTTTTAATAGTTGAAGTCCTTCAAGCTCTAATGCTTCTTGATAAAACGTCTGAAGCACGATGGCTTTATATCCTTGATCAAGGGCTTCTTTTGAAATGCCTTTAATCAATTGTGCAAAAAAAGGATGGTCCACAGCTGGGACAGACACAGCAATGGTTTTTGTCTGATGTGACCTTAGTGTGCGGGCTGCTGAACTCGGTGTATATTCCATTTCTTTCATCACCTGTAAGATGAGCTGCCGCTTTTCTTCTGACACATATGGGTGATGGTTTAGCACTCTGGAAACGGTGGTGGTTGAAACCCCGCAGCGTTTGGCAATTTCATAAATTGTACACATATTAACAAATCCTTTACACAAAGTTATTGTTCTGAAATCGATAACATCATTTACAATGTGAAACAAGTTAAATATTAACAAAAGGAATTGATTAATTGGAGGGAATGGAATGCAAATATTGACGAAGATATCAGGTAAAAGCAAGGATTATCTTCCTTTGCTGGATATGATCAATCAAGGTGTTCAAGTAAAAGCCGATTCAGTTGAAAAGCATCTAGCAAATGAAAAGCTGGTGACGTTCCTTGAGCAAGATATAGAACGCACAGGTTTGGAAAAAATTCTCTTCCATTATAAACAAAATAAGGAAAAAAAGATACCGTTTCTGCCGGTTGATAAACTGATTTCAGAGGATGAAATCGATGATATTATGCTGGTGTTGAAGGAAGTATTGAGCTCTGGCCGTTTTACTTCAGGGCCATATATTCCGACCTTTGAAAAGGCGATTGCTGAGTACTTAGGGAAAAAATATGTCATAGCCACGTCAAGTGGAACAGATGCCTTGATGATCAGTCTCATATCGGCAGGCGTCCATCCGGGAGACGAGGTGATTTTGCCAGCCAACAGCTTTGCTGCAACAGAAAATGCAGTGCTTGCCATTGGGGCTGTTCCGGTATATGCCGATATCGATCCAGAAACCTACTGCCTCGCAGCGAGTGAAATAGAGAAGCATATCACAGATAAAACGGTATGCATTCTACCGGTTCATTTATATGGAAAGCAAGCGGATATGAAGGCTATTTCGGCGATTGCGAAACAGCATGGTTTGAAAATCATTGAAGATGGCTGTCAAGCGATTGGCAGCAGTGGCCTTGGTGCTTATGGAGATGGACTTGTTCTCAGCTTTAATCCATACAAAAACCTTGGGGTCTGCGGAAAGGCAGGCGCCATCGCTACAAACGATGAGGCCTTAGCGGAAAAATGCATGGAGATCAGCTATCACGGCTTTGAATCTGGAAAGAAAAATGTCAAACGCAGTGACTACGGCTTTAATTCCAAAATTGATAATTTGCAGGCAGCGATCGGACTCGAACGAATGAAGTATTTAGGACTGCAAAACTTTAAACGTTTTTACTTAGCCAAGCGATATATTGACCAGCTGCAAACGCTTGAGGATGAAGGATACATGAAGCTTCCGAAGCTGACGGATGACCATGTATGGCATCTATTCCCGATTAGAGTACTGAAGGGAGACCGAGATGAACTTGCAGCGAAATTGCTGGAAATGGGCATAGAGACGGATGTCTATTACCCGATCCTATCGCATCAGCATCAAACAAATCTTGTTTCTCAAAAGTATAGACAAACAACACTACCGCACACGGAAAAGGCAGCGCAGCAATTACTTCACTTGCCGCTTTACCCAGGAATGCCGCTGCAAGATCAGGAGAAGGTCATCGAGGGGGTTCATCATGTTATCAAGTCTTCCATTCAATAAAAAACTGCTTAATCAGCCGAAGAATCCGCAGTGGATCGTCTTCTGTGATTTTGATGAAACGTATTATTCTCACGAAATGACAGAGGAGCAGAGAGAGGATGTCAAGCGGCTGGAAGCCTTTGTAGCAGAAAAGAGTGAAGCGGGACAGCTTTTGCTGGGCTGGGTGACGGGAAGCAGCCTCGATTCTGTCACGAGCAAAATGGAAAAAGGCGGGTTTCATCAATTCCCGCATTTCATTGCGTCGAACTTAGGGACTGAGATTGTATATACGTCGGATGCTCATTTTGGACAGCCAGATGCAGAGTGGATGAAGCGGCTGGATGCACAGGGCTTTTCAGATGAAAAAATCGAAGACATCCTGGAAACAGTCCGAGAAAAGGGCATTTCCCTTAGACCGCAAACGCAGCTGGGCAGCTCAGGGTATAAAAAGAATTTCTATTATCAAGAGCAGGATGAACGGACGGATCTTCATCATCTATCATTTATCCAAACACTGGCTAAAGAGCGGGGTGTGGCGGTCAACATCAACAAATGCAACCCGCTTGCAGGAGATCCTGCGGATTGCTATGATGTCGATTTTTTACCAGTAGGAACAGGGAAGGATGAAATTGTCCGCTTTATGCTGAACCAATATGATCTATCGAAAGATCAAGGCTTTGCGTTTGGTGATAGTGGGAACGATTTGCGGATGCTTCAATCCGTCACGCACGGTTTCCTTGTCCAAAATGCGACAGGCGAAGCCAAACGGCACCATCACCAAATTTGTCATCATGGGTATGCAAAAGGAATCTATGAAACTCTGAAAACAGTGATGTATAAACATGAGGAGGCACATTCATGAAGAAAATTGGAATTGTTGGAGCAGGGAATATTGCAAAAGCACATGCAAGAGCATTATCAACGATCAAAGGTGCAGAATTATCCGGTGTCTATGATTTGCATGAGTCGGTCGCACAGGGATTCATTAAACAGTACGGCGGACGTGTGTATTCAAGTATCGAGACACTTGCAGATGCATCTGATGGGTTGATCATTGCTTCCCCTAATTTTTGTCATAAGGACCATGCCCTTCAGTCGCTAAGAGCAGGACAGCCGATTTTATGTGAAAAACCGATGGCTGTGTCGCTGAAGGAAGCGAAGGAAATGGTAGAGACAGCCAAACAGTTCCAAGTTCAAGCCAGTATGGGCTTTAACTATCGTTATTTATCCTTTGTGAATATATTGAAGAACTTGATTGCCAACGGAGAATTAGGCCGTATTTTGACCGTCAGAACTCATTTTAAGAAAAACAGTGCCCTCAGAAGAAAGACATTTTCATGGAGAGACAGCGGCGAAAGTCTGCGTACGAGCGGTGCGCTAGGAGATCTTGGCATTCATTTGATTGATATGCTGTGGTACTTATTTGGCAGTGAAATGAAGAAAGAATCACTTAACACCAAGATGCTGACACGTGTAAAGGAAAAAGAAGAGAAAAAGGTACAGGTGGATGATCATACCGAAATTTTCGGGCAGATGGAGAATCAAGTGTTCTTTCATTTGGTGACATCCAAAAGTACGCAGCCTGAGGAATGTGGATTTAGTGTAGAAGTCGTTGGTCATGACAAGGTATTCAAATACCATACGAACATGAAAAACGAATATGAGATCAGTGATGGATTGTGTGTGGAGCGTCATCAAATGCCGCAAACCTTGCTGACAGATCCGCCGAATGAATTTTACGGATGGTCCGATACATTCCGCGATCAGCTGATGCATTGGGTGAATACTGATCCATACCCAACTCATATGAATGTCGCTGATTTTGAAGATGGTTATCGCGCGCAGGCTGCGCTCAATACATGCTTTGAGAGGGAAGAGGCAGTTGTCTCTGCTCAGGCATATTAAAGAGGTGGAGCGGAGGATGTCATGACTCCGCTCCTTTTTAGAGGAAGTGAAAAGATGAAAAAGGTATTTTATTTTGGCTGTGTCTTTTATTTTTTTATTGGGACCATTCATGTGTTCTTTGGCAGCTTAACGCCTTATTTGCTGTCGAGTTATGATAAGGGTCCTGGGGAATTATCATCTTTAATTTTTTTTCAGTTTATTGGTTTTTTGACAGGTGTTCTGCTATCCCCCATTCTAGTGAGAAAAAGAGGCTATGGCGCTGTGCTGACGATGGGTCTTTTGCTGATGATTGGCTCACTTCTGCTGGGGCTGTTGGTGCCGGGCTGGACGACGCTTGTGCTGGCAGGTTTTTTTCTTGGGAGTGGCGCAGGCAGTCTTGAGACAACAGCCGGTGCGTATGTCATTTCAATGGCTAATAGTGCAAAGCGAATCAGTATCATGGAGGTCTTTTTTGGATTAGGTGCACTGTTATTTCCGCTAGTGATTTTGCTGACTGTCACAGATCAGACATGGCAGTATGTGTTTTTATTTCAGGTGGGTGCGCTGACATTTTTCCTCATGCTCTGGCTTGTTTTTATGAACAAACTGCCTCATGGACAGATGGATGCTCCTTCCACAGGAGGGATGAGGAAACCGTCCTTGCTTCTTGATCGAAATAATCGAATGATCGTGGTCATTATGATTTGTTTTGCCTTTTTCTACGCAGGGATTGAAACGAACTTTGCGAACTTTTTGCCGTCGATCATGCTGGAAAAGGGGGGAGAAAATTGGGGCCTCTTTGCGGTCTCTACTTTCTGGACAGCGATCGTCATTGGCAGGACTGTGATTGCGAGAAAAGCTGATCAGCTGCACCCGCTGCGTTTTTTAAAGCTAAGCGCATCACTGATGATTTTGCTGCTTGTGATATTCGCTCTGACAACCCACATTACTGCGCAGCTGATTCTCATCTTTTTCATCGGCCTTTGCGCAGCTGGCATGTTCCCAATCGCACTGACAGCATCAGCGCTAATGATTGAAAATGCCATCGATGAGGCGACGAGTTATTTTATTGCAGCCGCGAGCTTAGGCGGAGCCTGCTTGTCCTTTTTGATTGGATTTAGTCTGGAATGGGCAGGAGCGGCAAGTGCCGTCTTTGTATTTGCTTTCTTAGCTGTTCTTTTGTTTGTAGCTGCGATTCAAATGAATCGTTCTAAGAAAAAAGAAACAGTACACCCGCAGCAGACGGAACTGAAAGGCTAAGCACATGATCAAGCCGCTCCCCAAGGTCCCCCTGAAATGATGTCAAAGGACTTGTACTAAAACGCAGAAAGTTTGAATAACATGTACAAGTCAGCATCAAAAGGAGGACGTCTATGTGGCGGTATTTTTTGGTTATATCTTTTTAGGGTTGTCACTTTCAGCGCCTGTTGGGCCAGTCAATGCAGCCCAAATCGACAGAGGGATTAAAAGTGGATTTTGGCATGCGTGGATTTTTGGTGTGGGGGCTATGGCTGCGGATATTGTCTATATGCTTCTCATCTATTTTGGTGTCGCCCAGCTTTTGACTGCACCTCTTGTAAAAACCTTTTTGTGGCTGTTCGGCTTTTTCGTTCTGACCTATACCGGCATTGAAAGTCTGCGTAAAATCAATTTGCAGGAGAGTCCGAAAAAGGACAGCGGTAACACATCAATTGGCCATTCGTTCATGACCGGATTTTTCATTTCTCTATCTAATCCGCTCAGTATTTTGTTTTGGCTTGGCATCTATGGCAGCATTTTAGCCAATACGATCGAAAAGTATGGAGCTTCCCAAATGCTCATGTATAGTATGGCTATTTTTATCGGCATGCTGATCTGGGATTTCAGCATGGCACTGCTAGCTAGTTCGTTTAGGCGTTATTTAAGTGAACGTGTGTTACATGGCTTATCCGTTCTTGCAGGTCTATCTTTACTTGGTTTTGGCGTCTATTTTGGGTATCAAGGGATTATGGCGTTGATTGGGTAGAAAAACAGACTGACACATTCAGTCTGTTTTTTTGTAAGGATTGACAGACATAACACATTCTTGAATAATGTGGAATAGAAAATGGATTGAAGGAGCTTCTGCTATGCGTATGTTTCTGCCAGTATTTAATTATTTGTGTATGTTGATTTTATCAGTCATCACAGCAACATTCATTTATACGTTTTTATTTATGCCATCTGAAGCGGGCTTCAGTTATGTGGAGATGACCAGTCTGTTCATTTTGCTTGCTTATGTCATTTTTGCTGTACCAATTCAGCTTGTTTTACACCGGCATCCTAAAAGGTTTCGAAGCCGTGACTTATTGATTTATTTTATTGCGGCCTGGGTGGTTTGCTCGGCTTTGGCTTTATGGATTGATTATGGACTTGTTGTGTTCATCAGCTATAAAGTTTATTTGTTTAGCTTCTGCGCAGCCCTTATTTATTGGGTGCTGGATTCCGTCTTTTTGATGAAGAGCCAATCGTAGAAATGACGAAAGGCGCTCTATTAACTTACGCTAGGCTGATCTGCATAATAGAATAAGAGAAACAAATACCTGCTCCATTTGAATGGAAATACCCATCTTGTCATGCGCAAGGAAAGTCGTGGGAGGACAGTCACCACAGCCATTTCCACCTCATAGGCTGTGGAGAAGACGCTAAAACGAGGTGGAAGGAAATGGCCCAGCTGTATGCAAAAAGTTGCCTTGATCAAAATCTACGATCACTAGAAGAATGGAAGCAGGATGCTTTCAAACAATTTGGCGAGATGGTCGGAGATGAAGCAGATACATTCCCTTGTGTACCCGGAAGACAGGGATTTTTTCTCGATCATTTACGCTATGGGTTTGTTGGTGACCCGAGGGAAGAGGAAGCGGTGGATGATTTAGCCCAGCTGCTTAGAGAATATCAAGGCTGTGCGAAAGAAACCGGTCAATATGCTTCATTTATCTGCTTTTTCGAAACACCGCAGGATTTAAAGGAAAGTTCGCTTGAAGAGTTCGAGCAGCATTTTTGGTCGCTGCTTCAACGGCTGCATCATAAAGATGAAGAACCATGGCCTGAGGAGATTCCGCTAGATACTCATCATCATGAGTGGGAGTATTGCTTCCATGGTGAAGCTTATTTTATTTTGTGTTCCACACCTGCTCACAAGCTCAGAAAAAGCCGCCACTTCCCTTATGTCATGATGGCATTTCAGCCTAGATGGGTGTTTGAGAAATTGAATGGATCGACCAAGTTTGGACAAAAAATGAGCCAGCTCGTTCGCAAGCGGCTCAAAGCATATGATGAGGTCAGTGTTCATCCATCATTAAAATGGTACGGGGATCCGACCAATCATGAATGGAAGCAGTACTTTCTCCCAGATGAAGAGGCGGAGAAACCAGCCTCCGCCAAATGTCCATTTACTGCATTAAAAAACATGATGAAATTATGATGCGGTCTGATCCTGTTTCCACTTTTTCCTCATAAATAGCACCATGACGGCAATCACTGCAATGATCCCAAGGCTGATAAAAAAGCCAGGTCGTCCGCTTGCCTCTGTTAATGTGCCTGAAACGGCGGCTCCAATTAAGAGCAGCGCAAGAATCATTTCACACGTTTGGCGAGTGGATGGCTTGGATAGCTTTTTACTTGAGAACAGAATAAAGATCCATGTATACAGCAAAGTAAGACCGGCTGCTGTTGTGAGATGCTCGTAGATGTGTTTGGACAAAAAGAGTGCAAGCAAAATCGAGACAATTAATCCAGCAGCAGTTAAGATAATCGAAGACCATCTGACATGCGATGGATCTTTTTGTTTAAAGCAAGCAGGTGCATCCTGATGCTCTGACATTGTGCCGAGCAGCGTTGTGACTGCATAGAGAGAGGCAACCAATGTCGAAAAACCGGCAATGATAAAAATGCCATTAAAGATATGAAGAAAGATCGATAAATGAAACGGCTCTAATGAAGTAATAAATGGACTGCTGTTCTCATTAAAGGCTGTCACTGGGACAAGCAAGAGAGCAAGTCCGATTGAGACGATATAGATGACTGCTAGAATGATCAGCATGACACGCCCAGCCTTTGCCGCATCCTTCGGGTCCTTTAAATGAACCGCCATCAGCCCCATGACTTCAATCCCCCCAAAAGCATAAAACGCATAAATCAAACCATTCCAAAGACCAAGCGGACCAAGAGGCATCCATTCGTGATCCTTATTAGGCAGATGAAGGGTCGGTTTATGTTCTGTCAAAATGCCGAATAATACAAGCACCGCAAGAATCATAAACAGAAAAATCGCCGCTGTTTTCAGTACCGCAAGAACATTTTCTGTCTTTTGAAAAGAAGAAAGCCCTATAATAATGACGAGCAGAGCAAGAGCGGAATAAATTGCAGAAAACACCCAAAGCGGAACAGAAGGAAACCAGTGACGGGTAAATAGAGAAATGGCGGTTAACTGACTTCCTGTAATCAGCATTTCTGCAAACCAATACACCCAGCCATTACTAAATCCTGCCCAGCGTCCGTATGCTTTACGAGCATAAGAACAAAACGACCCTTTATCAGGATTATCGGCTGTCATCGCAGCCAAATGTTTAAAGACGAGATACGTTCCGACCGCAGCAAGCAAAAAGGAGATGCAGACGGAATAACCGGATTTTGTAATGGCGATGCTGGAGCCAAGGAAGAACCCAGTGCCAATTGTACAGCCGACTCCGATGAGAGAAAGCTGCCACCAAGATAAAGATTGTTCTTCTTTCAATGCAAGTGCAACACCTTTCTATTTCAATGACATTAGCTTGTGACCACGTCTTTTTTTTATACATGATCAAGGGGACATTTTGGGCATACTGTCATGGAAAGGAGTGCATGTGATGAACGGAGAATACGTCATTTTACCGAAGGGTAGACTCGGCTTTCGTTTAGGAAAAGGCCAATGTATGCGAGTGGTCGATGTCGAAGGCCAGCAAGTAGCAGATGTGATGGCCTATCATGAAAAGGATTTTTATGAAAAATTTGACCAAGGTGCCACAATGGATAGCCTATTTTCATCCAAAGTGAAAAAAGGCGATAAGCTCTATTCTAATTTATATAAACCGATGTTTACGATCATTGAAGATACAGTAGAATGCCATGATTTATACATGCCCGCCTGCCGGCAAGAAATGTATCAGCTTTTATACGGCCGGACGCACTTGGAGGTCATGCATACATGCTACGACAATTTGCGGACTGCCTTTGAGCCCTTTGGAATTCCAAAGGAGGATATGTATTATCCTTTTAATGCCTTTATGAATACAGTCATTGATGAAAAAGGAAAGCTGTCTGTCGAGCTGCCAAAATCGCTGCCAGGTGACTACATTCGCCTGAGGGCTGAAATGGATCTCATTGTGGCCGTGTCCGCTTGCCCTGCTGATATTGGGAAGTGTAATGGATCAAGCTGTACATCTATACGGGTAGAAATCGATTAAAAAAGAAAAGGACCAGTCCATAAAGACATGGTCTTTTTCACTTGTGAATGTTTGATATCTAAGAAATAGGGGAACGTCTAACAAAATGTTCTTGATGAAAACATGGTATAATGGAGATTCAAAAAACGTTGTTAAATCAATGAATTGTGTGTAAAACCTGTTCTCTTCATGTAGAGGATGCTTAGGAGGAAAAGTGTATGAGTTTGCAGAAAAAGATCAGCCAAGAGTTGCATGTGCAGCCCTCAATTGACCCAAAGCAGGAGATCGAAAAACGGGTTGGATTTCTAAAGGAATACTTGAAAAAAACCGGGGCAAAAGGATTTGTACTCGGCATTAGCGGCGGGCAGGATTCAACGCTTGCCGGACGTCTTGCACAGCTTGCTGTCAGTGAGCTTCGTCAAGAAGGAAAAGAGGATGCAGTCTTTATTGCGGTACGCCTTCCGCATGGTGTGCAGCAGGATGAAGATGATGCACAGCTTGCTCTATCATTTATTCAGCCAGACAAGTCGTGGAAATATGATATTGCACCTGCCGTATCAGCATTCAGTGATCAATATCAAAAAGAAACAGGCGGCCCATTGTCTGACTTTAATAAAGGGAATGTCAAAGCACGTATGAGAATGATCGCGCAATATGCTGTCGGCGGTGAGGAAGGATTGCTTGTCATCGGTACAGATCATGCAGCTGAAGCAGTAACCGGCTTCTTCACGAAGTATGGTGATGGCGGTGCAGATGTTCTTCCGCTCACAGGCTTGACAAAACGCCAAGGCAGGGCGCTACTCGAAGCGCTAGAAGCACCGGAACGCCTGTTTTTAAAGAAACCAACAGCCGATCTGCTGGACGACAAACCTCAGCAAACGGATGAAACAGAACTCGGCATTACGTACAATGAAATTGATGATTACTTAGAAGGCAAACCAGTGTCAGATCAAGCAGCAGAAGCGATTGAAAAGCGCTATGTTCAATCAGAGCATAAACGCCAAGTACCCGCTTCCATGTTTGATGATTGGTGGAAATAAAAAAGAGACCTCTCCAGAAGATGGAGAGGTTTCAGCGTGTAGGCAAACCCTCGCATTCGGTGTCAGGTCTGCGCGCCGGTACTCACGAATGTCACATTCGCTCCGCGCCGGTACTCGTCCTTCCTAGGGCTGCAAAGGTTTTCTATCACGCTGAAAAGAAGACAAAGGGCTAAAATAAAGATCATTTTAGCCCTTTGTCAATAATCAGAGACCTCTCCAGATGGAGAGGTTTTTTTATGTCGAATTTCAAGTGGGTTTGACAAAATAACCAAAATTTCATTAAATTAGTAGAACGATATACTTAAGTCCATTTCACTAAATATCGGTTTTTTTGATCAAAAAAAGCATGCATAATTAGTTCGATTCACTTAATTTCGTTTCTATTGACAGTATTTTCAGAAAAAATGATTGACGAAGAAAAAGAATGCGCTTACAATGAAACCACATTCCGAAAAGTGAAATTAGATTCCACTGAATGGAATAAGGGGGTGATTCACCTCCAAATAAGAAGCTAAAGGAATGATGGACACAATGAAAAATCGAAGTGCACTGGAAATTTACAAAGAGGGAGGCGCTTGGTGGGAGACTGAGATTAGTCATATTCAAAAAAATTCAATTGAACTTCGAGGATATCCGATTGAAGAACTGATTGGTGAATTGTCGTATCCACAAATGCTCTATTTACTGCTTGTTGGTGAATTATTGGATGATTCAAAAGCAGCTCTTTTTGAAAGTGTTCTTGTCGCAGGTGCGGACCATGGACCAAGGGCGCCATCTATTGCAGCAGCCAGAATGGCGGTGACTTGCGGCATTTCGTTTAATTCCTCTGTTGCAACAGGGGTGAATCTATTAGGTGACATTCATGGCGGAGCCGGAGAGAAGGCCATGCGTATGTTATACGAAGCCAAAGCGATCTACGATGATCAAAAGGATGTACAGTCTGCGGCAAAGCAAGTGTGCCAAACATGGTTAACTCGCAAGGAAAAAATCCCGGGAATCGGACATCAGCTTCATGATGATGATCCGAGGGTGAGACGTCTATATGAGCTGAGTCACACATATGTCCAGCAAGGTGTTATCAGCGGGACATATTTACGATTAGCCGAAGCGATTAGACATGAGCTTGAACAGCTGAAAGGGAAGAAAATCACAATGAATATAGATGGTGTATCTGCTGCCATCCAATGTGAATTAAACATTCCGGCAGAAGCAGCAAAAGGCATTTTTTCCTTATCCAGAGGAATGGGCATCGTGGCGCATGCATATGAGGAGCTGACAAAGGGAGCCCTCGTGAAGGGACCTTGTCCGAATGAAGAAAGATTGGTTCGTTATGCAGGGCATGGAACGCGGTACTTGAAGGAGGGAGAAAAAATTTGAGTGGTTTCAAAGCGTTGTCATATATAAACGGCGAGTGGCTGGATACCGATCGTGTCAAAACTGATATCATCAATCCTTACTCAGGAGAAATAATCGGTACATCCTATCTCGCCTCATCAGAAGACATAGAACAGGCACTTTCTAGTGCGCAGCATGCTAAAAAACAAATAGCGGGAATATCGGCAATCGAACGCTCAAAGCTTCTAACAAAAGCAGCCATCTTACTTGAAGAACAAAAAGACCATTTTGCAAAACTGATTTCGCTGGAACTAGGCAAACCACTTAAAAATACAAGAGATGAAGTTTCGCGATCAATCGAGACGCTGGCGCAGTCGGCGGAAGAAGCGAATCGATTAATAGGTGAGACCATTCCTGGCAATGTATCATCGCGTGGACAGGGAGCAATGGCCATGACATTTAAAGTACCAGTCGGAGTTGTGCTGGCGATTACTCCTTTTAATGCACCGCTCAACTTAATTTGTCACAAAGTCGGTCCAGCCTTTGCGGGAGGGAATGTCATTATTTTGAAGCCCGCACCGCAAACATCAGCTGTTGCCACAGCGTTTGTCAAACTTCTTCTCGAAGCAGGGTTTCCTGAGGCTGGTTTGCAGCTTGTGATTGGCGGGGTCGAGGCTGGGAAACAGTTAGTCACTGATGAAAGAACGAATCTCATCTCTTTTACCGGCGGGGCTGCCGGAGGCGAACATATTACAACCTCTGCGGGATTAAAAAAGGTACTGCTCGAACTTGGAGGGAATGGCGCGACGATTGTTCATCACGATGCAGATATTGAACAAGCCGCATCCCTTTGTGCAAAAACAGGCTTTAGTAATTCCGGTCAAAGCTGTATTTCTGTTCAAAGAATTTATGTCCACCAGGAAATCATGCCGACGTTTACTGAGGTATTAAAACAAAAAGTAGAGCAGCTTGTCGTTGGAGATCCGCTGTCTAGTGAGAGTGATATCGGCTGTATGGTTGATGTCCAGGCCGCGCAGCGTGTTGAGGCCTGGATACAAGAGGCAGTGAGCATGGGTGCTGAGCTTTTATATGGGGGAAAAAGAAAAGGAGCGAGCATCACGCCAGCTATTTTGTTAAACCCTCCGAAACAGGCCAAGGTTGTCTGTGAGGAAGTGTTCGGCCCAGTTGTCAGCGTTCTCCCTTATGAGGAGCTGGAGGAGGCAATCAAAGAAGCAAATGATAGTCGATATGGGTTGCAGGCAGGGATCTTTACGAATCAGCTGGATGTGGCATTACACGCAGCAAAAGAGCTTGAAACTGGCGGTGTTGTCATCAATGGGACATCGAATTTTAGACTGGATCATTGGCCTTATGGCGGGATTAAGCGAAGTGGTCTTGGAAGAGAGGGTCCGCGTTTCGCCATCGAGGAGATGACCGAAACCAAAATGGTCGTGCTCCCAAATGGTCTATGAAAGGGGCGTAGGGATGTGAATGCATTTCAGCAAAAAGTAAAAAGTGTGCAGACAGGCGGTCCGCCAATGATTTGTACGCCGCTCATCGGACAAACAAAGGAAGAATTGTTTCATGAGGTCGAGGTGTTAACAGAGAAGAAGCCTGATGTGATCGAGTGGCGGGCAGATTTTTTTCATCACCTTCATGACAAGGAACAAGTGATAGAAACCCTTAAGGGAATGGTAGAAAAGGCAAAAGGCATCCCATTTTTATTCACCATTCGCTCTGAAAAGGAAGGCGGTGAAAGTATATCACTCTCCGAAACTGAGAAAGTTTCTTTGCTTGCCGAGCTTTGTTCCACACAGCTTGTGGATGCCGTTGATTATGAATTGATGCAGGATGTGGCACATATACAGCAAGTCAGTCAGGCAGCTAAAAGAAATGGCGTCACCTTGATTGTGTCGTATCACGATTTCTATCGCACCCCTGAGATAGATCGTCTCGTGCAGCTACTCGTCAATGCAGAATCAGTCGGCGCCGACATCGCAAAGATCGCAGTGATGCCGCATTCCTATGACGATGCATTAACACTGCTCTCAGCGACCAGCTATGCGAAAAAGCAGCTGTCAATTCCCGTGATTTCGATGGCAATGGGGGAATACGGGGCTTTTACAAGAATGGTTGGCGGACTTTTTGGATCTGTCATGACCTTTGCTGTAGGGAAAGAAAGCTCAGCTCCCGGGCAAGTCGCGATACAGGATTTGAGCAATGTTCTATCTATTGTGTTTTCAAAGAATAAGTGAGTAGCAGATTCATAGCTGCAACGTGAGAGGAGAGAAACATGAAGAAGAATATTTCTACACAGGTTATTCAGTACTTAGAAAATCGGGGAGTCGAGCATATTTTCGGTCTCTGTGGTCATACGAATATTGCTTTTTTATCAGCGCTTGAAAAAAGCTCGATTCAATTTGTAAATGTCAGGCATGAACAGATAGCAGCACATGCAGCAGATGGTTATGCGCGAGCAAAGAAACAGACGGCTGTTGTTCTCAGTCACCTAGGTCCTGGACTCACCAATGCGGCAACAGGTGTGGCGAATGCAGCACTTGATTCCATTCCGATGGTTGTCATTGCAGGAGATGTTCCAAGTCATTACTACGGAAAGCACCCACACCAAGAGATCAATCTTCATTCCGATGCCTCTCAATACGAAATTTACCGGCCGTTTGTGAAAAGAGCATGGCGAGTCGATATTCCAGAATTATTTCCAGAGATTTTATCAAAAGCATTTCAGTTAGCTGAAAGCGGCCGACCTGGCCCGGTGCTTATTTCTGTTCCGATGGACGTGTTCTCAAAAGACCTAGATGTGTCCCTGTTTGAACAAATGAACCATCATACACACACCATTGAAAAACCTTCTATTGATGATCAAACGGCCAATCGGATATTAGACCGATTGCTGCAGGCAGAAAGGCCGCTCTTATATGTAGGGGGAGGCATTTTGTTAGCTGATGCAGCTGAAGAATTAAAGGCATTTTCTGACCATCTAAGTATCCCTGTTGCTCATTCTTTGATGGGGAAAGGAGCCATGCCGGATGATCACCCAATGACCCTTGGAATGACGGGGTTTTGGGGGACAAAATTTATTAATGATCAGTGTAAAGAGGCGGACTATATATTGGCTTTAGGGACCCGTTTTGCTGAAGCTGATGCGAGCTCGTGGGAATCGGAGTATACGTTCAATTTCCAATCAACCAAGCTCATTCATATTGACATTGATCCGAATGAAATTGGCCGGAACTACCCTGTTGAAATTGGAGCGGTAGCCGATCTCAAGCAGGCACTGACCGTACTCAATCGCGTGGCGAAAGAAAGGCTGCCAGAAGGTATCGATCGCCTTGAACTGAAAAAGGACATTGCGGCATATCGTGAGGAATTTCAAAAGAGCAATTTGACGAATATTCAAGACGAGTCTTTCCCAATGAAACCGCAGCGTATTTTGCAGGAAGTGCGGGAAGTATTACCGTCAGATGCTTTCATTACAACCGATGTTGGCTGGAATAAAAATGGGGTAGGACAGCAATTTCCTGTATTGACTCCAGGCACTATTTTAACCCCAGGCGGTTTTGCAACAATGGGATTTGGAGCCCCTGCTGCACTTGGAGCAAAGATTGCCCAGCCTGACCGTGTCGTTGTGTCACTAGTTGGAGACGGTGGATTCGGTCAAAATCCATCCGTTCTCGCAACAGCCGTTGAAGAAAACATTCCTGTTGTGTGGATTGTGATGAATAACAGTGCGTTTGGCACAATAGCCGGCTTGCAAATGGCGCACTATGAAACGACGTACGGCACTGTTTTTAGAAAAGGTGGAGAAAGCTATTCTCCGGATTTTGCTGCCATTGCGAGAGGTTATGGAATGAAGGGGATTAAAATCACTTCTGCGTCTGAATTCAAAGAAGCCTTGGCTGAAGCCATTGCCTCTCAAGAGCCTTGCGTCATTGATGTAGCGATGAAAAATGATCCTGTTCCTACGGATGGACATTGGAATATTAATGACATTTATTCACCAAATACAAAACGCTCACATGTCAGTGTGAACTAAACATTACTAGGGAGGAATCAACAATGAAAATTAAAGTATTGAATCCGTTTCAAGATGGGAACCCATTATGGTTAGGCTTAGATCGTCCAGAGGAGCAAATGATTCGAAAGGTATTTCAAACGATTACACCAGATACCGTTGGATCAGAACATATGATGGCGGGTCTCACCATTTTTGAACCAGGGGAAGCAAGTTCAGTGCACAATCACCCGGGTTCAGAGGAATTTGATTTTGTGATTAAAGGGTCCGGCGAAGTCATTTGTGATGGAGAAAGGCAGCCCTTTAAACAAAATGATTTTATGTTCATTCCTGACGGTGTCCCGCACCAGCATGTGAATACAGGCGATGAACCTTTATGGCTCATTTGGCTCTACACGCCGCAAGGGCAGCTTCCGAAGGATTAAAAACCTGCACCGGTGAGCCCTGCTTTTGAATCATCAGGGCCTTACGGGTCAATCAGAAAGATGAAAAGGGCTAAATTAGAAATGATTTTAGCCCTTCATCACTTGAATGAAAGGGAGTCAAGCAATGAATATGAATACACCGCTCGAAGGAATAAAAATATTAGACGTCTCTACAATGATCGCTGCACCCTATGGCGCGGTGCTTCTAGGGGATTTTGGAGCAGAAGTCATCAAAGTCGAGATTCCTGGTAAAGGCGATACGCTGCGGCATGTCGGCCCTTTTGCAGATGGGGAACCACTTAGATGGTCAGGTCTCTCACGGAATAAGAAATCCCTTACACTGGATCTGCACAAAGACGAAGCAAAAGACATTTTTAAAAAGCTTGCAGCTCAGGTCGATGTACTGATCGAAAATTTCCGTCCTGGAACACTCGAAAAATGGGGCGTTGGGTACGATGTGTTAAAAGAAATCAACCCTCGTTTAATTATGATTCGTGTATCGGGTTATGGTCAAACGGGCCCGTTTAAGGACAAGGCCGGATTTGGAACGCCAGCGACGGCGTTTAGTGGCTTTACATATATTCAAGGGTTTCCAGACCGGCATCCAGTCAGCCCTTCATTTTCTCTAACTGATTATATTGCTGGCATCTATGTGGCATTTGCTACTGTGACAGCGATGTATTACAGGGATACACATCCAGAAGGAACGGGGCAAATGGTGGATTTGGCCCTCTATGAATCTGTGTTTCGTATGTTAGAGTTTTTGGTTGCAGAATATGACAAGCTTGGGAAGGTGCGTGAGCGTTCACCGGGGCTAAGCGGTCATTCAAGCCCTGCTGGTACCTATGAGACAAAGGATGGGCATTATTTGGTTCTTGTGACAAGTACAGATTCGACCTTCAATCGATTGGCTGAGGCGATGAATCGATTAGATTTATTAGAGAATGAAAAATTCGCGGTTAATGCATCCAGGCTGAAGCATAACAAAGAAATGGATGCAATTGTTTCGCAATGGATCGCGTCGAAAACAAGGGATGACGTATTAGAAATTCTAGATACTCACGGTGTCCCTGTGAGCCCGATCCTAAGTATTCGGGATATTTTTGAACATCCACAATTTAAAGCAAGAGAGAATATCGTCGAAGTGCATCACCCTCGACTTGGAAAAGTGAAGGTGCCTGGGATCATTCCGAAGTTTGAAAAAACACCTGGAAGTATCCGTCACATTGCACCTGATTTAGGCGAACATAATTATGAGATTTTAACAAATATGCTTGGCCTAACAAAAGAAGAGTGTAAGCAGTTAGAAGAAAAAGGGGTTATTTAAGACGTTCAACCGAACCGCACGCTGCGGAAACAAAGGAGGATGGTTATGAAAGTGCATTCAGAATTGAAGGGGAATGAATTGCAGCCCGCATATGTGAAACCAACGAAAGCCCGTTTTGGCATATTGATTCTGTTGTTTTTTATTACCGCTATTAATTATATTGATCGAGCCAGTGTGTCCATTGTTGCGCCTGCTATTCAATCTTCATTGCAATTAAATCCTGCTTTATTAGGTCTGATTTTTTCGGCATTTAGCTGGACATATACAGCGATGCAAATTCCAGGCGGTTTTATTCTCGATAAATTTGGCTCAAAGGTAACGTATGGGATATCACTCGTTACTTGGTCTATTTTTACAGGCTTACAAGCGTTTGCGAATAGCTTTGCCTTTTTATTCGGCTGCCGTTTGTTTATTGGAATTACAGAATCTCCCGCATTTCCTGCAAATAATCGTATTGTCACTACATGGTTTCCAAGGCGGGAACGGGCTTTTGCAACAGGAGTATACACAGCTGGAGAGTATGTGGGTCTTGCATTTGCGACACCTCTTCTTTTTTGGATCATGACGACTTTCGATTGGAGAACCGTCTTTATTACGGCAGGTGCGCTCGGTATCATATTTGCTTTCTTTTGGTACAAGTATTATCACGAACCGAAAGAGCATCCGAAGATAAATGAAGATGAGTTAGAATTAATCCGGCAAGGCGAAGGGCTGACCGTCGCATCACAGGAGAAGCTGAAATGGGCAGACTTTGCCGCCCTCCTAAAATATCGTAAATTGATCGGGCTCTATATTGGCCAATTCTCTGTTGCGTCTACACTTTTTTTCTTTTTAACATGGTTTCCGACCTATTTAGCAGAGGCGAAAAACATGGCGTTTCTCAAGGTAGGTTTTGCTGCTTCTCTTCCTTATATTGCTGCATTTTTTGGGGTCTTGTTTGGAGGTTATGTGTCTGATTGGCTGCTTAGAAAGGGCGTATCAGTGAATGTAGCGAGAAAGCTGCCGGTAGTGGTTGGCTTGCTGATGACGAGTACCATTGTTTTAGCAAACTTTACAACGAATATCCCGCTTGTGCTGACCATTTTATCCATCGCTTCATTTGCGCAAGGACTGTCTAATATCTCTTGGACGATGCTGTCCGAGGTGGCACCGAGGGAAATGGTTGGGCTTGCTGGCGGCGTATTTAACTTTTTTGCTAATTTAGCTGGGATCATCACTCCGCTGATTATCGGATTCATCGTGTCGGCGACAGGCTCTTACAACGGGGGAATTTTATTCGTCAGTTTAGTCGCATTAGGCGGGGCATTGTCGTACATTTTCATCGTAGGTAAAATTGAACGTATTCAATTGAAACCGTAGTGGGAAAGCAAAAGAGAACTCATATCAAGACGAGTTCTCTTTTTTTATGAATAAAAAATAACGGTGATAACTGTTGCACATGCGATACCCATGCTGATATAAAAGCCAGCAAACCAAATATTCCACCGAGTGATACGGTAAGGGTTGACCTTCATCAAATCTGCCAATAAGGAGACAGAAACATTAAAAGGGCTAAACATAACAGTTGATGTGCCAGCAACGATCAGCATGATAGCGATGGGAAGAGCAGGCAGTTCATGAATGACAGGTGTCATCATGCTGACTAATAAAGCAAGCGAGACGAGCGGGTGAAAACCGCAAAGAGCGGTGATCAGAAAATACAACCCGATGACACAATAAACCCAAATGGCATGGTCTGCTATACTGACAATAAATGCTTGAATCGGCTGCATACTGTTTGTGGCAAGCAGCATATCGACAAAGAAGCCGGCACTTAAAAATAGACACATATAGTTGGAGAGCTGATTGGTTCTTTCTTTCCAATGAGGCACAGAGACCGCTATATATTGTTTTCTTTTTTTGATAACAGATGAGAATAATAGAGCAAATGGAATAATTGTCAGCACAACAGCAAATAGATAGCCTTTTCCAATCCATGCATCGACAAGTGAGACGGCTGTCATAAAACTAAGCAGCATGAAAGCGAGCTGAAGGGTTTTTCGCTTAATTCGATGAGGATTGGAGTTTGTTTGTGCTGACTGAATGATGTTTGGTAATCGTTTGCTTTGCCGAGAAAAAAGCATCCAATCTGCCGCCAGCACCACGATCATTAAACCAAAAGTAATGGGTGCAATTTGATAATATTTTAGTTTGGTTGCATCAATGGTGACGCTGACTAGCACTTCAACAGGACTCCAGCTTAAACATAATGCATATGACCTTAAGAGGTTGCGTGTATAAAGATGTTGCTGCACCTGTTTTTTTAGGGATTCCAGCGACGGTTTGAGTGATGTATATAGTAAGGGGATCGTCGCGATATTTAAAAACATGCCAAGAATATGAGTGACAAATGAACTCTTGCGATAAAGCTGGTTTGGACTCGTTGTATGTAGTGTGAGCAGTTTATTTAATTGTGTATCGAAATGTCCAACATGTATGAGAGAATGAATAAAAGGCAGCATGAAAAATAGAGAAAGCAAGCCTAGCATGGAATGAAAGTGAAGAACAAACGTATGCAATGGCTGGCCGGATAAGAAGAATAAGAACAAACCAATGATGAGAAACACAGCACCTGTTTTCAAATAAAGCCCACTGGCTTTCTTAAAAGAAATGGTGAGCGAGATAGCGGCCAGCAGACCAACAAAGTAGGAGAGTATGGGAGCAGGAAATAGTTGATGAACAATATATAAGCTAATCAGAAGTGTAAAAACGACCAGGTACATTCAAATATCTCCTCCATGAAACATCTTCAATTGATTTTATTCCGTCTAGTAGAATTTGTTTTCTTTTAGTGGAACATTTAAAATGGATTATAGCAAAATCGATCGTTTATGTCGATAAGAAATCAAAGGGGAAAAGGAGAAAGTGAACATGGCTGATAAGAAGTCAAAAGAAGAATCAGGACTGCGTACGGTTCAGCGCGCTTTGGATATTCTTTCTTGTTTTAGTGAAGAACGTCAAGAGCTGACGCTAACGGATATTTCAAAAGAGATGAATTTAGCAATGTCTACGACAACGAGACTGCTCAAGGCACTTGAAATGAATCATTTTGTGGAAAAGAATCAAGAAACAATGAAATACCGATTGGGTCAAAGGCTTTATCTCCTCGGGTACATTGCAGGGAAGTCCATTCAATTGAGAGAACTGGCTAAACCACTCATGTACGCACTTCGTGATGAAACAAAGGAAACCGTCAACCTGTATGTACTCGATTCAACAAGCAGGGTTTGTATTGAACAAGCGGAAGGGCTGCAATCGATTCGGCATCTTGTCAAGATTGGTGAGAAGCTGCCATTATACGCAGGTGCAGGCGGAAAGGTATTATTGGCATTTCAAAGTGAAGAATTTCAACAAAAAGTATTTGCGGCTGAGGCTGATCATGTGATGGGAGACGACTGGAAAAAGGAACGTAAACATATTCTTGACACGTATACTTCTTGCAGTATCGATGAACGAGAGGTAGGATCTGCGGCAGTAGCGGCACCAATCTTTAATATTCATGGGGAAGTGAAAGCTTGTTTATCCATATCTGGTCCAACCCATCGGTTTACTGAAGAAGTCATTCCCCAGTTGCAGCAAAAAGTGAAAGAACAAGCACAGAGGCTCTCTGAACAGCTCGGCTACGTCGTTAAACACAATTTTTAAGATGGTCTATCTTTTCGCGCTCCATTTATCATATAATAGAAACATTATGTAGCATTCCTTGTCGTAGGGAGGACGTGTCACGACCATGAAAATCAATAGAGAAATTCCTGTAAGACAGCGGAATATTGTCCTCATTGGCTTTATGGGTGTTGGAAAAACAACCATTGGGCAGCTGGTTGCCAAAAAGCTATATAGAGATTTTATTGATGTCGATCAGGAGATTGAGAAAAAGTACAACATGACGATTCCAGAGATGTTTCAGCAAAAAGGAGAAGCATTCTTCAGGCAGGCTGAAAAGGATTATATCGTCGATTTATGTGAACATACACAGCTCAAGATCGTTTCCCTTGGAGGCGGTGCATTCAAACAGGAAGAAATCAAACGCGCCTGCTTGAAGCATTGTACCGTTCTTTTCCTAGACCTGTCTTGGGAGAATTGGAAGCAGCGGCTGGATATTTTAATCGAAAATCGCCCTGTTCTTCACAACCGGACGCTTGATGAGATGAAAGAGCTGTTTGAAGAACGCCGGGAAATTTATTCTCTTCATAACTCCAGAGTGGAAACAGATCATTTAGAGGCTGAGGAAGTCGCCAATTATATTGTGGATACACTCAAGCTTGGCTGGG
Organism: Bacillus sp. 11B20; assembly: GCF_056098985.1. Classification (NCBI taxonomy): domain Bacteria; kingdom Bacillati; phylum Bacillota; class Bacilli; order Caryophanales; family Bacillaceae; genus Bacillus; species Bacillus sp. 11B20. The sequence goes on from NZ_JBLZWZ010000005.1 coordinate 166,492, forward strand.
ATTTATATTCGAAATAAAAAAAGTCTACCGTTTAGGGTAGACTTTTTTCTATTGATTCCTTTCCTCTTTGTACATATGATGATGTTTTGACAATCAAAATATTTTTATCCTTTATTTGGTGTATGGCCGTTCGGAAAAAGCGGTGATCCTACTTCAATCAGTTCATGATGATGAGGTTTTTGATATAGATCTTTTTCTTTTTTGAAAAAATAAAATAGTATCTAAAATTCTATAATAGTTTTTTGAATTATTATAATATTGAAAAAACAGTGTTGACATCTTTGTTGATGACATTCTATGATTGTTTACGTAAACGCTTACCGTAAACGTTTACTATAATCGAATGGGGAGGAATTTGTTGATGAAAAATAAAGAAAAATGGAGCGGTGTATTCCCGGCAGTCTTAATTCCTTTTAAAGATGACTATTCAATTGATGAACCTGCTTTTCGTAAGCTTGTTCGCTGGGTGGCGGAGCACGAAGGGATTAACGGGATTGTTGTCAATGGACATACTGGCGAGATTATGACTTTGCTGCCACATGAACGAGCTGAGGCTGTGCGCATTGCAGCCGACGAATTAAAGGGAGAGGTACCTGTCATTTCAGGGGTTTCAGCTGAAGGGACAATTGAAGCGATCCAACATGCAAAAGCAGTTCAAGAAGCTGGCGGAGAAGGTATTCTTCTCATGCCGCCGCATTCATGGCTGAGATTCGGTATGCAGCCTGAATCACCTGTCCAATTCTTTAAAGATGTTGCAGAAGCAATTGACATTTCAATCATCGTCCATCAATATCCAACATGGACAAAAACCTCTTATACAACCAGTCAATTATTAGAAATGTCCGAGATTCCAAACGTTGTCTCATTTAAAATCGGTCAAAGAGACATGGCACAATATGAAGTCGATGTGCGCGCACTAAAAAAGCATGCACCAGATGTATCGTTGCTCACATGTCACGATGAATATTTATTGCCAACATTAGTTCAAGGGATTGATGGGGCGCTTGTCGGTTTCGGCTGTTTTGTGCCGGATTTGATCGCTGAACTTGTCAAATGTGTGAAAGAACAAGACCTTGCAGCGGCTAATAAAGTGTACGATAGAATCTTTGAATTAAAGCATGCTGTGTATAAAATGGATGAACCTTCCTCTACCTCTCATCTGCGAATGAAGGAAGCGATGTTCCAGAGAGGTTTGATCAGCAGTTCGCTTGCGAGGAAGCCGGTATTACCTTTAACTCAAAAGGAAAAAGAAGAGATTCGTCAGGGCCTTCAAAGTGTTGGTTTGCTTAAGGAAAACGTCAGTAGATAACAGACCATTGATTTCATGATGAAGGTGAGTCAGGTTATAATAGAGTATAAAACAACAGACTCCCGGAGGTATGAAATGTGTCAGTAAGTATTAAAGATGTCGCATTGAAAGCAGGAGTATCTATAGCCTCTGTTTCCCGAGTATTAAGTGGTAAACCAGGAGTAGGTGCTCAAACGGCTGAAAGAATCAAACAAGTGATTGATGAGTTAGGCTACCGTCCTAATTTAGGAGCGAGAGGGCTCGTTAAAAGAAAGACTGGGAATATCGCTGTAGTGGTTCCTCGCGGTTCATATATTTTGAATAATCCATTCTTTTCAACGATTTTAGATGGAATAGCGAAGGAATTAGATGAGACCGAATTCAATATGCTGATGTCATTTACATCTGTACAACAGCAGCGATTACTTGAGACGCAGGCTGTAGATGGTGCCATTTTATTTTCTCCAAGAAATGAAGAATTGAGCATGGATTGGTTAAAAAGTTTGGCTATTCCCATTATCGTTGTCGGAAGTTACTTAGAGGATTCTCCATTTCCATGTGTCAGGCCAGATGATGAAGAAGGTGTTTGTCAATCTGTAACGGCCTTATTTGATAAAGGTCATCGAACCATTGGGCTGGTGAATGGTCCAATGAGTTCGATGCATAGTGTGAGGTATTACAAGGGGTACGAGCGTACACTGAAAAGTTTAGGATTAACAATGAACAAAGAGCTTGTGTTTGAGTTAGATGAATTTGATGGGGGAAAAGTAGTAGAAGTGGTTTCTCAATTTCTTCAAGGAAACCAGCACATGACTGGAGTTGTTTGCTCTTCAGATTTTTTGGCGATGGGGGTCATGAAAGCGGCAGATAACGCAAATGTGTCAATACCTCATGATTTGTCTGTCGTTGGTGCTGATGATGTGCCTATTGCAAGTTTTCTAACCCCTTCTTTATCTTCTGTTCATGTTGATTTAGTTGGAATGGGAAGAAAAGCTGTTTCTTTACTAACACAGTTATTGGAAGGAGAACAGTTAGAAGCGATGGAGCATATCTTCCCTATGTATTATATAGATCGTGGCACCACTGGAACGCCAAAAAAGAATTGATAGATGCTGAAAACTCGTATGAACGCTACAGAATTTCTCTTGATTTAAAATGTAAGCGATTTCTTTAGCGATCTTCGGCATGTACTTTTGCATCATTTCCTCTAATAAGGAGGAGATACTATGACGTTAGAACTCAGCGGAAATTCAAATTCTCACGGTGGGCAAGTTGTTGATAGAGCTTCACAACTATTGACTAGGATGGAAAGTGTACCTTTTTCGAGGTGGCATTTAAAACCTCGGATCATTATGGGATCTGCTACCTTTTTTGATGCTTTTGATGCGCTATCTTTAGCGTTTGTTCTCCCGGTTCTCATCGGAATGTGGAATTTGTCACCTGCTCAAATTGGCCTTCTTATTGGGTCTGGTTATATCGGACAAGCGATTGGTGCTATTTTCTTTGGATGGTTAGCAGAAAGGCGCGGCCGTGTATTTAGTGCAAAGTGGACGGTGTTCCTCATGTCTATTATGAGTATCGCATGTGTATTTTCAGGTAATTTTATGGCCCTTTTTATTTTCCGTTTTATACAAGGAATTGGAGTTGGAGGAGAGGTGCCGGTAGCAGCCTCATATATTAATGAGTTGTCTAGAGCCCAAGGAAGAGGTAGATTTTTTATGCTTTATGAGATGATTTTTCCATTAGGATTAATGATCTCAGCTCAAATTGGCGCATTTGTCGTACCTAGCTTTGGGTGGAAATGGATGTTCTTGATTGGAGGCATTGGAGGTTTAATCGTCTTTGTATTCTTTTTCATGCTGCGTGAATCGCCAAGGTGGCTTATTTCGAAAGGCAGGTTAGATGAAGCCGAAAGAATTATTGAAGAAATTGAAGCTAGTACTGACAAACGAATGCCTGTCGCAAATCAAGTATCCAGCAGTACTGAAAAGGGCGACTGGAAAGAGCTATTTTCAACTTTTTACCGTAAGAGAACATTGATCGTATGGGGACTATGGTTTTCTGCCTACTTTGTATCGAATGGTTTAAATAACTGGTTACCGAGTCTTTATAATACTGTTTACCATTTGCCAGTCGGAGATTCATTAAGGGCAGCATCTCTCACAAATATTTTACAGACCATAGGGGTATTCGCTTGTGCATTTTTAATTGATAAAGTAGGACGGAAGCGCTGGGCAACCATTGCATTTGTATTAACAGGTGTTTTATTAACGGCTTTATGGATCAGCGGAGCGACTTCTCCAGAAAGCGTCATCTATTTAGGGTCTGCTGCTTACGGAATGATGGGAACAATTACAGTTCTTCTCTATCTATATACACCTGAAATTTATCCAACACGTATGAGGGTGATTGGAACGGCATTTGCTACAGCGTGGCTTAGGCTGGCCTCAGCGATCGCTCCTATTATGATAGGTTTTATTTTAGAGGTAAGCGGTGTTTCAACTATTTTTATTCTTTTTGCAAGTGTGACTGTAGTGGGAGCAATTCTTGCTTTTAAAATGATAGAAACGCGCGAGAAAGTATTAGAGGATATTGCACCGTAAGTTACGTTTGCAGTAAAGAACTTATTCCAACGAGGGTAGGTTCTTTTTTTATTCAGAGAATCTAAAATGCCTAACCTATCTCCGTTCATTTAACATATAATAGAAACATGATGTAGCCCTCCTTGTCATGAGGAGGGACGTGTCACGAACGTAAAAAGCAATACAAGTGAGACAGTGAAGATGTATATTTGAAATAAAAAAGTCTACCGTTTAGGGTAGACTTTTTTCTATCAGTTTAATGCTTGATTCCTTGAAGCAATGCAGCTTTTAAACAGAAAGAAATGGGCTGATGCTGTGCATCGAATTGAAGCTGAAACAGCTGCTTTGTGTCAGGGTCTGCGGCTTGAAGGTGGGAAACGATCTCCTTTTGAACGTTCTCTGGTGTGCGTCCACGTATAATCCAGTCCTGATAATCAATGTGCAGATCCCAGTAACGAATCTCGTTTTGAGTCAATTGGTTTGCTACGAAAAGCTCTTTCCATTCTGATAACGAGCTTTCTCGCACATGAGAGGGATCTCTCAGTCTATTTAAGTGATTAATAAATGAATCCTGTGCAGTGTTTTCAGGTGCATAATGATCGACGAGCAGAAATTGGCCGCCTTTTTTTAAGACTCGGCTGATTTCAGACATGGCTGCCGGAAGGTCTGGAAAATGGTGAGCGGCAAATCGGCACGTCACTAAATCAAATGATTCATCAGAGAAGGGCAATGCTTCTGCGGCTGCCTGCTCAAAAGTAATGTGGGTCAGCTGGCGTTCTTCAGCAAGTGCTTCAGCAACCTCGATCATCTTTTGTGTGACATCAATACCGATTCCTTTAGAGATGACGTCTGAAAAGGAAAAAACGGTATGTCCTGCCGCACAGCCAATATCAAGTAAATGCTCATCTCCCTTCGCATTTGCTGTTGTTTTCATCCATTCCAGCTCTTCTCCAGCAGCAAATATAGGTGAATCTCGATAGTTCTCGGCATTTTGTGAGAATTGGTTCTCTGCTTTAGCATATGGATTCATTTCTTTTCCCCCTTTGTGGTCTCTTTATCGTAGAATTCCTTCTGTTATTTGTCTAAGACATAAAAGATATGGCATGAATAGTTAAAACCTATGAGGTGATGAAAGTGGATATACGAATGATGGAATATGTCATAGAAGTGTACCGGCAGCAAAGTTTTACAAAAGCAGCGGATCAACTTCATATTGCACAGCCTTCTCTAAGCCAGCAAATAAAGAAGCTGGAAGAGGAATTAGACACACCACTATTTATTCGAAAATATGGACAAGTAACGCCCACACCTCAAGGGAGACGATTCATTAAAAGGGCTGAGAATATTTTGAAGGAAAGAGATGATTTGCTGCGTGAAATGGGAGAAGCAGCTTATGAAATCGGGAAAGAGCTGAACATTGGAGCGCCAGCAGTGACAGGGGTATATGTCTTGCCCGGTTTATTAAAAACCTTTTGTCAAACGTATCCTCATGTTCACGTTCAACTGATAGAAGAGTCTCCGCGTGAGCTCGAAAAACTTCTATTGGCTGGAAAGCTGGATTTGGCTATTTTATCGATGCCTGTCGAGCACGAATCATTGAAAACGAAACAAATGCTGACAGAGCCGCTCCTTCTTGCAGTTCCGCAAGCTGCTCAGCCCTGGTTATCAGAGGCATTGAACGAGATCATTGAGCAGGCAGGGCAAAAAGAGACCGGTCACGAAATCGTTCCCTTTCGGCTTCTTGAAGGTATCCCATTTATTTTGTTGAAAGAGGGATACGGTTTTCGGCAAGTGGTCACAGAACTGTGCCGTCATCACGGTTTTCAGCCAAAAGTGGCTTTTGAAACAAGCCATATTCAAACAGCACAGGCATTGGTCAAAAACGAACTAGGGGTGACCGTTGTGCCGAAAATGGTGGCACAAGAGGATAGGAACCAAGTCACTTATTTGCAAATTGATTCATGCCCAACCCGCACACTTGTGTTTGCATATGTGGAAGAAAGGTATTTAACGAAAGCCGCTCAAGCCTTCATGGACCTATATCAGAATCAAGGGAAAGCTTAAACAAACGTTTAATTAAACGCAAAAAGCAGGGGAGCACCCTGCTTTAAGATTGGTGACAAAGGGCTAAAATGATCTAGATTTTAGCCCTTTGTCTTCTTTTCAGCATGATAGAAAACCTTTGCAGTTTAGGAAGGACGAGCACCGGAACGGAGCGAATTTGACATTCGTGAGTACCGGCGCGCAGACCTGACAAAGAATGCGAGGGTTTGTCTACACGCTGAAAGCAGGGGAGCACCCTGCTTTTTAATATAAGTCCAGACGCTGATCCGTCATAACCGGAATTTGCTGCCTGACTTCATCCACTAGCTGAAGATCAATTTCCGCATAATAAATGTCTTCGTCATCGCTTGTTTCAAGCAGTATGCGGCCGAGTGGATCAATCACCATGGAGTGTCCAGGGAATTCTGTGTCTCTGCTTGTGCCTGTTCTGTTTACAGCAATCATAAATGACTGGTTTTCAATCGCTCTTGCGATGAGCAGGCTGCGCCAATGGTCCACTCTTGCTGACGGCCATTGCGCCGTATTGACGAGCACCTTCGCTCCTTTGTTCACAAGTGTTCTGGAAAGCTGCGGGAAGCGGAGGTCATAGCAAATCATCGCACCAATCGTTACATCTTCACCATAGTCAAATAAACCAAGCTGATCACCAGCGGTTAAATAATTGTGCTCATCCATTAAGCGGAATAAATGAATTTTATCATAATCTAACACAAGCTCACCTTGGCGGTTAAAGACATACATCGTGTTGGTGATGTTTTCATCTTCTGTCCGCTTATTTAATACACTGCCTGCGATGAGATACACCTGATGCTTACGGGCAAAGGAGGAAAAGAGCTGTATTGTGCGTTCACCGTTTACATCCGCAAGCTGATCGGCTTGCTCAAGGGCGTAGCCGGTATTCCACATTTCGGGTAAAATGATCAGATCCGGCTGCTCGCGGACCGCTTCTTCTAAAAAAGCTTCTGCTTTTTTAAAATTCACTTCAGGTTCTCCAATTTGTACGTCCATTTGGACAAGGGTGATTTTCATAGGGATTCCTCCTTTTTTCGCTATATGTCATGTGAAAATTCATGAACGATCGATCATCTTCATGAATATATTGTAAAGGATGATTCTGTCTGAGAACATCTAGTCTTTATGGTCAGTTTCTTTATCATAAAGGTTTCCATCATCTTTGCCAATAGAAATGTCAGAAGGTTTTGTTAAATGACTTTCTCAATCAAGAAATGAGTGGTATGATATATATAACTAATAAAACAAAGGGGAATAGTAGGATATGCAATTGTTCGATTTATCATTAGAAGATCTAAAAAAATATAAACCAAAGAAAACAGCACGTCCTGATTTCTCAGACTTTTGGAAGGCATCGCTTGAAGAACTGCGTCAAGTGAAGGCAGATCCAGCGCTTGAACCTTATGACTATCCAGTGAAAGGGGTCAAGGTGTACCGCCTGACGTATCAAAGCTTTGGGCATTCTCGAATTGAAGGCTGGTACGCGGTACCAGATCAATCAGGTCCGCATCCAGCGCTCGTTCGTTTTCATGGCTATAATGCCAGCTATGATGGCGGCATTCACGACATTGTCAACTGGGCGCTGCATGGCTATGCGACATTTGGTATGCTCGTCCGCGGTCAAGGCGGCAGTGAAGATACGTCAGTGACACCAGGCGGTCACGCTTTGGGATGGATGACAAAAGGCATTTTATCAAAGGAAACCTACTATTATCGAGGTGTTTATTTAGATGCGGTTCGTGCACTCGAAGTCATTCAGTCCTTCCCGGAAGTGGATAAACAACGGATCGGCGTGATTGGCGGAAGCCAAGGAGGCGCATTAGCGGTAGCCGCTGCAGCCCTTTCAGACATTTCGAAGGTCGTCGTGGCAGATTACCCTTACTTATCAAACTTCGAGCGTGCAGTGGATGTGGCATTGGAGCAGCCTTATTTAGAAATCAATTCGTACTTTCGGAGAAATAGTGATCCGGAAGTGGAAGAAAAGGCATTTGAGACATTAAGCTATTTTGATTTAATCAATCTAGCTGGATGGGTCAAACAGCCAACATTGATGGCGATCGGGCTGATTGACAAAATAACCCCGCCATCTACTGTGTTTGCGGCATACAACCATTTAGAAACAGAAAAAGACCTGAAGATATATCGCTATTTTGGACACGAATTTATCCCGGCGTTTCAAACAGAGAAGCTCGCCTTCTTACAAAAGCACTTGCTCAAATAAAAAAACAAAGAGGCCGCTCTAGGAGGGCCTCTTTTTTAATAACTCGTATTCTGCCTCGTTTTTTCATCAGGCACTAACGCTGTGATAATGAGGGCAAGAGCTGTGATGATATGCAGGATGAATCCGAGTATCGGAATCCAGGCGAGGCAGGATGTGATAATCCCAATGATGCTGCCAATCATTGGTCCTTGGTCTCGCTTCGATAAGACGAGTGTGATAATATGCAGGATAAGCATGACCATGAGCGGTGAATAGCCATTGCTAATAATAAATAGTCCTCCGATGACAGGGATGGCAAGACAGGCTTCAAAAATCCCGGTGATCCATTTCATGATGCGAGATATAGACATGAGATCCAACTCCTTTTTCATATATGTCTTATTCGTATTTTACCAAATCGTGATGAAGTCATGCAGATTTCTATAGAAAGAGTTGATGGTTGATGAGAGAGAGAATCAAGGAAGAGCTGAAAATCATCGAAGAAACGTATGACGTCAAGATTTGCCTCGCGGTCGAATCAGGCAGCAGAGCATGGGGATTCCCTTCGACTGATAGTGACTACGATGTTCGTTTTTTATATGTGCCTCGAAAAGAATGGTATTGGGCGATGGAAGAGCATCGTGATGTCATTGAACGGCCGATTGATGACATGCTTGATATCAGCGGCTGGGAGCTTAGAAAGGCACTTCGCTTATTCAATAAATCGAATCCGTCCATCATGGAATGGCTGTCTTCTGACATCATCTATGCTGAATCCTTCTCTTTGGCAAAGCAGCTAAGAGAATTAAAGGATCGAGCGTTTTATCCCGCAGCATTGATGTATCATTACCTCAATATGGCGAAGCGGAATGAAAGCAGGCATTTACGAGGAGAGCAGGTGCGAATCAAGAAGTATTTCTATGTGCTTCGTCCGCTACTTGCCTGTCAGTGGATTGAACGCTACCGGACGGTTCCGCCGATGGACTTTCTTGAACTGCTCGAGGAACTAGTGGAGGAAGGACCGCTTTTAGCGGAAATCCATGAGCTGCTCAAACGTAAAATGGACGGCGAAGAAATGGATGTAGAAAACCGCCTCGCTTATGTCCATCCATTTATCGACAAAGAGATCGAGCGATTTGATGAATTGGTGAAAAGCTACAATCAGCCGAAAGACAACCTGATGCAAGAATTAAATGAGCTGCTGCAGTCTACCCTTGATGAGGTGTGGGCGTAAGCAGGGAAGAGCCAGCCGGATCGCGGCAGGCTCTTTTTTATCTGTTATTGTGATAAAACCACAAAAAAAGTCAGAATTTTTGTCATCTTCAAATATTGTAGCGGACAGCTTATGAGCCTTACAATAAAGACATAGCTTACAAAGAGTGGGAGGTGCCCTTTATGGAGTCGGTCACAAGAAATTTCTTCTTGTTTTTGTCAAAGAGCAGTCTCTTGAACCATATTGCTCGTAATTGGGGAAGTGCTGTTGCATCTAAGAAAATCATCGGAGGGAAGGACTTTGAGAGTGCCATCCCTGTCATCAAACGATTAAATGACCAAGGAATGGCTGTGACAGTTGATCACCTTGGTGAGTTTGTCACAAAGGCAGAGATTGCAAATGAACGGACGATTGAGTGTATTCAAACCATTCAGCGGATTGCAGAGGCGGGACTCAATTCTCACGTGTCACTCAAAATGACATCCCTTGGCCTGGATATTGACGATGACCTTGTGTATCGCAATATGAAAAGGATTTTAGATACGGCAGAGAAGCACCGTATCATGGTGACAATCGATATGGAGGATGAACAGCGCTGTCAAAAAACGCTGGACATTTTTAAAGAGATGAAATCTCAATATGAGTATGTCAGTACGGTCTTGCAGGCGTATTTGTACAGAACAGAAAAGGATCTTGATGACCTAAATAAGCTGCAGCCATTTTTAAGACTTGTAAAGGGTGCCTATAAGGAATCCGCCGAAGTGGCGTATCCAAACAAAAAAGACGTCGATCAGAATTATCAAAAGCTGATCGAAAAGCAATTGCTCTCAGGGAACTATACAGCCATTGCGACACATGACGATCGAATGATTGAGTTCACGAAAAATATTGTGAAAAAACACAATATACAGACAAGTCAGTTCGAATTTCAAATGCTGTACGGCATGAGATCAGAAACGCAGCAAGCACTTGTGAAAGAAGGCTATCAAATGAGGGTCTATACGCCGTATGGACGAGAGTGGTATGGCTACTACATGAGACGTCTTGCAGAACGGCCGGCAAACATTGCCTTTGCTTTAAAAGGAATGACGAAAAAATAATTTGAAACGGGAGCGTGACAAAAATGACAACACCTTACAAGCATGAACCATTCACGGATTTTAGCCAGGAAGAAAACCGCAAAGCGTTTGAACAAGCATTAGCTAAAGTAACAGAATCACTTGGTCAAACCTATCCGCTCGTGATTAATGGAGAAAGAATTGAAACGAAGGACAAGATTGTTTCAATCAATCCAGCGAAAAAGGATGAAGTGGTTGGAACTGTATCAAAGGCCGGGAAGGAAGAGGCAGAACAAGCGGTTCAAGCAGCAGCGAAAGCATTTGAAACATGGCGCTATACGTCTCCTGAAGAAAGAGCAGGCGTATTATTCCGTGCTGCGGCAAGCATTCGCCGTAAAAAGCATGAGTATTCAGCCCTTCTTGTAAAAGAAGCAGGTAAGCCTTGGAATGAAGCGGATGCAGATACAGCAGAAGCGATTGACTTCCTAGAGTATTACGCTCGTCAAATGCTGGAGCTGGCGAAAGGCAAACCAGTGAACAGCCGCGAAGGGGAACGCAATCAATATGTGTACACACCAACTGGCGTGACACTCGTCATTCCGCCGTGGAACTTCTTATTTGCCATCATGGCAGGAACAACAGTAGCGCCAATCGTCACTGGGAATACAGTTGTTTTAAAACCAGCAAGTGCGACGCCTGTCATTGCAGCCCGTTTTGTGGAAGAGCTTGAGCGAGCCGGTCTTCCAAAGGGTGTTGTCAACTTTGTACCTGGAAGCGGAGCAGAAGTTGGGGATTACTTAGTAGATCATCCGAAAACAAGTCTGATTACATTCACTGGATCAAGAGAAGTAGGGACACGTATCTTTGAACGCGCGGCAAAAGTGCAGCCAGGCCAGCAGCATTTAAAACGTGTCATTGCTGAAATGGGCGGTAAGGATACAGTAGTTGTTGATGCGGATGCAGATGTTGAATTAGCGGCTAATGCCATTTTCACATCAGCCTTCGGGTTTTCAGGTCAAAAATGTTCAGCTGGATCGCGGGCAGTCGTCCATGAGAAGCTGTATGACCAAGTGGTTGAGCGAGTGAAGGAAATCACAGAAACGAAAACAACAGCCAATCCGCTTTCTGCGGATGTTTACATGGGACCTGTCATTGATCAAGCGTCCTTTGACAAGATCACGGATTATATCGAGGTTGGCAAACAGGAAGGCTGCTTAATCACTGGCGGAACGAGTGATGATTCGGAAGGATACTTTATCCACCCGACCATTTTTGCAGATCTTGAGCCGACTTCTCGTTTAATGCAAGAAGAAATCTTTGGACCAGTGTTGGCTTTCTCGAAAGTCTCAAGCTTTGATGAAGCACTTGAGGTAGCCAATAACACAGAATACGGTTTAACAGGTGCTGTCATTACGAATAATCGTGATCACATCAACCGTGCGAAGCAGGAGTTCCATGTGGGGAACCTTTACTTTAACCGTAACTGCACAGGTGCCATCGTTGGTTACCACCCATTCGGCGGCTTCAAAATGTCAGGAACGGATTCAAAAGCAGGCGGTCCAGATTACCTAGCTCTGCACATGCAGGCAAAAACGATTAGTGAAATGTTTTAATATGGAAAAAGCATGAACCTGAACTGATGGGTTCATGCTTTTTTTGCCTGTCTGCGACTTGTTTCTATACAAATCTGACTGGAAAGAAGTATGATAAATGTATCACTTAATCAGGGAGCAATCGGGATGGAAGAGATATTAGAAAAGCTTCATACATTTTTTGATGTCGATAAATTAATTGCATTTATTAGCGGATATTTAAAGAAGCCAGTCATTTTAGAAAGCACAGAGTGTCAGCTCCTTGCTTATAATTCTTACAGCATTCAGCAGTTTGACCCAGTCAATCAGCAAACGATTTTCTCAAAGGAATGCCCGGGATCTGTGGTCGATTGGTTAAAGAAAACAGGGGTAATCGAGCGACTTTTCGCGGAATCAAAGCCTTTTTATGTGAGCGGTCATGACGAGCTCGGATTTAATCGGCGGGTGGCTGTGAGCGCCAAGCATAAACAAGAGGTAGTAGGCTTTATTTGGGTCCAAGACATTGAGGACTCCCTCTCTCAGGAGGAGCTGCAATTTTTACACGAGGCTTCCTTTCAGGTTGGAAAAGTGATATATAAGAATAAGAAACAGCTTGAGAAAAAGGAAGGCAAGATTGAAGAGTTTTTCAAAAAGGTCATGGATGATCATTTTTATACAGAAGAAGAGCTGAAATGGGAGGCTGAGAACTTAAGCATTCCACTGCCAGCCGTATTTACCGTTATGGTCGTGCACGCTGCCGATAACAAAAGTGAGACGGCAGAAGATGTGAAGGATGTCATTCGAACGTATTTGCAGCTAGAGGATAAAGTGAATCACGTCTATTCGGTTCAAGCAGATATCGTGGTTATATTAGGCAGCCTGTCAGATCGGCACTCACCGAAAGCGACTGCCGCTGATGTCATCGCACATCTGCAATCGAAAACGCATGCACATCCTTCTCCTTTGTATATCGGAATGGGAAGAGAGTATCGTGATGTCATGAAAATGAGTACAAGTCGATTTGAAGCGATAGAGGTCGTCAAGGCAGTGAAAATTGTTGGAGGACAAGACCTGATTCCATATGATTATGAGAATTTAGGGGTCTTCCGGTTTTTAGACTCCATTTACAGCCATCAAAAAAAGAAAAACGACTTCAATCCAGATTTGTTACGTTTGAAGGAAAAAGACCGCGAAAGTCAAACTTCGTTTTTAAAAACGCTTGAAGTCTACTTATTGAATAACTGCAAGTTAAAGCCAGCAGCGGAGCAGTTGTTTATTCATCAAAATACATTAAACTATCGAATGAAACAAATTTTTGACATGACGTCGATCGACTTAAGTCATTTTAGCCAGCGATGTGAGTTATTTATTGAATTGATGCTGATGAAAAAAGATCAATAATATATGATGGAATCCGCAGGTGCACGGATCACCTGCGGATTTTCATGTGAAATGCGAAAATGGCATACAACTGATGTATTTCGTTGTATGATAGATAAAGATTTTATGAGAAAAATGAAAGGGGGGCCACCTTTGGGTTCAGTCACCTTAGCCATTTTGATTTTCATCATGACCCTCGTCCTTGTCATTTGGCAGCCAGGACGTGTCACCATAGGATGGTCAGCATGTGGGGGTGCCATTCTTGCGCTTGCCTTTGGCGTCGTTCATCTAGGCGATGTATGGGAAGTTACGCAAATTGTATGGAACGCCACCTTTGCTTTTATTGGTATTATTATCATTTCGTTAATTTTAGATGAGATCGGTTTTTTTGAGTGGGCTGCACTGCATATGGCAAAAGCTGCAAGAGGCAACGGTGTCCGCATGTTTATTTATTTAACATTGCTCGGCGCTGTTGTGGCTGCTTTTTTTGCAAACGATGGAGCGGCACTGATTTTGACCCCAATCGTCTTATCTGTCGTGAGAGCGTTGAAGCTGGATGAGCGCATGGTGCTACCTTTTGTGATGGCAAGCGGCTTTATTGCAGATACAACCTCCTTGCCATTTGTCATTAGTAACCTGGTCAATATCGTATCAGCCGACTATTTTCATATTGGTTTTCTAGAATATACAGCGAATATGTTCGTGCCAAACCTTGTGTCGCTTGGAGCGAGCATGCTGGTTCTGTATGTGTTTTACCGAAAACTTATCCCAAAAACCTACGATCTGTCACAGGCGAAAGAGCCGGCATCAGCTATTCGAGATATCCGTATGTTCCGTTTGTCTTGGTATGTGCTTGGCTGTCTGCTTGTTGGTTATTTTGCGGGCGAGCTGATCGGTGTTCCAGTGTCTATTATTGTAGGCGGGATTGCCCTTGCTTTCTTGTGGCTGGCGAGAAGAAGTCCGCAAGTGGCGACAAAGCGAGTGATCAAAGAAGCGCCGTGGTCCATTGTGTTTTTCTCGATCGGTATGTATGTCGTCGTATATGGATTGAAAAATGTTGGCCTTACTGAAATATTGGCGGCATGGATCGAGCAAGGGGCATCACATGGCCTGCTTGCAGGAACGATGTTTATGGGTGTACTTGCCGCAGTGCTGTCCTCTGTGATGAACAATCTGCCGACTGTTTTAATTGATGCGATTGCCATTGGACATACAGATACAGCAGGTGTCATGAGAGACGGGCTGATTTATGCCAATGTTATCGGCTCCAACCTTGGACCGAAAATGACCCCAATCGGCTCATTGGCGACATTGCTGTGGCTTCATGTCTTAAAGAAAAAAGGCGTTCATATCTCTTGGGGGGCTTACATGAAAGCCGGAATCATCCTGACCATCCCAACCTTGATCCTCACTTTACTCGGATTATATGTGTGGTTATGGCTTATTCATTAATTATCGTGTAGAACAAACCCTCGCATTCGCCCGCAGGTCTGCGCTCCGGTGCTTAGGGCTGCAAAGGTTTTCTATCATGCTGAAAAAGAGCAGATCCATGAGATCTGCTCTTTTTTTTGCTACAGATATTTCGCATAGCGTTTTTCTAAAAAGTCCTGAAGCAATGAGACGACACTGCAAATGCCCCAGTAAATGAGTGCGACCAAAATATACATGGTCATATAATCAAATTCTCGTCCGCCTACAATTTTTGCTTGCTGGAAGAGCTCTGGTACAGTAATCATCGCTGCCAGTGAGGAAGCTTTGATTAAATCAAGCATGACATTGGTCAATGGCGGCAAGGCGATGCGGACGGATTGAGGCAAAATGACACCGCGCATCGTTTGCCAATAGCTGAGACCTAATGATTTAGCGGCTTCCACCTGTCCACTTGGAACAGAGGAGAGGGCCGCCCGATTAATTTCTGCAATATAGGCAGCACTATTGAAGCTGAACCCAATAATGGCGGCAGTGACTGCTGTAAACTCAATGCCGATATAAGGGAACCCAAAATAAAGAATAAACAAAATCACCAGAATGGGCACGCCTCGCATGAATGAGATATACAGCCGTGCAGGCAGCTTAAGAACCCATGAATTCGCCATCCTGGCAAGAGCGATAAAAAAACCAAGAATGGTACCAAAAAACATGCTCACAAAGGAAATGAGCAGCGTCAGCCAGATGCCTTTCATGACAAACGGAAATGACGCCTTTGCCAGTGCAGGATTAAATATATATTCTAAATGAATATCTCCCACGATTGCGGCTCCTTATTTGGAAATGTCGACATCTTCGACATCAGCATCAATTTTCTTTGAGACGTCTGCATGATTAAAGAATTTCTCAGAAATCTTTTTCATTGTTCCGTCTTTTTTCATGTCGCTTAATACACGATTCAATTCTTTTTGAAGCTCTTTGTTGTCCTTCTTCATGACAAATCCTTGTTCATTCGGCATGTATTTCAAGTCAGGGTGAATCGTAATATTTAATTTAGGAAATGCAGCAAGAGCCAGTGTCTGCAAGTAATAATCATTTAAAATGACATCTGTTCGGCCGTTTGCAACATCCTTTAAGTATTGCTCGTTTGTCGCATTATCATAAATGACTTCCTTTGCACCGTACTTACGAGCGACATCCATGTAAATCGTCGTGGCAGCACCTGCTGCTTTCTTTCCTTTTAAATCTTTTAAAGTTTTAATGCCTGATAAATCATCTTTCCGTACGATAGCCGTTCCGTAGGAATATTTATAAGGGGTTGAAAAGGCAAACTTGTCTTTTCTGTCATCTGTGATGTCGATATCATTTGCAGCGGCATCCACTTGACCAGAATTAATGGCGCTCAGCATCCCGTCATAACCCATTTCTTTAAATTCTACTTTCACATCAAGACGTTTAAACGCTTCTTTGACAACTTCTACTTCATAGCCAGTTAATCGATCCTTGCCATTAGAAGTATCATGATAAGAAGTTGGATAAAGGGTGCCTGAAGTTGCAACCACGATTTTTCCTTTCTTTTTAATCTCATCCCACTTTGTGTCTCCAGATTGAGATGAGCCTGATTGACTGCAAGCAGACATGATAAGGATGCAAGCAGATACAACAAGCATGATCCATATAGATTTTTTATGATAAAAACGACTCATTTAAGAATCCTCCTCTATTTTTTATACAAAACAAAACATAGCACGCTTTTTCTGATAGGACAACGTTTTCAGAAGAAAAGTGAAAAAGTAAGAATATTATAAGCAATTAGCGTGTTAAAATAATGTATAAAAAAGGAAAATGAGCGCAAAATAAAGGCGAATAAAGGAGGGAACAACAATGATGAAAAAAATAAGTGGTTTGATCATCTTGTCGATGATGCTGTTATTTGGTTTTCAGATAGAAACGGCTCATGGAGAAACACCTCAAATGGAAAAGCGCCCGGTGACACACCAAGTGAAATTAACAGCAGAACAACAAAAACAAATTGAAATCCTTGAGCAGCAAATTCTTTCTAAACGAAAAGCAGTCATTGAGAAATATGTACAGTATGGCGTGTTAACAAAGGAACAAGGCACACACATCACGAAACGAATGGATGAGCATTACAATCATTTGAAAAAGAACGGATTTGTTCCATTGCTGAAAAAACCACAGCACCATCGCCCATAATAATGATAAAACCGGCAGCGAGGTGCCGGTTTTTTATTGTGATCAGAAGGTGAGACTTTCCCCATCTTGAGGGACAAAAATGGCTTGATCTGCATGATGCTCTTGAATGTAAGCTTCCAAAGCAGCTCTTGTTAACAAGCAATGATTCACAGCTTCAAGATGACAGGCGACAATTTGAGCTTTTGGCTGAGAACGGTGAATGTCTAAAATTTCTTCCTTAGTCATGGTAATCGGATCGCCTTCTAAAAATTGAGCAGCTCCGCTATTGACCACAATGACGTCTGGCTTGCATGTATTCACAACCTCTTTCGGTTCATCACACCAAATGGTATCACCTGCAATATAAAGGGTAGGTTCATCAGGGTGAGAGAAAACAAAACCGCTCACCTGCCCCATTCGCTTCGCCGTTTCTCCCGTCCCATGCTGTCCACCTGTACGTTTAATATGAACGCCGCAAATGTCCATTTCATCTTCAATGCATGTGACATGCTGAAATCCAGCTTCTTCAACTTCTTTTCGATCCTTCTCCGATTGAGTATAAATTGGCCCATCTTGAGCTAATTTCCTTTTGGCCTCGTCGTCAAAGTGGTCCACATGTAAATGAGAGAGTAAGACAGCATCTGGGTGTAACAGACTGTCTAAATCTATATTTACAGGAAGCTCCACAATAGGGTTGTTCAAATGTTGATTGGCTGTATGAGGGAACGGTGGATATGTTCCTTTTGCTGCCAAAAAGGGATCGATTAAAAAAGTTGAATGACCATAGTGAAGGTATAAAGTAGCATTGCGAATGAGTGTAATTTTCATAAAAAGGCCTCCTTTTTTTCTGATTAAGTTTACAGTATATTAAAAGAGTTCTATGTGACAGAGGATCATGAAAGTCTTTTATCGGAAGGGCTTGATTTTTGAAAGAGGTGAGCCAATGCTAGACCAAACAGATATGAATATTTTAAAAGAACTATCAAAGAATAGCCGATTAACGATGAAAGCTCTAGGTGAAAAAGTTCATTTAACCGGCCAAGCTGTTGCAAATCGGGTGTTAAAGCTAGAAGAAGAAGGCGTGATCGAAGCATATACCATTTCAATTGATTGGCAGACGCAAAAGACGATTCAAACATTTTTGCAGCTCTATACCCGGAGTCATCATCATGAACCACTTCTGTCGTTTCTTTATGAAAAGGAAGAAATCAAGAATTTGTTCAAAATAAGTGGTGAGGGCTGTTATATGGCTGAAGGACATTTCTCGAGTCATGATGAGCTTGATCAGTTTTTAACGGAGCTGACAAATTACGCAAATTACAAACTGTCTATTGCGGTTAAACGTCTCATTCATCAATAATCGAAGAGACGCAGGAGGAAAAGGAACGATGCAAAAATTAATCGAAAATCAAGCTGAACCGATGACAAAGGAAACAATCAAAGCAGACTTGGAACAACTTGGTGTGAAAAAGGGCATGATTTTATGTGTTCACTCATCTTTATCATCCATCGGCTGGGTAAACGGAGGCGCTGTAGCCGTCATACAAGCATTGATGGAAACCTTAACAGAAGAGGGGACACTCATTATGCCGGCACAAACGTTAGAGCTTTCTGATCCTGCCGATTGGATTGATCCGCCTGTTCCTTATTCATGGTGGAAATCGATCAAAGAAACAATGCCTGCATTTGATCCAGCTTACACGACGCCAACAGCAATGGGAAAGGTAGCGGAAACATTTTGGAAATACCCAGGCGTGGCGAGAAGCAACCATCCCCATTTTTCATTCACAGCCTGGGGGAAAAGAAAACATGAAATTCTGAAACACCATGCACTTTCCTTTGGATTAGGAGAGCATTCGCCTCTTGGTCGCATGTATGATCTTCATGCTCAAGTGCTGCTGCTTGGTACAACATTTGAAAGCATGACAGCTTTTCATCTAGCTGAATACCGAATCCCCCAGCAGGACCTCATGACAAGAGGAGCCCCTATTTTAGAAAATGGGTGGAGAGTATGGAAAGAGTACCAAGATATCATCACAAGAGAAGAACTATTTGAACAGATTGGCCGTGATTTTCTGCAATCAGGAGGCCTCCATCAGCACAATCAAATCGGACTTGCCAGTTCATATTTATTGCCAGTGAGAGAATCGGTAGACTATGCGGAAAAGTGGCTTGATTTATACGATCAGTCGTAATCTACACTGTTTGGAAATTTACATAATAAACATCTTGATCAGGCTGCTGTGAGGTATAGCAGGTAAGCTGATAGTCTCCTTTTGGAATGGGGAAAGACAGTACATGAGCCATGACGCTTGTGATATAAACTTGATCCCTTGTATGCGTAAAGGGCACTGTTATAGCTCTATCAATAGAGACTTGGGGCTCATCGCTATTTAATGTCACAATAATAGACGCCTTTCCATTATTGATTCCTTCAAAGGAAACTCCTTGATCTCCAGTTGCGAATCCTTGAAGAATGTCCTCATCTGTCCAATCAATGATAGGTGGTGTTTCGCTTCCGGTGTATACCGTGATTTGGTGGTAGGAGATAGATAGAGAATAGGTTTGATTTAAGAGATTCATATAAAAAACTCCTTTATTCATGGATTTTCGTTGAAACGTAAATGGTTGAAAGAGTCATTCTTGAGGAGAAAGTTAGGCAGCAAGACGATTGCAGCCGTCTTGCGCTATTTGTTGTGGGATCTAGATGTGAAATTGCGAGACCATTGCTTTTAAATCTCCTGCTAAATGGGCAAGTGCTTCTGATGAAGCTGTTACTTCTTCCATTGCAGCAAATTGTTCTTCTGTTAAACCTGCTACTTGCTGTGAATGTTCACTCGTTCGTTTAACGCCTTCTGTAATAGACGCAAAAGACTGTTTCGCATCGTTAGTATAAGCTGCGATTTTTTGTGATGCACTCGATAAATGCTTAATGCCATCTGCCATTTCTCTCATGGACTGCTGGATATCATGAAAAGATTCTTCTGTATGAGAGATAAGGACAGCCCCTTGAGCTGCTTCTTCTCTTACTTGTTTGATGGCATTCGTCGAATGAGTCATCTCTTTTTGTATTTCAGAAATGAGATGGGAAATCATGTTTGATGATGCTTGAGATTCTTCAGCGAGCTTTCTCACTTCGTCTGCGACAACAGCAAACCCTTTTCCATGCTCACCTGCCCGTGCTGCTTCAATTGCTGCATTAAGAGCTAGCAGGTTTGTCTGGCTGGCGATATCTGTAATGACTTTGGAAATATGATCAATTTCAGTTGAACGTGTTTCCAATGCTTGAATTGCTGTACCGTTTTCTTCAATTGATTTTGCAATAGATGTCATTTGTGAATGAACTTCACCGATATTGTGTACACCTTTTTGGGCAATTTCTTGTGCGAAGTGACTTCTTGAAGCCATTTGTCCGGCATTTTCAGTGATGTTTGCCAGCTCGTTTGATACTTGAATCATCATGTGCTCACTAGCTGTCATTTGAGCGGACTGTTCTTCTGAAGATTGTGCCACTTCTTGGATCGTGTGGGTGATTTTTTCTGATGCTGCACTCGTTTCTTCTGCGCTAGCTGACAGCTGTTCAGAGGATGTGGCCACTAATTCAGACGTGTTCATGACATTTAGAATCGTTTGATTTAGTTTTTCACGCATCTTATTGAAATGTCCAGCCAGATCAGACAATTCATCACCGGCAGTATCCGTCACATTGATGGTTAAATGACCTTCGCCTGCACTCTTAATGGCAGAAGCCAAATGCTTGAGACGTACCTGAATCCGCTTAGTGAAAATAGAAATAATGATGACTGAAACGATCAGACTTAACAAAAGGACGATGACAAATTGTATATAGAATGACTGAAGCATTTGTGAAATCATGCTTTGATTAGCGCCAGTATAAAAAATACCAATTGTTTCGCCTGCTTCATTTTTGATTGGCATATAAGCCGTTTGATAGTCTTTCCCAGCAACATTTGCTGTCCCGTAATAATTTTCTCCTTTATCTAAAACAGTGGTCTTCACTTCAGGAGAGACTTCAGTACCTACAGCTCGTTTCCCGTTTAACATGACATTCGTAGCAACACGGGTATTTCCTTGAAAAATCGTGATGGTATCACCGGTATATTCGGCTAATTGGTCAACCAATGCATCATGATCATTGATTTGCGTATTTCCTTTGAATAGCTTGTCCTCTTTAATCTGCCACGAGCCTGCCACTTTTTCATTTAGGTAGGCGTAGCCTAGCTTTAAATCACCTTTTGCTTTTTCAGTTGCCATTTGCTTGATGTTTTCTGTCATTTCGCGATTTACCACATAACCAACAACCGCAGAAAAGATGATGAGGACACTTAAAAAGATCAGCAAAATTTTGGCGCCTAGCCTCAGTTTTCCCTTTTTCTTCATGCTTTTTGACTCCTTTAGGTATAAGGTAGGATATCCCTCCTTAAGGATTATCGGCATGAAAAAAGTGTTTAAAATACCTGCAAGCAGTCATGTGAAAATTTTTTTAATATAGAAAAGGGAAAGGCGGCTAATCGATGATAAATTGAATTCTTGTGCCGTCTGGATCATCCGATAATTGATGACTTACCCACGAGCCTGCGCCTCTATTATCAGAAGGGCGTACATATTTGACAGAAGCTCCACTGCCTCCTTCTTTGCACATCGCCATTGGCCATTCGTCCCGATCATACCCGCGCTTTGTTGGAATGCCATGTAGTGATCGATCTCTCTGCTCATCACTATGTTTACGGTCAATTGTACAAATGGACGAATGACCTTCATCAATGGCTTCTTCTATGTGCTTGGCTGTTTCTGGATAGCGGTCTGATGGAAAATGAATGGTTTTGTCATAAGATGAATTCGCTGTCTCTTGTTTCCCTTGCTCTAGCTGGATATAGCCTGTTGCTACACCAATGACAATCAATAAAAGCAAGAGAATCATTTTAAGAAGTTTCATAGATGCTGGCTCTCTTTCTTGTTTGCGTATTTTGTAAACAGAAGTATAGCAGAATTACTTACCAATTTCTCCTGGTTTTGAAAAAACGTCTTTTAAAATTCAAAAAACAGTTTTTACCTGATTTCTTGCTTTTCATTTTTGTAGAAATTCATAAAAATTTTAATTTTGTGGGTCAGAAAACGAATATGCTCATCCAAAATGGCTTTATCACTGCTTTTTTGGCTAATTTCAAGAATTTAACACACAGAAATTTCAAAAAAATAAAATTGACTAGACCGATCTGCTTTAATAATATGGAGTCAAATATCAAAAAATGTCGTAATTTATCAAAATATGATTCTAATTACATTGTAGGAGGGAAGTACAAATGGCGGATGTCTCATACCGGCTCGGAATAGACATAGGCGGAACATTTACTGATTTATCGCTGATAAATGAAGCAACAGGGGAGCTGACTGAACTCAAAACGCCTACAGTGACTGATGACCCAGCCCAAGGAATTATCAATGGGTTAAATCTTCTGAAAAAAAGAGGTGTTGATTTATCCAACATCCAATACCTCGTTCACGGAATGACAATCGGTCTGAATACATTATTACAGCGAAAAGGAGCAGATTTAGCCCTTTTTGTGACAGAAGGATTTCAAGATATATTGTCACTTCAACGTTTACGACTACCCGTTCCTTATGACTTCAATTCTCGTTTGCCAGAACCATTGATACCACGGAAGCATGTATATCCAATCTCTGAAAGGTTGATACACGATGGTACGATCAAAAAACCTCTCCATCTGCAGCAATTAGATGATGCGGTCCAGCATGTTATATCTAAAAAGCTAGCAGGTATCGTCATTTCATTTTTACATAGTTATCAAAACCCAGTTCATGAATTACAGGCAAAAGCCTATATCAATCATCATTATCCACAGTTAGAAGTCCTTACCTCATCTGAATTATGGCCTCAAATGAGGGAATACGAGCGTACAGTGATGTCTGTTGTTAATTTGTACATTCAGCCAAAGGTGAAACAGTATTTGCAAACATTGAAAAGCCGTTTGAAGGAAGAAGGTGTACCAATTTCTCCATACATTACACAATCAAATGGTGGTTTAATGGATGCAGAAAGTGCGGCAACCTCGCCTGTTAAGACTCTCTTTTCTGGTCCGGCAGCTGGTGTCATCGGTGCGGCGAGAATTGCAGCATCAGCGAGTGAACCCAATCTGATCACTTTTGATGTTGGGGGGACGAGTGCAGATATCTCAATCATTCAAAATGGACAGCCTACAATGGCTCAATCCAATCAGCTTTCAGGCTTCCCAATCATTCTTCCATCTGTTGCGATGTATTCAATAGGAGCAGGAGGAGGTTCGGTAGCATGGATTGATCAGGGCGGACTTCTCAAAGCGGGGCCGGAATCAGTTGGCTCAAACCCGGGACCAGCTTCGTATGGAAAGGGAGAAAAAGCAGCTTTAACTGATGCGTTTCTCATATGCGGTTATCTCAATCAAGAACGTTTTGCCGGAGGACATTTACATTTACAACTGTCTGCGGCGAAAAAGGCCTTTCAGCCAATTGCTGATCAGCTCAACAAAACGCTTGAAGAGGCGGCTGACCAGCTCATTCAAGTAGCCGTAGCCAATATGTACACAGAATTAAGCAATGTGATGGAGCAGCAAGGATTTGACCCTAGAGATTTTAGTTTGCTGGCGTTTGGCGGAGCAGGACCGGTTGTGGCGAATTTCCTTGCAAGAGAAATTCATGCGAAAAATGTAGTTGTTCCTCCAAGTCCTGGTACATTATGTGCGTTAGGTGCTTTAACAGCTGATTTTATCCATGATGCGGTGCTGTCGAAGAAAATATGTTTACAAGACTATTCGATCAACCAACTAAAACAAGATTATGAGAAGCTGTCACGAAAAGCGACTGATTGGGTCAGCCAGCAGAACATTCAGCATATCAATCAGACATCCATTCTCTTATTAGCAGACGCACGATATCAAGGGCAGGCATTTGAGATTGAATTGCCATTATCGATTGATTGGTTAAAGCAAGAACAAGACATCCACCAACTTTTTGAAGCCTTTCACAAATTGCATCAGCGTCAATATGGTCATAGGGATGATCAGGCAAAAATCGAGTTTACTCATTTACGCGTTCGAGTCATAGGTGAGACGCCTCCGCTGCCTTTTTCACCTGTTCAAGAAAGCATGGGACAGTCTTTGAAACCAAATGAATATAGACGAATTTTTATAGAAGAAAAAGAATACGAAGCATCGGTTTATAATCGGGATACGCTGTCAGTAGGTTCTATTGTAAATGGGCCTGCCGTGATTGAGCAGGATGATACGACAACATTAATTTTGCCAAACTGGACAGGCAGTATTGATCCATCAGGTAACTTAGTGATTTCAAAGGAGGCGGCTTTACATGAGAACTGACCCAGCAAAGCTTGAGATGATGCGCAGTTATTTTAATGCGATTGCATCAGGTATGGGGCATGTCATTGAACGGACGTCGTTTACGACCTTCGTCAAAGAATCTGCTGACTTTGCGACAGCACTAGCCACACCTTCTGGAGATTTCTTTGTTTATCCGAAGACAGTGGGTGTGACGATCTTTTTAGGGCTGAGTCTAAAAAAAGCAATTGAAGAAAGCGGACAGATGCAGCCAGGAGACATTATCATCACTAATGATCCTTATACGACAGATGGTTTGGCGACTCACCTGCCAGATGTCCATATCATTAAGCCGATTTTTGTAGATGGTGAAATCGTAAGCTATGCTTGGTCTTTTGTTCATGTCAGTGATGTGGGTGGCCTTGTGCCTTCGAGTATTTCACCGACAGCAACGGATGTTCATCAAGAAGGATTAAGAATTCCGCCAGTAAAAATTTATGAAGGTGGGAAAGAGAATCAGGTCGTACGTACTTTTTTGAGAGCTAACAGCCGCGCTAGTCATCTAAACGATGGTGATATCAATGCGATGATTGCTGCAGTGAATACAGCAGATATTCGGTTAAAAGAAATGATTGAGAAATTTGGAAAAAACGAAGTGAAACAAGGAATGATAGACTTGCTGAAGCAAGCCGAGGATCGTGCTGGAAAGGTCATTGAAGCTATACCGGATGGAACGAGTGAATTTGCTGATTATTTAGATGATGATATGATTTCAGACGTCCCTATTCGGTTGAAAATCAAGCTAACGATCAAAGGCAAACGGCTGACGCTCGATTTTTCTGAGTGTGACCCGCAAGTAAAAACAGCCTTTAACCTTGTTACCAATGGTCAGAAGCATTCCTTTCTTTATCAAGGGTTGATTAATTACATCATTAGTAAGGATCCTTTTATACCGATTAATGGTGGAATAACGTATCCAATCGATGTGATCTCTCCTAAAGGAACGCTGGTGCATCCAGAATATCCAGCCTCTGTCGGGATTCGTCATTCGATTACGATGAGGCTGTACAATGTCGTGCTAGGTGCGATTGGTAAGCTGCTGCCTGAAGCAGTACCGGCAGCAGGTGCAGGTCAATCTGCCATTGTGGTTCTCTCTGTACCTGATGATCAAACGGGTGGCAGGAAAATGTCCGTTGTCGAACCATTAGGCGGAGGCGGCGGTGCTCAAAATGGTACTGATGGAGTTGACGGTATTGATCATTCGTCAGGCTTTTTGAAGAATACCCCAATTGAGAGTTTGGAACAGCATATTGATATTCATGTTCACCGATATGAGCTTCTGCCGAATACAGGTGGAGCTGGTGAAAATCGAGGCGGACATGCGATTGGTTTGGAATTTGAAATGATGAAGCCTGAATCGATGGTGACAGCACGAGGAATGGAACGGATGAAGTTTCAGCCTTGGGGTTTAATGGGCGGCCGAGCAGGAGCGGTTGGTGAGGTCAAGCTGATCACAGCTAATGGTGAGAAACAAGACCAGCCCAAAATAGATGTTCTGCGACTTGAAAAAGGCGATATCGTTCAATTGATTTCACCAAGTGGAGGCGGCTGGGGGAATCCATTTGCCAGAAAGAAAGAAAAAGTCCTTCAGGAAGTGGAAGCTGGTCTATTAAGTGAAGAAAGAGCGCTGCAGCAATATGGTGTTCAAGTGTATTTAGAGCAAAATGAATGGAAGATTGATGAGGAGCAGACGAGCAAGGTGCGTGAAAAGGCTGGTGATCCTGCAGCTACTGATGTGTGGGATTTCGGAGAACAAAGAGCAGCTTATGAGAAAGTATGGACGGACGAAGCCAGCAGTGAGCTAGCCGTTCAGCTGCGTTCCTATCCGGCTAATGAACGTACGCACTATAAACATGCAGTTCATCAATATTTCAGTCATAGAAATGAGCCGTTAACAAAGGAAGATATTACTCAAGCACTTCGTCAAATGAATGGACAAAAAGGGGGAAATGAATCATGAAAAGAAGATTAATCGCTATTGTTGCAGGTATCCTATCCATCGTTGTACTGCTGACCGCTTGTGGTGGAAATGGAAAGGATCAAGGCAAACAGCAGCAGACTGTGATTGTTGGCGTATATGGAGGCGATTGGGAAAAGAATATCAAACCAATCCTTGAAAAGTTTGAAAAAGATACGGGAATTAAAGTGCAGACCGTCTCTGGAGCGGATTCTGAATGGTTTACAAAATTAAAAGCGTCAAATGGGAAAAATCCACCATATGACTTACTAATCTTACAGCCTGACACGATTCAAAGAGGTATTGCAGCAAACGTTCTTGCGCCTATCGATGAAGATCAAGCGCCGAACGTCAAAAAGCTTTACCGTTCTGTCCAAAAGAAGCTTACTGTGAATGGAAAACAATATGCAGCAGGCTTTAGTATGGGGCAGCTTGGAATTGCTTATAGAAAAGATCTCGTCAAGCAGGAACCAAACAGCTGGACAGACCTATGGAGCAGTCAGTTGAAAGGGAAGGTAGCCATTTCATCTCCGACTTATTCAGCTGGTTTGCAATTTTTCTCTGCACTTGTTCATGCACAAGGGGGGACAGAATCAAATCCTAAGGATATTGATAAAGCATTTAAAAGTCTCGCGCAATTAAAAGGTCATGTCGCTGCTTTTCCGGATAACCCAGGATCGATTCAAACCTTGTTAGAACGTGGGGATGTCGCAGCTGTTCCCTATTGGGACGGGCGAGTATTTGCACTTGAAGAAGAAGGAATGGATATTGGTTTCTCATATCCGAAAGAAGGCGCTGTTGCAGCTGTAGCGAGCTGGGCTTTAACGAAAGGAAGTCAGCACGAAGAAGCGGCATACAAACTATTAAACTACTTGAGTGGAAAAGAAGCTCAGGAGGCTTTCTCGGAAAAATCTTATTATGGCATGTCGAATTCTGATGTGAAGTACAATGACAAGATTAAGGGGAAAGTGAAAGTTGGAGAAAATTATTACAGCAAGCTGACTTGGGTAGATTATGAAACAGCAACCTCTGAGCTGGGCAATTGGACAAATCGATGGAACGAAGTATTAGGCGGAGGAAAATAGGTGATCGCATGAGTGGAATTCATTTAGAACACATCAGTCAGCACTTCGGTGAGCAGATTGCTCTCAACGATGTCAGTCTTACTGTGAATGAGGGAGAGTTTTTCTCCCTTCTCGGTCCTAGCGGCTGCGGGAAATCAACGTTATTAAACATCATTGGCGGTTTTTTAGAACCAACAAAAGGCGTCGTCTATATTGGTGATCAGGATGTGACAGCTTTGCCGCCTTACCAAAGAAAAACAGGTATGGTCTTTCAAAGCTATGCACTCTTTCCGCATCTGACTGTATTTGATAATGTGGCGTACGGGCTTAAGGTTCAAAAGAAAAAGAAGGCGGAAATCAAAGAGAAAGTGATGGAAAGCTTGTCTCTTGTTCAATTAGAGGCATTTGCGAAACGGATGCCCCACCAATTAAGCGGTGGTCAGCAGCAGCGGGTAGCGATAGCAAGAGCGCTGGCGATTCAGCCGTCTGTTCTCCTTCTTGATGAACCGCTCAGCAACCTAGATGCCAAACTAAGAAAAAACATGCAGACAGAGCTGCGAAATATTCAAAGAAATGTTGGGATTACAACCATTCTTGTGACACATGATCAAGAGGAGGCCTTAAGCCTTTCTGATCGAGTTGGAATTTTAGGAGAGGGTAGAATTCAGCAGATTGGGACGCCTTTAGAGGTGTACCGCCAGCCAAACAATCGATTTGTAGCTGAATTCATCGGACAGGTGAATATCTTTGAGGCCGTGTACAATGAAGCTGATGCTGCATTTACGGTTCCGCATGTAACCCATTCAAACGGTCAGCATCTTCAGCTGCAGGCTGCGGCACATCAAGAGAAGAGGGAAAAGCAACTGCTTATGCTGCGTCCTGAAAGAATCAGCATCTCTTCTGAGCAGGAGAAAGTTCAGCCAAACCATGTATCAGGCGTGCTGTCAGATGTGAGTTATATTGGGCATTCATTACGTTTGGTTGTGGGGCTTGATAATAGTGAAATCATTGTCCATGCTTCTGATGCTGCATTTCCCGAGCTGCCTGAAGTTGGAGAAACCGTCCATATCCATTGGCAGCCTGAAGATATCGTTTTCTTAGATTCGAAGGTGCATACGTGATGCGAATCAAGAAAAAGAATCAACGATTTCATTGGTTTATGCTGCTGCCAGCCTGTTTGTTTCTTGTTGTATTTTTACTAGCTCCGCTTGTGATGATGCTCGTTCTCAGTTTTCGCGATGTCGATTCGATGATGAATACATTACAAACGTATAGCTTTTCTCAATATATTCATGTGTTCACGACAGATGCATATGTAAAGGCGATTGGAAGTACTGTGTGGGTGGCTTTACAGACAACGGTGATTTGTTTATTGATGGCATACCCAGCAGCATACGTGCTTGTCAAGGCTCCTAATCCGCGTCTGCGGGCATTTTTCTATATCTTACTTGTGTCGCCGCTTTTGACAAGTGTTGTGATTCGGACGTTTGCATGGATTGTTCTTCTTTCGCAAAATGGTCTGATCAATGGCATGTTACTAGATTTACATGTGATTGAGAAGCCGCTCTCGATGCTGTGGAATATGAATGCGGTGATTATTGCCTATGTCCAAGTCATGCTGCCATTTGCAGTACTGCCGATCGCAACAAGTTTAACCGATATGGATCGTCACTTAAAACCGGCTTCTATGAGTCTTGGAGCTGGCCGGATTCGAACCTTTTTTCATGTCACCTTACCACTGACCATTCCTGGCATGGTGACAGGCGCGATCATCGTCTTCTCACTGGCAGCAGGAAGTTATATCACTCCGCTGTTAGTCGGCGGACGGATGCAGCCGCTGCTGCCGCTGTCAATTTATCAGCAGGTGATGCAGGTGTATAACCTGCCTCTTGCTGCAGCTATGTCCTTTACATTATTGGTTTGTGTGCTTGTGGTGGTCAGTCTACTAAGCTATTTATTGAAGCGTTGGGAGGCGAGGATGCATGCGTAAAAAGTCAATAGGTGACCGCTTGCTTTCTATCCTGATTTGGACTGCTGGGTCATTGGTTTATCTTTTTTTAACCATTCCTGTTCTTGTGATCGTCCTATCTGCTTTTAGTCCAAATGCCTTTCCTGAATTTCCACCGACTTCGTTCTCTGTTCGCTGGTTTCATGAGGTCGTGTCAAATCCAGAATGGATGGAATCGCTTCGGATCAGTGTGATTCTGCTTTTCATTGTGACGCCTCTCACGGTTCTTTTAGGGACAATGGCTTCGTATGCTTTAGCAAGGCTTTCCTTTAAGGGAAAGGAGGCTGTCCAAGCTTTCATTCTGTCACCTCTCATGATTCCTCAAGTGGTGTTAGGGATTGCTATGCTTTACTTGTTTACGGCTATGGGCTTTACAGGGTCTTTGTGGGCGCTCGTCATTGGTCACGTCATCATTGGTTTTCCCTATGTGGTTCGAACGGTAGGTGTGAGTGTTTCGAATTTAGATCCGCGTCTTGAGCTGGCTTCAATGAATCTTGGCGCAGGACCCATTCGCACGTTTTTTCGAGTCACATTGCCTTTGATTAAGCCGGGAATCATTGCAGGCGGAGTGTTTTCAGCTGTGACGTCATTTGGGGAAATATCGATCAGTTTATTCGTTTCCTCACCTCAAACCATCACAATTCCGGTCAGGACCTTTAATTACATTGAGCAGACCTTTGATCCAAGTGTCAATGCGATATCTGTCATATTTATTATCATTTCTATCATTGCGCTGCTCATTATTGAGAAAACGATTGGTCTGTCTAAGGTGATGTAAATATAATGAAGAAACAAGGAGTTGTCATTTGAAATGGCAGCTCTTTTTTTTGTTGTTTTTACAGTAAAAAAATTCATTTTTTTAGGGAATGTAGTTCTTAAGATTTAAGAATTTGCGGGAAACGAAAGGAGACCTCTATCCTAGATTTTCGGCCATATTTTCAATATTTAAGGGAAAATATGAAATTTTTGCGGTATTTAGTCGATTATTTTCGGTTGAACGCAACTATTATTAGTTATTTTCGGTAAATATCGTCAATTATCATGTAAACCCTTCGGTATAACGCATGAATCTTTACACCCATTTTTCGGTGAAAAAAACAATATTTTCATATAAAGTGGACGTAAATAGAAAATATCTAAAAGAAAAGAAGAAAAAGGCAAATCTATGGAAACATAGAGACGCAAAGCCATGTCCTAAGGTAAATGATTCTTTTTTGCTAAGGTCGGCAGGCTACCGAATCAAAATGGGAGTCCCTCCGTTTTATTCGGGGTGGGCTCCTTTTCTGTTAAAGCGTCTATTTTAATGAAATAGACTTGGTTCTTTTGATATAGAGGGTGCAGGGTGAAATTGGTGGAGAAAACATAGAAGAGGCGGAGGATGAGAATGAATACAGTTTATTACCCCTTAACACATGCGCAAAAGCGAGTATTCTATACGGAAAGATTTTATCCAGGTACAAGTATTTCTAATTTGGGTGGATTCGCCAGGTTGAGATCAGCATCTGGTCTCAATCCTTCTTTGGTCGTCGATGTGCTTCAAGCGTACATTCGACAAACTGACTCTCTTCGGCTGAGACTCGTATATCGAGATGAAGAGGAGGAGCCTGTTCAATATATCAAACCTTATGAAAAACAGCCGATTCGAATGGAAAAGGGCTGGAGTGAAGAGGAAGTAAGGGCTTGGGCGAACGAGCAAATTCGTGAGCCGATGCCATTGATTGACAGCCCCTTGATTGAATTTACGGTATTTCAAATCAGTGATCAAGAGTGCTGGCTGTTCTGTAAAGCACATCATATTGTCGCGGATGGGATTTCTATCATTTTAATGGGAAATCGCATTATTGATTTATATCATGACATGCTGCAAGGAGTAGACATCTCGCCAGTTGAGGAGATTTCCTTCGTTGATCACATTATGAGTGAGCAGACCTATGAATCTTCTAAACGTTTTCAAAAAGATCAAGCTTTTTGGAATGAGCAATTTGCTCATATTCCAGACTTCGCATCTTTAAAACCGCATAAGGGATATGAGATGAGTTTACATGCGGAGCGATTTTCAGGGGATATTCCAGATTCTTTAAAGGAGAAGCTTCGTGTCTTTTGTGAAGAACAGAAAGTCAGTATGCTTTCGATGTTTATGTCCACTGTCTATATTTACTTACATCGTTTTAGCGGTATGGAGGATGTCGTTCTTGGAACCTTTATGGGTAACCGGACGAATGCCAAAGAAAAAAAGATGATTGGGATGTTTGTATCGACGATTCCAATGCGTGCATCTGTTCAAGGGTCGCAATCGTTTGTTGATTTCGTAAAGCAGGTCATGGCAGATCAAATGAAGATCTTGCGACACCAAAAATACCCTTACAATTTGCTCATGAATGATTTGCGGGAAAGAGAAGGATTTACAGGACGCCTTTTTGATATTTCTTTAGAATATCAGGTCATGCAGTGGCAGAAAAAAGAGAACCTGTCGTTCATTACTGAACCGATTTTTAGCGGGAGCGGAATGAATGATATTTCAATACATGTGAAAGACCGCTGGGATACTGATACATTGACCATTGATTTGGATTACCGTACAGATGTATTCACAGAAGAAGAAATGAGTAAGATGTTTGATCGATTCTTGATTTTACTAGAAGCGGCGGTCACTCAGCCTGATCAGCTGATCGGGACACTGCCTTTACTTTCAGCAGGTGAACAAAAGGAACTGCTGCAATTATCTGAGGGAGAATCGTTTGAAAGACCAGCAGCAAAACCGGTTCATCACATGTTTGATGAGACAGCCAACAAATATGCAGATCGAACAGCCGTTGTAGCAGAAAATGGAACAATTACTTATGGAGAGCTGCAACAACAGGCAGTAAAGCTCGCACGTTTTCTTCAAATGAAAGGTATCTCACGTGATGTGCCTGTTGCTGTTTTGATGGAGCGGAAGGTAGATGCCATGGTAGCAGTCTTCGGCATACTAAAGGCTGGCGGGGCATATGTACCAATAGATCCAGCATTACCTGAGGAGCGCATTCAATTTATTGTGGAGGATTCAGGTGCTTCTATCGTGTTAACAGAGGAATCGTTCATTCAAGAGTACCCAGCCCTCTCGGAAAAATTGATCGTGCAGCAGCAACTATTATTAGATGATGGACGGCTGCCTGAGCTTCTCGATCAGACGGCGCCCGAAGATTTAGCCTACATGATTTATACATCGGGTACGACTGGAAAGCCGAAGGGCGTCATGATTGAGCATCTTCAGCTTCATCATTTGGTCCATGCTTTGCATCATGAGATGTATCAAGGGGCGAATGAGCTTCAAATGGCGCTTCTAGCCCCATTCCATTTCGATGCATCGGTGAAACAAATATTTGCTGCCCTTTTATTTGGACATACGCTTCATATCATCCCGCGAGAAACGACGAGAAATGGCATGCAGCTAGCGGCTTATTACAGAAAACATCAAATTGAAGCGGCAGATGGAACTCCGGCGCATGTGCAGCTTTTACTTGCAGCGGATTTGGACGGTCTGTCATTGACGCACATGTTGATTGGGGGAGAAGCGCTGCCTGCGAAAGCAGCACGTTCACTTATCGAAGCGGTTCGTATGAGTCAGCCTGATTTTACTCTATGGAATGTGTATGGTCCAACTGAGACGTGTGTGGATGCGGCAGTTCATCGCCTGAATCTCAGTGAGCTGAGCGAATCAACTGAACAGCGCTATGTGTCGATTGGAAAACCGCTTGGTCATCATCGTATTTATATTTTAAATGAACATGATCAATTACAGGTGCCAGGGGCTGCAGGAGAACTTTGCATTGCCGGTATAGGTGTTGGGCGAGGCTATGTGAATCAGCCTGAATTGACGAAGAAGGTATTCACGGCAGATCCGTTTTCTCCGAATGAGCGGATGTATCGAACAGGGGATCTAGTCAGATGGCTTCCAGATGGCACGATTGATTATCTTGGCAGAATGGACGATCAAGTGAAAATAAGGGGTTACCGCATAGAAACAGGTGAGATTGAAGCGGTGATGGAGCAGGTAGATGGAATTGATAAGGCTGTCGTGCTAGTAGTTGATGAAGCGGATGGGGAAAAGGCGTTAAGTGCTTACTATCAAGCTCGTCATGATGGTGTGTCTGTTGACATGCTGCAAGCGGCTATCAAACATCAGCTCCCAGCTTACATGATGCCGCTTTATTTCAAAGAACTCGATGCTTTTCCACTCACAGTCAGCGGCAAAGTCGACCGTCGTGCACTTGCTGCCTTAAAAGGTGATAGAGCGGTTCATGCTGTTTATACGGCACCTAGAAACGATATAGAAACGAAGCTTGTTCATTTGTGGGAAGACATTCTTGATCAAGAACAAATCGGTGTATATGATTCTTTCTTCGATCGAGGCGGGCATTCGCTCAAAGCGATGACCGTACTTACAAAGGTTCAGCGAGACTTTCAAGTGGAGGTGCCGCTCTCTGTTTTATTTGAACAGCAGACGATTGCTGCACTTGCTGCTTATATTGAGCAAGCAGAAAAGTCTACTGCAACGGAGATACCAAAAGCGCCGGCTGCAGATCATTATCCGTTATCGCCTCCACAGCAGCGCGTCTATATGGTGAGTCAATTGGAGCAAAGCACTGCCTATCATATGCCTGCTGTTGTGAGGTTAAAAGGAGCTCTGCAGCTTGAGAAGCTGACTGAAGCCTTTGACAGACTGATCTCACGTCATGATATGCTGCGTACTTCTTTTCATACGATAAAAGGTGTCCCTCGTCAGCGGATCGCTTCATCCGTTTTCTTTGAAATAGAACAGCTGACAGGTGGTACGATGGAAGAAAACATGCAGCACTTTGTCAGACCTTTTGATCTTGAGTGTGCGCCACTTCTTCGAATAGGATTGCAGTCATTGCATGATCAGGAGCATTTGCTCTTTTTCGATATGCATCATCTGATTTCAGATGGTCTTTCGATCGATTTAATACTGCGTGAGCTGTCAGATGCTTACGAGGGATCGGTGAAAGAACCATTGAAGCTTCAATATCAAGATTATGCTGTTTGGCAACAGCACCAAGACTTTCAAAAAGAAGAGGCATTCTGGCTGCAAGAATTTTCGGGGGATATCCCTGCTTTACAGCTGCTGACCGATTATCAGCGTCCAGCTGTCCAGTCCTTCGCAGGTGATCGTATCATCAAAGAAATCGATGAGGCGTTAAAGAATCAATTACAGGAGATTGCAGCAAACCATCACACTACACTGTATACGGTGCTGCTTTCTGCTTACTATACATTGCTTGCGAAATATACGGGTCAAAAGGAATTTGTGGTCGGAACACCGGCAGCAGGGCGTGTGCATACAGATTTGAATGACATGATCGGTATGTTTGTCCAGACACTTGCTTTGCGGTCAGAGGTAGATCCGAATGGAACCATGTCTCAGTTGATTGAGCAAGTAAAGGAAAAGACGATGCAGGCATTTGAGCATCAGCAATATCCGTTTGAGCGGCTGCTTGAAAAACTGAATGTGCCAAGAGATTTTAGCCGTCATCCATTGTTTGATACCGTCTTTACAATCGCGCCGGATCATTCAACAGCACAGCATATTGGAGACATGCTGGTCGAAGTCGAAGAAACCAATTTCCATATTGCAAAGTTTGATTTAACACTGCAAGCGATGGAGTCAGATCAAGGTTTATCCTTTGTACTCGATTACAGTACGGCGCTATTTAAACGAAGTACAGCAGAGCAGATGCTCAAACATTATGTTTATCTGCTGGAGCAAATGGTTCAAACGCCGCAGGAAGCTATTCAATCCTATCGCTTACTGTCTGAACAAGAAGCAGAAGCTCAGCTAAATAGGTGGAATCCGTTACCTGCGCCTTATCCAGCAGAAGAAACCATTGTGACGCAGTTTGAAGAACAGGTGCAGCAGCATGGTCATCAGCCTGCATTGCAATGTGAAGATGTGGTTCTTTCTTATCAAGAGCTGAATGACCGAGTGAATCAGCTGGCTCATTATTTGCGTGAAAATGGTTTTGAAAAAGGAATGAAAGCAGCCTTATTCTTTGAACGATCCAATGAAATGGTGCTCTCTGTTCTGGCTGTGCTTAAGGCGGGCGGAGTCTATGTACCAATTGATCCCGATTTCCCTGATGAGCGCGTGAAGCACTTTTTAACAGACAGCGGTGCACAATTCTTACTGACACATCAAGTGCTGCGCCATCGCTCGGTGCTCACTGCATTTGAGGGAATCATCATAGAAACAGAAAATCAAGCGATTGCTCAGCAGTCAGACAGCCCAATAGATGCTCATATTTTACCTGAGGACTTGGCGAATTTGACCTATACATCTGGTACAACCGGTAAACCTAAAGGAAATATGGTGACACACCGGAACATTTTGAGAACGGTGAAGCAATCGAATTATCTCACCATTCATCATGAAGATACGGTGATGAGCATCTCAAACTATGTATTTGATGCCTTTATGTTTGATGTGTTTGGTGCTTTATTAAACGGAGCAAAACTCATTGTTCTGCCAAAGGACCATATTTTAAACATGAATGAGCTTTCTGGAGCGATTGAGAAGGAAAAAATCAGTATTTTAATGATCACAACAGCTCTTTTTCACTTACTCATCGATATGAAAAAAGGCAGCTTGAAGAACGTAAGAAAAGTGCTGTTTGGCGGGGAACGTGCTTCAGTGCCTCATGTGGTGACTGCACTTGAGACAGTGGGGAAAGACAAGCTTGTTCATATGTACGGCCCTTCTGAGAGCACAATTTTCACCACATATTATCCTGTGAACCACATTGAGAAGCACGCGTTATCCATCCCAATCGGAAAGCCAGTGAGTCAAACGGCTGTTTATATTGTAGATGAATTTGGACATGTACAGCCGCCGGGCGTGGCAGGAGAGCTATGTGTCGCTGGTGATGGACTTGTGAAAGGATATTATAAGCAGCCAGAACTAACGAGCGAAAAGTTTGTCAAAAATCCTTTCCGCCCTGGAGAGACCATGTATAAAACGGGCGATCTTGCACGCTGGCTGTCAAATGGAGATATTGAATTCATTGGACGGATCGATCATCAAGTGAAGATTCGCGGACAGCGTATCGAGCTTGGGGAAATTGAACATCAACTGCTGCAGCATCCTCAGGTGAAGGAAGCTATCGTGATTGCTGCTCCGAATGACACGTTATGTGCGTATTTCACAGCAGAAGGATCTGTCTCATTAACTGATTTGCGCGAGCAAGCAGGACGTGAACTGCCCGTGTATATGATGCCGGCATTTTTCATGCAATTAGAGGAGCTTCCTTTAACGAATAACGGCAAGGTCGACAGGCGGGCGCTGCCGGCACCTGATCTTAGTGAGCAGGGGGCAAATGAATACACCTCTCCTCAATCAGAAACAGAGCGTCTGCTGGCGAACATTTGGGAGGAAGTTCTTGAAGTACCGCGAATCGGCAAACACGATCATTTCTTTGAATGCGGGGGCCATTCGCTGCGCGGCATGAAAATGCTGAACAGGTTGTATGAAGAAATGCAGGTGGAGCTCACTTTGAAGTCTTTATTTGAATCCCCGACATTAGAAGCGTTCGCGCTTGCGGTAGATCAAGCGGACCAAACGGAGATCAAGCGAGTGGAAGTTGCCAAAGAGGCGGCCTATTATCCAGTGACATCTGCTCAGAAAAGACTGTTTGTTTTGGAGAAAATGACTGATGCGGAGCAAAGCTACCATATGCCGGCGGCCTTAAAGCTAGAAGGCGTCTTTGATGAAAAACGATTTGAAGAGGCAATTGATCAGATAGTCCAACGTCATGAAGCTTTCCGAACGAGCTTTGATTTTGTTCAGAATGAACCTGTTCAACGGATTGAAACAAATGTCTCAATAAACATTGAAAAAATTGAACAGAACGGCCGAGACATACAGCAATTGATGAATGACTTTATCAGGCCATTTGATGTAGAAAAAGCGCCTTTACTCAGAATAGGTCTAGTTTCCGTCTCCGTAAATGTCCATTATTTACTGATTGATATGCACCATATCATTTCAGATGGGGCGTCTGTTGGCATTTTAATTGAGGAGCTTTCAGCCCTGTATCGAGGAGACAAACTAGAGGAATTGCCTGTTCAATATAAGGATTATGCAGTTTGGTCAAAAAGTGAGGCATCTGCTGCGCAAAAAGCAGATGAAGAGGCATTCTGGCTGGATCAATTACAAGGAGAGCTGCCTGTACTGGCACTGCCGGAAGACCTGCCAAGGCCAAAAGTGCAAACATTCGCTGGAGATCGTGTCTCATTTACAATTGAAGGTTCGCTTAAATCAAAATTGGACGAACTCGTTAGAACGCTCAACAGTACGACCTATACAGTCCTGCTTGCTGGCTACAGTATTCTTTTAAGCAAGCTTTCAAGACAAGAGGATATCATCATTGGTTCTCCGGTTGTGGGTAGAACCCATCCTGATATTCAATCTGTGATTGGCATGTTTGTGAACACGCTGGCACTTAGAACAAGACCAACAGGACATCAGACTGCTGCTGAATTTGCGTCAAATGTCCATCAGCTTGTGTTAGAGGCAAACGAGCATCAGCTGTACCCATTTGAAGAATTGGTAGATCAGGTGCAAACGGTTCGAGACACAAGCCGTCATCCAATTTTTGATGTGGTCTTCTCAATGGAAAATGCGGATATTCGTGATTTATCGATGGATGGGCTTCACGTTGTTCCACAGCCATTCGAGGAGAATATCGCCAAATTTGATTTGACCTTAACTGGAAACGAATCCGCAGATCAAATTGAGCTCGTGTTTGATTTTAATTGTTCTATCTTTCAAAAGACGTCAATTGAAAAGTGGAAAGAATATTTCCTTCATTTGCTGGAACAAATGGTGTCAGCGCCAGATCAATCTTTAGATCAAATGAAATTATTGTCACCGCAGCAGCAGCAAAAACAGCTGAACGAATGGTCAGGACCTGTCCTAGACGTCCCGTCAAATCAAACCGTTCATGCCCTGATTGAGGCGAAGGCACAAGGAGCACCGCATCAAAAAGCGGCGACCTTCTGCGGAACGAGCTGGACGTATAAAGAGCTGAACAGCCGGGCGAATGTAGTCGCTTCAAGGCTCATCGCAAGCGGCACAAAAACAGGAGACCGCGTCGGCATTCTCACCCGCCCATCTCTTGACATGACAGCTGCTGTCCTTGGCGTTCTCAAGTCAGGTGCGGCATTTGTTCCGATTGATGCAGATTATCCAGCGCAGCGTATTGCATACATGCTGGAAGACTGCGGGGCAGAGGTACTTCTGATGCAGAAAGGACTTACTGCACCACCTTCATTCACAGGTCATATCCTGTTCATAGAAGATGCGGTAGAGGGAGAAGCTCACGAGATTCAGGTTCAGATCAAACCAACGGATCTTGCCTACATGATTTACACGTCTGGGACGACGGGACAGCCGAAGGGTGTCATGGTCGAGCACCAGTCTCTTGTGAATCTTGCATTCTGGCACAATGATGCGTTCCAAGTGACGCACGAGGATCGAACTGCGAAATATGCAGGCTTTGGCTTTGACGCCTCCATTTGGGAGATGTTCCCGACGTGGATCGCTGGCGCAGAGCTGCATATCATCGACGAAGCAATTCGCCTCGATATGATCAAGCTCAATGCGTATTTCAATGAAGAAGGCATCACCATTGCCTTCCTGCCAACACAGCTTTGTGAGCAGTTTATGTCAATGGACAACCATTCTCTACGTTACTTACTAACAGGCGGAGACAAGCTGAAACAGGTGAAGCCAGTTCCATATCAACTCGTCAATAACTACGGTCCAACTGAAAATACGGTCGTAGCGACAAGCGGAATGATCGATCCAGAACAAGGCACGCTTCCGATTGGAACAGCCATTGCCAATACTCGTTTTTACATTATGGGTTCGTTATATGACCTGTCGCCGCCAGGCGTACCGGGTGAGCTCGTGATTGCAGGAAAAGGACTGGCAAGAGGCTACTGGAAACTTCCAGAGGAAACAGCCAAACGATTTGTCCCAGATCCATTCTATCCAGGCGAGCGCATGTACCGCACAGGCGATTTAGTGAAATGGACAGAGGGTGGCGAGCTGATTTACCTCGGCAGAATAGACCATCAGGTCAATATCCGCGGCTTCCGTATTGAGCTGTCAGAAATTGAAGCCCAGCTTCTGACGCTGGATTCGGTGAAAGAAGCCGTCGTGACAACGGTCAAAGATGCGAGTGATCAGGACGCCCTTGCCGCTTACGTGATCACAGAGAACGATACTGATGCAGAAGACTTAAAAGAAAGCCTAAAACGAACGTTGCCTGAATACATGGTGCCATCATGGATCATCAAGCTAGACCAATTTCCAATGACGGCAAATGGAAAAGTTGATCTGAAAGCATTGCCAGCTCCTGATATCGAAGCGAACCAAACGATATACGAAGCACCAAGAGACGAAGTTGAAACACTGCTTTGCGGCATTTGGGAAGATGTCCTTGGCGTCAGCCAAGTCGGTATTCACGATCACTTCTTCTTCCTTGGCGGAGATTCGATTAAAGGTATCCAAATGGCAAGCAGACTCACGCAAGCAGGCTGGAAGCTCGATATGAAACTTCTATTCCAGTACCCGACGATTGCGGAGCTGCGCCCATATATCGAGGAAGCCGATCTTCTCACAGCCGACCAATCATCTGTCGAAGGAGAAGTCATTTTAACACCGATTCAGCGCTGGTTCTTTGAACGAAACTTTACGAATCAGCATCATTGGAACCAATCGGTTATGCTCCAAGCACCAAATGGTTTGGATGAGGAAATCGTTCAGCAAGTACTGGAACAGCTCATGATTCATCATGATGCCTTGCGACTGGTGTATCCGCTCGAAGAAGGGCGCGTCATCCAGCGTCATCGAGGAATCGAGGAAAAGAATGTGGCAATTGAAGTGGTGGAAGTAAAAGGAGAGCTGTCGCAGCAAATCAAGCAGGTAGAAAAGCTGGCAAATGAAGTGCAGGCGAGTATATCGCTAGCAGAGGGGCCTTTAGTGAGACCTGCTATTTTCCGAACGGATCAAGGGGATCATTTATTGCTTGCTGTACACCATCTTGTCATTGATGGTGTGTCATGGCGCATTTTCCTTGAAGATTTCATGGCTCTTTATGAACAGTCGAAGCGCAGGGAAACTCTTACCCTCCCTGAAAAAACACACTCCTTCCAAGAATATGCCCAGAAGCTGACTGAATACGCTGTGTCAGATGAGCTGCTATCGGAAAGAGAGTATTGGAAAAAGGTACTTGCGCATTCCGTTCCTCCGCTTCAAAAGGATCATGTCACGGAGGATCAACGAATGCTTCATACAGAAACCATTCGTTTTACATTGTCTGAAGAGGAAACGCACAGGCTGCTGACGGATGTACATGAAGCCTACCAAACAGAAATCAATGATATTTTGCTGACGGCATTAGGATTGTCCATGAAAGAGTGGACAGGTGAAGACAGGCACTTTATTCATCTTGAAGGGCACGGGAGAGAAGACATCCTCCCTGCGGTTAACGTGTCACGGACCATCGGCTGGTTTACTAGCATGTATCCTGTGTTACTGGATATGTCGCATGCAGACGATCTTTCTTATCAAATCAAGCATTTAAAAGAGGAACTCAGACACATTCCGAACAAGGGGATCGGCTATGGCGTTTTAAAATACTTAACGCCTGACAAGATGAAGGACGATATTGATTTTCAAGTCACACCAGATATCAGCTTTAACTATCTTGGCCAGTTTGATGAACAGATCGGTGGCGGTGAAATGAGACGCTCTGCATGGCATGCAGGACAATCGCTGAGCCCTGAATCCGAGAAACCTCATGCGCTAGATATTGTTGGTTTCGTAGAACAAGCAATGCTCCATGTGACGATTTCCTATCATCACCTTGAATTCGAAGAGCGGACGATGGAACAGTTCAAGGAACTCCTAGAAAAGAATGTGAAGACATTGATCTCACATTGTCTATCACAGGATGAGAGTCAGATCACACCTAGTGATGTGGGGGATGATGATCTTACCATGGATGAACTTGAAAAGCTAATGGATCTATTTTAAGCAAAATGAAGAGGTGGACTTATGAGCAAGCAGAAAATTCAAAAGGTATATCCTTTAACACCAATGCAAGAGGGCATGCTGTATCATGCCATGCTAGACCCTGATTCCTCCTCTTATTTCACACAGCTTGAGCTTGGAATAAGCGGAGATTTTGATCTAGATCTTTTTGAAAAGAGCCTCAATGAACTCGTACGGACATATGACATTCTGCGTACAGCCTTTGTCTATCAGCAATTACAAAAGCCTCGTCAGGTTGTATTGGCTGAACGTCATTTAGATGTGTATAGAGAAGATCTATCTCATCTGAATGATCAAGAGCA
The DNA here is from genome assembly GCF_056098985.1 of Bacillus sp. 11B20. NCBI lineage: Bacteria > Bacillati > Bacillota > Bacilli > Caryophanales > Bacillaceae > Bacillus > Bacillus sp. 11B20. The sequence goes on from NZ_JBLZWZ010000005.1 coordinate 208,342, forward strand.
GAAAAAGGTATTGGATCAATATAAAAAGCAAGTGAGAAAGCAAGGATTTCACTTAACGAATGATCTGTTGTTGAAAGTCGCTGTTTTTCAATTAAATGAAACAAACTGGCACCTGATTTGGAGCAACCATCACATCATCATGGATGGTTGGTCCATGGGTGTTTTGATGAAAAAACTGTTTCATTACTATGAATCTTATCGGAACGGCCGAACCCCGGATCGCTCACAAGGTAAGCCTTATGCGGACTATATCCAGTGGCTTGGAAAGCAAAACAAACAAGAAGCGGAAGACTATTGGAAGGAGCGGCTGGATGGCGCTGTTCAGCACCAAGGGCTGCTGCAGCAAAAAGAGGCGAACGGACAATATGACCATCAGGAATGGACGTTTACATGGGATGCACAAACGGTACAAGCCATTCAAGATGCGGCAAGACAATGCCAAGTGACAGCACCGAACCTTTTTCAGGCTGTCTGGTCCGTTCTTTTAAGCACCTATCATGCAGCAGATGATGTCACATTCGGAACAGTCGTATCGGGCAGACCTCCAAGTGTGTCTGGAATTGAGCGAATGGCAGGGCTGTTTATCAATACGATACCTGTTCGGGTGACATTGGATCAGGAACAGACCTTCAAACAGCTGTTTCAAAAGGTTCAGCAGCATGCACTGGAAGCGGAAAACTATGATTTTATGCCGCTTTATGACATTCAGCAGAAAACAGCTGCTGGAGGAAAGCTCTTTGATCATTTGGTTGGGTTTGAAAACTATCCTTTAGATCAGGAGCTGTCTGGTGACACCATGTCTGCACGTCTCGGTTTTGCCATTGATGTAAAGGACGGATTTGAACAAACGAATTTCGATCTGAATCTTCTTGTCTATCCGGGTGAAACGTGGACATTGAAAATCAAATACAATGCGGTGGCGTTTGAAGAAAAAGTCATTGAAAATATATCGAAACATCTGACCAATCTCATAAAGCAAATCATTCAAAATCCTGACATGTATCTTCATGAAGTGACATGTATCACAGAAGAAGAAAAGCAGCAGATTGCAGCGTGGAATCAGACGGAGAGAGATTATCCGAAGCACCTGTCCATTCCCGAGCTGCTCAATGAACGTATCAAAGCGCAGCCAAACCACCTGGCATTAGTCGAAGGCGAGCGAACATTCACATACGAAGAGCTTGGACAAGAAATCCGTCGTTTAGCCAGCATCCTTGTAGAAAACGGCGTTCAGCCGGGGGATGCTGTCGCGGTGTATATGAACCGATCAGCAGATGCGGTGATCGCCATTTTAGCCATTTTACACGCAGGGGCTGCCTATGTGCCGATTGATCCAGCTCAGCCTGAGGAGAGAATCCGTTGGATGCTTGAAGACAGTGGCGTAGCCATTTTGCTTTATGCTGACAGCCAGCCGCCGGTTGATGAAAGCATCAAAGCAATTCATGTGACCGGCATGACTCATCACTCACAAGCGGAGTTTTCAGTCGTCGAGACGTCTCCATCTCAATTGGCATATATCATGTTCACATCGGGATCAACTGGACGGCCCAAAGGAGTGCAAATTGAGCATCAGCATATTGTGAGGTTAGCATGCTCTCAGGAGAAATTGGGCTTGAACACGTCGGATCGTATGGCGCATACAGGAGCTGTCAGCTTTGATGCGATTACCCTTGAAATCTTCACTACGCTTCTGAATGGGGCGACGCTTTATCCTGTTGACCGTGATACTTTATTGGATATACACCGATTCGAACAATTTATCCAAACACATCAAATCACGGCGCTCTTTTTAACGACTGGTTTATTTAATCAGCTCGCTCAGCAGCGGCCGCAAATGTTCAAAGGGTTAAAAACATTATTCACCGGCGGTGATGTGATCAATGAGAAAAGTGCGGAGCTTGTGAAAAAGCATCATCCATCACTTACCTTGCTGAATGTCTATGGTCCAACAGAAAATACAACCATCTCGACCATTTACGAAGTAAGAGGAGATGAAACGGGTCCGATCCCAATTGGTCAGCCGATCAATCATACGTCAGCTTATATTTTAGATGACTATCAGAGACTTCAGCCAATTGGAGCGCCAGGAGAGCTGTATGTAGGCGGGGACGGTGTTTCAAGAGGGTACATCAAACGTCCAGATTTGACTGATCAAGTATTCATGGCAGATCCTTTTAAGCCGTCAGGACGGATGTATCGAACAGGTGACTTGGCTAGATATGGTGCGGATGGTCAGATCGAATTCCTTGGCCGTGCAGATGATCAGGTGAAAATTCGAGGCTTCCGTATTGAGCTTGGTGAAATTGAAACGGTGCTTCGCCAAGAAACGGGTATCGATGATGCGGTTGTACTTGTTCAGCAGCTTTCTTCAGAAGAAAAGGAAATCATCGCCTACTTCACAGGGAGACTCACAGAAGAAGAGGTGCGAGATGTATTCAATCAAAAGCTGCCAGCTTATATGGTGCCGCACTATGTGATGAAGCTGGATACCTTTGCACTGACAACGAACGGGAAGGTAGATCGAAAAGCTTTACCAAAGCCGAACGAAGTGCATCGCGAAGAGATCAAAATCATGCCGCCTGAGACCGAGACAGAAAAGGTACTAGCTGACATTTGGGAGGAGCTTCTTGGAAAAACGATTGGGATAGACGAGCATTTCTTCATGGCTGGCGGGCACTCGCTCAAGGCGATGATGATGTCTGCGAAGGTTCAAGAAGCGCTTCAAAAGGAAGTGCCGATTCAAATGATTTTTGAGAAGCCGACGATTCGCTCATTAGCGGCTTACATCGATCAGGATGGTCAAGAAGATGCCGGACATCCTATTTTACCAGCAGAGCAGGCAGATGAATATCCGGTATCACCAGCTCAGCGCCGTTTATACATTTTGCAGACACTTGAACCTGACAGCACGAATTATCATATTCCGATCGTCTTAACGCTTGAAGGAACACTCGAATATGAGCGGCTCAAATCAGCATTTAATCAGTTAATCCAAACGCATGAAATCTTAAGAACGAGTTTTCATATGAATGGAGAAGACATTGTCCAAAGGGTGCATGAATGGTCTGCATTTGACCTTCCTGTTCATGACATCAAGGAAGAAGAGGCTGAGGCATTTCTTGCTGAACGTCAATCGCCATTTGATTTAACAGCGGCACCCCTTTTACGAGCTCAGCTGCTAAAGGTCAGTGAGAATCGTCATCTTCTCGTTTTGGAAGCACATCATCTCATTACAGATGGCAGCTCCATGAAGACGTTCATTCAAGATTTGGCGAAGGCCTATGATGGAGAAGCTCTTGCTGAAAGAGCCATTCATTATAAAGATTACGCTGTCTGGCAGCTAAGTGAAGAAGAAACGGAGAAACTGAAGGAGCATGAAGCATATTGGCTGAAGCAATTTGAAGGAGATTTACCGGTTTTAGAGCTACCAACTGATTATCCGCGTCCAGCAGAACGTGATTTTTCGGGAGAACGATTCATGTTTGGCTGTGATCAAGCAACGACTCAGCGCATTCATGAACTGCTTCAGAAAACCGATACGACCATGTATATGTTCTTGTTATCCGCCTTTCAAGTGCTGCTTGCCTCCTATAGCGGTCAGGAAGATATCATTGTGGGTTCGCCTGTTGCTGGACGGACACACCCTGATATCCAGGACATGCCGGGGATGTTTATCAACACCATTGCAATGCGCGGAAAACCAGAACAAACCAAAACATTTTTACAGCTGCTTGAAGAAATAAAAGAAACAAGTGTTGATGCTTTTGCACATCAAAGCTATCCACTGGAAGAGTTAATTGCACATCTTCCATTAGACCGTGATACAACTCGGAGCCCGCTTTTTAGCGTGTCATTTAACATGCAGAACATGGAGGTTCCAGCGCTAAAGCTCGGCGATCTGCACATTTCGCCTTATGCCATTCAGCATCACTCGGTCAAATTTGATTTATCTTTAGAAGCATTTGAACGCGAGGGAGCATTAAAACTGAGCTTTGACTATGCAGCGGCATTATTTAAAGAAGAGACCGTCCGCCGGTTCGGAACTCACCTCCTAGCGATTATTCGTGAGGCGGTTCGTCATCCAGAGGAACAGATCGGCTTGCTCCGTATACTGGATCAGCATGAACAAATAGAGCGTCTGGAGAAAAAAGCCGAAGGGCCAACGAATCGTCATGAGCCATTCCATGTCCAATTTTCACGTCAGGCTAAGGAAACACCGGATGCTATCGCCGTCATGGATGATCAAAGAAAACTCACCTACCGTGAGCTGGAAGACATGTCACATGCACTTGGCTGTGAACTTAAGAAACGAGGCGTAGATAAAGAAAAAACTGTGGCACTGATTCTTGACCGCTCTGTCTATGTGATCGTCTCCATGCTTGGTGTGATGAAAGCAGGAGGAGCGTTTGTCCCGATTGATCCAGCTTTTCCGGCTGAACGAATCCGCTACACATTAGAGGATTCAGGTGCACAAGTCATCGTGACAAATAGGTCTCTTGCTGATTCCTATCAAAATCGCAAGTCGATTCAAGTGGTGCAGGTTGAACAAGCAGTGCAACAAAGCTATTCACTAGAACTGCCAGAAGTATCGGTCGATCAGCTCGCTTATGTGATTTACACATCTGGGACAACAGGGAAGCCGAAGGGAGTACAGCTCACGCATCGTAATCTATCACACTATGTCAACTGGCTGACAAATGAGGTGACATTGCAAGAATGTGATCGGACAGCACTGCTTTCTTCTTATGCATATGATCTTGGTTACACAAGCATTTTCCCTGTTTTAAAAGCAGGGGGGACACTCTATGTTCCTCGTGAAGAGGTGTATACAGACCCTGTACGTCTGATGCGTTTGATTGATGAACAAGAGCTGACTTATATCAAAATGACACCATCCTTATTTCATATGATGGCAGATTCTAAGGAGCATTCATTTAACGCTTTACGCCTAGTGGTACTTGGAGGAGAATCGATCATTCCTGAGGATGTTGAAACATTTATGGAGCAGCATCCATGCGTGGCAGTAATGAACCATTACGGTCCGACTGAGACTACCATTGGTACAGTGACCAAGCTGATCACACCGCAAGAGCTGGACGCTCTGAAGGAACGATCTTTGATCGGGCAGCCAATTGCACACACTAGAGCACTTGTTTGCAATCAGCAGCAGCGTCTTGTCCCTTACGGCGCGCCGGGAGAGCTTTATATATCTGGGGAAGGCGTGTCGAGAGGATATTTGAATCAGCCTGAGTTAACAGCGGAACGTTTTCTTGAAAATCCATATGACCCTCAAGAGCGAATGTATCGAACAGGGGATTTGGTCAGACAGCATGCAAATGGAGATATTGAGTTTCTTGGAAGAGTCGATGATCAAGTGAAAATCCGCGGCTATCGCATTGAGAAACAGGAAATTGAGCATGCCGCACGTGCTCTGGCATCTATTCAAGAAGTCTATGTGAAAGTTCTGCACCTGTCCGGTTTGCCGGAGCTTGCACTCTATTACACAGCGCCTGAACACATTGGAACATTGACGTTTAGAGAAAATCTTGCGGAGACACTGCCGGATTATATGATTCCAACGTACTTTGTGAAAGTCGATCACATTCCACTTACCCAAAATGGAAAGGTGGATGCGAAGTCTTTGCCGCTTCCGCATGAAGTGCATATGAACCGTACGGCGCATGTGGCACCAGAAACGGAACTTGAGCGGACGCTGTGTGACATTTGGTCAGAAGTTCTTGGGGTGGAACAAATGGGTGTTCTTGACCACTTCTTTGAATTAGGAGGTCATTCCCTCAAGGGTATGGTGCTCATTTCGAAGGTGCAAGCAAAGCTGAACAAGCATGTGCCGCTCAAAGTCCTTTTTGAAAAACCAACCATACGAGCGATGGCTGCCTACTTGGACGAAACGGATTCTTCGGTGGTTACATCCATTGAGCCGGCGGAAAAGCAAGATTTCTATCCCGTCTCTTCTGCTCAAAAGCGGATGTATGTACTGCAGCAGCTGCATCCAGAAGCAGTCACTTATCATATGCCAGCCGTTTTAATGATGGAAGGCAGCCTTGATGTGAAGCAGCTAGAAGCAGCGCTTCAAGCCTTGATCGACAGACATGAATCGTTGCGGACAGCGTTTGTAGAAATTGACGGCGTACCCGTTCAAAAAGTCTATCGCCAAGTGCCGTTTACATTAGAGGTTGATGAAATCGAGGGCGATCAGGAGCAGTCTGTCATCGAGTCATTCATTACACCATTCTCACTACATCAAGCACCATTAATGAGAGCAAAAGTGGCGAAGCTTTCTGATGAGAAATATGTATTCATGATGGATATGCACCATATCATTGCAGACGGTGTCACACGTAGCCTGCTTATTCAAGAACTGGCAGAGCTTTATGAGAAAAAGACGTTACCGCCAGTTCAGCTGCATTACAAGGATTTTGCGGTATGGCAGCAGGAAGAAAATCAGCAGGCGCTCCTTGAGAAGCAGCGGCAGTATTGGCTGGAGCAATATGCACAGCCGCCAGAAGACTTAGCGCTGCCCCTTGATTTTCCGCGTCCTCAAGTTCAGTCATTTGAAGGAGGGCGAGTCGATAGATGGTTGTCTGCTGAAAAGGTGCAATCTATCAAAACGCTCATGGCGGAAAAAGGTGTGAGCTTGAACATGGTGATGCAAACAGCATTTGCCATTTTCCTTTCGAAATTAACTGGGCAGACAGATATCGTCATAGGCGCTGTAACCGCAGGACGTACGCATGCTTCAATCGAACGAGTTCCAGGCATGTTTGTCAATACGCTTGCTCTTCGAAACGAAGTGCAGCCAGAAGACACGACAGCACAGCTGCTTGAAAAAATGAAAGATCGCAGCCTATCAGCCTATGAACATCAAGAATTTCCGTTTGAGGAATTGGTGGCTCAGTTAGATCTTTCGAAAGACACGAGCCGCAATCCATTGTTTAGTGTCATGCTGACTACAGATGACCGTGACCTGACGTTACCGGATTTGAATGGACTCAAGCTGTCACAAAAGCAGCAAGATACCGTTCATGCAAAATTTGATATAACGCTTGGTGTATTTGAAGAAAATGATCAAGTGGGCTTGCGCTTTGAGTATGCAGCGGCTCTGTTTAAAAAGAGCACCATTCAGCGCTGGAGCCGATATATTGAAAAAATCATAGACGATATGGTGACTAAGCTGAATCAGCCGATTTCAGCGCTATCTCTCATAACTGAAGAGGAAAAACGAGAGCTGATCAATGAATGGTCAGGACCTGTCCTAGACGTCCCGTCAAATCAAACCGTTCATGCCCTGATTGAGGCGAAGGCACAAGGAGCACCGCATCAAAAAGCGGCGACCTTCTGCGGAACGAGCTGGACGTATAAAGAGCTGAACAGCCGGGCGAATGTAGTCGCTTCAAGGCTCATCGCAAGCGGCACAAAAACAGGAGACCGCGTCGGCATTCTCACCCGCCCATCTCTTGACATGACAGCTGCTGTCCTTGGCGTTCTCAAGTCAGGTGCGGCATTTGTTCCGATTGATGCAGATTATCCAGCGCAGCGTATTGCATACATGCTGGAAGACTGCGGGGCAGAGGTACTTCTGATGCAGAAAGGACTTACTGCACCACCTTCATTCACAGGTCATATCCTGTTCATAGAAGATGCGGTAGAGGGAGAAGCTCACGAGATTCAGGTTCAGATCAAACCAACGGATCTTGCCTACATGATTTACACGTCTGGGACGACGGGACAGCCGAAGGGTGTCATGGTCGAGCACCAGTCTCTTGTGAATCTTGCATTCTGGCACAATGATGCGTTCCAAGTGACGCACGAGGATCGAACTGCGAAATATGCAGGCTTTGGCTTTGACGCCTCCATTTGGGAGATGTTCCCGACGTGGATCGCTGGCGCAGAGCTGCATATCATCGACGAAGCAATTCGCCTCGATATGATCAAGCTCAATGCGTATTTCAATGAAGAAGGCATCACCATTGCCTTCCTGCCAACACAGCTTTGTGAGCAGTTTATGTCAATGGACAACCATTCTCTACGTTACTTACTAACAGGCGGAGACAAGCTGAAACAGGTGAAGCCAGTTCCATATCAACTCGTCAATAACTACGGTCCAACTGAAAATACGGTCGTAGCGACAAGCGGAATGATCGATCCAGAACAAGGCACGCTTCCGATTGGAACAGCCATTGCCAATACTCGTTTTTACATTATGGGTTCGTTATATGACCTGTCGCCGCCAGGCGTACCGGGTGAGCTCGTGATTGCAGGAAAAGGACTGGCAAGAGGCTACTGGAAACTTCCAGAGGAAACAGCCAAACGATTTGTCCCAGATCCATTCTATCCAGGCGAGCGCATGTACCGCACAGGCGATTTAGTGAAATGGACAGAGGGTGGCGAGCTGATTTACCTCGGCAGAATAGACCATCAGGTCAATATCCGCGGCTTCCGTATTGAGCTGTCAGAAATTGAAGCCCAGCTTCTGACGCTGGATTCGGTGAAAGAAGCCGTCGTGACAACGGTCAAAGATGCGAGTGATCAGGACGCCCTTGCCGCTTACGTGATCACAGAGAACGATACTGATGCAGAAGACTTAAAAGAAAGCCTAAAACGAACGTTGCCTGAATACATGGTGCCATCATGGATCATCAAGCTAGACCAATTTCCAATGACGGCAAATGGAAAAGTTGATCTGAAAGCATTGCCAGCTCCTGATATCGAAGCGAACCAAACGATATACGAAGCACCAAGAGACGAAGTTGAAACACTGCTTTGCGGCATTTGGGAAGATGTCCTTGGCGTCAGCCAAGTCGGTATTCACGATCACTTCTTCTTCCTTGGCGGAGATTCGATTAAAGGTATCCAAATGGCAAGCAGACTCACGCAAGCAGGCTGGAAGCTCGATATGAAACTTCTATTCCAGTACCCGACGATTGCGGAGCTGCGCCCATATATCGAGGAAGCCGATCTTCTCACAGCCGACCAATCATCTGTCGAAGGAGAAGTCATTTTAACACCGATTCAGCGCTGGTTCTTTGAACGAGCATTCAGCGATCAGCACCATTGGAATCTCTCGATGATGCTTCATGCGCCAAATGGATTTGACCTTTCCATTACAGAACAAGTCATGCAAAAACTACTTTCACATCATGATGCACTGCGTATGGTATACAAGCAGGAACATAGCGGCATCCTGCAATACAACCAGCGGGAGCTACCGGAACCGATAGCGATTATTTCTCATGATGTCTCAAAAGAGCACGATGTGAAAAAGGCAATTTCCACATTTGCCAATGAGTATCAGCGTCAGCTGAACCTCGAAACAGGTCCATTGATGAAAGTGATTTGTTTCCATGCGGAAGATGGCGATCATTTACTCATCGTGACACACCATTTAGTTATTGACGGTGTCTCATGCCGAATTTTACTAGAGGACTTTATGTCTCTATATCAGCAGGCATCTCAGGGACAAGCCCTTGTCCTGCCGCTGAAAACTCATTCCTTTAAAGAATGGGCAGAGGCCATTGAACGTTATGCACAGTCACAGCCATTAAAAAGTCAGCGGGAGTATTGGGCAGAAATTGAAAGCAAACCATTAACCGCATTACCTGTTGATCATGAAGTGACGAAAAGAAGAGTTGCCGAAACCAAATCGGTTCAAATGCAGCTGACAGAAACAGAAACTGAGCATCTTTTGACCGATATTCATCTGCCGTACACAACGGAAATGAACGATATTCTTTTATGTGCTCTTGGTCTTGCTGTTCAAGAGTGGACAGGTGAGTCCCATGTACATGTGCAGCTTGAAGGTCATGGAAGAGAGGATATTTTATCAGGGCTGGATGTCTCTCGCACAATTGGCTGGTTTACGAGTATGTATCCAGTTGTTCTTGAAGCGAAGCCGGATCAGACCATAGCTGATGCTATTAAAGGAACGAAAGAAATGCTGCGCCGTGTGCCAAATAAAGGGATTGGCTATGGGATTTTAAAATACATGACAGCCACTGAACCGTCAGGGCACCATGTACATCCTGAAATCAGCTTGAACTATCTTGGACAGATTGATCAGGAAGTGACGACAGAACTCTTTGGGCCGTCCATCCATGATATGGGACGACAAGCAAGCCCAGATTCGGAAGCTGTTTATAAGCTGAACCTTAGTGGTCTTGTTCAACACAATCGATTCATTTTGTCTTGCTCCTATTGTGCAAGTGAATATGAAGAACAGACGATACAGCAGTTCATGGCATTGTTGAAGGAAAAAATCCAATCCATCATCACCCATTGCTTAGCGCAGCACGAACGGGAATTTACGCCAAGTGACTTCTCTGCGGCTGACCTTGAAATGGATGAAATGGACGACATTTTTGACATGCTTGAGGAGAAATTGACTTAACAACACACGAGATCAGTCATAAAAATAGGAAGGGAGGATGAAATAGATGAGTCAATTTAAAAGGGATCAAGTTCAAGACATGTATTATCTGTCACCGATGCAAGAAGGAATGCTGTTTCATACCCTCCATCATCAAGAAAAGGGCTTCTATGTAGAGCAAATGGATATGAACGTTAAGGGCACACTGCATCATGACTTACTTGAGAAAAGCATGAATATCATCGTGGAGCGGTACGATATTTTTCGTACCGTGTTTCTCCACGAAAAAGTAAAGCGCCCTGTCCAAGTTGTGCTAAAGGAGCGTCCTTTTACACTTGATGTTGTGGACTTGCAAGATCTTTCTGAAGACGAACAGCTTGAACGTATCGAGAAATTCAAACAACAGGATCAGCTGAGAGGATTTGACCTCTCGAAGGATTCTCTCATGCGGGCATCTGTTTTCCAAACGGGTTTTGCCAGCTATCGCTGGATATGGAGCTATCATCATATCCTTCTGGATGGCTGGTGCTTTGGACTTGTGGTGCAGGAGTTGTTTGCGATTTACCATGCACTTTTACATGACGTTCCTTATAAGCTAGAACCGGTCAAACCATATAAAGAATATATAAAGTGGCTGGAAAAACAAGATAAACAAGCATCACTTCAATATTGGCAGCAATCATTAGCAGGGTTTGATGGACAATCAACCTTTAAAGAACAGCGAAAACAAACGAATGAACATGAATTAGGCGAAATTGAATGGTCCATGAGCAAAGAAGAAACGGCTGCTTTGTCAGAGTTAGCGCTGCAGCAAAATGCGACGTTAAGCAGTGCGCTTCAATCCGTTTGGTCGGTTCTGCTGAGCAGGTATCAGCGGTCAAATGATGTGCTGTTTGGAACAGTTGTGTCAGGACGCCCGGCAGACTTGGCTGGCGTTGACAGGATGGTTGGATTGTTCATCAATGTCATACCAAGAAGAATTCAGCTGACAGATTACATGACATTTCGTGCACTCCTGTCAGAAACACAGCAGCAGTCTCTGGCAGCCGAGCCGCACCAATATATTCCCATTTATGATATTCAGGCAAAGACAGGTCAGCAGCAGCTCATTGATCATATTGTCGTGTTTGAAAATGTCCCAGCCGCAAAGAAGGACGAGCAAGAGGCACGGTTAGGGTTCACGGTGGAGAACATGAATGTCTATGAAAAATCAAACTATGATCTCAATCTGCTCGCATCGCCTGGAGAAGAATTGCTATTGAAGCTGGCCTTTAACAAAAGAGCGTTTGATCCTCAATTTGTTCACAAGTTAAAGGAACAGCTCAGTCTATTGATAAATGAGGCGGTCAAGCATCCCGATCAATCGGTTCATACACTCCCGCTCGTCACGAAGCAGGAAAAACAGCAGATTCTTGAGGAATGGAATGCACCTGAGCTTGAGCATGACCAATTATATTTATCGAAATGGTTTGAGCATAATGTGGGCAAACAGCCAAATGCAGTGGCACTATCAGCAGAAGAGCAAACGATGACATATGCCGAGCTGAATGAACAGGCCAATCGATTGGCAAGGCATTTGCAAAAAAATGGGACTGAACATCGAACGGTCATCGCCATTTTAGCCGATCGAACACCTGAACTCATTGTCAGTCTGCTTGCTGTTTTAAAAGCAGGCGCAGCCTATGTGCCAATTGATCCTGATTATCCAGAAAGCCGCATTCAATACATGCTTAAAGACAGCGGAGCGACGCATCTCCTGACTCACTCATCCTTTATTGGTCAGGCGAAGGGACTCGGGTTTACTGGTACGTATCTGTTTGCAGATGATCAGGAAATTTCACTTATGAGCTCAGAGAATCTGCCGCTAGAAGCAGGTTTACACGATACGGCATATATCATGTATACATCAGGTACAACGGGTCAGCCAAAAGGCATCATGACAACCCATTCCAATATTGCCCGGGTGGTTAAAAATACGAACTACTTAACCATTTCAGAAACAGACACACTGCTGTCGCTATCCAACAGCGTATTTGATGGCTTTACCTTTGATGTATATGGTGCGCTTTTAAATGGGGCAAAGCTTGTCTTGCCGAAAAAAGACACCATTTTAGATATGCATGAGCTGACGGAGCTCATTAAAAGAGAAAGCATTTCTGTCATGTTTGTTCCAACTGCTTTATTTAATCTTCTCGTTGATGAAGAAACCGATTGGATGCACAGTGTGCGCAAGGTGTTATTCGGAGGGGAGCGTGCATCTGTACAGCATGTGAGAAAAGCCTTTGATGTCATGGGAAAAGGCAGACTAATCAATGTCTACGGCCCAACCGAATCAACCGTTTTTGCCACCTATTATCCTGTAGATGAAGCTCCGCCGATAGAAGCGCATTCTATTCCAATCGGAAAGCCGATTAACCAAACGGGTGCTTATATATTGAGCCAGCAAGGACAGCTTCAGCCGATTGGAATGGTCGGAGAACTTTGTCTCAGCGGCAAAGGGCTTGCGAAGGGGTATTTGAATCGTCCTGATCTGACAAAAGAAGCCTTTATCACACATCCATTTGCTACGGGAGAAAGGCTGTATCGTACGGGAGATTTGGCTTATTTTCGAGCAGACGGTCTGATTGAGTATGCAGGCAGAGTGGACGATCAGGTGAAAATTCGCGGCCACCGAATTGAGCTGACAGAAATTGAAGCCCACCTTCTCATGCATCCAGGCGTAAAGCAAGCTGCCCTTATAACGGATCAGCATGGCTCGCAGCATACAAGACTGCTCGCCTATATGACATGTGAGGAGAAGTGGAAGGACAAAGTTGATGTGATCAAGTCAGGGCTGAAGGAGAAACTTCCGGCTTACATGCAGCCTCATGAGCTGATCAGACTTGAGAAAATGCCGCTGACACCAAATGGAAAAGTTGATAAACGTCAGCTGCCAAAGCCAGAAGCGCCTCAAGGAAACCGCCATGTGAAGCTTCCGGCAAATGAGGTAGAACAAAAGCTGCTTGTCATGTGGCGTGAAGTGCTTGAACGAGATGATATCAGTACAGATGACCATTTCTTTGAGCTTGGAGGACATTCTTTAAAAGCGATGTCGCTTTTATCAAAGGTGTCGAAGGAATTCGATGTTCAGGTGCCTATTCACTTGTTGTTTGAGACGCCTACAATTGAAGCCATGAGCCGTTATATTCAACAGCAGGATCATGAAGCTGCCGGCTATCTTGTATTCAATGAATCTCAAACGCCAACAGTCTTTGCTCTTCCGCCATTACCCGGCTATGGCTTTATCTATCAGGAAGCTGCCAAAACGCTCGATAGTCTTCGTTTGATCGCCTTTGATTTTATTGAAGCTGATCACCGCATGACGCAATACGTTCAGCATATTCAGCACCTTCAGCCTGAAGGGCCGCTGACTTTGATGGGTTACTCTGGCGGGTGCTATCTGGCCTTTGATCTCGTTCAAACGCTTGAACAAGCAGGGCGGACGGTGGAAAAGGTCATCATGATCGATTCCTATAAGAAAATTGGAGAAAGTGATTTAGAAGGACGATCCATCGAGGACGATATCGCAGCGATTGTTCATCAATCAAAGCAAAGTGAACTTGCCCAAGAAGAGCTCGTTCAAGAAGCGCTTGCTCAAAAAACGCGGGCTTATTATGAAACATTTGTTAAGGGGGTGAATCAAGGAAAGATACAAGCAGATATTGATTTCATCCAATCAAAAGAGCAAATTGAGATTCCAGACTGGATGGATCATTGGGAAAAGGCGACGACCGGTGCTTATCGCTATTATCAAGGCTACGGTCAACACGCTGACATGTTCAAAAACAAAGAATGTGCAGCCCAAAATGCCCAGCTGATCCAAAAGATCGTGAATCAAAAAAATAGAGAAGCCGTTTTGTAAACTTTAGTTCAGGCAGGGGTGCATATTGGCAGCCCTGCCTGTCAAAAAAGGAAAGGAACTCATATGAAACCATCAATTATAAATAAATCAAATGTACATGAATCAATCGATACGATTTTACAAGATGTACAGAGAACGATTTTACAAACCAACGAAATCGAACGCTTCGCTGTTTTTTCTCATGAAAAAACCATTCGACCGCGGCCATATCACCTCTCTCATTTATTTCTCGACAATCACATGGAGCAGGAGGCCGCAGCTGAATCGATACAGACGCAAATGGCTTCCCCTGCTTTAGCGGACATGCCGCCCGCCCTTTCCTATGGAGGGGATCTAGATGTTAAGGCAGGAGCCCAAACCTTGCAGGACGCCTTAACAGAGGCGGCAAAAACGAAAAATGGTCTGACTTATATCGTCAATAGTGAAAATGAACTCACACAATCCTACGCGCAGTTAAAGGAGGACGCCGAGCGGGTTCTGACAGGTTTGAGGGCGTTAGGACTTGAACCGGGTGATCCTGTATTCTTTCAGTTTTCATCCAATCATGCGATGGTAACAGCCTTTTGGGCGTGTGTGTTAGGCGGATTTGTTCCAACACTAGTGTCCGCCGCACCGACCTATCGGGAAATGAATGCCTCCGTGAAGAAGCTTCATCATGCGTGGAACCTGCTGGAGCATCCGCTCATTTTAACAGATGACTCGCTGGTTGATGAGGTGCAAGGCTTAGCTTTATTGTGGCATACAGACAAGTTACGTGTCGCAGCCGTTGAGCCGATGCTTTCTTTAGAAAGAGATAGAGAAGCTTATCCAGCGTCACCGGATGATTCAGTCTTTTTTATCTTAACGTCTGGAAGCACAGGGATGCCCAAATGCGTAGAACATTCTCATCGAAGCGTGCTGGCGAATGTCAAAGGAACAGTGGCAGCCAACGGGTTTACACAAGAGGATGTGTCGTTAGACTGGATGCCTTTAGATCATATTGGCGGTATTGTGATGTTTCACCTTGTCAATGTGTACACGGGCTGTGAGCAGGTTCGGGCAAGAACAGATGATTTTATCGCTCAGCCGCTGCGCTGGCTTGACTGGATGGACCGCTACCGTGCAACGAAGACATGGGCGCCTAACTTCGCATTTGCGATGATCAATGATTATGAGAAAGACATCTCGTCAGGATCTTGGGATCTTTCTGCTATGACCTGTATGATCAATGGGGCAGAAGCGGTCGTACCGAAGACGATTCAACGATTTTTACACTTGTTGGCTCCACATGGCTTAAAGGGAGACGTCATTAGACCAGCATTCGGCATGTCTGAAATCTCTTCAGCCGTTGTCTTCTCTTTTGCGATAGAGCGGGGAGATGAAAGCAGCGGGGTTCTAACCTTTGAGGAAACATCACTCACAGAGCAGCTAAGACCAGCGGAGGCACGGGAGACAGGAACCGTCAGCTTTACAGAGCTGGGAAGACCAATTCCGGGTATTACGATTCGTATCGTTAACCATCAGCATGAGCTTCTTCCCGAAGATCATATTGGCAGTGTGCAAATTAAAGGGCCGACGACAATGAAGGGCTATTACAAGAATGACGAAGCGAATCAAGAAGTTTTTCAAACAGACGGCTGGTTCCACACGGGGGATTTAGGTTTCCTGCACGAAGGAAGGCTGACATTAACCGGTAGAGAAAAAGACATGATCATCATCAACGGGAAAAATTATCACAACTATGAAATTGAAGTCATTGCAGAAGAAGTACCCGGCGTCGAAACGAGCTTTGTAGCCGCTTGTTCCGCTCGGATGGAAGCATCTGCATCCGACGAGCTGATTCTCTTTTTTACACCGAAGCTGTATGAACCTTCTTATATCATGAGGGCAAGTCAAAATATTAAATCCCAAATTGCAACAAAAATGGGGCTATCTGCATCGCGCGTGATCCCTGTCCAGAAGCATGCCTTTCCGAAAACAAGCTCTGGAAAAATAGAGAGGGCACAGCTCAAGAAGCGATGGCAGGAAGGCGAATTCGATGAAATCATCAAGGAGCTGGACATCAGACTTGAAAATGAACACACCTTGCCTGATTGGAGTTTACAAAAGAAGTGGATACCTGCTCCGCTCCATGAAGCTCAAAAACAAACATTAGGGAACACGGTGATCTTTGCAGATACATTAGGACTGGCAGATCAATTGAGATCCCTTTCAAGCAATGAAGAAACCTATATTACGGTTGAACCGGGTCAAGCATTCACACAACTCACACATACACACTTCATCATCCACCCGAATCGGCCGTCTGACTACGAACAACTCTTTGAGACGCTCCGTTCGTATGGCGTTTCGGTGAAACAAATCATTCACCTTTGGAACTACACAACTCAAGAAGACACACTTCATGCAGCGTTTGCAAAAGAAGCGCAGAAAACTGGCAGCATGAGTGCATTATATGTAACAAAAGCGATCGCTGCCTATGAGGAGCCAGTAGAGATCACCTTTATCTCTGCTCATGCGATGAATTTGCCGGAAGATCAAACACATGATGTGGAGAAAGCAACGACAGCAGGATTGATGACAGCTGTTCAGCATGAATGGCCGTTTATCAAGGTGCGGTGTCTTGATTTTTCTCTAGCAGAATCAGCTGCTGGTCGTTCTCATGCATCATCGATTATGACAGAGCTTACACATGACACAAGCCATCATATCGCCGCTTATCGCGAAGGTGTTCGTTATACTCCTCTTTTAACGCCGCTTCATCTGGAAAAAGAACAAAGGAGGAAGAAGCCGCCGTTTGAATCATCCGGGCTTTACGTGATAACAGGCGGGCTTGGCGGCATTGGGCGGTTGCTGAGTGAGCACCTGCTGACATCCTATCAAGCGCATCTTGTGCTGGTTGGAAGAAAGGCGAGAGAGGCTTTATCTGTGGAGCAGCAAGACGTATTGATTTCACTTGAGAAATTAGCGGAAAAGCGCGGTGGCACAGTTCTTTATGAAAAGGTGGACATCACTGACGCAAAAGCCATAGAAGCCTTGATCTCAAAACAGGAGGCAGCTTTAGGCAAAAGGCTGCATGGCGTCATTCATTTCGCTGGCATCATTCAAGAAGAGCTGCTTCGTGACATGACGTCTGTGTCATTACATGCGATGTACGAAGCGAAGGTATATGGCACGATTGCGCTACATGAAGCAGCTTCTAAACGGCAGAATGTCTTATTCCTTTCTAGCTCGTCAGCTCGAACGTTAAAGGGCGGGATGACCGTTGGCGCTTATTGCGCGGCCAATGAGTTCGTTGAACAATTTGCTCATTATCAGAGGCTCACCTCTACAGTAAAGCCGTATTGCTTTAGCTTTAGTATGTGGGATGAGACGGGAATGAGTGAAGGCTCAATGATCAAAGGCATGCTAAAAGAAAGAGGCTACCTCCCGATTCCAAAGCGGGCAGGCATTCAAACAATGCTGGCATGCTTGATGACAGATACTCCTCTCATTTATATCGGGTTGGATCGATCGAAGCAGGATATTCAAGAAATGATACAGGGGGATATTCAAACAGAACAGGCCGTATATGTCTTTTTCAAGACTGATCAAACAACGGCTATTGAAGAAAGGCTGTATCAGTCCATTTATACGTGTATACAGTCTCGTCTATCTGGGGAATGTTCCGTACATCTCTATCCTGAAGAATACTGGAAAGAAACAGAGGATGGGATGCCGGACGAAGTGCATTTCAATGAATTAATAGAGGAAAGTGGACAGGGTTCAGAGGACAGAGCACCTCAAACTGAGACGGAAAAACTCTTGGCGCGCATTTGGTCCGAACTGCTTGATGTTTCAAACATCAGCTGTGGTGATCATTTCTTTCTACTCGGAGGTCATTCGCTCAAGGCAACGCAAATGCTGTCAGCTGTTAGGCAGAAAACGGGATTTGACGTGCCGCTCGCCGTTCTTTTTGAGCATACGAGACTTGGAGAGTTAGCGGACTGGATTGATTCATATGCCAAAGCCGATGAAGCGATTCCGATACGGAAAATAGAAAAGGGTCAGGAGCTTCCGATGTCCTATGCTCAGCAAAGACAGTGGTTTCTCTATCAATTACAGCCCGATCTAGCATTATACAATAATACGATTTCCTTTCGGATGAATGGACCTTTAGATGTAAAGGTGCTTCAGCACAGCCTGCAGCAAATGGTGCAAAGGCATGAATCGCTCAGAACATCCTTTGCGATGAACGGCGATGAACCGGTACAGATCATACATGAGCATATGACTCTTCCAGCGCTTGAGGTGGTAGATGTATCAGAGCTGGCATCACAGGAAGAAAAAGAACAAAAAGCGGCTGAATGGGCGAAAAGAGAAGCGGGCACACCTTTCCGCTTAGAGCAAGATGCACTTTTTCGCGCGAAATTAATTCGGCTGTCAGAAACAGATCATTTGCTGCTGATGTCCATTCACCACATCGTGTCAGATGGCTGGTCGATTGGCATTGCCGCAAGGGAGCTATCCGAATGGTATACAGCGATGATCGAGGGGAGGGAGCCTGATCTCTCACCACTGCCAATTCAATATGCAGATTACGCACTATGGCAGAAGGAGTATTTGACGGGAGAAACACTTCAGAAGCAGCTTTCCTATTGGAAGGAGCAATTTGCGGTACCTGTGGAAGAGTTGATGCTGCCGTATGACTACACGCGTCCGGCCGTTCAATCCTATAGGGGAAAAACGAAAAAATACCGCTTGTCGAAGCCGTTATCAGACCAGCTGGCGGTTCTTTCTAAGAAAACAGATAGCACCCTTTATATGACATTACTTTCGGCTTTCTCTACCTTGCTGCATCGATTGTCTTCACAGGATGAGTTTGTCATTGGATCCGTCATTGCCGGGAGAAATCGGACGGAGATGGAGCAGCTCATCGGATTTTTCGTGAATACGCTGGCACTTCGGATCGATCATAGCGGGAATCCGGCTTTCACAGAGCTATTAGAGCGAGTGAAGGAAACAACAATGGGTGCCTATGCACATCAAGATGTGCCGTTTGAGATGGTCGTAGATGAACTGAATATTGTACGTGAGGCTGGAAAGCAGCCGCTGTTTCAGGTCATGTTCGTTCTGCAAAACCTGCCTCTTGAAGCATCACCGATGGGTGAGGCGACATCCGTTTTAGCAATTGAAGATAACGATACGGCCAAGTTTGATCTATCCCTGTTTGTTTTTGAAGGGGCGGAAGGTCTTCAATTAAAACTAGAGTATGATGCAGACTTATTTTCTGACGACACGATGGAACGGTTCCTTCGTTACTACGAACAGCTGCTTGCGTGTATTTGTGAAAATCCAGCACAGCCGATCAGACAAATGAATTATCTGCCAGAGAAAGAGAAGCAGAAGCTGCTCTATGAATGGAGCGGCAAAACAGAACAACCAGCAGGCCCGCTTCTCATCACAGAACGGTTTGAAGCACAGGTGAAAAAGACACCTCATGCGATTGCCCTCGAATCTGGGGAAGACCAGTGGACGTATCAGGAGTTACAAGAGAAAGTCAATCGGCTTGCCGC
This sequence comes from Bacillus sp. 11B20, assembly GCF_056098985.1. NCBI lineage: Bacteria > Bacillati > Bacillota > Bacilli > Caryophanales > Bacillaceae > Bacillus > Bacillus sp. 11B20. The sequence continues at coordinate 228,161 of NZ_JBLZWZ010000005.1, forward strand.
TTATCTGCAGCAGCGAGGAGTGAAGCCGCATGAACCAGTAGGGCTGCTGATCGACAGGTCGCCTGAAATGATTTTTGGGGTGCTGGCGATTGTGAAAGCAGGCGGGGCCTATGTCCCAATTGATCCTGAATATCCAGATGCACGAATTGATTATATGCTGAGGGATACAGGTATTCAGCTGTTACTAACAAAAAATGAATGGCTGAAACAAGTCTCGATCAGTCAAACCGAGCTCATTTGTCTTGATCAGGGATATGAAGAGTTTTTATCGGAGGGAGAACTCCAACCTGCTGCCCTCAAACCTGATGGACTCGCTTATATCAATTACACATCAGGATCAACCGGTCAGCCAAAAGGGGTTTTGATTCCGCATCAAGCGGTCATTCGGCTTGTATGTGAAACAGATTATGTCACCCTTGATGAACATACGCGTATTTTACAAATCGCTAGCTTTTCCTTTGATGCCTTTACGTATGAAATATGGGGAGCCCTGCTCAACGGAGGAAGGCTGATACTGACCGATCGAAATACGATTTTATCAATGGATACGCTGGCTGACACGCTGACATCTTACAAGATCACAACAGGATTTCTGACAGTGCCGCTGTTTAACCGATTAACAGAGGAACATCCAGAAGCTTTATCTGGATTCAATGCCTTATTGGTCGGTGGTGATGCTTTGTCAGCTGCTCATATCCGTAAAGCGCTGCCGTATTTACCTGAAGGCCTTTTAAACGGCTATGGACCAACTGAGAATACGACGTTCTCCTGTGTGCATCACATTCGGGCAGTGGATGAGGGGCAGGTGGCGGTTCCTATCGGTCAGCCAATTGCGTATTCACAAGCTTATGTACTAGACGACCAGCTGCAGCCGGTTCCACAAGGTGTCATTGGAGAGATCTATGTAGGCGGTACAGGGCTTGCACTCGGTTACCTTGGAGATGAAGAAAAAACATCACAATCATTTATCCCGCATCCTTTCCAAGAAGGAGCGCGTTTATATAAAACTGGCGATCTGGGCCGCTGGCTGCCAAACGGCATCATCGACTGCCTAGGAAGAATCGATCATCAGGTGAAAATTCGCGGACACCGCGTCGAATGCGGGGAAATTGAAGCCGCTATGCTGCGCTTTGAAGACATCATAGAATGTGCAGTCATTCCGCATCAGCATGAGAGTGGCCACAAGCGGTTGATCGGTTATTTTGTCCAAAAGGGCAGCGTGACCACGCAAGACATTCGCCATCAATTAAAAGAAATACTGCCAGATTATATGGTGCCAAGCCTATTAATAGAGCTGGAGGAACTCCCGCTCACGGCAAATGGCAAGGTAGACCAAAAACGTCTCCCGCCGCCAGAGTGGAGACAGGAAGAAGTGGACAAACCGGCTGACAAGGCACTCAGTGAGGAAGAACGTGTACTGGAAAAAGTGTGGACTCAGCTGCTCGGCGCTCCTTCGATTGGCGTACATGATAACTACTTTGAGCTTGGCGGAGATTCGATTATTGTCATACAAATGGTGGCGCGCTTAGCACAGGAAGGCTACGTCATTCAGCCGAGAGATGTATTTGAAAAACAGACGATTTCACAACTGGCACTTGCTATGAAAAAGTCAGATGCTGCTGCGTTCTATGATCAGTCGCCTGTCACAGGAGCAGTTCGTCTACTTCCGATCCAATCATGGTTCTTTGAGCAATCATTGATAAACCAAGATTACTGGAATTTATCTGCGCATATGGAATTCAAGCAATCCATACAGCTCAAGCAGCTGACACAGGTTCTCTCAAAAATTGTCGATCATCACGATATGCTGAGAGCGATTTATACAAAAGCAGCAGATGGCTCGTGGATTCAAACCACTCGTGCGCCCGGCATCACCCCTTGTGTCACCTTCTTTGATCTGACGAGTGTTTCTCAGGAGGAAGCGCTGGAACAAATCCGCATGGAGACCGCCGCTTGTCAAGGAACGTTGTCATTAGAGCGAGGGGAAGTCATCAAAGCCGTTCTTTTTCACACAAGTGATGGTATGTCTGAACTCTTTATCGCTGCCCATCATCTTGTGATGGATGGAATCTCATGGCGCATCATACAGGAAGACCTATTAAATGGACTGAAGCAGCTTGCGGCAGGGCAGGAAATCGCGCTTGCAAAGAAAACTGCGTCCTATCAGCAGTGGGCAGAGGCTCTTTATGAATATGCACAAACCGATCAATTACAAGAGCAGGTTCCTTTTTGGCAAAATATCATCAGTCAAGAGGAAGAGGGTTCTCCTTTTCAAACACCTGCGCTTTTCAATATAGAAGAACATGCAGAGATCCTGTCTATTCAATTAACGAAGGATCAAACAGATATTTTACTAAGACAGGCATCTCAAGCGTATCGAACAGAGGTAAACGATTTACTTTTATCAGGACTCACGCAAGCCGTTGGAAAGCCGCTGCTTATTACGTTAGAAGGGCACGGACGCGAGGATTTATTTGAACAGATGGATTTGTCACGAACAGTCGGATGGTTTACAAGCTCTTATCCTATTTTTATTCCTTTTATTCAAACCGATGTTGAGAGACAAATCAAAGATGTCAAAGAAACCTTAAGAGCTGTGCCGCAAAAGGGAATAGGCTATGGCTTACTTCAATACATGACAGCATCTCGTTTACTCAAAAAGGCAGCGCCGCAGATGAGCTTTAATTACCTTGGACAGTTAGATCAAATAGACGGTGAGACACACCTTTATATAGCTGATGAACGAAATGGACATGTACATGATCCAAAAGCAGAAAGACAGCATTTGATCGATGTGTACGGATATGTTGTGAACGGTCAGCTTCAGATGAATTTTATGATCAATCGTGAACTGCTTCAGTATGAAGAGGTGCGCCTGTTACCTGAACGATTCAAAGAAAAAATGGAGGATATTCTGACGCATTGTGTAGAAACAAAAGGCGGTTTTACGCCATCTGATTTTCCAATGGTTCAGCTGACGCAAAAGCAAATCGATGATCTCCCAGACAATGTAGTGGATGTGTATCCACTATCTCCAATGCAGCAAGGGATGCTGTTTCATGCTCTATTAGATCAAGCGTCACAGGCGTACTTTGGTCAAGTGCATATGACGCTCGAAGGCTTAACGGACGGCGCAGCCTATGAAAAAGCCTGGAATCTGCTTGTGGAACGTCATTCGATTTTGCGGACAACATTTGCTTGGGAAGGGCTAAAGGAGCCTGTTCAGTTGATTCAATCAGAAGGCAGCATTCATCTCACTCAGCACGATGTGCGCCACCTGAGTGAAACGGATCAGAAGGAAGCCATCCAGCAATATTTGCAAACAGATCGTTTAAAGGATTTCAAACTAGAAGATATGGATGAACCGCTGATTCGTATTGCCTTATTCCATCGTGATGAAAACACATGCACGTTTGTTTTTAGCTTTCATCATATTTTAATCGATGGCTGGAGCTTGTTCAGCTTTATTGAAGAATCCTTTTCTTTGTACCGCTCTCTTGTGGATGAACGGGAGGTGGATCTTCCTGCTGTCCGTCCATATAAAGATTTTATAGAGTGGCTGCAAAAGCAGGATCAAGAGAAGGCGCTAGCGTTCTGGAAACATTATATGTCAGGAGTAGAGGAGGCCACGCCACTTCCAGGAGACGATGGGCATGCTTCAGATGAAGATGCAGGTGTTGATCAGCTAAGTATCAAACTAACGCCCGAGATGCAGGAGAAACTCGAAAAGATGACAGGCAAGCAGAAGGTGACAATGAGCACCCTGATTCAGACAGCATGGGGGCTGCTTTTGCATCTTCATTCAGGATCTGATGATGTCGTGTTCGGAGTGACAGTATCAGGACGGCCGGCGGATTTACCACAGGTTGAAAGCATGACAGGGCTCTTTATTAACACATTGCCGCTCCGTTTGCCGATCACGCCAGAGTGGACCATTTCCAAGCTGCTGGCACATACGCAGGACACAGTTTTTCAGATGCGGGAATTCGAATATACCGTACTGCCAGATATTCAGCAGCTGACCCACATCCCGAATGGAGATTCATTGTTTAACAGCATTGTCGTGTTTGAAAACTATCCGATTGAATCTATCGAGCCATACGGAGTGCGTATTGTAGACATTGCGAGTCATGAAGAAACGAACTATGACCTGACCCTTGTGGCAGTTCCGGGAGATACGCTGGAGCTTCGGGTCACATATCGCCTCAATCAATATACAGAAAAGCAAATACAATCGTTGATGCAGCAGCTGATCCACACACTTGAAGCGATGACAGAACAAATGGAGACACCCCTTTCTTCCTTCACAATCGTGACGAATGAAGAAAAAGAGCGGATAATCACCGATTGGGCGAAAAACGCACAAGTCAGTGTGCTGTACCCAGATCAAGAAGAGGTCTATTCAGGTGTGCATGATCCTTCCTGTGAGACGGAAATATATGTCCTGAGCGAAGAGCATCAGCTCATGCCGATAGGATTCCCTGGAGATATTTTTATCGGCGCAAAGGATATCAAAGCACTTTGCGGGGAGCTTGCTGATTGGATGGAGACGCATAAAATTCCGCATCCATTCAAACATCAAACTGGCGAATACCTCTATCCGACAGGTGATGTCGGCGTTTGGACTGAAAAAAATAAGATTCAGATTTTGGATTGGATGTAGGAGGAGAAGAACGATGTTAGTGAGTAGACGAAAAGGACATGCAGCAAATCATATCGTCAGAATCAACGGAAAACGGATGGATCTCAAAGCATTAGAGCAAGTCATGATGCTTCATTTTCCGCTTAAGGAATGTGCCATCATTCCGAAGAAAAATCAAGAAGGCAGTCTATCGCTTGTGCTATTTGCACAGGCGAAGGACCCTTCGCTGACAAGGGAGGACCTGATGAAAGGTCCACTTCACCCTCATGAAGTGCCAGCTGCTCTTGTCTTATTACCTTCTTTGCCAAAGACAGAAAGTGGAGCAGTCGACACAGAGGCACTGCTTTCAATTGAAATCATAGATCAAGAGGAATTAAGAAAGATAGAAGAGCGCACCAAAGCTATAGATGGAGTAGAGGAAGCGGCCGCTTTCATTGAAAGTCAGTCAGAAAAACAAACGCCCTATCACTTAGATGACCTGTTTCCTAATCGACAGCATATTCAAGGGAACGGATCGCTTTCGAAGAAGGAAGCGAGCGAGACAAAGCAATCATCTGTACATGAGAAGCCGCCTGCACTTGTGTATGGCGGAGATGTGATCAAAAAGCCAGGCACACCTGTCACACTGACAGAGGTGCTGATTCGAGCAGCTTTTATGTCACCAGACCGCGGGGTGACTTATTTGAAAGAAGACGGGCATACGTTGACCCAAACCTATCCTGAATTACTAACAAGCGCTGAACGGGTTCTGTCCGGTTTAAGGGCAGCAGGACTGACAAACGGTGATCAAGTGTTACTTCAATTGAAAGATCATCAAGATTTTATCACGGTGTTCTGGGGCTGTATTCTCGGAGGAATCATTCCGACCCCGGTCTCCGTGCCGCCTGTTTATGATGAAATGAATCAAGGTGTAAATAAGCTGAAGGGCGTGTTTCAGCTGCAAAACGAACCTTTCATTATTACGAATGAAGCAAATGCTGAGGACATTGCTGGTCTGCGTGAGACATTTGAAGCAAAGACCATGCCTATCTTAACAATTGAAGCATTGCTGACGTATGAACCAGATGAACAGCATTATGAGCCGGAGCCGGATGAGCCTGTGCTGCAGCTGCTGTCTTCAGGAAGTACGGGTGTACCAAAGTGTATCCGTCATCATCATCAAAGCATTTTATCTAGAATTATTGCTTTTGAGCAGGTAAACGGCTTTACACATGAGGATGTGTCGCTTAACTGGATGCCGCTTGATCATGTTGGTGGAATTGTCATGTTTCATGTACATGACGTCTACCTTGGCTGCCAGCAGATTAGTCCATCCATCGATCAATTTATCGAGCGGCCGATGGTGTGGCTCGATTGGGTAGAAACATACGGTGTGACAAGAACATGGGCGCCAAACTTTGCTTTTGCCATGATGAATGAATATGAGGAGGACATTCGTAAAGGGAGCTGGGACCTGTCTACTCTGACTTATATCATGAATGCAGCGGAAGCAGTTGTCCCGAAAGTCACACAGCGCTTCATGCACATCATGGGTCAGCACAGATTAAGCCGTCATGCGATGGTACCTGCTTACGGCATGTCAGAAACATCCTCAGCCATTGTTCAGTCAAAGAAATTTATGCGGAACGGTGAACAGGATGGCCAGCTGACGATTGATCAAAATTCATTAACAAGTGAGATCGAATATGTGACGCACGATCACCCGAACAAGATGACGTTTACAGAAGTCGGCACACCGATTCCGTCTGTATGGATTCGAATTGTAGATGAGCATCACGAGGTGCTGCCAGAAGATCAGGTTGGGCGCTTGCAGGTGAAGAGTCCAACAATTATGATGGGCTACTATCAAAATGAGGAAGCCAATCAAGAAGTATTTGCGGAAAACGGCTGGTTTCACACGGGGGATTTAGGCTTTATTCACGAAGGGCGTCTCGTTCTGACAGGTCGAGAAAAAGACATCATTGTTATCAACGGCGCTAACTATTTAAATTACGAAATTGAAGCGGTTGTAGAAGAGGTGGACGGGGTTGAAGTCACCTTTGCCGCTGCGTACGGCATTTATAATCCCGAATCAAGCAACGACACGCTTGCTGTCTTTTTTGTCTCACAAAGGGATTCAATAGAGGAACAAATCACAATGATTCAACAGATTAGAGAGGCCATCATTCGAAAAATCGGCATAGAGCCTGATCACATCATTCCGGTGAAAAAAGATCAATTTCCGAAAACGGAGAGTGGGAAAATCCAGCGTGCTCAGTTAGGCGCAGCACTAAAAGATGGAGCCTTCCGTGACATTGAACAGGCACTGGATCTTGCTTCTGAAAATGAACAAACACTCCCAGATTGGTTTTTTAAACGCATTTGGGCTAAGGAGAATATCGGTCCAACTCAGCCTTTTGCTGAACATGTCCTCGTTTTCGAAGATGAAAAAGGACTTTATCAATCGCTTTACGCCCAATTTGAGCAAAAGAATCAGCCATATATTTCTGTGAGAAAAGGGCATGAATTTTTGCGTCTGTCTAAAGGGATGTATCAGATAAACCCGAGAATCAAGGGGGATTACGTCAGGCTCATTGCAGCACTTGAAGCAGATGAACTAAAGACCGGGCGTATGCTCCATCTGTGGAATGTGTCAGACAAAGAAGACATCGTTGATCCTGCGCATTTCAAAGAGCTGCATGCCAGCACCAATCAATCCATTTTGTACTTGTATCAAGCATTGAGACAAGCAAATAAAGAGCCCAGCCGTTTTGTCGTTGTGACAAAAGGTGGACAATTTGTGCAGCCTGAAGACGATCTTCATGTGGAGAAAACGCCGCTTGTAGGTCTATTAAAAACCATTCCGCAAGAATGGGAAGGAGCAGAGGTGTCTCATCTTGAAATTGAAGCGGAGAATGTAGAACAGGATGCCAAGCATATTGCGGATGAATTGTCTGCTATCCATATAAAAGCAGAAGTGTCTTACCGAAATGGGGACAGGTTCGTACCAAAGCTGGAAAAAGTCAATATGATGGAAGCACCTCAAACAGAAGGGTTTTTAGAATATGAAGGTCTTTATTTATTGACTGGAGGACTTGGCGGGATTGGGTTTGAGCTGTCTAAGCAGATGCTCCAATTTGGCTTAAAGCTCGTCTTGATTGGACGGACATCTCTGGAAGGCAGCTTGGAAAAGAAAGAAGCCTTCTCACAGTTAAAAGGTTTTGGTGACGTCATTTATGTCCAAGCGGATGTGACCAACTTATGTGACGTCGAACAGGCGATTTATGAAGCAGAAAAGCATTTTGGACAATCGATCCGAGGTGTGCTGCATTTGGCCGGTGCTGGCAATGTGTCTGAGCATTTTCAGCAGGCGGACAAGTATACACTGGCTCATACGTCAGAAGAGGATTTCACAAAAGAAATGTCAGGGAAAGCAGACGGGGCATGGGTGCTGCAGGAAGCCTTTAAGTATGATCCGACAGTACCGCTTGTCTTTTTTGGATCGGTCAATGGCTTTTTTGGCGGCACGACATTTGGGGCATACTCTGCGGCCAACAGCTTTTTAGATGGACTCGCCCACGCTCTCACCTTTCAACAAGGAAGACGAGCGATCTCATTGAACTTCAGTATGTGGGATAATCTCGGTTTGTCTAAGGGGCATACCGGAGCAGCTCTCACCGTTCGCAAGGGATTTCAATTGATTGGAAAGAAGCAAGGTCTCCATTCTTTATGTCTAGGTGTTCGGCTGAATGAAGCGCATCTATTTATCGGACTGGACGGAGCAAACCGAGACATCGCCGGGTATCTTCAGCCAGCTCCAATACCGGTCTTTGAAAAAAAGCTTTTTTACACTGTTCAGCCTGGCAAAGAAGTGCATGTTGAAGAGATCAAGAGCATCGCAGAAGGCAAATGGGACATTCAGCAAGTACAGGAAATACCGAAAAAACAAGATGGCTCTATTGATCATAAAGCTCTCAAATTGAATCATGACAAAAACGTACAAAGCCTTGAAAAGCAATTGCCAGAAACGAAGACAGAGCAGCGTCTTGCCGTCATATGGGAGGATATTTTAGATGTGGATCGCGTGTACAAAGAGGATCAATTCTTCGACCTTGGCGGACATTCACTAAAAGCGACTCAAACCATTTCTCGGATCAATCATGAATTTTCAATGAAGGCACCTTTAAAAATATTATTTGAAAGCAAACATCTGGCACATCTGGCGCAAATGATTGATGACATCAAAGGGGCGCCAGCCGTTCAGGAAGCTAAAATTCCAAAGCTTGAAAAGAAAACAAGCTATGAGCTGTCACATGCCCAGAAGCGCATTTGGTTCTTATCCACATTAGAAAAGAGCCATCATTACAATATATTAGGTGCTTGGAAGCTGACAGGACCATTACACATTCAAGCATTAACAAAAGCGATTGGCCTTTTAACAAAGCGGCATGAAGCACTTCGGGCAACATTCGAATCACTTGGCGGCAAGCCGGTCCAACTCATTCGAGAAGACCTTCCGCCATCTGTGACTGTGGCAAATTTCTCGTTATTTAATGAAAAAACAAGAGCGAGAAGACTGAAGCAGCTCATTCAGCAAGAGGCAGAACGCGTCTATGATTTAGAAAGAGGACCTCTTGCGCAGTGGACGATAGTAGATATGGGCAAGGAGGAATATTATCTTCTTTGCGCGCAGCATCACATCATTTCAGATGCATGGTCACTCAGCCTGCTCATTCAGGAATTAGAAGTGGCATATGACGCACTGATTGCAGATGAAACGCCGCAGCTCCCAGCCTTAGAAATCGAATGGACAGATTATGTACATTGGGAAAATGAACAATTAAAGCATCATCAAGCAGACAAAACCTATTGGCTCAATACGTTACAAGGTGAACTTCCAGTGCTGGATCTGCCGTTTGATCGCCCTCGTCCGCCAGTTCAAACATTTAACGGTGCTACAGAGCAAATCGTATTGGATGAACCGCTTATCCGCCGCTTGCAGGCTTTGTCTAAGCAGCAGGGCACGACACTGTTCATGACAATGCTGTCTGCGTACTACGTCCTGCTTCACAAGCTGTCCGGACAGACAGATATCATTGTTGGATCGCCTATTGCAGGCCGGGATGCCAAGCAATCAGAGCAGCTCGTTGGGATGTTTGTGAATACACTTGCGCTGAGACAGGACGTCTCAACAGCAGAGACGTTCGCCGATCTCTTGGAAAATGTGAAAGAGATGACATTAAAAGCGTTTGAACATCAGCATTATCCATTTGATAAGCTTGTCGATGACATTTCGTTAGATCGAGATTTAAGCCGGTCACCTATTTTTCAGGCGGCCATGGGGTATGTCACCAATTCGCTTGATGTAAACCTAAAAGGGCTGACAAGTGAACATGTGGTGGTTCATCATACAGTATCTAAATTTGATCTCACCCTGCATGTATTTGAACAGGAAGAGCAGCTGTCGATTCATGTGGAATACAATACGGATTTATTTGATCAAGAGACCATCCATCGTTATATGAACTATTATCTCCATGTGCTAGACGGCATGACGGCTCAGCCTGAGCGTACATTTGCTGATTATTGCTTAATGGACAAAGCGGAACAGGCGGCGATGATTATAGGGAAAAATCAAACGGAAACGCCTTATCCAAAGCGTACGCTTCAAGAATTGTTTGAAGAACAGGTGAAGCGTGATCCGCATCGTATTGCCTTGTCCTATATGGATAAGCATATGACGTATGAAGCCTTAGATAAGAAGGCGACAAAGCTTGCTGCTTACTTGCAGTCAAAAGGAATTGGACCAGGCTCCCTTGTCCCGATGCTTTTTGATCGCTCCTTTGACATGATTGTTTCGGTACTAGGAATCATCAAATCTGGTGCTGCATATGTTCCGATGTCACCTGAATATCCTGATGCACGCATCCGTCTCATCGTTCGTGATACGCAAAGCGATGTGATCATCACCCAGTCTCATTTTGCAGACCGTCTAGTAGACTTTACATGTACAAAGATCGTCATGGACAAGCCAATACAAGAAACAAATGCAGTGTATCAAAGAGAATCATCGATCATAGGTGAAGACCAGATAGCCTATGTTAATTACACATCAGGCTCAACAGGTACACCAAAAGGCGTGATGCTTCCTCATGCAGGAGTTGTCCGCTTGGTTAGAGAAACAAATTATATAAAGCTCGGTCCAGATGACAAAATGCTTCAGCTTTCAAACTATGCTTTTGATGCCTTTACATTTGAATTATGGGGAATGCTGCTGAATGGCGGTCAGCTGATTCTGCTCCCAAAATATGCAGCACTGAATATGGACGAATTAACACAGTTCATCAAAACGCATCAAGTAACCGCCAACTGTCTGCCAACCGCTTTATTTAATCGATTGGTGGAGCATGATCCAAAAAGCGTGGCAGGCTACCGCACATTACTCGTTGGCGGGGAAGCCATGTCTAGTGAGCATGCACGAAAGGCACTGCCGCATATGGAAGGTGTGCTCGTCAATGCTTACGGGCCAACAGAAAACACGACCTTAGCCACAACACATCAAGTCACACACGTGCCAGCAGGTGCAAAATCAGTTCCAATTGGTGTGCCGGTGTCGAACTCAACTGTTGTCATACTGGACGATGCGCTCAACCCAGTACCAGCAGGAGTCAAAGGAGAAATTTATATCGGTGGAACTGGCCTTGCTAAAGGCTACCTTCATGATCCAGAGCGGACAAAGGAGCGGTTTATTGACAATCCTTTTCCTGAACTAAAGGGAGACAAGCTGTATCGCTCAGGCGACCTTGGTACATGGCGGTCAGATGGCACCATTGAATACCTCGGGCGAAAAGATCATCTAGTGAAAATTAGAGGCTACCGAATTGAATGCGGAGAAATTGAAACAGCACTGCTCAAGCATCCACAAGTCAAAGAATGTACAGTCATCGCCAAAACGTATGGCAGCTCAAAAAGGCTGGCAGCCTACCTAGTGACAAACGGAGACAATCCTCTTCCGGGCTGGAAAGCCTTTTTGCAGGAAAGCCTGCCAGGTTATATGATTCCAAGTTACTTTGTCGTACTGGATGAAATGCCGGTGACAACGAACGGGAAGGTTGATCAAAAAGCACTGCCAGAGCCAACAGAAACAATCTCCCTTTCCCAAGATGACGACAAACCGGTCACCGAAACGGAGGAGCGGATTGTCGCAGCTTTCAAGGAGGTGCTTGGTGTGAAGCAAGTAGGTATGCATGACTCCTTCTTTGATCTGGGCGGCGATTCCATCATGAGTATTCAGGCTGTCGCCAAATTAAAAGAAAAAGGTGTTCGTGTTGATCCAAAATGGATTTTTATGCACCCTGCACCTGCGCAATTAGCCGCACATTTGGACGCAGTACCAGAAGCCGCTGAGAACGTCGAAAGGTCTCCGAAGGACTATGTGATCGAGTTGAAAAAAGGCGATTCAGCCGAACCAAGAATATTCTTTGCACCGCCTGCTGGTGGAACGGTGATGGGCTATATTGATGTTGCCAAGCTCATGACACATCAAGGTGCTGTGTACGCCTTGCAGTCTCCCGGCTTATATGAGGATGAAGAGCCGCAATTTCTCCATTACACGGAGCTTGTGACCCTTTTTGTTGAAGCTATTGAAACGTTCTACCGTCCGGGCATTGACTATCTCGCAGGGCATTCAATGGGCGGGCACCTTGCCTACGGAATGAATCAGCGGCTCTCTCATGCAGGAAAAGCACCGAAAGGACTCATCATTTTAGATACGGTGCCAGTGCTAAGAGATGAGGCAGATCAGGCACTTCATGCCGATATGAACGAAGAAGAAGTGAAAATGCTCGCACTTGTCCTTGGAATGGGGAATCTGGTCGGCATTCAGCCAGAAGCTTTACAAGGATTGAGCTTCCAAGAAGTGAAGCAGAAAATACTCAAAGAGGCAGAAAAGGATGAAGTTGTTCATCAATTCATGAATGATCAATATTTAGATAAATATTTGCAAATGCAAACGCATAATACGATCATGTCACAAGCCATTGAATTAGAAAAAGAACCATTCCCTGTGCCATTTTATATTGTCCAAAGTAGTGATCATGCAAGCGATTTCCAGAAGAAGTTCGCAGACTGGGAGGCTTATACGAAAGGATCGTGCGTGTATTACCACATCAAAGGCGACCATGTCACCATGATGAAAAGACCGCAGGCAGATGAACTGGCACGGATTCTTCAAACGATTATAAAGGGGTAAAGACGTATGAATCAGTTATTTAAAACCTTTGAAAAAAAATCAGATCTCATTCAGCTTATATGTTTTCCTTTTGCTGGCGGATATTCCGCCTCATACCGTCCACTCTTTGAACAGCTAAAAGACATGGCCGAAGTCACAGCAGCAGAGCCTCCAGGGCACGGCACCAATCTCATGCCGCTTGAATCAAGCATTGACAGGCTGGCAGAGCTGTATAAAGAAGGACTCACGGACAAATTGAACCGTCCATTTATTCTGTTCGGACATTCAATGGGCGGACTTGTGGTTTACAGACTAACCCAGCTGCTAGAAAAAGAAGGGATCTATCCGGCAGCAGCGGTGATCTCAGCCATTCAGCCCCCGCAAACAAAACGACAGATGCTGACGCATTTATCCAATGACGCATTTGTGCAGCATATTGCCGAAATGGGCGGGATTCCAAAGGAATTACTAGAAAACAAACCAATGATGGATTACTTTACACCATCCTTGCGTGCAGACTACAGGGCACTAGAAACCTTTCAGCACACAGATCAATCGATCATCGACACACCTGTTTATTTATTCAATGGAAAACAAGATGAGAAATGCATGCAGGATGCAAGCGGCTGGCTAAAATGGGCAAAAACCATCGAACGCACCGATTTCGATGGAGGCCACATGTACATCAACACACATCCCGAGCCATTTGCAGAGCAGATGAGACATGTGATTGAGCTTGCAGCCAAGCAGCAATTGATCAAGAATTAAGAAAAAACGACCCATCAATAGGGTCGTTTTTTACTGAGGAATAATACTTGAAAACGCTGATATAGCTAATGAAAATAAGAATAATAAAACGAATGGGATGTAAAATTTATAACTTCTATTTTCTTGATCTTTTAAGTGAGAATAGCACCACACACTAAATGCGACTATAACGAAAATGTTGATGTTCCATAAAAATGGAAGTGTAATCGTGCGTTCAGCATTAGATACCTTTAATAGGTATAAAATAATAACAATCAAGTTGCCTAATAAAATGTAATAGTAAGCTAATATCCCTTTTTTAAAAATATTTTTATAGGAATCTTTTATTCCGAAAATAATAAAACTTAAAAAAATGACTAATGAAAAAAATAAAACTTCAATCATTGGCTTGAATATTTCTCCAATCACAGCAAGTGAAATACCTATCCACTTACTAACTTCAATTACATCTTGATTCCCATCAATTTGTAGCTCTAGTAGATTTTTATTTATTTCATCCATTTTTAATATAGAAAGGATGAAAGCTATTATACCAGAAAGCATACATACTAATAAAATGTGTTTTTTCATAATAGCACCCTTTAACAATATCAAATTTTTATAAAATAAAATTCAATCATCGAAGCAATAAATAATAAGAAAACACCGGTTATAAGCTGACTAGCATAGATTTTTCCTTTTGTTTTAAATGAAATTTTGTTTTTAGATATGATATATCCTATAATCTGTCTTGATATATCAAAAGAGACAAAATAAAAAAGAAACAAACCGAAAATTTCAATCGGAGCGTGGAAAATAATATAGTATAATGCTATATCAATTCCATATATATATGTATACGATATAAAAAATGCACCTAAGAAAAAACCATTTAGAAAAATAATAATGCTAGATAACAAACCTAAACTAACAATGCCAGATATTAATATTAGGAGTGACACAAAAAGGTTATTAAAAAAAATTTCTAGATAGCTATGAATCTCAATGTTGTTTTTCAAATCTATACTATCTATAAATGTTGAAGCAAAAATACTTAAACTAAAACCTCCTAAAAATAATATGATAAAAACTGAAAAATTTTTAAGATAATTTTTCAAAAAATTTCTTTTCGAGTTGATCTTCATGAAAAGTCACTCCTGAAGATTTTTTTTCTGAGTGAATGATACTACCATTATCAATAAAAAGGATTTCATCACATAAGTCTGCAGCAAATTGAATGATATGTGTGGAGAGCAAAATGATTTTGTTGGCATCTCTGAAATTTCTTAAATGTTTTTTCATGTCAGCCATGTTTGTAGGATCAAGACCTGTAAATGGCTCATCTAATAAAATAATGTTTGGATGATGTAATATTGTTAAAATAAAAGACATTCTTTGTCTCATACCTCTTGAAAGAGCAGAGGAACGGCGGTGAATTTGTTCTTCTAATCCATATTTGCTCAATAGATCCTTGATTTGATCATTTTCTAAAGGTTGTTCTACAAGCATAGATTGGTATTTTACAAGTTCAAAACAGGTTAAGTTTTCAAATAGAGTTGGATCGTCTTCCATATATCCGACAGAAGAAAAATTTTGCTTACTATGATTTATTAATATTTGACCTTCATCAGGGTTTATCAATCCAGCTACCATTTCTAAAATAGTCGTTTTTCCAGCACCATTTTTACCTAATAGTCCGATAATTCTACCCTCTTGGAAATGCATCTCAGGGATCATAACTTTAAAGTTAGACTCTTTGTACTCTTTTATTAGACCATGAATTGATAACATACAATCCCTCACTCAAATAATGTTTTAAATGATTTGTAATTTTTGTTGATTGTTCTATCCCAAAATTTAATCATTAAAAATAAAATGATGAAAGAACAAGCAGCCATAACAGAATTTGTTAAAATGAAATATACTGTGCTATATGAGGAAATCACTGATAAAGCTAGAATGAAACCATAACAAATATTTAAAGTCAATTTACTAAGAGAACTTGGAACTTGATAAACAAATTCCCAATTAAAATAAGGAAATACAACAGTAGAACCGACAGTACAAATACCGACGAGAATACAAGTGTTTATTAAAGTAATCATCACGTAAAAAGGCTGATCTAGTTTTAATACAAAGCTTGAAAAAATGATATATAAAATACAAAAAAACAAGTGTAATATAATAGATAAAATAATCTTGTTTTTAATTTTATTTTTCACTAAGTTAGGTAAATTCTGTTTTAAAGGAAGAATGGGGCCATCAATATCAAAAGAGACATATGGTTGTATTGCGTTCGATATAATAATCATTGGAAAAATCACACTAAAAATAAATAAAAAATCATTTTCTATATTCAATGTTTCAAGTTGATTTGTATTAACACCATAAAGAATTAGACCAAATAACCCCCCAGATATTGTTAATATAAATAATAATACTGACCATTGTATAGGAGGATTTCTCATGAGAAGTGTAATTTCATAAAATAAAATATGATTAAACTCTCTAGATGTTCTTTTTCGTTTTTCTTTTAATTCTTTTTGGGAATTAAAAATTGGTACATTACGAACATTTTTCTTCCAATTCATCAATAACAATAAGCTAATAAATGTGAAGGTTAAAATAAAATATATTGAATAACTAGATAAAGAATTTGTTAATAAATTGAATCTAAATACAGTGAAAACCCACAGTGCAATGAGGCCAGTAGTTATATAACCAATACTCGATGAAATTGAGAAAAACTTTGGGTTAGAAAGTAGCAACAAGACATGTAATCTAAGTAAGTAACCTATAATAAAAGACGAGGCTGCCAAAGCAGCGATTGTAAAAGATCCCTCATACCCATTTATAATTAAATTTGCTAAGTAAGACCCTAAAATTAAGAATAATACACCCACAATAGTACTGAAAAACTTACTCATATCTTTACTGAAGATATATTGATCTAGATGAACTTTTAAAATAGCCATCTGTTTTTTATCAGTAGAGAAAAGTATTCTCATCAAACTTTTATCAATATTAACTGTAAACATAAATATAAACAGCGATAAATAGATTATTGTTAAATCCTTAACGAAAAAAGGAGTTAATATACCTAGTAATAGCGGTGTTATTATGTATAAGAAAGCAAAAAACACAAAAATGAGAGCATTATTTCGTTGGTGTCTTCTTAGATCATTGATTAACAACATTTTTGTATATGTTAAATATTTATGCATTTACAACACTTCCATTTTAAAGGTGTATAGAGAAGGCTGTTACACCTTCTCTATTAAATCTTTTTTAGAAAGAAATAGCGTATTTCACTCCGTATTTTCTAGCATAACTAATGACCAGAGAAGCAATAGCACCAAGTCCAAAAGTACCTAAGACAGCAGCAACAGCACCCACTGTACCTGCTGCATTTAGAATTGCACTAACAGAAGTTATAGCCCAGCCAGGTATTTGAGGATAGTTTGCTACTAGATTTGCAAAAGGTGTAACTGGTTCAAGAGTCAATAAAATCATAGTTGTTAAAGTTAGAGTGAAAATAAGACTCAAGCCTACAATTGCAAAAAATCTATTTTTTAAACTCAATTCCATAATTAACACCCCCTCCCTTGCTTATATACCCATATTATACAAAAAAAGGATATTAAATAAATGGGTTTTTTATACTGTATTTTATTTCTCTGTAACGAAAGAGTAATATTTTGATAAAATGTGAGGAAAGATAATGAATTTACTAGAGAATTATTAGCATATAAATCGTTTTTTTAATTGATAATGACATTTCTTCAGTAACTAGCTATGAAATACAAGGTGAAAACACTAAATATATTTATTGAAATTTAATTCGGACGAAAAAAGAAGCTTTTTAGGATAATACAAGACAAGCAACAATTGATCAGACATTAAAAAAGAAAGCGGCTCTCTTTAAAGAGGCCGCTTTTTCTTATGAATTCGGTTTCTTTACCACATTCCCGCCAATCACCCCGCCAATGACCAGCACCCCTCCGAGGAAATGATACCAATCAATCGTTTCGTGTAAAATGAGAACCCCGGCGGCGACTGTGATAAACGCGGATAAATTATTAAAGATGCTGACCTTTGCCGCTTCTAGGTGCGAGAGTGCATAGTTTGATAAATACGCCGTGAGAAGCGATGAAAGAATACCTAAAAAGAGCATCGACCATACAAAGGATGCATCTGTAAATGGACTGAAAAACTCCGGCAATGAGCCATTGGTCGAATGCCGGATAAGCGCAGCGGCATTGAAAAAGACAAAGCCAAAGAAGGTCATCACAAAGGTGAGTTCGATCACATGGAATCGTTTTGTAATCACTCTAGCAAACACACTATATGCACTGGATGACAAGGCTGAAAGTAAAATCAGCACATAGCCGATGAAGTGAGAATGCTGGACATCAATTCCCTTCATGACAAAGAGAAGCATCACCCCGCACACAGAAAGAAGGGTAAACAGCACTTGTATCCATGTCGCACGTTCCTTTAAAAACCAGGCTGCCAGCAGCATCGTCAAAATGGGAATCGTTGCTTGAATGATGCCAGCCTCTGAAGAAGATGTATACATCAATCCCCACACTTGAAAAGCAAAGAACAAAACAGGATAAAGCAAGGAAAACGGTACGATATAAATGAGATCACGCCATTGAATGGATATGCGATTCTTCTTTCGTAAAAATGGATACAGCAATAGAGCGGCTGAAAAAGAAACAGTAAAGCGGTGTGCCAATAAATCGATTGGGTTTGCTGATTCTAATGCTATTTTGACAAACAAAAAGGAAAAACCAATGATAGAGGCATATGCGATCGCAGCAGCATACGCTTTTTGTTTTGAAATATTCATAACGTGACTCCTTACATGAGCATGCATGCTTCAAATGAATTGACCGGTTCTGTTCTTCTATCGTAATCGGAACATCTAACGTGTACAATAAGAGAACATAATATCTGTACCGGTACAAGGAGGAAAAGGCGTGAGGAAATATGATCAGCTTGTCTTGAGTTTAAAAGAAAAAATGGATTCAGGGGAGTACAGCGCTGGAATGAAAATTCCCTCCATTCGCCACTTAGCGGCTCAATATGCAGTGAGTAAAAGCACTGTTATCAAAGCGCTAGACACATTGGAGCGTGAACATCTGCTGTATTCTGTAGAAAGAAGCGGCTATTATGTCGTGAAAACGAAGCAATCAGTTGGTAAGCAGGATGGCACATGGATTGATTTTGCTTCCTCTGCACCTGATCCCGTGGTGTTTCCGTATGTCGATTTTCAGCACTGCATCAATCAAGCGATCGATTTGTATCAAAACGACTTATTTATTTACGGCACAGCCAACGGTTTACCATCTCTGCTGCCAGTCATTTCAAAGCGATTAATGGATTATCAAGTGTTTGCTCAACCAGAACAGATCGTCATGACCTCTGGTATTCAGCTCGCGTTATCCATTTTAAGCACCATCCCTTTTCCGAATGGAAAACAAACTATACTTGTAGAACAGCCGGGTTATCACTTATATCTCCAATATTTAGAGAAAAACCAATTGCCTGTGCGCGGAATTCAGCGGACGGAAAAAGGGATCGATCTGATCGAATTAGAGCGTATCTTTCGAGAAGAGGAGATTCGTTTTTTCTATACGATGCCACGATTTCAAAACCCGCTTGGAACGAGTTTATCAAAGCAAGAAAAAAGAGCGATAGCAGCCCTTGCAGAGAAATATGATGTCTACATTGTTGAGGATGATTATATAGCAGATTTAGAATTCGACACAAAAAGAGACCCGATTTATTCATACGATCAGGCAGGAAAGGTTATTTATTTGAAAAGCTTTTCTAAAATCATTTTTCCGGGGCTGCGAACAGGAGCGGTCGTCTTACCTGAAGAACTGATTACTCCTTTTAGCGAACACAAACGGCTCATTGATATCGACAGCTCTATGCTGTCCCAGGCAGCTTTAGAAATATATTTAAAAAGCGGGATGTTTGAGCGGCATAGAGACAGAATGCGGGCGAGCTATCGAAATCGCTCCAAGCAGCTCGTAGCAAGTTTAAAAAATGATCAGGGCGCTTATCAGCTGGGAGAACAGGAGCCGGCTACCCATACACATGTACGTGTCGACCGGTCGATTCCCATGAACCAGCTCATTCAGCAGCTGAAAAAGGCATCTGTTTCCATTCAGCCAATTGACCGCCATTACCTGAAGGCCTATCAAAAGGACCCGATTTTTCAGCTGAACATCTGGCAGGTGAAAGAAGAGCAGATCACACGCGGAGTCGATCTATTAAAGACGGTATTTCAGCAAATCACGCGTTATTAAAGGCGGGACAGTACATCACTGCAAGTGAGTCTCTCAACGCTATCAGCCGCAGCAGACTTTCGTGTGCATACCGCCATTTGGTAGGCAGG
Organism: Bacillus sp. 11B20; assembly: GCF_056098985.1. Lineage (NCBI taxonomy): Bacteria > Bacillati > Bacillota > Bacilli > Caryophanales > Bacillaceae > Bacillus > Bacillus sp. 11B20. The sequence continues at coordinate 248,171 of NZ_JBLZWZ010000005.1, forward strand.
ATCAATTGAATATGTTTGAACAAAGCAAGGCGTTTCATGATCAGGTAATGTCAACGTAGCCTGTCCATCCTCTGAAAGACGGGCTGTAAAGGACGAAAGACCATAGGATAATCCTTTTCCAGTCAGTTTGATAAAAGCCTCCTTCATTGACCATAGATGAAAGAAATAGGCTTCCTGCCGCTCTGCCGGCTGTGAGAGTAAATCCTGATACTCATCCGCTGAAAAAAATCGCTTGGCAATCGCCAGATCAATAGGTTTGATTTCCTCAATATCAATGCCAACAGGTGCATCATCTACTGCGCAAACGACCCAATCGCCAGAATGAGAAAGATTAAAATGAAAAGAAGGAAGCTGCCGGACGACAGGCTTGCCATTGCCCTCAGTTTCAAAAACGATCTGATCCATAGGCAGATCGTACATATCATGTATCGTTTGACGAACCAGCACCTCACCTAACAAGGTTCTTCTGGCATCGATCAAAAAACGAAAGCGATCAGCCGCTACACGCTTTTCAGATGACACAAAGAGCTTCAAACGCTCTATTTGTTGTTGTGCATTGATTTCATCTAAGTGTTGTAATTGGATAGCAAATATCTTCATAACGAACCTCTAATTTTTTACATTCATTGTACCATTGGAGAGTGACGTGCAAAAGGGTCCATTAATGTAAAAAGGACAGCGAGCCTCGCTGCTTTTATGTCTGTTTCATAATGTGTACACCATTCGGATCAATTGTCTCCATTTTATCAATATCCGTCATGACCACATCAAGCAGGGAAAGGCGTTCTCCTTTTTGCCAGTGAATGGGCTGATTCAAAGGTGATAGCAGCTGATCCACTTTAGGTGTCTGTGACAAATCAGGAATAGCAATTGTCATAGCATGCAGCGCATCGTTTCCAGTTTCAATGACATCTGTACGCCGCTGTAATTCAAGCCTTAAACGAAGAGGTGTCGAAAGAAACGTTCTCCGTTCCCCTTCTTGGACAGGCCAGTTTAATTCTTTAGCTTGTGCAAGCAGCTGATCATATTCTTCGTTTGGGACAAGGAAGCCGATGTGATCAAACAAGACTTTTTTACTATATCCGAATGTGATATTGATCTGACCTTTTCTCATTTCGATGATTCGAAAGGTCGGCTGCTTATCTCTAAAATCATCCCATGTGAGCGGGGGATGAAAGGAACCATCCTTTGTGAAACGTCCTTTTACCTCAAAGCCCAGCGAACGATACGCTTGTTCTGTCTCTTCAACAAATGGTGTCCAGTAATGATAGTGGAAAAGCTGCATGAGATCTCCAACTCCTATGTATGAATATTCTGTTTTTTTATTTTAACACAAGAAAAGCCATTCTGATCTTAGAATGGCTTGTTCTCATCTAGTAAGGGTTTGAACAGGTTTCTCTGCTGTTTTTGTAATGAGCAGCTGCAGGAGTCGTGTCGATTGCGGCAAGGAAAAACGAAGGACAAGACCTGTGAAGATCGCAGTCAAAATCGTTCCAATGCCAATCGGTCCGCCGAGCATCCATGCAAATAAAAGCACTGTTAACTCAATGCCATTTCGAACCCACTGTACGTTCAGTCCCGTTTTCGCTGAGATGAGCAGCATTAATGAATCCCTTGGCCCAGCGCCAAGATTGGCTGAGACATAAATGCCAACACCGTATCCAGAAACTACAACACCCGTAATAAATACATATAAAGCCGGTAAATACCCATGTGGTGCAGGTAATATCGCATTAAAGAAATCAATAAACACACCAATCAGCACCATATTCAGTAAAGCGCCGATCTTTGGAAAAGATTTCGTGAAAAAAGAAGTCAGTGTCACAATAAGTGCACCAATGATAATGGACCATTGTCCAATTGTGAGTCCAAAATGCTGAAACAGTCCGTAGTGGAAAGCGTCCCAAGGACCAATCCCAAGGATCTTCCCTTTCACTGTCAGCGATAGTCCAAAAGCTAGTACGATCAATCCAACAAAATAAAAAAACCAACGTAAAAGATGTTCCCGCTTCAAAAGCATTCCCTTCTTTCTTAAACACTCGATTTCCATCGTAACATACTCTCACACCCCTTTAAATGGCTTTGCTCAATTGTAATCGCTTACTCCAAAAAGAATTTTTTTGATTTGTAAAGGTCAAAACATCAAAACAAACAGCAAGACTTTCGAATTGTTTTTTTTACCAAACCAAGCCATTAATTCCCTCCTTTTAAAAGAAAAAGAAAAAAATTCAATATATTTTGACAAAAAAATAATCTAAACCAATTAAAGAATAATTATCTTTAGATAGAAGAGATTGTATGTAAACTGTGTCATTAGACCTGTTGAAAAATACGGAGGTTTACTATAAAAAAAGATCATTTTATTGGAAAAAACATATGCAAAACAAACGTTGAGAGGCACCTGTTACTAAATGACTATTTTTGTCGAAAATAGTCATTTAGTCATGTTGTTACTTTTGAAATGTTACTGATATTCTTTACCAAAGTGTGGGAGGTGAACTGGTACATACCATTACGATATAAAGCAAGAAAAAGGGGAGGTCAAAAAATGAATATATTGAAAAGAACAAGTCAATTATTTCTTATATTAATGCTGATTGCTGGAAATTTATTAACAGTTTCACCGGTAGTGACGAAAGCCGCGGGGACGGTTGTTGTGAACAATACGGATTCCTATATGTTTGGGAGTAGACCGCTGGTTCTTCAGCAGCTTGATGGAAATAACCCAACAAACGTAAAAGCTAGTGTACAGGTGAAAGGAATCGATGTAGGTGCAGTGAATGGTGTTGCTGTAAGTGATCGAGAAAATGTTGTATATGCAACTGCAGATAATGTCGGTAGCCCTAGTCTATATAAAATAAATGCGACCTCAGGGCAGGCAGAGATCGTAACCAAATTACCTGAAGGTGCTACTAATGCCGTTGTGTATCAAGATAAATATATATATTCTTATGCTTCTAATGGTGAGTATTTCCTTGGAACGTACGATTTAGTTACGGGTAAAAAAACGGCCAAAAAAATCGTAGGCTATGAGATTGGGTCTGGCGTTGGCGGAGACCTTGTCGTTGATAAGGACGGTTATCTTTGGTTCGCATCCAATGGCAGTGGTGCCATTGCACAAATGAACCCTGATACAGCAGAGGTCATTCGTGTCATTCCAATTAAAAATGCGGATGGTAAAACGATTGACGGAGGCGTTCGGGGAATTAGCTTTTTGCCAAATGGACAAATGCTATTACAGTCAGGATTAAATGAATCCATTGGTCATTCCACTCTTTTTACACTTGATGCGAAAACATTAAGTACAACATATATGGGCACTGTAGGTGATACATTATCTTACGACCTAGCTTCACGTGTAAAACCAGAATTTGATCCATATCCACCAGAGCTTGAATCAGAAAAATCAGTTATCTTACAGAAAAAAGCAGAGGGCAACACAGATGAGAAGCATCCAGAAGTAGGCGATACCCTTCTTTATACAATTAGAGCCAAAAATACAGTACAATACGGCATTCTTAAAAATCTAATCATTTCAGATCAGCTTCCAAGCAGTTTAAGCTATGTTGCAGGCTCACTTAAGGTAGATGGTGCCAGTGTAACAGATGCAAAAGATCAAGACAAAGGTGATTATACAAACGGCACTGTTGCAGGACAAGTAGGTGACGTGAAAGATACCGATTGGCACACTGTGACATTTGAAGCGACAGTAGGAAAAGGTCAGGCAGGCAAGGATATTAAAAATACTGCCAATGTAAAAGGGGAGAACACACCACCAGGCAATCCAACAACAGATATAGAAATCTATCCTCGAGATCCAAAACTTGAATCAGAAAAATCGGCGGTCTTGCAGAAAAAAGCAGAGGGCAACACAGATGAGAAGCATCCAGAAGTAGGCGACACATTGCTTTATACCATCCAAGCCCGTAATGCTGTTGAAGATAGCTTCATTGAAGATCTTGTCATTTCTGATAATTTACCTCAAGGATTATCATATGTACCAAATTCACTTAAGGTAGATGGAAACCCAGTCACGGATACAAAAGATGATGACAACGGAGATATAACAGACGGCACTGTTACTGGAACGTTCGGTGAAGTGAAAGATGCGAAGTGGCATACAGTGACGTTCGAAGTGACGGTTAACAAAGGCCAGGCAGGCAAAGACATTCAAAATACAGCGAGTGTCACAGGCGGTAACACACCACCAGAGAAACCGACAACAAAAACAGAAATCTATCCTCGTGACCCGAAGCTAACATCAGAAAAATCAGCCGTCTTACAGAAAAAAGCAGAAGGTAACACAGATGAGAAGCATCCAGAGGTTGGTGACACTCTTCTTTATACAATTAAAACAAAGAATACGAAAGAAGACAGTCTCGTTGAAAACTTAGTGATCTCAGATGAACTGCCGGAAGGATTGGCGTATGTACCGAATTCACTACAGGTGGATGGAGATACAGTTACAGACGCAAAGGATGACGATAACGGAGACTTTACAAACGGAGCCATTTCAGGACAATTTGGCGACATTAAGGATACAGATTGGCATACGGTGACGTTTGAAGTGACGGTTGAAAAAGGACAATCAGGCAAAGACATTCAAAATACAGCCAATGTCACAGGGGGCAACACACCACCAGAGAAACCGACAACAAAAACAGAAATCTATCCGCGAGATCCAAAGCTCGAATCAGAAAAATCAGCGGTCTTGCAGAAAAAAGCAGAAGGTAACAAAGATGAGAAACATCCAGAAGTAGGCGATACCCTTCTTTATACGATTAAAACAAAGAATACGATAGAAGACAGTTTGATTAAAGATTTAGTCATTTCAGACCAATTACCAAAAGGACTGAAGTATGTCACTGGATCCCTGCAAATTGATGGAGAATCCGTCACGGACGTAAAAGACGATGATAGCGGAGACTACACAGATGGAAAGGTTACAGGATCTTTTGGTGATGTGAAGGATACGGACTGGCACAACGTGACGTTTGAAGTAACAGTTGAAAAGGGACAGGCTGGTCAAGACATTCAAAACACAGCTAGCGTCACAGGCGAAAACACACCGCCAGAAAAGCCATCAACCGAAACAAAAATTTACCCTCGTGACCCAAAACTAACATCAGAAAAATCAGCGGACATTCAAAAAAAGGCTGAGGGCAACACAGATAAAAAGACACCACAGGTCGGCGATACCCTTCTTTATACGATCAAAACAAAGAATCTTGAAGAAGACAGCATCGTCAACAATCTCGTGATTTCTGATGAACTACCAGAAGGTCTTGAATATGTCGAAGGTTCACTAAAAGTGGATGGACAAGCCGCGACAGATGCAAAAGATGAAGACAACGGAGACTACACAAAAGGCATAGTAACCGGTCAATTTGGCGATATCAAAGATACGGACTGGCATACAGTGACCTTTGAAGCGAAAGTCGCAAAAGGCCAATCAGGTAAAAGCATTCAAAACACAGCGAAAGTAACAGGCGAAAACACGCCGCCAGAAGAGCCATCAACCGAAACAAAAATTGATCCAAGAGATCCAAAGCTTGAATCAGAAAAAACATCTGAAATCTCTCAAAAAGCAAAAGGCAATACAGATGAAAAACAAGTACAGGCAGGCGACACTCTTCTTTACACCATCAAAACAAAAAATAGTGTAGAAGATAGTGTCATCCAAGATCTAGTCATCGCAGATAAACTGCCAGAAGGTCTTGAATATGTCGAAGGGTCGCTAAAAGTGGATGGACAAGCCGCGACAGATGCAAAAGATGACGACAACGGAGATTACACAAAAGGCACAGTAACCGGTCAATTTGGCGATATCAAAGATACAGACTGGCATACAGTGACCTTTGAAGCGAAAGTCGCAAAAGGCCAATCAGGTAAAAGCATTCAAAACACAGCGAAAGTAACAGGCGAAAACACGCCGCCAGAAGAGCCAAAAACAGAAACAAAAATTGATCCAAGAGATCCAAAGCTTGAATCAGAAAAAACATCTGAGATCTCTCAAAAAGCAAAAGGCAATACAGATGAAAAACAAGTACAGGCAGGCGACACGCTCCTTTACACCATCAAAACAAAAAATAGTGTAGAAGACAGTGTCATCAAAGATCTAGTCATCGCAGATAAACTGCCAGAAGGTCTTGAATATGTCGAAGGTTCACTAAAAGTAGATGGACAAGCCGCAACAGATGCAAAAGATGACGACAATGGAGATTACACAAAAGGCACAGTAACCGGTCAATTTGGCGATATCAAAGATACAGATTGGCATACAGTCACATTTAAGGCGAAGGTTTCCAAAGGATCTGAAGGGAAAACCATTCAAAATATCGCAGTCGTAAGTGGTGAGAATGTAGACGATCCAGACAACCCTGAAAACTCAACAACTGTAGAACCACCGCATAAGCCAGAGGTGCCAGCAAATCCGGATACGCCTACTAATCCAGATACGCCTTCTAATTCAGAAACGGAGACACCTGGTCATCATCTTCCGAATACTGCAACTGCGATGTACAACCTTTTACTAGCAGGTTTTGCACTCGTATTAATAGGTGCAGCTCTTATCGTCTGGAACAGAAGAAAAAGAAACGGATAACCGGTCATGTTTCAAAAATTCATCTCAGCGATATTGATCATAGCAGGGCTTTGTCTTGCGATTGTAGGATATTTGAATATCGTTGATGGGCAAAAAGAAGTAGATCAGTCATTTCAGTCTGCACAAGCAGCCATTCAGCAAAAGGGGAAAACAGATTCCCCTTTTGCGCCGCAGACTGGTGAAGCGATTGGGCTTTTGCACATCCCAAAGCTAAAAGCTGAGTTACCGATTGTAGAAGGAACAGATGCAGATGATTTAGCAAAAGGCGTTGGTCACTTTCACGAGAGTTATTTTCCAAACGAGCACGGACAAATCGTTTTATCAGGGCACCGTGATACGGTGTTTAGACGAACAGGAGAACTTGTGAAGGGAGATCAATTGATTATCGAGCTTTCATATGGACGTTTTGTCTATGAAATCGAGAAAACAAAGATAGTGAAGAAAGATGATCAAACAATTATTACGTTACAACAGGAAAAGGAAGAACTTATCCTCACCACATGTTACCCTTTTTCCTATATTGGTCCTGCACCAAACAGATATATCATATATGGGAAGCGTATTTAGTCACTGGAACAGCCTGCAGATTAACCGATTTGATCGCTTAATCCCTTCATATAGAGGGAATTGTCTATATCATATCTAGTAATGCAGGAGGGGGCAATTTGTTAAATAACGATTATGTTAAATATATAGATAAATTTGGGAGAATTGTTCTTCCGACAGAGATGAGAAAACGGTTGAACATTCATCCGCAAGATTTTATGGAGATTTATCGAGAAGAAGATCAAATAGTAATGAAGCCGTATTGGCAGGACAAACCTTGTATCGTAACAGGGCAAGTGACGTGTTCCAATAAGGTGCTATCTGGTGGTGTGGTCATCAGTCCAGAGGGAGCAAGGCTGCTCCTGCAAGATTTACTGGCGCTTCGCCTGCAAAAAGAGATATAAAAAAAGGCTGTCCTCACCACGTGAGAACAGCCTTTTTTCATCATACTGGATTCAAAATCCGGTTTAAGAATTGTTTTGTTCGTTCTTCCTTTGGTCGTTTGAAGATTTCTTCCGGAGGACCTTGTTCGACAATGACGCCGCCATCAATGAAAATTACTTCGTCTGCTACTTCTTGGGCAAACTTGATTTCATGTGTGACAACCGCCATGGTCCAGCCTTCCTTCGCTAGATCCTTCATGACCTTTAAAACTTCCCCGACAAGCTCAGGGTCAAGCGCAGAAGTTGGTTCATCAAAAAGCATAAGCTCTGGCTGAATGGCAAGTGCACGGGCAATCCCGACACGCTGCTTTTGACCGCCTGAGAGCTGAAATGGATACAGGTCTTTTTTATCCTCAAGACCGACCTTTTGCAAGAGCTGAATGGCTTCTTTTCGAACCATTTCCTTTGGACGGCGCTGCACCTGAACAGGACCTTCCATGACATTTTCAAGCACTGTACGGTGAGGAAACAGGTGATAATCCTGAAACACCATTCCTGATTTACGGCGTAGCTTCAGCAGATCAGCTGATTTATTTTTTTTCGAAAAATCAATCGAGAAATCATCGAAGGTAAAGGAGCCGCTATTTGGTATTTCAAGTGCATTTAAACAGCGAAGCATCGTTGTTTTCCCAGAACCAGATGGACCGAGAATGGCCACAACCTGCCCTTTGTTGATCGAAAAATCAATCGACTTTAAAATCTCATTTTCACCAAAGGATTTTTTGAGACCTTTGACTGTTAGCATGTCGTTCCCTCCTTACCTTGCGACATATCGATCAAGTCGTTTTTCAATTTGATGCTGAACGAGCGATAGAATGAAGCAGAATACCCAATAGATGAGGGCTGCTTCCATATAAATAAACAAGATCTGATCCAAGTTCGCCGCAGCAATTTCCTGTGATTTACGGAACATCTCTGCCACGAGAATCTGGGAGGCAAGGGATGTATCCTTCACCAAGCTAATGAATGAATTAGACAGCGGTGGAATCGATACACGCACAGCCTGCGGTAAAATCACGCGGACGAGCGTTTTGCGATGTGTCATCCCAATGGAATAACCTGCTTCCCATTGTCCTTTTGGAACAGACAGGACGGATGCACGGATAATTTCCGACGCATACGCACCTACGTTTAAAGAAAAAGCAATAATGGCACTTGGATATGGATCCAGTGTGATATTAAATGTCGGAAAGAAATAGAAAATAATAAACAATTGCACAAAAAGCGGCGTTCCGCGAACGGCCGACACATAGATGGAGAAAATCCATCTGAGGGCTTTAATTTTAGACATTCTCGCAAGAGCTGTCACAAGCGCGATAAAAATACCAATAATAAAGGCAATGATGGCGAGGGGAATTGTATAATAAATTCCCTGCATCACCATTGGCCAAAAAGATTGCTGAAGAAGATCCCAAGGAATGACGACTCCTAGGATGTTATTTTGTAACATCTTCACCAAACCATTTCTTAGAAATCTTAGCGAGTGTACCGTCTTTTTTCATTTCTTTTAATGCGCCATTCACTTTGTCAACGACTTCGCCGCTGCCTTTTCTGAATGCGAAATAAGTTTCTTGAGGATCTCCTGTTTCAAATGCAACTTTTAGGTTTTTGTTACCGCTTGTTTTCAAGTAATTCAATACAGCCAATTTGTCATTGAACGTCAAATCAGCACGTCCTTGCTGAATCAATTGAATGGATTGTGCAAGACCTTCGACGCCTTCGATCTTAGCACCAGCATCTGTTGCTAGTTTGTTGTAGTTACTTGTTAACGATTGTGCTGCTTTTTTGCCTTTAACATCAGATAGTTTCTTGATGTCGTTATTATCTGATTTTGTCACAACAATAGCTTGAGATGTCGTGTATTTATCAGAGAAATCGTATTGATTTTCACGGCCAGTTTTCCCAACTTGGTTCGCTACCACGTCAAAACGTTTTGCATTCAGTCCAGCAAACATACTGTCCCATTGTGTTTCTTTGAATTCAGGTTTTAAGTCAAGGCGTTTTGCTACTTCAGTGATGACTTCTACATCGTAGCCAGTTAATTTATCTGTCTTTTTGTCATGGAAAGTGAAAGGAGCATAAGTACCCTCAGTTCCAATGGTTAATACACCTTTATCCTGAATGGATTTCCAAAGGTCTCCTGATTCCTTAGACCCAGATTGTTTATTCGCGTTGTCGCTTGCACCAGATCCACATGCCGTGATCAATGCAACACAAGCGCCTAAAATAATGGCAAAGAACATTTTTTTCATTTTATTCCCCACTTTTCTTGTTGGTATTTACAACATATGATCTTACAGAGAAGCAACCTAAAAGTAAAGCATTTGAAACTAGCTTGAGCGAATCTCACCAACTTTATGCCCGCAACCCATTTCTTTCAAACCTAAAAAGCCATTCAGTTTATTTGTGCGAACATTACTAAAATAAAGACTTTGAGACAGTGACCATAGAAGGAAGCATATTTATTATAAAAGATGTATAATTAGTAGGTTGTTTTGAAAATGGAATGAATCACATGGAGACATGTTTTAATAACAGAGCATCTTAGAAGAAGGAGGGCATCATTGTGGATGTTGGACGAAATCAGCCCGATCAATTGAAAAGGGCGATGACCTCCCGCCATTTATTTATGATTTCACTTGGCGGTGTCATTGGGACAGGCTTTTTCTTAGGAACGGGCTATACGATTGGACAAGCAGGGCCAGTCGGAGCTGTTCTTTCATATATTGTGGGCGGATTGATCATGTATTTAACCATGCTGTGTCTTGGGGAGCTGTCGGTTGCACTTCCTGTGTCGGGGTCGTTTCATACGTATGCGACGAAATTTGTCAGCCCGGCTGCGGGTTTTGCTGTCGGCTGGATTTATTGGCTCGGCTGGGCGGCAACGGTCGCCCTTGAGTTCTTATCAGCAGGACAGCTGATGAGGCGCTGGCTGCCGCAAGTAGATGTGTGGATTTGGTGTCTCATATTCGGACTCTGTCTTTTCTTATTAAATGCCCGGTCAGCAAAAGCGTTCGGGGAGTCGGAATTTTTCTTTTCTACCATTAAAATTATTGCCATTTTACTCTTTATTGGCGTAGGCGGAGCGGCGATGTTTGGGTTTATTGATACAACGAGCGGTGAACCAGCCCCTTACTTCAGCCATTTTGTGAATGATGGGCTGTTTCCAAATGGTCTGCTGGCCGTTGTGGTCACGATGATTACGGTGAATTTTTCGTTTCAGGGAACAGAGCTGATCGGTATTGCGGCAGGAGAAAGTGAAAACCCTGAGAAAACCGTTCCCCGTTCGATTCATCAAACCGTATGGCGTACACTTGTCTTTTTCGTCTTATCTATTTTCGTCTTAGCCGGTATGGTGCCTTGGAAGGAAGCAAGTGTGCTGCAAAGTCCATTTGTTACTGTGTTTGAGAGAACGGGCATTCCTTTTGCGGCAGACATCATGAACTTTGTCATTATTATTGCTTTATTATCTGTTGCAAACTCTGGCTTGTATGCATCGACAAGAATGCTGTATTCCTTATCGAAGGAAGGAATGGCAGGAAAAGCATTTAGACGCGTCAATCAGCGCGGTATTCCGATGAATGCCTTACTGCTCACGTTCCTGTTTACAGGGATTTCGCTGTTATCCGGTTTTTTTGCAGAGAAAACGGTATTTGCCTGGATCGTGTCCATTGCCGGAATGAGTGCCCAGACAGGCTGGATCACGATTACATTATCACAGCTTCTTTTCCGTAGAAAATATTTGAAAGCAGGCGGAAAGCTGGAAAACTTAAAATTTAAAACGCCTCTTTATCCGGTGCTGCCAATCATTGCGATCACACTGAATACCATCGTGTTGGTTAGCCTTGCCTTTGATCAAGAGCAGCGCATCGGGCTATATGTCGGCGTACCGCTCATGATCATTGGATATGTTGTCTATCATCGCTATTTGAAAAAGCATCAGGCACAAAGTGAGCCACTGAAGCTGCAAATCCATGGAGATGACGAGATCCGGTTTTAAAATCAAAAAACACTAAATTTAAGATATTTAAAAACACCTCTGATATCAATCTGAAGGTGTTTTTTTTGAAGTGATTCTGTAAGTTCTCAACTAACAACAAAAGTTAGTTCATATCCTGCTGTTTAAAATCTTGTTGTTCAAAATTTTGGAGCTTATTCTGATATCCTACGTTATTATTACCCCAAAGCTTCTCGTAATCCCATCCTGTTAGCGCTTTCAAAACACTTCTTGTTTCATCATCAGCCTGTTCCATTGAACCATTATTCTTTAACCTATTAATTTCATTAATCATAATGGAATGAGTTTTCTTAGATAATTTAAATTTAAATGAAATAACTAAACTAATCCCGACTAGCCCTACAGTTCCGAAAAACAGAATACCTACAATCCCATTTATTGCTGTCGTAGACTGTGTCGTCGCACTTGCAACGAATCCACTTTCCTGTAAAATAACTCCCACCAAGAATGTGGCTAAAGCTGTAGTACTCTTGCGTGTAAACGTCATAATACCTGCAAATATTCCTTCTCTTCTTTTACGAGTGACCATTTCATCTACATCAGGAATGAAAGTGTAAATATTCCATGGTATATAATATAACCCACTCTTTCCGATGCCTAAGATAAAAGAGAAAGCATACAGCGCTATAATCATATAAGTTGGTTGTGTGAAGTATAAAAATATATAACCGCTGATACATGTAATAATAGCAATATAAGATATTTTCAAAGATGGCGCAGGACCTATTTTAATCACGAGCCAACCAAACAATATGGTACATACCATTTGAAGTAATGAACCAATAGATAATAAATCGGCTGCGAGCACTGCATCTTTATTTAAAGAAAACACAACAAAGTAGACAAAGACAGCGTTTAAAATATCCATGGCAGTAAACGAACAAATATACATCGTGAGGTGCTGGCGGAAACTTCTAATTCTAAAAGTAGATGTTAAGTCAATGATGACTTTTTTTATGGATTCTATAGCAGGTACTTTTTCTACACCATCAGGTTCTATCATGTCTTCTTCTATTTTACGTTCCCATGTTGTTCTATGTGTAATTAATAATGCAGCCATAAAAATAAAGGTGAAGATAATTCCATTGTAAAGAAAAACTTGAGGTGAATCTTTTCCGAATATTTCGAATAATCTGCCTGGAATAAAGGTAGCTAAAAATGTTCCTAGTCCTGAGTAGATTAATCTTATTGTTGAGAGCTTGGTCCGTGCATTAAAATCATTCGTCATTTCAGCTCCAAGTGTTTCAAATGGAATTAATACCATTGCTGCAAGGAATTCTAACAAAATATAAACCGTTAAATAGTACCAGTAATTCATATCAGAAATCCAAAGAAGAGAATAAATAACCATCAAAGGGCTTCCAATTAGTAAAAAGAACCTGCGTCGTCCAAATTTTTTCCCAAGTTTTGTACGACCAAAATTGTCAGTGATATGGCCCATAATTGGGCTTGCTATCGCATCAATAATACGAGCAATTGCAATAATAGATCCTGCTTCAACAGGGGTAAGACCACAGTATGTAATAAAAAAATATAACATCCATGCGCCTATGATAGCGAATGCTCCCCCTCCAAATAAATCCATTGTTCCATAACCAATATAATTTTTGAGTGTTAGTTTCCTGTTCTCAGTCTGCATTCTTATTTCTCCTTTCCAAGCCTACTTATAAATTTAAAAAAACATATAAAATAAAGATGTATGACAAGGAAAAAAATAAAAATATTAAACACCTGAATACGCCATAAAACCTCCATCAACAGGAATGGTCACGCCGGTAACAAATGCTGACATATGATCATCAACAAGCCATAATAGGGTACCAAGAAGATCTTCTGGCGTACCAAACCTTCTCATTGGTGTGTTCGAAATAATCTTATGAGACCTCTCTGTATAATCTCCTTCTTCAGTTAGGAGAAGGTTTTTATTTTGTGAGGTTAAAAAGAAGCCCGGTGCTATGGCATTTACTCTAATTCCTGCCTCGGCCATATGAACAGCTAACCATTTGGTGAAATTTTCAATTGCTGCTTTTGCCGCGCTATAAGCAGGCACTTTGGTCATTGGAGAAGGGGCACTCATAGATGACATGTTGATGACAACTGCTCCCTTTCGATGAACCATATTTTTAGTGAAAATTTGTGTAGGAATAAAAGTCCCCATAAAATTTAAATCAAATACATTTTGTACACTATCTGTACTTAAATGAAAAAAAGTATTTACCTTAGGATTAGTAAGGTCTTCTGTTTGAAATATTTCATTGGTTGTATTTGCACTGGAGTGGTTACCACCAGCTCCATTTATCAATATTGTACAATTGCCTAATTCCTCTGTTACAATTTTCTCGGCTTGTTCAACACTCTCTTTATTCAGAACATCACATTTAATCGCAATCGCTTTCCCGCCCATAAGGTTAATTTCTTCGGCTACCTTTTCACCTTTTTCGACTGTTCTATTTAAAATGGCCACAGACACGCCATGTCTAGCAAGTTCCTTTGCCATGGCGCTGCAAAGTACTCCACTTCCTCCTGTTATGACAGCTACTTTACCAGCTAAATTTTTATTTTCTTGTATGTTTACCATGTAGCTTCCTCCTTTGCTTCTTTTCATACAGAATGTTTATTTTGTAAAGCATCCCAAGCTCCCCACAAATACATAATTCCAAGTGCTCTATCATAAAGACCATATCCAGGCCTGCATTGTTCATCCCATATGTGTCTTCCATGATCGGGTCTACAATAACCTTTGAATCCGCTTTCATAATAAGCGTGTATAATAGCTGAAACATCTACTGATCCATCTTTTGATCGATGCGATGTTTCAACAAAGTCCCCGTTATCATATACACGTACATTTCTTATATGAGTAAATGGGATTCTATCAATAAATTCGTGAATCATAGAAACTAAATCATTTTCTAAGTTTGCTCCTAAAGATCCTGTACAGAGCGTTATACAATGATGTGGGCTATTATTTAGTTGTAAAATTTTTCTGATGTTTTTTTGGTTAGTTACTATTCGCGGTAGACCAAAGACAGGCCAAGGTGGATCGTCAGGATGAATAGCCATTTTAATATCATGAAGTTCTGCAATTGGAATAACCTGATCTAAAAAATATTTCAAGTTGTCCCATAAATCATCGTCTGTTACATTTCTGTAGGCTTCAAAAAGGTGGTGGAGGTGATTTAACCGCTCTGGTTCCCAACCTGGCATGGTTAAACTGGAGTTCTCACTAATTTTATTTACTAAGTCTTTCGGATCAATATCTTTAATTCGACTATGTTCATAAAATAGAGCTGTAGAGCCATCAGGAAGTGTTTTATTTAAGTCTGTACGGATCCAATCAAATACAGGCATAAAGTTATAACATATGACTTTAACACCGACCTTTGCTAGCTTCTGAATTGTTTTCTTATAATTTTCTATGTATCGATCTCTAGTTGGAAGTCCGAGCTTAATGTCTTCATGAACATTCACGCTTTCAACCACTTCAATATGAAGGTTATGTTTATCAGCTAATTTTTTCATTTCTACAATTCTTTCTATTGGCCACTCTTCTCCTGCGGGCACATCATGCAGTGCCCAAACAATTCCTTCCACTCCTGGAATCTGCTTTATTTGTTCCAGTGTGATTGTGTCGTTTCCTTCTCCAAACCATCTAAATGTCATCCTCATCTACCATCACCCCTAAAAATATAAGTAACAACCTATTTTTATTTAAAATAATTTGGATATTCTTTCTTCAATAATTCTTTATCAACAAGTGCAATTTTCAAATGCTCTTCCATGATTGTTTCAGCTTTATCAGCATCTTGATCTTGTATAGCTTTGAAGATATTTACATGTTGAGAAAAAATATTATCCCAATTATAATCTGTTACTAGCCTTAACATGCGACTCCTATTAAAGTGTACATTCATCTGTTGAATAACTAACCATGTTTTTTCTTTTTTACACCGTTTGAAAATAGTTCTATGAAACTCCTCATCTAATTCAAACATTTTTTTATAATCTTTTTTCTTAACGCAAATTTTTTGCATACTTAAATTCATATCTAAATCATTAATCAACTCTTCAGAAGGTTCCTGACAGGCTAGTCTAATCACTGCCTTCTCGAGATGTTCTCGCATAAACCGTGCTTCCTCCACAAGGTTCAAATCAATTAAAGAAACAAATGTACCTCGTTGAGGGTAGATACTTAATAATCCTTCTTGAGATAATTTTAAAAAGCTTTCTCTTACAGGAGTTCGACTAACATTAAATTGAACGGATATTTCTTTTTCAGAAATATTTGTCCCAGGTGGAAGCTTCAGGCTTAATATTTGATCTTTTAGCATATTGTAAACTTGTTCCCTCGTAGAGAGGTTTTGGTTTTTAAAATCAATATTCATTATTCTAATCTCCTTTCTCTAACATACTACCATACAAGTGCATTAGAATGGTAGACACTAATTTAATTTTTCTGAATATTACCCTATGAGCATTTATAACTCTTGATGATTCTAACTATGTAAGCCATGATCAATCATAAAAGTGAGGGAGATTAAAAAGAAAATTCAAAAAACTATACAAAATTCAAAAAGATTGAGTTATAATGTTTTTGAGCTACCATACTAGTATAACTAGAATATTAATAGAACGAACGGTACTCTGATCTATCAGTTAGGTGAGTCATTCATTTTTTTGAAAGCGCTATCTCATTATTAGAAGTGAAAATTTATCTTCTTGCAGAAGGGAAAGATTGATATGACCAACATCGCAATTATAGGAACTGGATCTATTGCAACTGCCCATATCGAGGCTTATCTTGCAATGCCTGAAATCAGTAAGATTGTAGCTTTAGCTGATATTTATCCTGAAAAAGCAATGTCTGCAGCAACAAAATATAACCTAGAAGCACGAGTTGTCGCTAACTACCAAGAGTTATTGAATGATCCTACGATTGATGCCGTTTCCATTTGTACACCTCCTTATATGCACGCAACCATTGCCATCGATTTTCTTAAAGCAGGCAAACATGTCTTAGTAGAAAAACCTATGGCTTCTTCTCTAAAAGAATGTGACGAAATGATAAAAGCATCTATTGAAAGCCAAAAGCTTTTATCCGTTGTTGCTCAAAACAGGTTTATGACGCCCATTATGAGATTAAAACATGTCCTTGATCAAAACCTCATTGGAAAAATCGCTCATACTCAAGTTGATTCTTTTTGGTGGCGTGGTCATAGTTACTATGATTTATGGTGGCGCGGTACATGGGAAAAAGAAGGTGGAGGTTGTACACTTAATCATGCTGTCCATCATATTGATATGTTGCAATGGATGTTAGGATTGCCGACTGACATTTTTGCAGCAACTAGTAATACCTTGCATGATAATGCAGAGGTTGAAGACCTTTCGATTGCTGTACTTCGCTATGGAAATGGCAGCTTAGCACAAGTAACCAGTTCTGTTGTTCATCATGGAGAAGAACAACAATTGATTTTTCAAGGTGAAAAAGCTAGAGTATCTGTCCCATGGAAAGTAAATGCTCAAATAGCTAAAGAAAATGGGTTTCCTCAAGAGAAAAATGATGAGGATTTAGAAAATCGTATTCAGGAAGCTTTTAATCAATATCCGGAATTGCTATTTGAAGGGCATAAAGGACAAATAAATAATTTTTTAATGGCCATCAAGGGTAACCAGAAGCTTTTAATTGATGGAACAGAAGGAAGAAATACACTAGAACTTATTACAGCCATCTATAAATCTGCAAACCAAGGTGTTCATGTGAAGCTTCCTCTTTTAGCAGACGATCCTTTCTACACACGTGAAGGCATGCTCGCGAACGTTAAGCATTTTTATGAAAAACAAAGCAGTGTAGAAAATTTTTCAGACGATACGATAACCGTTGGAGGAAATTACGAGAAACTATGAGTCTAACGTTATTAAGTTATTAAAAATAAACTGGAAGCTTGCTAGAGGAGGAACAATCATGCAGAAAAGTGATGGAATGAATTATGCTCCTAAGGGAAAAAGTGCCCCTGTCGTTACAGAAGGACAATTCGTAATGGCAGCTATAGGTCTTGATCATGGACACATCTATGCAATGTGCAATGGATTAACTGAGGCTGGGGCTACATTAAAATGGGTTTATGATCATGATCAGAAAAAAGTACAAGAATTTTGTAAGGCTTATCCGGAGGTACAGGCAGCCAAAAGTGAGAAAGAAATTCTCGAAGATCCAGATGTAAGGCTCGTGGCAGGCGCAGCCATTACATCTAAACGCTGTGATTTAGGGCTGCGTGTTTTAGATCATGGTAAGCATTACTTTACGGATAAATCACCTTTTACAACGTTGGAACAATTGGAGCTTGCTCGTAAAAAAACAGCTGAAACGGGGCTTAAATGGGCTGTTTATTATAGTGAACGTTTGCACGTGGAAAGTGCCGTATTTGCTGGTCAACTGATTGAACAAGGAGCCATTGGAAAAGTGGTACAAGTTCTTGGAACTGGCCCACATCGTAGTAATGTAGAAAGCAGACCAAGCTGGTTTTTTGAAAAGGAGTATTATGGAGGTATTCTATGTGATATTGGCAGTCACCAAATTGAACAATTCCTTTACTATTCTGGCGCAAAAGATGCAAAAGTTGTACATAGTAAAGTGGGCAATTACAAACATCATCAATATCCAGAATTGGAAGACTTCGGCGATGCTACTTTAATTGCGGATAATGGGGCTACAAACTATTTTAGAGTAGACTGGCTGACTCCTGATGGCCTTAGCACTTGGGGGGATGGGCGTACATTCATTCTTGGAACAGATGGGTATATTGAAATTCGCAAATACGTAGACATAGCAAGGGATAAAATAGGAGACCATTTATACTTAGTAAATCAACAGACAGAGCAACATTTTTCTCTAAATGGAGAAGTAGGATTCCCTTACTTTGGTGAACTTATTTTAGATTGTTTAAACGATACTGAAAATGCTATGACTCAAGAACATACTTTTAAAGCCGCAGAACTATGCTTAATTGCACAACGAGACGCAATCTATGTAAATACGGAGTTTGAATTAAGTAAGATTTAAAAAAGTGGGGTGTTATTTTTGTTAATAACACCTTATTTCATTTAATTGAGATTTTCTAAACATAAGTATAGAGGTGACTATATTGTCTACATTCCTAAGCGAAGATATGATGCTTAATCACGAAAGTTCAAAAGTTCTTTATCATGATTACGCGAAAAATATGCCAATCTATGATTTTCATACGCATTTAATGGCTGATGACATTGCTGCTAACAAAAAATATGAAAATATGACTGATATTTGGCTTAATGGAGACCACTATAAATGGAGGGCTATGCGGTGGTTTGGTGTAGAAGAAAGATTGATCACGGGGAATGCAAGTGACAAGGAAAAATTCTTAGCTTGGGCCCAAACGGTTCCATATACAATAGGAAACCCTCTTTATCATTGGTCACATTTAGAATTAAGTCGTTATTTCAATATAAATGAGTTGTTCTCAGAAAAAAATGCACATAAAGTTTGGGATATCTGTAATGAGAGATTAAATGAAAGGAACATGTCCACAAATGGAATTTTAGAAAAATTTAATGTAAAAGTTGTATGTACGACTGATGATCCAATCGATACTTTAAAAATTCATCAAATCATACGTAAAGATGTAGGAATTACTACTAGGGTCCTACCTACATTTAGACCGGATCAAGCTTTAAATATTGAACAATCAAATTTTGTGAATTATATAGAAAAATTAGGTGAGTCAATCAACGGCGTTGTTTTAACATATGAAAACTTTATCGCTTCATTACATTCACGAATTGATTATTTTCACGCGAATGGATGCAGAATGTCTGATCATGGTTTTGAAATATTTCCATTTTCACCAGCTACTGAACAAGAAGTATCTTCTATATTTGTACGTGCGCTGCAAGGAAAAACACTATCCCAAGAGGATATCAATAAATTTAAAACAAACACTCTTCTTCACCTGAGTAAAAAATATCATTCTCTTCATTGGACCATGCAATTACACATAGGTGCTTTAAGGAATAATAACACACGAATGTTCAAGTTAACGGGAAAAGATAGTGGGTACGACTCTATGTCTGACTTCCACCTAGCAAGACATTTAAATGGTTTTTTGAATGAATTAGACAAAGATAACCTTTTACCTAAAACCATTATCTATAATTTAAATCCCGTTCATAATGCGATTGTGGCCTCTACTATAGGGAATTTTCAATCTTCTGATGCCAGAGCAAAAATTCAATTTGGATCTGGGTGGTGGTTTAATGATCAAAAAGACGGCATGCTAGATCAAATGAAAACATTATCTAATATAGGTTTGCTTAGCACTTTCGTAGGTATGCTTACAGACTCCAGAAGCTTTTTATCGTTCCCTCGTCATGAATATTTCAGAAGAATTTTATGTAATTTATTTGGGACTTGGATAGAAAATGGTGAGCTTCCAAGGGATTACGAATTTATAGGAAAAATAGTCAAAGATATTTGTTATCACAATGCCGTGAATTATTTTAACATCGAAATAAATGAGACAGTACCAATGAAAACGAATGAATCATGCAGTAAGATATAAAATTTCTATATGAAGACTGATCATCAATAAAGTGAAAAACTGGACATGATGTACTCATGTCCAGTTTTTTATTAATGAACGCCTTTCATCGCTTTCTTAATCACTGGTGTCAGTAATAGCATTACAACGCATAAAACGATGGCCAGCAATCCGATGATACCGAAATAGACGGTTTCTGGCACTTTATCAAACAGTTTGACTACTTGCGCATTGATCGCCTGTGCCATCGCATTTGAAAGGAACCAAAGGCTCATCGTTTGCGCTGAGAAGGCAGCAGGTGCCAGCTTTGTTGTCGCTGACAGTCCAACTGGTGATAAGCAGAGCTCTCCGATCACAACGAGGAAGAAGCTCAGAACGAGCCATAATGGGCTCACAAGTGTGTTCGGACCGGACATGTATGCAGGAATGATCATGATGATAAAGGATAACCCCGCAAACAGAAGGCCGAGTGAGAATTTAATCGGGGTAGACGGCTGTTTCTTCCCAAGTCTGACCCATAACCAAGCAAACACTGGAGACAGCAGCACAATAAAGATTGGGTTCAATGATTGGAACCATGAAGACGCTAGTGTCATCCCAAGAAAATTCAAGTTTGTTCGTTGATCTGCATATGTCGCTAAAATGTTTGAGCCTTGTTCTTGAATCGCCCAGAACATCACGGCAGCAAGGAACAATGGAATATAAGCGAGAACCCTGGATTGCTCCACTGCACTCGTCTTTTTACTGAAATACATGACAATGAAATAAACAATCGGAATGAGTACACCAAGGGCACTGACAAACCAAGTGAATAGATTAATTGTGAGTGCGCCTGTTTGAATGCCAATGACAGCAAAAACTGCGAGCAAAATCACAACCAATGATCCGTAAATTTTGAAGTTCTTACGTTCGGTAGCTGATAATGGATTTGTCACATAAGTGCCGGCAAGACCAAGGTTCGGTTTTTTTGTGACCACAAATGTAATGAGTCCAACAAGCATCCCAACGGCAGCGAGTGAGAACCCGAGGTGGAAATTCACTTTTTGACCGAGTGTTCCGACAATTAATGGGGAGATAAAGCCACCCATGTTGATCCCCATGTAGAAAATACTAAATCCAGAGTCCCTACGTGGATCTGTTTTTGTATACAGGTCGCCAACAATGTTTGAAACGTTTGGCTTAAGAAGACCTGTCCCAATAATAATCAGTCCCATACTAATAAAGAGCGCTGTTGCTCCACTTGGCAAAGCCAAAATCACGTGGCCAAGCATAATGAAAACTCCGCCATAAAACACCGTACTGGACGAACCAAATACCCGGTCGGCGAGCCATCCGCCAATAACTCCTGACATATAGACAAGCGCACCGTAGACAGACATGATCGAATTGGCTGTCGTCTGGTCAAAGCCTAGACCGCCTTTTGTCACCTCTGTGTACATATAATAAATAAGCAGTGCACGCATGCCATAATAGGAGAAACGCTCCCAAAATTCAGTGAAAAACAGTGTGTAAAGTCCTTTTGGATGTCCAAAAAACCCTTTTTGAGGAACACTTTTAACAATTTTATCGTGGTCAATTGTAGACATGGCATAGATCCTTTCTTAAAAAAAGAGATATGAGAAAAATGATATTCTTGTATAGTTCTTGTGTCAATATAAAACTATTCTAAAACAGGAAAATGTTAGTTCAATAGGCTTAAAGACTCAAAAAATTGAAAAATTCATTGAAGTAAAAATTATCGAAAAGTTATTCCGGAAGAATTTATTTAAAATTTGAAGCAATGTACAAGCAAACCTTTACCACATGCATAGGATGACGAGAGAACATGTGTGAAAAGGAGTGATTTAGGTTGGGGGAATTGAATGAAGCTGATCTAAAAAAACCTGTTGTCAATGTACTAGATTTTGGCGTGATTGCTGACGGGAAAACGGATTGCACAGCCAAGCTCAATGAATGTTTAGAATGGACAAAAGCACAAGGGTATTCCCATGTCTGGCTGCCGAGCGGCACATATTTAATCGATGCGGTGTACAGAGGTGATTCATTTTTTCCTTTCCGAGGTGCAGGTATACGGGTGCCAAGTCATATATGCATTGAGATGGCGCCAGACGCTGTGATAAAGGTAAAACCAAATGATTCATGGGGGTATGCAGCCTTTTATATAGGAAAGGTTCAGAATGTGACCATCCGAGGCGGACGTATTGAAGGGGATCGTCATGAGCATGTATACAAGCCGCTCCCCTCTGAACGAAAAACCCATGAATGGGGCTTTGGGGTGTGCATTGAAGGTGCCTCCCATGTCGAGGTGAATCATGTCCAAATCAAAAATTGTACGGGAGACGGCATTATTGTCAGTCCCCATGGTTTATTGACAGAGGGTGAACCGTACTCGCCTGCTGCATCTATTGATATTTCCGGCTGCACCATCACAGATTCGAGGCGCAACAACATTTCGATTACAGGCTGTGATGGGGTCATTGTGGAGGACTGTCTCTTGGAAAGAGCAGGAGTAAATGGGGTCGAGCCAAGAATGGGCATTGATATTGAAGGCTATGGAGAAAATGCCGTTAATATGGAAGAACCGCTGAATATTCAGATTCGAAACAACATCGTCAGAGGAGGGGCTGCGAGCTCAATCTATAACTTTAACGGTTATGGTGTGATCATTGAAGGCAATCATACAGATAGCAGTATCTCCTATGGCTTCTCCACCGAAACGATCATTGCCAACAATATGATTCGTGCAGTGGGAGGAGGTGTTACAAAAGCAGGGATTACGAGCTTAGGCGTCTCACTTGGCCAAACCGAAAACAATGTGATTATTATTGGCAATATGATTGAGGGGTTTGAAAAAGGGATTGATGTGAGGGGAGACAGTGTTCACATTACAGGTAATAAGATTAGTCTTTTTGAAGATGCGGCTGTGTCCGTTTATATGGCGAATCGTATTCTAATAGAAGGAAACCATATTGAATCAGGAACGAATACCGGAAAAAGGAGCGCCTCCCTGCGTATCTATCAATCGGATAGTGTCGTCTTTTCAAACAATACGGTCTATTCTGTTATCGATGCGGCCGTGGTGAGAGGAACGAATATCCTTATTCAGCACAATCAATTCAAAGAATTCAGCAGAGGAATCTGGGTGCAGGAAGGGGAAACAGGGATCAACGGCAACCACTTTATTCAAGAAGGACACCCGGAGCTAGATTCTTCCTATACGATCAGTGTCACCGAAAATGCAAAGGCTTTCATCTGGCAGAATCGCTTTAAAAACTATCAAAACTACGCTGTATACAGTAGCACGACAGGGGCATTAGAAATTAAAGACAATTCCTTTGAAGAAACATCCTTATATGTGGTGATGTATATTAAAAATGGTTCACCACAAATTGGAGATAACCGCTTCTATTTAAATCGATCGATCGGACAGCCGACAGCGATCTTTATTGACCAGGCTTCCTCAGCTCGTGTGCTGCGCAATAACATCATCAATCTATCTCCTCAAAAAGCGATTGCTGTCCGCACCGCAAATTCCACTCATTCTGTCATCGCTCACAACATGCTGGAACGCAGTCAATTGTTGACACATACCACAGACCGGCTCATCGGAAATATTGAGATTGATACGCCATCATAAGCGTTTGAAATCCCTTATTTTGGAGGTTCAGAAGGCGGTTGACAATCCTGTAAAAAGGGCATATAGTAATAATTATTTTTCATTTTTCGCAACATTTGCCCTTTTTTTATTAATAAAACCGATTAATTCAATCAGAAAAATGTATCTTCTAAGGACTTCAGTTTGATACATGTAGGATATAGAAAGGATGAAGAACAAGTGTCACAGCCGAAAAGGAAGCTCAAGCTAGGCGTATTCATCGCAGGAACTGGACATCACGTTGCCTCTTGGAGACATCCGAATGCAGTACCAGACGCAGCCATGAACCTAGATTATTTTAAACAATTAGCGAAAAAGGCAGAGGAAGGAAAGCTGGATTTGCTCTTTTTAGCTGACAGTTTATCCATTAATCAAACCTCTCATCCGAACGTATTAACGAGATTTGAACCGCTCACGCTGCTTTCATCGATTGCTGAGTCTACTTCAACGATTGGTTTAGCAGCAACAGCTTCCACTACATACAGTGAGCCTTTCCATATTGCAAGACAGTTTGCCTCCCTTGATCATTTATCAGGCGGAAGAGCGGCATGGAATGTGGTCACATCTTCTATTGAAGAAACAGCGAAAAATTTTAGCGGAGAAGAGCATTTAGCACATCATAAACGTTATGAGCGGGCAGAAGAGTTCGTCGAAGTCGTCAAAGGTCTCTGGGATTCTTGGGAGGAAGACGCCCTAATCAGAAACAAGGAAACAGGAGAATTCTTCGAATCTAGTAAGCTTCATGAGCTCCAGCATAAAGGTGAGTTCTTCTCAGTCAGGGGGCCTCTCAACGTATCACGCACGCCGCAAGGGCAGCCTGTGATCATTCAAGCAGGATCTTCCGAAGATGGTCAAAAGCTTGCAGCAAAAACAGCAGAGCTCATTTTCACTGCACAAAACGATCTCGAAAAAGCGAAGGAATTTTATCAAAGCTTGAAGGGGAAAGTAGAGGCTGCTGGCCGTGCTAGAGAGGACGTCAGCATCATGCCGGGTATCTTCCCGATCATTGCTGATACAGAGGAAGAAGCCCGAGCAAAATATGAAGAATTACAGGAGCTGATTGTTCCTGAGATTGGACTGAGCATTCTGCAAAATTACTTAGGCGGGATTGATCTGTCTCAGTATCCGTTAGACGGACCGCTTCCAGAGATTGATCCGAGCACGTCAAATGCGGTGAAAAGCCGTTTTGATCTCGTGATGAATATGGCGAGAAAGGATAACCTGACTATTCGCCAGCTCTATCAATCGGTTGCCGGCTCACGCGGTCATAATATTTTCATTGGAACGCCGGAGCAGCTGGCAGACGTGATGGAAACATGGCTGAATGAAGAAGCAGCAGACGGCTTTAATGTGATGCCGCCGCTCTTGCCAGAAGGACTGGATGTGTTTGTAGACCGCGTCGTCCCAATCCTTCAGGAACGAGGCTTATTCAAAACCGATTACACAGGACAAACCTTACGAGAAAATCTCGGACTAACAGAGCCAAAAAATCGCTACACGACATAAGGTGAGGTGACTAACGTTGGGATACACGTTTCGTCTGGCAACAGAGGCAGATATAGAGGCGCTGCTTGAACTAACAACAAGAGCCTATGAGCCAATTCGTGAGCTCGGCATTCAGTTCCAAGCAGCACATGCCGATTTCGCTCTCGTTCAGAATAATGTACAAAAGAATCTTTGCTATGTGATGGAAGAAAACGGAGAGCTTCTATCCACCTTATCACTCCGCATGCCTTGGGGAGAGCAGCCAGGACCGTTCGGCGTCCCTCACATCTGGTGGTTTGCCTCAGAACCAGCCGCCAAAAAAGGGACAGGCTCTGCCTTGCTGGAATGGGTTGAAACCGAAGTACTAAGGGATACACTAAAGGTACCGTACGTGTCACTCGGTACAGCTGATAAGCACCCGTGGCTCGTAGAAATGTATGAGCGCAAAGGCTATGTCAGAGCAGGAGAAAAGGATTTAGGCAAAGGTCATATCACGGTTTATTTTAAAAAACAATTAAGATCAGATATCACACAACCATAAGACGAAAGAAGGGTTTTCGAACATGAAAAACAAAAAGTGGCTAGTCGTTCTTTTTGCAGCAATGCTGGCAGTTTTAGCAGCTTGCGGTGGTAACAATCAAAGTGAAGGCAAAGACGAAAAAGTATTAAAAGTAGGCGCTACTGGACAAAGCTATCCATTCGCTTATAAAGACAATGGCAAGCTTGTCGGATTCGATGTTGAAGTAACAGAAGCCATTGCGAAAAAGCTTGGCTACAAACTAGACTGGCAGCTGAGCGAATTCAGCGGACTAATGGGGCAGCTGACATCTGGTAAGCTCGATACGGTGTCAAACCAAGTTGCCATTACAGACGAGCGTAAACAAACATTTAACTTTACAGATACGTACGCATACGCAGGAACACAAATCATCGTGAAAAAAGACAACAACGACATCAAAGGTCTTGATGATTTAAAAGGAAAAACAGTGGCGGCGGTTCTTGGCTCTAACCATGCTAAAAACTTAGAGAGCAAAGACCCAGATAAGAAAATCAAGATTAAAACATATGAAACGCAAGACGGCGTATTAAATGAAGTTGCAAATGGCCGCGTAGATGCTTATGTCAATGGACGCAGTGTATTACTTGCTCAAATTGAAAAAACAGGTCTGCCGCTGAAAATCGTAGGCAACCCAATTGTGTATGAAGAAGTAGGCTACCCATTTGCGAAAGATAAAAAGCATGACAAACTAAGAGAAGAATTTAACAAAGCCATCAAAGAATTAAGAGAAGACGGGACACTTAAGAAATTGTCTGAGAAATATTTCAAAGACGATGTCACAGTGCCAATTAAAAAATAACAACAGCGGCGGTGAAGAGCAGACATGAACAAAATTGATTGGCAGTATATGGTGACGGTTTTTCCGACACTGCTTCAATACTTGCCGATAACGATCTTCATGGCGATTGTCTCCATGGTATTTGCCATTATCATTGGTGTGGTATTCGCTCTTATTACGAAAAACCGGATACCTGTTTTATACCAATTTGCCAAGCTGTATATTTCTTTCTTCAGAGCGGTTCCAACCTTGGTTCAGCTCTTTCTCATTTATTTTGGTCTCCCGCAGCTATTCCCTGCGATGACCTCAATGGATGCTTTAACAGCGGTCATTATCGGATTAAGTATTAAAAACTCAGCATACTTAGCAGAAATTTTCAGAGCGGCTCTGAACTCAGTGGATGAAGGGCAGCTTGAGGCATGCTTATCTGTCGGTATGACAAGATGGCAGTCTTACGTCAGAATTATTTTCCCGCAGGCCATCAGAAATGCGATTCCAGCGACGGGGAATACCTTTATTGGTCTTTTAAAAGAAACATCTCTTGCCTTTACGATTGGTGTGGCAGAAATGTTTGCACAAGGGAAGATGATTGCATCGGCGAACTATAAATACTTTGAAACCTATTTAGCCGTAGGGATTGTGTATTGGGTGATGACCATCATTTATAGCTTCCTGCAAGACCTATTTGAACGAAAAATCAGCAAACCTTACCGGAATTAAGGAGGTGTGGACATGATCAAGCTCACCAATTTGAAGAAATCATTCGGCGACCTTGTCGTCTTAGACGGAATCAATCTCGACGTGCAAAAAGGGCAGGTTGTGGCCATTATCGGACCTTCTGGCTCCGGTAAATCCACTTTGCTGCGCTGCTTAAATTTATTAGAAACACCAGATGAAGGCACGATTGAAATTGGCGATGCGAAGCTCGATGCGTCTAAATATTCACGTAAAGAAGCCCATCACCTGCGTCAACAAACGGCCATGGTGTTTCAAAACTATAATTTATTTAAAAACAAGACAGCACTGCAAAACATTACAGAATCATTGCTTGTGACGAAAAAAATGACAAAGCAGCAGGCGAATGAAATCGGTATGAAACTGCTGAAGCAGGTAGGGCTAGAGCAAAAG
Source organism: Bacillus sp. 11B20 (assembly GCF_056098985.1). Lineage (NCBI taxonomy): Bacteria > Bacillati > Bacillota > Bacilli > Caryophanales > Bacillaceae > Bacillus > Bacillus sp. 11B20. The sequence goes on from NZ_JBLZWZ010000005.1 coordinate 275,963, forward strand.
GCTGACAGCTATCCAGTCACATTATCTGGGGGACAGCAGCAGCGGATTGGGATTGCCCGCGCGTTAGCGGTTGATCCACATGCGATTTTGCTGGATGAACCAACGTCAGCGCTTGATCCAGAGCTTGTCTCAGGTGTGCTTCAAGTCATTAAATCCATTGCGATTCAAGAAACAACAATGATCATCGTCACACATGAAATGGCGTTTGCAAGAGAAGTGGCAGACCATGTGATTTTCATGGCAGATGGTCATATTATTGAGCAGGGGACGCCAACTGAGTTATTTGATGAAACGAAGAATGAACGGACGAAACGATTTATCCAAAAAGAAGCAGCGGCTGAAGAAGCATAAGCTGCTTTTTATTCTTTAGAGGGGTGATTGACAGTGAAATCAATAGGAAATGGAGCTTTAAACAAACGTTTAATCAACATTCGCCGAGCGCTTCATGAGCATCCAGAGCTGGCGTTTGAAGAATATGAAACGACAAAGAAACTGCGCCGCTGGTTAGAAGAGGAAGGGATCACTGTACTTGATATCCCAGCCCTGCAAACAGGCGTTGTCTGTGAAATCAAAGGAGAACAAGAAGGACCGACGATTGCTCTGAGAGCCGATATTGACGCTCTTCCGATTGAAGAAGCATCTGGCGAACCATTTTCTTCAAAGGTACCGGGCAAAATGCATGCATGCGGTCATGATTTCCATACAGCTTCTATTTTTGGGGCGGCACTTTTATTAAAGGAGCGGAAACACGAGATCAAAGGAACGGTCCGTATTTTGTTCCAGCCGGCTGAGGAAGTTGCTCAAGGAGCGAAACACGTCATAGAGGCAGGCGTTTTAGATGGAGTCGATGCGATTTTCGGTATGCACAACAAACCTGACCTTCCAGTTGGCACGATTGGCATTAGAGAAAAAGCATTGATGGCGAGTGTGGATCGGTTTGAAATCGATATTAAAGGAACGGGAGGTCATGCCGGGATTCCAAATCACACGGTGGACCCCATTGCCATCAGCGGGCAGATCACAAGTGCCCTTCAGCAAATCGTCAGCCGCCGCATCAGCTCCTTGCATCATGCGGTTGTCAGCATCACACGCATTCAAGGCGGTACGTCATGGAATGTGATTCCCGACCGTGTCGAGATGGAAGGAACCGTTCGGACGTTTGAGCCTGAAGTAAGAGCGATGATTCCAGAGCTCATGAAAAAAATCGTCAGCGGAATTGCAGAGGGATTTGGAGCAGAGGCTGAAGTGAGATGGCATCCGTATTTGCCTTCTGTCATGAATGATGAGCGTCTGACAAAGGTAGTAGAAGAAACGGCTGGCTCGCTTGACTTACGTGTCGTGCAGGCAGAGCAGTCACCGGGCGGAGAAGATTTTGCCCTTTATCAAGAACGCATTCCAGGCTTTTTTGTATGGATAGGGACCAGTGGTACGAAGGAGTGGCATCACCCTGCGTTTACTTTAAATGAAGACGCACTTCCGGTTGCTGCTGCCTTCTTTGCTGAGCTTGCCGTTCGGGCATTGGAGTCTCGATCATGGAGCTAACAAAACAACTGGCAGAGGCAGTGCTTTCTGCTGATCCGATGCAAGATGAACGGGCCATTCAGATGGCTAGAAATGGCCTGTTAGATGCTGCGGCAGCAGCGCTTGCTTCGAAAGAGGATGAAGGGATTCAGAAGCTGATGCAGCTTGTTGAAAAGGAAGGCGGAGCCGCTCAGATTCCTGTCATGGGACAAGGGAGGAAGGTGAGTCGCCAATCCGCAGCGATGCTGAACGGCTACCTCATCCATGCCCTTGATTATGATGATGTCCATTCAGATGTGAGAGGACACCCAAGTGCCGTCATCATTCCAGCGCTGCTTTCACAGCTGACAGCCGGCAAAGGGTATGGCGAACGGTTTTTAGCTGCCTACATCACAGGTGTTGAAGTAATGGCAAGACTTGGCGAATCCATCGGCAAGGCGCATTATGAGCGGGGGTGGCATAATACGGGAACACTCGGTGCCATTGCGGCAGTGTGTGCGATTGGCTATTTGAAGCAGGTCACACGAGAAGAACTGACGAAAGCAATCGGCTTTGCCGGAGCGCAATCAGCCGGAATGCGAAAGCAATTTGGCTCTGATATGAAACCATTACAAGCCGGCTTAGCTGCTAAAACAGCCGTTTGGTCTATGGATTTAGCTTGTTCAGGTTTTGGCGGGAATGACTCGGCTCTTGATGGCGCACTCGGTTTCTTTTCACTCTATGGAGATCAGGAGCGTGCGGAAAGCCGTTTGCTAGAAGGCTATGGTTCTACATGGCGTATCGTTTCACCTGGGCTGTGGTTCAAAGTATATCCATTCTGCTCAGCAGCCCACCATGCAGCAGATGCGATCCAATCCTTAATGAAAGAGCGGTCTTTCTTGCCGGAGCAGGTAAAACAGGTCGAGGTCATATTCCCGCCAGGCGGAGATGCAGCGCTTATTGAACGAACACCTTTGACTGGGGAAGAAGGACGATTCAGTGTCGAATATGTCATCGCACTTGCAGTGTTTGGACAGACGCTTACGCTGGATGCCTTTACGAAAAAAAATATTCCATCAGACATGCGGATATGGATGAAACGGGTGAGCAGAGGATATGATCAAACGATAGAGCCCCATCCCGATGCTGTTCCAAAAGGACGCTTTACGATTGTGAAGCTCACCTTATCTGACGGCACCACCATCAGCAAACGAGTTGATGTACCTCAGGGAGCACCAGGATGTGCGTTATCGAAAGAAGATATCATACAAAAGTTAAGCAGCGTCACAAGCGCATCACAAGCACAGCAGATTTTACAGGCGGTTGAAGAGGGAAACGACGCTGCGTATTTGAAGTTGCTGGCATGATAAAAAAGCTCATCGATAGAGATGAGCTTTCAGCGTGTAGACAAACCCTCGCATTCGGTGTCAGTTTTGCGCTCCGGTGCTCGCCCTTCCTAGACTGCAAAGGTTTTCTATCACGCTGAAAGGAAGACAAAGGGCTAAAATAAAGATCATTTTAGCCCTTTGTCAACAATCTGAAAGCTCATCAATAGAGATGAGCTTTTTTAAATAGATCTATCATAAACTGTCAGGAAGTTCTTTATCTAAATATATGAGAATTCCTCATGAGTTAAAGAACCATAAATGACAATGTCCTCATCTTGATATGTTGTAAAGTAATGTTGAATCATAACTCAACTAACATCTTGACCATCTTCTGCAATTCCATCATCAAAAAACTCAGGTGATTCACCGCAGTATTAGTTCTTTCAAAAAGTATGAATAAAAGATGACCAAACGATGATAAGTTCATGAAAACAGTGGAATCCAATTGAGATTTGAGAGGGAAGATGTAAAATAAAGCTACATAAAGAAAAACAATGGCAGCAGCGGAGGCTGATGATGAAAATATTAATGATTGAAGATAATCAGAGTGTTTGTACAATGACGGATATGTTTTTTCAACGAGAGGGATTTCAAGCTGAATTCGTTCATGATGGATTAGAAGGACTGAATCGCTTTCAGCAAGAGGAGAATTGGGATCTGCTCATCTTAGATGTCATGCTTCCTTCGATGGATGGTCTGACCATTTGTCAAAAGGTGCGTCAGATCAGTGATGTTCCGATTATCATGCTGACAGCAAAGGAAACCGAATCTGATCAAGTGCTTGGTTTTGATCTTGGGGCAGATGATTATGTGACCAAGCCCTTTAGCCCACTCACCTTGATGGCAAGAATTAGAGCGGTGAAACGACGCTTTGCTCATACAACGACTCAAGAAAAGGTGAATGAGGGTGAACGGCTGGAGACAGCACATTTTCAGTTGGATAAGAAAACGAGGGAAGTTTTCCTGGATGGAGAGCGAATAGAGAACCTCACACCGAAGGAATACGATCTGTTGTGCTTTTTTATTCAGCATCCTCGGCAAGTATTTTCACGAGAACAATTGCTTGAGCAAATTTGGGGATATCAATTTTATGGAGATGAACGAACGGTAGATGTCCATATTAAACGGCTGCGCCAAAAAATTGGGGACGGTCCTAAGCCCTTTTTGTATACAGTATGGGGCGTAGGGTATAAGTTCGATGAAGATTAAATATTTTTATCAGCTGCTGATCAGTCATCTTGGGTTATTGCTCATCGCCATTGTCATTATCAGCACCCTTTTATCTCATTTTGTGAAAGATATTGCCTATCAAAACAGAGTGAATGAAATGAGCTCCTATGGGAATGAAATCTTGCAAGATTATAAACGACTCCCTAAAAGCGAGATGACCTTTCGTCTGCGTCCATTTGAAGATATTCTTTCGACGAGGCAAATTCGTTTTTTCGTGTTTGATGAAAAAGGAGATATTCTCTCTCAGCAGCAAGAGATGCCGCCGCATGAAGTATTATTGACAAAGGATTTATGGGCCAAACTCTCAAAAGGAGAGCAAATCATTGACAAGCGAAGTGATTCACGCCGCCTTGATCAAGAGGCATCACTTGTGGCACTCCCTGTCATGGAGGATGGAAAGCTAAAGGGTGGAGTCGTCCTTATTGCCCCGATTCAAGGCGCTGAACAGCTCATCGCCCAAATGAATCGTTATCTGTATATCATCGTATTTGTGGCACTGACGATCACCTTTATTCTCAGCCTGTTCTTGTCTAAATTTCATGTGAACCGCATCAAAAAGTTGAGAGAGGCGACTGAAAAGATTGCGCAAGGTGATTACAACATCAAGCTTGAAAACAAACACCTTGATGAAATTGGCACACTTGGTGAGGATTTTAATATGATGGCCAAGCGTCTTCAGCAATCAAGAGAGGAAATTGACCGGCTCGAAAAGCGCAGACGCCAATTCATCGCAGATGTGTCTCACGAATTGAAAACTCCGCTGACCACCATTCGAGGACTGGTGGAATGGCTGAACACAGCGGATGTGTCAGCAGAAGAGAAAGAGAAATGCTATTCCTTAATTACTGACGAGACAAAACGTATGCTGCGCCTCGTCAATGAAAATATGGATTATGAGAAAATTAGATCGAATCAAATTACCCTTCAGAAATTTCACTATCCACTCATTGACACATTTGAAGTGATGAAAGAGCAGCTGAGCCGAATCGCCGAAGAGAAAAACAATCAGCTGATCGTGGATGTTGATCCCAAGCTAAAGGTTTATGCGGATTATGACAGGCTCATTCAAATGCTTGTCAATATCACAAAGAACGCGATTCAATTCACAGAAGGCGGTCGTATTTACTTAAGAGGAAAACAAGGAAATCAAGAGACGATCATTGAAGTGGAAGACACAGGCATTGGCATTGCGCCAGATGAAGTCAAACACATATGGGAACGTTTTTATAAAGCGGATATCTCAAGAACGAATACACCGTATGGAGAATACGGATTGGGCTTGTCCATCGTGAAGCAGCTTGTGGACTTACATGAAGGGCATATTGATATGAAAAGTGAAAAAAACAATGGAACGACATTTACCATTCGACTGCCGTTTCCAGAAGAAAAGGGCTAAAATGAAGTTCATTTTAGCCCTTTTTGGTGAATCACCACTTATTCATTTTTGGTAAACGTTAACCCAATATGAGCAAGTGCCTGCGGTAAATCTTTTCGGATGGTGATGTCTTTAAACGATATATTGGATTGAATCGCACTTAAAGCAAGGTCTTGTTTAATGCCTGTTAAAACTGCTGAAATTCCTAAAAGTCTCAGCGTTTGTGCGTAGCTGACCAAATATTGAATGCTCTGTTCATTCAGGCTTTTTGTTCCCGATACATCAATAACCAAATGAGAGAGCGACAGCCTGTAGCTTTCCTGTAAAATGGTTTCCAAAATATGCTGAGCACGTGTCTCTTCAATATCACCAAGCAGAGGAAGCACGGCGACACCGTCAACAACTGGTACGATCGGTACAGACAATTGCTGAATCTGCCTGTTGGCACGGTCTAGCTCGAGAACGTAGCTTAATAAAGAAGCCATCGTTTCAAACATATACACATGCTCTTCTGTGAAATGATTTGGTCTCACATCAAGTCCGCAAATCGTTCCGTAGTTCGTCCCATCTGTGAAATCAATGGGAACCCCAATGAACGAGCCGCCTTGAAGATTTTTCGTGACCTCTAAGTATTTAAATCGGTCATCTTTCGAAATGTCAGGGATCACAAGTGTAGCCTGATGGTCGACCGCCAGCTTGCAAAATGTCTTTTCGTAAGGAAGTTCTTCCCCTTCTTCAAGAAGCTGCTCGTCATGATTTAACACTTTTACAATTTGATTGGTGTTTTGATCATTTTTAGCGATAAACAGTGTATTCACACCAATGAATTGACTCATCATGTTTAAAATACTAGTAGAAGCATCATGAAAATTGCGAAACTGTTTTAATAGTTGTTGACGAGGCATTGTTTTAGGACTCCTTGTAGCTCCGATCATAGGTCGGAACGGATAGTTGATTTGTCTCTATCATACAAAATCAAACGAGAAATAGATACACTTTAATGCGCAGAGAACTCGAATCGGCGAGAGGAAAAAAGACTGCCGGATCTTAAGATCTGGCAGCCTGCTGATTAAAGGGAGACAGGGACAGTAGACATAGAGAAAAATTCCTCATATAGGGCTTGAACAGCTTCTTTTTCTTGAGCCGCTTTGACGCCAAACATCATGCTGACCTCTGAAGAACCTTGATTGATCATTTCAATATTGACCTTCGCTTTTGACAGCGCTTTTGCCGCTCTTGCTGTTGTGCCAACATTATGACGCATCGCTTCTCCTACAACCATAATCAGCGAGAGATTCCGCTCTAAAACGACCTCATCTGCATCAAGCACGAGCTTTAAGCGGTCTAGCAGCTCTTGTTCAATATGCTGCTCCTCCAGCTGATCCTGCCTTAAAATAATGGTCATATCATCAATGCCAGAAGGTACGTGCTCATATGTAAGCCCATATTCCTCTAATGTTTGCAGCACCTTACGACCAAAGCCGACCTCTCTGTTCATCAAATATTTACTAATGTAAATGCTGCAAAATCCATTATCTGAGGCGATTCCAACAACAGGTCCATTTGTATGATCGCGCTGATTCACAATTTTTGTGCCTTTTGCCGAAGGATTATTGGTGTTTTTAATCTGAACCGGAATGCCTGCACGGAAGGCTGGAATGAGTGCTTCATCATGAAAAACAGAAAATCCAGCATACGACAGCTCGCGCATTTCCCGGTATGTCAGCTCTGTAATCTCTTTCGGTTCATGAACGATCGTTGGATTGACAGCATAGACAGCATCCACATCTGTAAAGTTTTCATACACATCTGCCTTTAGACCGTTCGCCAAAATGGAGCCGGTAATATCGGAGCCGCTTCGCGAAAAGGTAACGATGTCTCCCGCTAGACTAAAGCCAAAAAAGCCAGGGAATATAATAATGCCAGAGCGCTCTCTTAATTTGTACAAATGATCATATGACTCCGGCAGGACTTGCGCTTGACCAGGCTCATCGCTCACAAACAAACCAGCTTCCTTTGGATTCACATAATGAGCTTCCACACCCTGGTGGCGGAAATAGGCAGCAATGAGCTTTGCATTATTGTCTTCGCCGCTTGCTTTGATGGCATCAAGATAGCACTCAGGGCGGGATGAATCAGCCTGTAATAATGCGTCTAGATCTTGCCTGATGGTGTCGATAATGTCTTGACCTAATCCGAGTTCATCCGCTATTGAGGCATACCTCTCGATGACGGCTTCCTTTAAATCATGTGCTTCGCCTAAACGTAAATATTGTTCACCACAGCTAATTAATAGATCGGTGACCTTCGTATCCGTTGAATGCCGTTTTCCTGGTGCGGAAACAACGACTGCTTTTCGAGCTGGATCTGCTGTTACAATGTCAAATACCTTTTGCAGCTGCTTGCCAGATGCAAGTGAACTGCCACCAAATTTCACGACCTTCAATGCATACATCTCCTATAGTAAAAATTTTCTCACAAATTGAATAGTTCCTATTATCAACTCTTTTCTTTAAATTATCAAGGTTTTTCTTCACTAGAAATACAAATGTATTTATAGAGAGGACGGTATTGTGTGAGTATATGAAAAAAGAGCCGGCCATATGCCGAGCTCTTTTTCTTATGAAGAAGACGAGGAGGAAGATATCTCCTGCTTCATCACTTTGTTATCACGTTTTGCCTTTAAGAAAAAGGAGAGGATGAGTCCAATGACTGCAATCAGACCAGAAATGAAAAATGACGTATTCATTCCATGAACGGCTGATTTTAATGGATTGGCTAATTCTGCATTTGCAGCAGAGCTGCTCATGATGGAAACAAGCACAGCCGTTCCAATGGAACCGCCTACTTGTCTCATCGTGTTATTCATCGCTGTCCCATGCGGGATCAAATGAGGCGGTAATGCGTTAATACCTGCCGTTGTCAGCGGCATCATGATCATCCCAACCCCGATTAAGCGAAGCGTATAGGCGACCGTAATGAGAGCGATCGATGAATCAAGGGTGAGCAGCATAAATGGCAGGGTGGTAACGGTGAGGATCGTAAATCCGCCTAATGCGAGCCCTCTTCCGCCGACTTTATCAAAAATCCGTCCGATAATTGGTGACAGGAATCCCATAAAGAGAGCACCTGGCAATAAGATCAGCCCTGTATCAAGTGCAGACAGCCCTCTGACATTCTGCGTATAAAGCGGCAGAATTGTCTCTGTACCAATTAATAAAGCAAAGACAAGCATTCCAAGGAAGGTTGTTAAGCTAAAGATCGCAAATTTAAATACGCCAAACTCAAGCATCGGTCTTGTTAGGTTCGACTGGCGCAGGATAAAGAAGAACAAGCTCACGGCGCCGACAATCAGCGAAATGAGAACAGTCGCACTCGTCCATCCATACGTGCCGACACTAGAAAATCCGTAAAGCAGCCCGCCGAAACCGAAGGACGACAAGATGACAGATAAGACATCAATACGTGTCTCTCGCTGCTGTGTGACATTTTTCATTAAGAAGAAAGCAAGAATAAGGTCGATGATACCGATTGGCAGAACAATATAGAACAGAGCCTTCCAGCTGAAGGAATCGACAATCCAGCCGCCGAGTGTTGGTCCAAGCGCTGGTGCGAACGAAATGACAAGTCCGACCATGCCCATTGCCTGCCCACGTTTTTCTTTTGGGAAAATGGTTAAAAAGATCGTTTGCATCAGCGGCATTAAAATCCCTGCACCGGCTGCCTGTACGATACGCGCTGCAAGTAACACCGGGAAATTCGTAGCAAATGAAGCAAGAATTGTACCGGCTGTAAAGATGCTAAGTGCCGTTAAAACTAAAGAACGGCTCGAAAATTTCTCAATTAAGAAAGCCGTAATCGGGATGAGAATCCCGTTTGTCAGCATAAAGGCTGTTGTAAGCCACTGTCCTTTGCTGACCTCAATATTGAAGTCCTCCATGATATGTGGGATCGCTGGAATAAGAAGCGTTTGGTTTAATATCGCGACGAATGCCCCAACGAGAAAAATCCCAACAATCACAGATCGATTGTAAGATGTTGTTGATTGGTTCATGTTATCCCTTCTTTATCTATAAAATGATGCTTTTCAGCTGTGACACGTTTTGTGATAAAACGCTGTTTTTGCCTAAATAATCGAGCAGTGAGCTGATTAAAAAGGTTCTCGGTTGGTCCTTTGATAATTCCTGATTGAGCAGCTCATACGCAGAGAGGAGATCATTTTTTTCTTCTCCGTTTGGCCATGAGTGAAGCTCTTGTTTGATCTTTGTTAAGTACGAATTGACAAGTTTTTCTTCGTCATATTCGTCCTGTGAGGAAAGCAAATAAGAGTTCATCAGCTCGTCTGTTAACACAGGTTCAATGGAACAAGGCTTTTTCGATACACGATCCATCACACCGATGATCATTTCGGCAGCAATTTCTAATTGGATGTTTTTTTGCTCAATCGCCAGCATTAAGATGAATTCTCTCATTAATCCATTGAGAACAATCACTAAATCCCAGACATATGGAGCGACAGATTCACCATATGTACTTAAAATAATGTCTCTGTGCCGCTGCATGATAATGGAGCGTGTTTCACGTAAATGCTTAATGACAATGGGCGAATGCTGAGAAAAAGCTTCAAAGGACAGCATGTTCAAAAATTTATGATTCTCTTTAAACTCTTCAAGCTCAAGCTTGATCTTCTTTGTGAATTTTTCCTTTTTGGACAGCGTCGTTTCTGAATGAATGATGCGGGAAATCTCTCTCATTTTGCGCTGATTGTATTTAATCAGTTCTAATAGAAGAGCTTCCTTTGAATCAAACAGTTTATAAATAGACGCTTTGGATATTTTACAGGCATCGGCAATTGACTGCATGGAGACACTCATATAGCCTTTTTGAGAAAACAATTTCTTCGAAACCCGCAAAATCTCTTCTTGCTTTTCGTTCATCTTCTTAAGTCCTTTCCGAATCGGCAAAACCATATGGTCACAATGGAAACCGAGTGGTCACTTTGGCTATCATAACAAAACCAATGCCTTAAGACAAGAAAATGAACTTAAAAAATACCCGTCTGTATGACAGGTACTTTATCCTTCCGCATGTGCGACATATATTTTTGTTTTGCCGTGAAGTTCAACGACCAAAAGGTCTTCTCTCTCCTTCACAGAGTAAATAGCGGTCCCTTTTTGCAGCCTAGAAGCTGTACCATGTTCAAAATTTTTGGCGGCTGTTTTCTGAATGACACCTACTTGCTGATGTTTTGTGACGTGTAAGGATGTCGTCCAATCTACATTTGTTTCATACACGGTTCCTTCCCATTGAAATAAATCTGCCTGCTGATCCATAGCTAATAACTCTTCCGCACTAGGTGGTTTTGACTGGGAATGATATTGGACTGACTGGCAGGCGCATAAGGAAAACGTGAGCAGCAAGAGCAATAAACTAAACCATATGTTACGTATCAAAAAAGGTTCCTTCCCTTCAATACAGTGTTTCTTAAGTAATGGACGTGAATGAAGTTAAATCGTTACATGCCTAGTCAGTTCATGAGTTTTAGGTGAATGAGATTGTATGTTGGCACAAAATACGATACATTTATCGTATGACGAATCCAAACCATCCAAACAAAGAAGATATGAGACTGATTTCTGTGCTGCACGCATTGGCTGATCCAATCCGGTTAGAAATTGTCCGCTGCTTGGCAGAAGCGGGGGAGAGGACATGCGGCACGTATGAGATGAATATTGCCAAATCCACGCTTTCCCATCACTTCAAAGTGCTGAGGAAGGCAGGCGTCGTGAAAGTGAGAATTGACGGGAAGCACCGTTACTATTCTTTAAGAAAAGAAGACATCGAGACCGCTTTTCCTGGACTCATGTCATCGATTCTAGCTGTAGATAAAAAGCGGTGGTAAGCCAGCTGTCTATGAAGAGCAGCTGGCTGTTTTATTTCCCGAAAATGGCGTCGTACAGCCGTTTCACTGCCGGTTGAATATCCTCTCGCCTCATATGCGAGAAGCCGAGGACGAGCGGAACAAAGCCTGGCTGATGTCCCGGCAATTGCTCATCAAGGGTAAAACGATCCATACCGTACATTTTCAGCTTCCTTTCTTTCGCTCGCTGTAAAATCTCATGCTGCGTCCGATTTGAACGGAACTCTGCGATAAAATGAAGCCCGGCATTTTCTCCAATAATCCGCACATTGTCAGCAAAAACCATATTGAGCTCTTCAATGAGCTGCTTCCGTTTTTCCTCATATAAACCATTCATGCGTTTAATATGCCGTTGATACGCCCCATCTTTTATAAAATGAAGAAGGGTGTATTGTGTAAAAAGATTAGCTGTTTGAATGAAAAAATGCTGTTCCTCCTTATAGCGTCTCAATAAATGCTGAGGCAGCACCATATAGCTTAGCCGCAAGCCGGGCAGCAATGATTTTGAAAAGGTACCCATATAAATGACTTTGTCATATCGATCGAGACTTTGCAGCGCTGGAATGCTGTCTGTGCCATATTTAAATTCACTGTCATAATCATCCTCAATGATGTAACGGTCTGGCTGATCAGCTGCCCAGTTTAACAGCTGAATGCGCCGGGAAATCGGCATAATCACCCCTGTTGGAAATTGATGTGAAGGGGTGATGATCAACACATTCGGCTGTTTCTTATAAATGTCGTTCATCCGCACACCTTTTTGATCAATGCCAATCGTTTCAATTTGATGATGATTGTTTTTCAGCATTTGATAGAGCCGGCGGTAGCCAGGGTTTTCTAGCCCGTATACTTGACCGGCTGGAAGGATGCTTGATAACGAATGGATCAGTGACTGTGTGCCTGCACTTAAAATGAGCTGTTCTGGATAGCATTTGACTCCTCTCGCAAGTCCGATCAGCCGGGCAATCGTTTCCCTGAGCTCATACACACCTTGTGGATGCGGAAGCTCACCGAAGGCATCTTGGTGGAGATGGATCGCCTTTTGTTCGCTTTTCAGCCAGCTTTTAAATGGGAAGTTCGCTGTATCGACGGAGATATGTGAAAAGGAATACCAGTCGTCTCGTGCAATCGGTTCTTCCTTTAAATCTACAGGAAGAGAAGAGGGTTTTAGCTGACCAGATTCATGAAACGTTTCTAGTGACTCCACGAAAAAACCTTTGCGCTCAACCGAGTATAAATACCCCTCGGCAAGCAGCTGCTGATAGGCGCCATTCACTGAATTAACGCTGACGTTTAATGTATCGGCTAACTCTCGTTTGGACGGTAATTGATCGTGTGGCTGCAAGTTGCGATTTAAGATTTCTTCTTTGATTTTCATATAAATTTGATGATAAATATATCCGTTTTGCCCTGTTTGATCTAGTTGAATTGTCAGCATCTCACCATTCCATCCTCTCTGGTACCATGAAAAAAATGATATTGGTACTTTCTATCATACCAAAAAATATTCAGAATAATAAAAAAGGATATAAAGGGGATGGATGACAATGAGTCAAACGACAACAAACCGTTTTTCAACTGAAGAATGGCAGGGGAAAAGAGATCAATACGTCGCAAGAGGCGTGAGTAATGGCAACCGTCATCTTGCAGCGAAGGGGAAAGGAGCCGAGCTGTTCGATATTGATGGGAAGCGATTTATCGATTTTGCAGGCGCCATTGGCACATTAAACGTAGGACATTCACATCCAAAGGTGGTGGAAGCGGTCAAAGCACAGGCAGAGAGCCTGATTCATCCAGGTTTTAACGTGATGATGTACGAATCGTATATCGAATTGGCAGAGAAGCTGTGCCGCCTCACACCAGGAGACCATGATAAGAAAGCCATTTTCCTTAATTCAGGTGCAGAAGCTGTTGAAAATGCCGTGAAAATTGCCCGTAAATATACGAAAAGACAGGGCGTTGTGTCGTTTACAAGAGGTTTTCACGGCAGAACGAATATGACAATGAGCATGACGAGCAAGGTCAAGCCATATAAATTTGGCTTCGGACCATTCGCATCTGAGGTGTACCAAGCACCGTACCCTTATTACTATCAAAAGCCTGAAGGATTAAGTGATGCCGCATACGACGAGTACATCATTGATCAATTCAATCAATTCTTCGTCGCAGCCGTTGCACCAGAAACCGTTGCTTGTGTGGTCATGGAACCAGTCCAAGGGGAGGGCGGATTCATTGTACCATCGAAGCGTTTCGTTCAGCATGTTGCATCATTCTGTCAGCAGCACGGGATTGTCTTTGTTGCAGATGAAATCCAAACCGGTTTTGCGAGAACAGGGAAATACTTTGCGATTGAGCACTTTGATGTGGTGCCGGACTTAATTACTGTGTCAAAATCTCTTGCAGCTGGCTTACCGCTGAGTGGTGTCGTTGGCAGAAAAGAACTGCTTGATGCGGCAGATCCAGGGGAGCTCGGGGGAACATATGCAGGAAGTCCGTTAGGCTGTGTAGCAGCAATGGCTGTTCTTGATATCATTGAAACTGAACAATTGAATCAACGATCTGAACACATTGGACAAGTCATTGAGGACAAAGCCAATGAATGGAGAACAGCGTATCCATTCATTGGGGAAGTACGTCGATTAGGGGCAATGGCGGCGATTGAAATTGTGGAAGATCAAACAACACGTACACCGGATAAGAAAACAGCCGCAGCGATTGCAGCATATGCAAACGATCACGGGCTGCTTCTATTAACGGCAGGGATTAATGGGAATATTATTCGCTTTTTAACACCACTTGTCATCACAGATGAGCTGCTTCACGAGGGACTAGGGATCATTGAGGACGCCTTCAAAGCACGCTAAACAACAAAGGGGGATGGTTGTATGCAAAAACAACAAATGGCAAAAACGATGTCGCAGTCAGACGTGCTGTTTTTATCCATTGGTGCAATGCTTGGCTGGGGCTGGGTTGTACTTTCGGGAGATTGGATTTTAACAGCTGGCTTTTTAGGCAGTGTGATTGCCTTTGTGATAGGAGGCATTCTCGTGATCTTTATTGGACTCACGTATGCCGAGCTTTCATCTGCAATTCCAGAGACAGGAGGAGGGCTCGTTTTTGTCCATCGGGCATTTGGGATGAAAGCAGCGTTCGTCTCAGCATGGGGCGTATTGTTTGGTTATGTGTCCGTGATTACGTTTGAAGCTGTTGCCTTGCCGACCGTCATTGATTATGTGATTCCAACAAAGCATGCTGGCTTTCTATGGAATATTGGTGGATGGGACGTGTATTTCACGTGGGTATTGATTGGATCTGGCGGTGCATTGTTTTTAACAGCACTGAATTACATTGGGGCTAAGCCTGCCGCCATTTTCCAGTCCGTGTTCACTGTGGCAATTATTCTGACAGGTTTTCTCCTTTTAGGCGGCGCAACATTTAATGGAGATTTTGCAAACCTTGAGCCGATGTTTCAAGGCGGGGTTGGCGGTCTCATGGCGGTATTAGTCATGATTCCCTTTTTATTCGTTGGGTTTGATGTCATTCCACAAGTAGCAGCGGAAATTCATGCACCAAAGAAAATCATTGGGAGAATCTTGATTATTTCTATCGTAAGCGCGGTCGTTTTTTATCTGCTTATTGTCTTTGGGGTAGCTGCTGGAATGTCAAAAGGACAGCTTGAAGCCTCTTCCTTAGCGACAGCAGATGCCATGGTTCAGCTTCTCGGTCATCAAGCATTTGGAACAGTGCTGGTTATTGGCGGTGTAGCAGGGATTGTGACAAGCTGGAACGCTTTTATCATCGGGGCAAGCCGTATCCTATATGCCATGGCGGAAAGAGGCATGATTTCCAAATGGTTTGCGTATATTCATCCAAAGTATAAAACACCGACAAATGCGATTTTGTTTCTTGGGGCATTGGCCTTTTTTGCTCCATTATTAGGCCGTCCTGCCCTCCTGTGGATTGTCAATGCGGGCGGTGTCGGAATTATCGTCGGGTACTTAATTGTGTCCATCGCCTTTATGAGACTTCGCAAAATAGAACCCGAGCTTGAGCGTCCATACCGCATTAAATATTGGCGGACGACAGGCGTTCTAGCCATCGGATTGAGTCTTCTTTTCCTTTCATTTTACTTTCCAGGAATGCCGGCCTCCTTATCTTGGCCAGCTGAATGGATATTGCTTTTAGGTTGGGTACTCATTGGGTATATACTATATGTAATGAATCCAAGAACGAAGGAGACGGTAGAGCATGACAAACGAACTCAAAGTGTATAATCCTGCAACAGGAGAAGAAATTGCTTCAGTTGCTCAGCATACAAAAGAACAGATCGAAGACGCAATTTCCCGCTCACACAAAGCATTTAAATCATGGGCGAAAACGTCAGCGCATGAGCGTGCCAATATCATTCGCAAGTGGTTTGATCTGATGATTGAACATAAAGAAAGGCTTGCGAAAATCATTACAGAAGAAAACGGGAAGCCGTATCAAGAAGCATTAGGGGAAATCGTCTATGCGGCTGGTTATATTGAATGGTACGCGGAGGAAGCAAAGCGAATCTACGGAAGAACCATCCCATCACATACGACAAGCAAACGCCTTTTCGTCACAAAACAGCCAGTTGGTCCTGTTGCTGCCATTACTCCGTGGAATTTCCCTGCGGCGATGATTACGAGAAAGGCAGCCCCAGCGCTTGCAGCAGGCTGTACGTTTATTGTAAAACCTGCCGAAGATACGCCTTTGACAGCTATTGAACTAGTAAAATTGGGTCATGAAGCTGGCATTCCAGAGGATGCACTGCAATGGGTTGTCGGAGATGGCAAAGAAGTGGGTGAAATCTTCACAGATAGTCCATTGATTCGAAAAATCACGTTTACAGGCTCAACGCCCGTCGGAAAGCATTTGATCAAAAACAGTGCCAGCACAGTCAAACATGTATCAATGGAGCTTGGCGGTCATGCCCCGCTCATCGTAGACAAGGACGCAAATCTTGAACTAGCTGTCAAACAAGCAGTGGCGTCTAAGTTCCGGAATGCAGGACAAACCTGTGTCTGTGCCAACCGCTTAATTGTGCATGAAGACATTCATGAAGCATTTGCGCAAAGGTTCAGCAAAGAAGTAGAAAAGCTGAAAGTGGGAAATGGCTTTGAAGAAGGCACATCTATCGGTCCAATTATCAACAAGCGCGGCTTTGATAAAATTGTCGGCCAAATTCAAGATGCAGTGGATAAAGGGGCGAAAGTTCTTGTTGGCGGCGATACGCATTTCGACGATGACAAATCATATTATTTTGTCCAGCCAACGGTTCTTACACATGTGGACACTTCAATGAACATTATGCATGAAGAGACCTTTGGTCCAGTGGCGCCGATTACAACATTCAAAACGTTAGACGAGGCAATTGAATTAGCCAACGATACACCTTTTGGCCTTGCAGCTTATTTCTTTACAGAAAATTATCGGAACGGGCTCTACATTTCCGAACATCTCGATTATGGAATTATTGGCTGGAATGATGGCGGTCCATCAGCTGTCCAAGCACCGTTCGGCGGTATGAAAGAGAGCGGGATAGGGCGAGAAGGCGGAATCGAAGGAATCGAACCATATTTAGAAACAAAATATGTATCTATTGGTTTAGACGAATAAACGTGAAAAAGACTGTCTGAGGAATCTCAGCAGTCTTTTTTATGTTATACAGCCGGCGGGAAAAGCTGGTCCACCGTTTCTTTCGTTTCTTTCAGAATTTCATGTATGTAATCTGCAGATGCCTGTTCCATACTGCTGAACAAAAGCCGTTCGACAGGCTGAACCCCAATAAGATTAAAGACTTCTGTATCCGTTGTCATGTGATGAGAGGAGGAGAAGCTCATATTGGAATCAAGAAAATTCCTCGGGGCATCGTGCGTGTTGATAATGACCCCTTTTTTGTGCCGAAGTAAATTTTCAATTACTCCATGCTCATTCTTCTGATAAGCAAAGCCCTCAGAAAAGACGCGCTCTACATAGCCCTTTAGCATAGCCGGCAAGCCTGTCCACCATATTGGAAAAATAAACGTCAGCACATCGGCTTGCTGAATCAGCTTCTGCTCTCTTTGAATGTCGATCGGAACATCACCGCATTTGATCGCAGCCTTTTCTGCAATGGTGAGCTCTGGCGGAAAACCTAGCGCATAGACATCACGAACAGTCACTTTATGACCATTGTTCAATAGAGTGCTCACAACAAGATCTAATAAGGTTTGATTTAAGCTTTGCTGGGGATGAGCAAAAATGATTACATGGTTCATCTCATAGCCTCCTATGTGGTCATCTGTCTCATTATGGCATGTGGATTTATCCTATTCAATCCTATATTGGTAATAACAAGTTGGGAAAATGGAAAATAATTGATTTTTAAATGTGTAAAGGAAGAAAAAGCGATCGTTTCTAAGAAAACGATCGCTCATACAGCTTTTATTTTTTTCTAAAAGCAAGTCCCAGTGCAATCAGTGCCACGACTAGAGCAGCAATGGACAGACCAAGGACAAGTGGTGAGGAAGAAGCAGAGGCTGTTTCAGAGGCCTTCTCTTCTTTGGGTTTTTCTTGACCATGTGAATCCGTTACGGTATTAGATGCCACAATGTTTGTGATGGAATGAGGTTTATCAGCATCTTTATCGCCAGTCCATTCAACGACTGTTCCATCCTTATAATATTGATACGCATCCCATGCAGCTTCACCAGCTTTTTCAGGGTTTTTCGCTACAAAAACGAATTGCTGAAATTGTCCAGCAAGCACACCTTTACCAGTTGCCTCCCAAGTCACTCTTGTCACCTTGCCATCTTTCTCTTCAGTTGACGTTTTCCAGCCAGGTACAGGCTCATATTGCTGGAATTCTACGCCTTTAGGAATTGTCACGACAACCTTAGTCGTTGGACTGTCACTTTCAGAAGGAACCTTTAATGTATAGGTCTCCCAAGCATTTGTCGCAGACGTATCAGGCTTGACTGTTACGTGCGCACTCACAGGAATCGCCAATAAAAATGAAGCGAGAAGCATTGGTAATAAAGCTTTAACGTATTTTTTCATATGTGATGAACTCCTTTTAGTTTCTTCTAATAAAGGTGGTATCGATATTCTCAAAAGAACCAGTTAACGCATGGATTTCAATTTTCCATGTGCCTTTTTCATTTAATAAGAGATTTTCAGCAGAGAAATGACCATTTTTTAATCGTTTCAGCTGAAATTCACTTGGTGTCTCATCACCGAATAAAGCCACCTTATGAATCTTGGCTGTCACAGATTGAATATCAGTCATCGTTTCACCATTCTTCTTTGTAAATGCCACTTCGAATGAGTTTTTCCCCGGGGCATTCGGGGTAATGCTCAAGGACACAATGTCACGATGCTCGACCTGATTTGCGCCAAAGAAAGGCTCAGGTGCAGGCGGAGGAGGGCTCGGAATATTAGTAAAGACAGCCGTTAATAACAAAATGGCGATCCCGATCATCCATTCAGCTCGTAACGAAACGCTGCGTTTCTGCTTTTTTTCCCATCTCAGCATCAAGTAATGCATAAGTCCAAGCAGGCCCATGATGATAAATAAACCAAGCTTGATTAAAAAGGTGCGTCCGTATGCTGATTGGAAAAGAGCATCAAACGATTGCAAAATAAAGATGGCATTCACAAATCCTGAAAACACAATAAGTCCAACAGAGAGCAGTGCCCAAGGATGAAATGCTGCTAGCGTATTCCGTATGAGCGGCTCATCTTCATTTGGCAGTTTCTTCATCAAAAGAAGGACAATGGCTGTTAAACCACCGACCCAAATCGAAGCAGAGACGAGATGGATGAAATCAAGTGATGTTGTGAGTATTTTATTGTCTGTTGCGGCTGGATGTCCGATTTGTGCTTTCAGCCAAAGCAGCACTGTGAAGAGAAGCAGTGGAAACAGCCAAACACGAAAAGAAGAGAAGTCCCCTTTTCTCATCGCCACAATTGTCCAGATGGTGAGAAGTACAAATGACGCCATAAGCATCATCCACAGACTACCGCCAGAAGTGGACGCAATCGTTTCTTGTAAAAGCGAAGGCTGAAATGCCCCAAAAAAGGACACGTCTGCCGCTGATTTTGTCTGAATCGGCAGCTGGAACACAAGTGCTCCGCCCATCATGATCAATGACAATGTCAAAAGCCGCTTCATTCGTTTCGCCAATACAGGTGAAATCGCTGCCCTGAACCAAAGCAGTCCAAACAAAATGGTGCCAAGGAATAAGCTGAATGACGTATAAAGAAAGGCTTTATCAATAGTTGAAGCCACATCAATGGATTCATCCGTCTGACCTTGCTCTAATTGGTCAAAACCGCCAGCCGCTTTTCCAATACTAAACGGAATCATGCCAGAGACAGAGTGTCCATCCGCTGATACCGCATTCCACTGAATGGTGTAAATCCCTTTAGGTAAATTCTTTTTTAAAGCCGCTCCCATGATCTTTTGATCTTTAATGACCGTATCTCCTTTATCCACACGATCACCTTTTGCATTTAGCACCTTAATGGCATGAAACCCGCTTTCAATACCTTCACTAAATGTGATCGAGACTGAAGGAGGCTGCTGATCCAGCTCTTCATTTGCCGCTGGGTTCGAGCTCACGACGTATGCGTGAGCAAATGCTTCCTTTGGAATGAAAAAAGCGAACATGACCATAAGAAGCAGAAGCCACTGACTATTTTTAAACAAGGTGAATAACCGCCTTTCTACCTATGAAAATGTCTCATGTATCAGAAAGAAAGCGGCAGTAAACTGTGAGTCACAGAAAAAACCGCTCCTTCTATTGTACCGCCCTCTCTAAAAGGTAAACGAAACAAATAGCAAGATGGTTCACTTTTTCTGTGTCATGTCTGCGCAGACATTTCTTAATTGAATAGGTTTGATCAATTATAAGCCTATTCGATTTAAGAAGAGGAAACAAGAAGTGACCATTTGAAAGTTGTGAAATTCCCATGAATTTTGCGTGAAAACAACGGCATATCAAGCTTTCCACCCATTATATGTTGAGATCTGACAGAGGATTCACATCATTTTTCAATTTTGTCACACACGATGTGACAAAGTGACATTTAGTTTCAATTGATGAGAAAGTGAAAGCGTTTTACGATAGGCATAAGGGCTTCACTGAATCTTGTTCTTATATCTTTTGACCTATAAAGCCCTAAATAAAGGGAGAGAAGAAAGGAGTTTTCATAGATGCAGGAAAAAAGCGGATTTCGCGTAAAAGTACAGCGCTTTGGAAGCTATTTAAGCGGTATGATCATGCCGAATATTGGAGCGTTTATCGCTTGGGGACTCATCACTGCATTGTTCATTCCAAGTGGTTATTTTCCAAATGAACAATTAAATACACTTGTTGGTCCAATGATCAACTACTTGCTGCCGCTCTTAATCGGTTACACAGGCGGGAAGCTCGTATATGACCATCGAGGCGGGGTACTCGGTGCAACCGCTACGATCGGGGTTATTGTCGGTTCGGACATCCCAATGTTTTTAGGTGCGATGATCATGGGACCGCTTGGCGGGTATCTCATTAAGAAAATCGACCAGCTGTTTAAAGACCGAATCAGATCAGGTTTTGAAATGCTGATTAATAATTTTAGTGCAGGTATTCTAGGTGCCATTTTAGTCGCCATTGCTTTCTACGCCATTGGCCCAGTGGTTCTAGGTTTAAATAAAGCCCTTGCGGCAGGTGTAGATATCATTGTCAATGCACATTTACTTCCGCTGGCAAGTATCTTCATTGAACCAGCAAAAGTATTGTTCTTAAACAATGCGATTAACCAAGGGATTTTAGGTCCATTAGGGGTGGAGCAAGCGGCGAAGACAGGGCAATCCGTTCTGTTCTTGCTTGAAACAAACCCAGGACCAGGTCTCGGTGTTCTTCTGGCCTACATGTTCTTTGGAAGAGGGACAGCAAAGCAGTCTGCACCGGGTGCGATTGTCATTCAATTCTTAGGGGGAATCCATGAGATTTACTTCCCATACATCTTAATGAAGCCAAAGCTCATTTTAGCGGTAATTGCTGGGGGAGCAAGCGGCGTTCTAACTTTTACACTGTTAAATGCAGGCTTAAAGGCTGTGCCGTCACCAGGAAGCATCATCGCTCTTATGCTCATGTCACCAAAAGGCGGCCACCTTGCCGTTCTAGCAGGTGTTGTCGTGGCAGCGGTCGTATCATTCCTTGTCGCTTCTGTCATTTTGAAAGCGTCTAAAGCAGTGGATGAAGACTTAACAGCAGCAACAGAAAAAATGCAAGACATGAAAGGCAAGAAAAGTGCAGCAGCAGCTGCTCTTACAGCACAAAAAGAAGGTGCTGAAGCAAGCGAGCAAGCAGCATCTCCAGATGAGATCAATCCAGATGACGTGAACAAAATCATCTTTGCCTGTGATGCAGGAATGGGATCAAGTGCGATGGGCGCATCCGTTTTAAAGAATAAAGTCAAAAAGGCAGAGCTTGATATTGATGTGACAAATACATCCATCAGCAACATTCCAGATGATGCCGATGTAGTCTTTACTCATAAAGATTTAACAGATAGAGCGAAGGCAAAACTGCCAGGAGCTGTGCATATTTCAGTTGATAATTTCTTAAACAGTCCGAAATACGATGAGCTGATTGAGAAATTGAAAAAATAACATGACGAAACGGGTTGAGTCCAATTTTTCTAATTGAACTCCCCGTTTTGGTTGTTTTCTGATTTTCTATTCTAAAAAAGGTGTGTGATCTTTCATGAAACAAGTACTTTCAAAAGACAATATTTTTCTAAACGAACAAGCGGGCTCTAAAGAAGAAGCCATTAAAAAAGCAGGCGAAGTCTTAGTGGCGAACGGTTATGTCACAAGTGATTATGTTGACAAAATGTTTGAAAGAGAAAATATTTCTTCTACATTTATGGGCAACGGAATTGCCATTCCTCATGGAACAGAGGATGCGAAAGCGGCTGTCCTTCATTCAGGGATTTCCATTATCCAAATTCCAGACGGCGTTGAATACGGCGAGGGGAATATTGCTAAAGTTGTATTTGGCATCGCTGGTAAAAACAATGAGCATCTCGATATTCTTTCTCAAATTGCGATTGTCTGTTCAGAAGAAGAAAACGTAGAGCGTATCATTCATGCAAAGGATCAGGATGAACTGATCGCCATCTTTAACGAGGTGAACTAACATGAAGGCACTTCATTTTGGAGCAGGAAATATTGGCAGAGGGTTTATCGGGTCTTTGTTAAAAGCATCAGGATTTGAGCTCGTTTTTACCGATGTAAATGAAGCGGTCATCAACGAGCTGAATGAAAAAGGAGAATACACGGTTGAACTCGCAGCACCAGGGCAGCAGCAAGAAGTAGTCGGTCCTGTGTCAGCCATCAATTCCGCAAAAGATCCAGCTGCTTTAATAGAGGCGATTGCAACAGCTGATCTCATTACAACAGCTGTTGGACCAGCCATTTTGAACATCATTGCTTCGTCGATTGCTGAAGGTTTAAAACAGAAAAAGCCTGATCATATCATCAACATTGTGGCATGTGAAAATATGATTGGCGGCAGCTCTCATTTAAAGAAAGCCGTTGTCTCTCATTTAACAGCTGATGAACAAGAAGCGCTGTCACAAACAGTAGGTTT
Organism: Bacillus sp. 11B20; assembly: GCF_056098985.1. Taxonomy (NCBI): domain Bacteria; kingdom Bacillati; phylum Bacillota; class Bacilli; order Caryophanales; family Bacillaceae; genus Bacillus; species Bacillus sp. 11B20. The sequence goes on from NZ_JBLZWZ010000005.1 coordinate 299,024, forward strand.
TCCAAACGCTGCGGTTGATCGCATTGTCCCAATTCAGCACCATGAGGACATATTGAAAGTATCAGTCGAGCCATTTTTCGAGTGGGTGATTGATGAGACAGGCTTTATTGGAGACGTTCCTCAAATTGACGGAGCGACCTTTGTACAAGATTTGACGCCATTTATTGAACGTAAACTCTTTACTGTCAACACAGGACATGCACTAGCTGCTTATGTCGGGTACGAGAAAGGTGTGCAAACGATTAAAGAAGCTGTCGATACACAAGAGATTCGTCAAGTGGTCGAAGGTGCACTTCACGAAACAGGCAGTTATTTAATCGACACATATGGCTTTCAAAAAGAAGAACATGATGCGTATATTCAAAAAATCATTAAACGATTTGAAAATGCCTTTATCTCTGATGAAGTCACGCGTGTCGCACGCTCTCCACTCAGAAAGCTCGGAGCAGATGACCGTTTAATCGGTCCAGCGAAAAAGATCAAACAGCCACAGTATTTAGTTAAAGGCATCGTGGCAGCTTTGGCTTACGACTTTACTGAAGATGAAGAAGCTGTTCGTCTGCAGGCATTACGAAAAGAAAAAGGCATTGAAGTTGTGCTGGAAGAGGTATGTGGACTCTCGCCAACAGACGATCTTTATCAAGCCATTATTAAAGAAGCAACTCGATAATTTGAACATCCCTTTCCAACGTGCGAAAGGGATTTTTTTCTATGGCTTTTTTTAATACTTTCCCCAGCTTGACGATATATAAAGTAAGGGGGAATTTGTTTATGAAAAAGAAAGCGCTTGCTTCAAAAAGTGTATTTTTTCAATTAATGTCTGCCATTATCGTGATCACGATTTTAACAGGCGGACTTGTTGGAACAACGGGATATTTGTTAGCGAAACATGTATTAATTGATGCAGGGAAAGCAGATTTAAAGCACATCGTCAGCGGAGCAATGGCCACACTTGAACAGTTGAATGACCGTGTGGAGAAAAAAGAACTGACGCTTGAGCAGGCGCAAGAACAGGCCCGCCTTTACTTGAGCGGACCCAAAAATGACAACGGGAAGGGATACCAATCTCAAAAATCAGATTTTATCTATAAAAATAAAGGCTATCTGATCGCATACGGCACTGACTACTCAACCCAGGTGCATCCGGTCAACGACATCGGCGTCATTCCAGATAACACGACCAATCGTCAAAAAATGGTCGCCGGTGCCAATGCAAAAGATGAGGATGCACACTATGTGACCTATATGGATAAGGACGATGCAACCGGCGAAGAAAAGGAAAAGCTTGCCTATATGAGCCAGTTTACACCGTGGAATTGGAGTGTAGGCATCGCTGTCTTCCAGGACGAATTTTATAAAGAATTAGAGCAGATGAAGCTCTATATTATTCTCATTACAGCGGGTGTCGCCCTTCTGAGTTTAGGCGTCTTTTATTTAGCTGCCAGAGGAAAAGTCAGACTGCTCAAGCAAGTCACTGCTGCTTCAAAGGAGATTGCAGCGGGGAATATTGAGCGCACGAGCTTAAAGGAAACAACGGATGAAATCGGACAGCTGGCAAAAGGCTTTAACCATATGTCAGGCGAGCTCAGAACACTGGTGAGCGGTTTACAGGAAACAAGCAGTCAGCTTGTGGAATCAGCGACAGATTTATCGGCGATATCAGAAGAAACCTCAGCCAGCAGTGAAGAAATTGGACGAGCCATCGGAGACATTTCGACTGGAACACTTCATCAAGCATCTGATCTTGAAGTAGCCAATCAACAAATGACTCAGTTTAATCAATCTATTGAGAATGTGAAAGAACAGAGTGATCAAATTAAACGGATTTCCGATCAATCGAGTCAATCATCACAGCAGGGCCAGCAAATCGTACAGCAATTAAAACAATCGAATGAACAATCAATTCAGGCGTCTCAAGGCATTAGAGCAGGAATCGAGCAGTTAAGTACAAAAGTACAAGATATCTCTCAAATCACAGATACGATTGAAAGCATTTCAAATGAGACCAATTTACTGGCACTGAATGCCAGCATTGAAGCAGCACGTGCAGGAGAGCACGGCAAAGGCTTCTCAGTTGTGGCGAGTGAAGTGCGGAATTTAGCTGAGCAGACAAAACAATCAGCCGTTCAAATTCAGCAAATGATTCAAGGCATTAAAGAAGAAACGACAACAACAGCTGGTATCATGTCTAACACAATGGATCGTTTTGCCGAGCTGGATGAAGCGGTGCATGCAACAGAACACGAATTCAATGCCATCTCTACATTGATTTCACAAACCATCGTTGAAACAAACGCGATGGCAAAAGAGCTGAATACACTGCTGGAGCAAAACGACCTTATCACAAAAGCCATGCACGGCGCAGCACATGTTTCTCAAGAAAACGCAGCGGCGATCGAAGAAATCACTGCATCCACAGACGAACAAGTGACAGCCATCTCTAATGTGGCAAAAGCAGCAGAAAGACTCAATGAACTTAGCATGCGATTGAATCAGGACATTGCGCGTTATCGTCTATAATTCATTTTGACTATGTGGTACTATGAAGTTAATCAAAACCTTGCTCACGCAAACAAAAGGAGTGTTTCAGTCATGAAAAAGAAGATATTGATGTTCTTACCTTGTGGCTATGGATACTCCACTGCTGTTTTCTTTGAAGGTAGATAGAAATTGGTGAAGTCTGTCTACAAAACGAAGAAACTAGCAGAAAAATAAACGTGAGTGAGGGACATAACATGGAAAAAATCACGAGAAAAAACCCAGAAAGTATGCCGAAACCTGTTGGTAACTACAGTCATATTACAAGGGTGCCAAAGGGTGCGGGATTATTTGTTACATCGGGTCAGGTAGGGACAGATATAGATGGGCAGATCCCATCAAGCTTAAACGACCAAGTAACGAATACGTTTGAAAATATCAAAAAAATCCTTGAATCAGAAGGATTGAATGAAGAACATGTGATCAAGGTCAATATATGGGCAACAGAAGAAATCGACTGGGATCATCTATATCCTCAGTGGGATACGATCTTCAAAACAGCTTACCCATCAATGACGGTTGCTTATGTATCAGCTTTAGGATGGCCTGAGCTAAAAATTGAAATTGAACTATGGTGTGCGGATATATGATTTAAAAAAAGAACAGCGATGCTGTTCTTTTTTACTTGAGCCGCTTTGTAATCCATCCAGCAAAGAATGTAAAGACGGTATAGACAATCACCCAAATGAGAAAAGATTCATTCCCGCCAATATAGGTGAACATGAAGATCATGCTCGCTAACAGCACAATCAAAGTAGGCATCCAAACATTCTTCAAAAGGAGCGTACCGAAAATACCAATCAGCACAGAGATAATGGGAAAGCCAAATACAATGAATAAAATAAAAACAGCCATACGACTAACTCCTTTTAGCAAGTGTTTACATCAAAACATAAAAGACCGACGCAGCCATGTGCGGAAGTGCAAAAATGATCACAAGAAAAGCTATATCAAGGCGCCACAAGCGGTGTTCTTTTGTTTCCGAATGATAGGCTGCTCGTGTCTCTTCTCCACTTGTCCAAGCACCCATTAGCACCCCAGACATCACGACCCCAATAATTGAGATTCCGCCGCTGACAAACCCAATCCATTCAAGGTGTTGCAACAGGATAGCGGCACTGCAAATCACAATCATTGAGCAAACACCGACGAAAAAAGCATGTTTTTTTCTCATTTTGGTTCACTTCCTTCAAAAACAATTAGGAGATCGCATCACATATTTCAATGAAATGACCATCAGGATCAGACACATAAGCGACTGTTTGACCCCATGGTTTTTTTGCAGGTTCCTTGATGATCGGAACCCCTTTATCTTTCATTGAAGCAATTGTTTGATCCACATCATCCACAACAAAGCCAATCTCAAACGTTTGAGACGCTTGATTTGCTTCTGGGACAGGCAATCCGAGTGCCTCTTTGACATCCTGGCGTGAATTAATCGATAACGTCACGTCTCCAGTGTCAAACTCAACATAAGATTCAACCCTCAATTTTATAGGGAAACCAAGAACATGTTGATAGAAATGAATACTTGCCTCAACATCGTTTACATATAGAATGGTATATTTCATTTTCATGTGAAAAACTCCTCTCTTCATATACGTGTCAAAAACGGAAAGGTTTCCCACTCATTGTACCATATAGGATATAAGGTGTATTTCATACCAAAAAAATCAAAATAATTAGCTCAATAGTCTTGAAAAACAAAAAGTGGTGACATATGATAAAAATGTAAAATTAGAAAAAATAGGGGGATTTTACATGTTGAAAAAAATCATGGTAGCTGTCTTGTCTTTAGGTCTTTTAATAAGCTTTACACAAGTCGACACCCACACAGCAGATGCAAAAACAGTGAAGTACAAAAACTGCAAAGCGCTGAACAAGGTATATAAAGGCGGCGTAGCAAAAAGCAAAAACACGAAAAACAAAGGCGGAAAAACAAAGTACAAGCCTTATGTATCAAAAGCACTTTATCAAAAAAATATGCGGCTTGACCGCGATAAAGACGGCATTGCGTGTGAACGCTAAGCACCTGTGAAAAGACCTGTCACAAGGTCTTTTTTCTATGGGATCAAACTCGTCCCTTTGTGCCAGCTTCATCTTTATATTAAAATAAAGATAGTTTCAAAAATCGATACAAAGTGGGGTACTCAATTTGTCAACACAAGCTCATAAGAAAGACATCCGATTGATTGCCATTGATATGGATGGTACGCTGTTAAACAGTGAGCACATCATTCCAGAGGAAAATAAACAAGCGATTAAAGAAGCTGAAGCAAAAGGGGTCCATGTAGTCATTAGCACAGGACGGACACTGATGACATGCCGAGAGCTGGTTGAGCCGCTCAAGTTATCTTCTTACCTTGTGACAGCAAACGGAAGTGAGATCTGGGATTCAAACTTCCAGCTGATCGAACGAGATCTGCTGCATCCTGATCACGTCCAAATGATGTGGGATTTAAAAAATAGGTACGAAACCGATTACTGGGCTTCGACTGTGGATAAGGTGTGGAGAGGTGAATTCCCAGAACGAATTCATGACCATGAATGGCTGAAATTTGGCTTTGATATTCATGATGATGACGTTCGTGAGGAAGTCCTCAATACATTGAAAACAAATAAGCATCTAGAAATCACAAACTCAAGTCCAACGAATATCGAAGTCAATGCAGCCGGCATTAACAAAGCGGCAGCTCTTGCAAAAGTAGCAGAACGCATTGGCTGTACGATGGATAACGTCATGTCACTTGGCGACAGTCTCAATGATATGGCGATGATTCAAGAGGCCGGATTAGGCATTGCCATGGGAAATGCGCAGGAAGTAGTGAAAGAGGCCGCTGATTGGATTACAGCTCCTAATACAGAACATGGCGTTGCAAAAGCTATCCAACATTGGGTGCTGTCTAAATAGAATGCATTTCATACAAGAAAAAGTGAGAGGACTTTGCCTCTCGCTTTTTTTATTTTCTCTAGTTCTATTGTTATGTTTTCTGCCAATTTCATGTGCAGTCTATGCAAAGTTGGTATAATCAGTATAAATTCGAATATTCGGACTTTATATTCCGTATTTCGGAACAACAAGGAGGGTTTCTATGTATCAAGTGGATATCAACTGTGATTTGGGAGAAAGCTTTGGTCAATACACAATCGGTGCAGACGAACAAATCTTAGAATATGTCACCTCAGCCAACATTGCTTGCGGTTTTCATGCAGGAGATCCAACGGTTATGAGAAAGACAGTCAGAATGGCACTGGGTAAAGGGGTCAAAATTGGTGCACATCCTGGTTTGCAAGATTTGGCCGGCTTTGGCAGACGTCCAATGGCTATCTCCGCAGAGGAAGCCTATGATCTTGTCATCTATCAAATTGGTGCTCTATCAGCCTTTCTCAAGGCCGAGGGCGGCACAATGCAGCATGTCAAACCACACGGAGCCCTCTACAACATGGCGGCTAAAAATACTGAATTATCTGAATCAATTGCGAAGGCTGTGTATGATGTGGATCCAAACCTTGTGTTATTTGGTCTGTCAGGGAGTGAACTAGCATTAGCAGGTGAACGGATAGGTCTGCAAGTGGCACATGAAGTTTTTTCTGATCGGACGTATCAAACAGACGGGACGCTGACATCGCGCCGCGAACCACATGCACTCATTGAAGAGGATGAACGGGCCGTCCAGCAGGTTGTTCGTATGGCGCGAGAAGGCAAGGTTCGTACAGTTCAAGGGGAAGATATCGAGCTCAAAGCAGATACGGTCTGCATTCACGGAGACGGCAGCCATGCGCTTCAATTTGCAAAAACCATTACAGCAAAGCTAAAAGAAGCCGGCATCCATCTCAAGGCCTTTCAATAAAAATCGTCATCAAAGGGGGAAACAGCATGAAAACAGAGAAAGTCAAACACATGAAGGCACCAAAGGGGAATCGGTCTATGCTGATGGGCGCTGCCTTTTTAATGGCGACGTCCGCGATTGGACCGGGATTTTTAACACAAACGACCGTCTTCACACAGCAGCTTGCGGCTAGCTTTGGATTTGTCATTTTGATCTCAATTTTATTAGATATTTTTGCACAAACAAATGTATGGCGCATCATTGCCGTGTCAGAAAAACGAGGTCAGGATATTGCAAATATGGTGCTCCCGGGTCTCGGGTATGTGCTCGCCTTTTTGATTGTCATTGGAGGACTTGCCTTTAACATCGGAAATATCGCTGGGGCTGGTCTTGGTTTTCAGGTGATCTTCGGTGTCGATCCGCGAATTGGCGCAGGGATCAGTGCTGTGATTGCCATTCTCATCTTTGTAATTAAAGAGGCTGGGAAAGCGATGGATCGTTTCACACAGGCAGCAGGCTTTGTCATGATTGGCCTGATGCTGTATGTGGCGATTTCAACAGCGCCGCCAGTTGGAGAAGCGGCGGTGAGAACATTTGTCCCAGAGAAGATTGATATTTTATCCATTGTGACACTTGTGGGCGGAACAGTAGGTGGCTATATCGTCTTTGCTGGCGGGCATCGCTTGCTGGATGCAGGTATTAAGGGGAAGGAAGCACTGCCGCAAGTGACGAAAAGCTCTATTTTCGGTGTCTTAATTACTTCTGTCATGCGTGTAGCACTCTTTCTTGCCACATTAGGAGTTGTTTCAAAAGGCTTGCAGATAGATCCATCCAACCCGCCTGCATCTGTTTTTCAATTAGCTTCAGGAAATATCGGATATAAAATGTTCGGGATTATTATGTGGGCTGCGGCGATTACATCCGTCATTGGAGCAGCATACACATCTGTTTCTTTCTTCAAAACCTTCTCACCAAAAATTGAGCAAAACCAGCGTGGCATTATCATTGGTTTTATTGCTCTTTCAACCCTTTGTTTTATCACGATCGGAAGACCTGTGAACATCTTGATATTAGTTGGAGCGATCAATGCATTGATTTTGCCGCTCGCCCTTGGCACATTGCTTGTTGCGGCTTATAAGAAAGACATTGTCGGAGATTATCGCCATCCTTTCTTTTTGACAGTGTCTGGTGCATTTGTTGTGGTCATCATGGCGATAATGGGCGGTTATACCATCATCAATGAAATCCCGAAACTATGGAGCTGATTCAGATGAATACTTACCAAACATATGAACCTTCACAAATTCGAGAATTGATTCGCGAAAAAAAGATCACAGGACCAACGGCTGGCTTTGCTGAGGGATTTGCTCAGGCTAATTTGATGATTGTCAAAAAGGAACTAGCCTTTGATTTTCTCCTATTTTGTCAACGGAATCCAGCTGCATGTCCCTTGCTTGATGTACTGGACCCAGGTGATCCAGTGCCAAGACGGTCGGCGCCTCAAGCGGATATTCGTACGGACTTTCCTAAGTACCGTATTTACCGAAAAGGGATTCTTGAAGAAGAGGTTACAGATATCTCTGCTTATTGGGAGGATGATATGGTTGCCTTTCTCATTGGATGCAGTTTTACGTTTGAGCACGCGCTTATGCTGAATGATATCCCTGTCCGCCATATTGAAGACAGTCATAACGTACCCATGTATCAAACGAATATAGCTTGTGAAAAAGCAGGAGTCTTTCATGGCCCAATGGTGGTCAGCATGAGACCCATTCCGGCGCATCAGGTCACAAGAAGCGTTCAAGTGACGTCTCGATTTCCGTCAGTCCATGGCGGTCCAATTCATATAGGGGACCCAGCGGTGATTGGTATTTCCGATGTGAACCAGCCTGACTTTGGAGAACCATCTGTGATCAAAGAAGGAGAAGTCCCGGTGTTTTGGGCATGTGGTGTGACGCCGCAAGCCATTGTCATGCATACAAAACCCGACATTGCGATCACTCATGCACCCGGGCATATGTTCATCACAGATCGAAGAGATCAAAAGCTCGGTGTACTGTAGAAAGAGAGGTGTCCTCAAGTGGCTTTTTCAACGATAAAAGATTCCATCACCTACCACCCGCTGGGAGATGCAGCGATCGTCATCCAAGCTGGAGCTGACATACATGAGGAGATTCATGCACGTGTTGAGCAGCTGTTTGCATGTATTGAACAGCACCCATTTGAAGGGTATGTAGAAGCGGTTCAAGCCTTTACAAACGTGACTGTTTTTTACGAGCCTTATACCGTTCATCAATCGGCCCAGCTTCAAAAACATGACCTGTCTCCGTACGAATGGGTCAAAGGCTATATTGAACAACTTCTTGAAGACAAATGGCAGGAGGGAGTTCAGGTAAAGCGCCGCATTGTGGATATTCCAGTCTGTTACGGGGGAGCGCTGGGCCCTGATTTAGAAGAGGTTGCCCGTATCAATGGTTTAACGCCAGAGGAAGTTGTACGTATTCACACTTCCGGGACGTATCTTGTCTATATGATTGGATTTGCCCCAGGGTTTCCGTTTTTAGGCGGGCTTTCTGAAAAAATTGCAGCACCACGCAGACAAACACCAAGGATGTCCATTCCAAAAGGCTCTGTTGGTATTGCGGGAAAGCAGACAGGCGTTTATCCAATTTCTACACCAGGGGGCTGGCAGCTCATTGGACAAACCCCGCTGCCGCTTTTTCGCCCAGACGAGGAAATTCCGAGTCTATTGAAAGCAGGGGACGAGGTCAGATTTGTCCAAATGTCTGAAAAGGAATTTTTCAGCATGAAGGAGGCAGAACGTTGAGTATTCATGTCATCAAACCAGGGATGTACACAACCATTCAAGATAAAGGGCGGCAAGGTTATCAAAAGTATGGCGTCTTAACGAGCGGCGGCATGGACCCGCTTTCACTTAGAATCGCCAACATTCTCACTGGCAACCAAGAAAACGAAGCCGTACTGGAAGTCACGTTGATGGGGCCGGGCCCTGTGCTCACATGTGAGAAGGATCAGCTCATTGCAGTCACTGGTGCTGATGTAGAGATTGATATTGACGGAGAGCGGGCACCTTTATGGAAGCCGCTCTTTGTCCGATCAGGAAGCACGATCACCTTTGGTCTTTGTAAGAGAGGCTGCCGCGTTTATCTTGCTGTGGCAGGTGGATTTGATGTGGAGCCACTCATGCAGAGCAAAAGCACTTATGTAAGAGCAGGGATCGGTGGACTGAAAGGACGACCGCTTGAAAAAGGCGACGTTCTGCCCATTGGAGAGCCGTCTATCGTAGCGGATCATTTGTTTGATAGGCTAAAAAATAAAGTGAATCAGTCGGGATACGGCGCTCCAGATTGGACAGTGAGTCACGCTTATTTTTTGCCGCTGCGGAAATCGCCAGTGATTCGTGTGCTGGCAGGCAGGCATTTTTCTCATTTTCAAGAAACATCTCAAACCGCATTTTTTGAGCAGCCTTATCAGGTCACACCCCAATCAGATCGTATGGGCTGTCGGCTGAAGGGGGAGCCGGTTCATTTAAAAGAAAAGCTGGAATTGATCTCAGAAGCTGTCGCCTTTGGATCCATTCAAATTCCTCCCGATGGCCAGCCGATTATTCTGCTGGCAGATCGGCAAACGACAGGCGGATACCCGCGTATTGGAGAAGTAGCGACTGTAGATTTGCCGCTTATTGCACAGGCGATGCCTGGAGCAAAGCTGTATTTTGAACAAATAGATCATCGGGATGCAGAGCTGGCGTTATTTAAGCAAGAAGCAGAACTGAAGGAGCTGGCCGCAAGAATCAAGCTGGAAGCATTCTCGTTTAGAAAAGGTGAAGAAGATGCAAAATACAAATAAAACGGTTGTGAAATCTATGGAGATTTTGCGGCTGTTTATCGCTCACGATCAATTAACATTAAATGAAATGATCGAGCTTTCCGGTATGCCGAAAACATCTGTCCATCGCATGGCGAGCTCATTAGCCGATATGGGACTGTTAGAAAAGCAAGAAACAGGTGCTTATCGATTAGGCTTAATGTTCCTTGAATACGGTCAGCTTGTGGCGGACCGCCTTGATATTCGAAGAATTGCAAGACCATTTATGGAAAGCTTACGGGATGAAGTGGGAGAAGCTGTACAGCTTATTGTTCGCGAGGGTGACGAAGCCATTTACGTCGAAAAGATAGAAGGTACGCAGCCTGTTCGTCTCTACACCGCCGTCGGTAGACGTTCCCCCCTATATGCGGGTGCCTGTGCGAGAAGTATTCTTTCCTTTTTGCCAGAGAGCGAAAGACTTGCCTATATTGACTCAATTGAGCTGGATAAGATCGGAATTGGGACTATTACAGATAAAGAGGTGCTAAGAAACATGCTGGAAGAATCAAATGCGCGGGGATATACGTTAAGCTATTCTGAGCTTGAAAACTATACAGCGGCCATTGGAGCCCCTATTTTCAATCATCTGGGGGAAGTGGCAGCAGGTATTAGCATTGCAGGATTTGAAGCGGGCTATCAAAAAGAACGCCTGCCTTACTTAATTCAACAGGTGAAAAAAGCCGCCAGTGATATTTCGAGAGAATTAGGCTTTTCGTCCGAACAAATAAAAAGCCAATGACCGTCAAGATCATTGGCTTTTTTGTGTGCAGTTATTAGAAAGTTTTTCCTAAAGCTTTTGCACGTTCGATTGCATCTGCTTTAATTTGCTCTGCTTTCGCAGGCTCAGCATTGTGACCTTCAACGATAAGACCTTCGAAAGAAGGAATTCCGAAGAAGTTCGCAATTGTACCAAGGTAACGGTGACCTGCTTCAAGTTCAGCAGCAGGACCTTCAGTGTAGTATCCACCACGTGCTTGGATGTGAAGAGCTTTTTTGTCTGTTAATAAACCAACAGGACCTTGCTCAGTGTATTTGAATGTTTTACCAGCTACAGCAACAGAGTCGATGTATGCTTTAAGAACTGGTGGGAATGAGAAGTTCCAAAGTGGTGAAACAAATACATATTTGTCAGCAGAAACGAATTGATCACTTAATTCGTTTAGGCGAGCAACTTTTGCTTGCTCTTCAGCTGAAAGTGTATCGAAGCCAGCACCAGATTGAAGTTTGCCCCAGCCAGCAAATACATCTGCATCAATGTGAGGAATGTTTTCTTTGTACAAATCGATATGTACAACCTCGTCACTTGGGTTTGCTTCCTTATAAGATTCAATAAATGCCTTAGCAGTAGCCATACTGTAAGAAACTGTTTCATCATGCGGATGTGCAGTGATGTATAAAACTTTTGCCATGTTCATTCAATCCTTTCTGTTTCGGTTATTTTTTTAGCGTATCCCAAAGGTACGCTGAATATGTGGCATCTTTAATCATATTGGAATGCTATGAAAAAGATGTAACAAGCACAGTTACATAAAAACTGATATTTTCATTGTAATCACATTGTAGTTTGAAGTCAAGATATAAAGTCTCGAAATCAAGATAAAAAGTTTGTAAATTTTTCTGAAACGCATAAACACGCAGATTTCAGCGCAAAAAACCTACTCTTATTGAACAAAAAATCGTTCAATACCGCAAGTAAAGAGTTTGTAAAGGCGCTCCAGCTCAAAAAAAGATGGATGCCCCTAAGTCATCTGCTACAAGCATCTGTTCTCCAAATTCGTATATATAAGAGAAGGCAGGAGAGAGTGAGGGATAAGAGTGGGACGATCCTATGTTGCGATTGGAGATTCCTTAACAGTTGGGGTGGGGGCACGTTTATTTGGCGGAGGATTTACTCAGCGGTTTCGATGGCTGCTTGAAAAAAAGACGTATGCACCGGTCGAGCTGTCTGTATTTGCAAAGTCAGGGTTAACGACCGATGAGATTTTACAGCTCTTCAAACGGTCTGAGGTGAGACGTGCCATTGCAGCTGCTGACATCATCACCATCACAGGCTGTGGAAATGACCTTGTTCAAGCTGTTCAGCAGTATGAAGAAGGTGAAGATGAAAAGAAATTGCTGCAAGCGGTCATGCATTGCCAGGCGAATTTCAGCAAGATGATTCAAGAAATTGCTCAGATCAAAAGAGGGCAGCATGAGGCCTATTGCGTATATCTCATGAATTTATATAATCCTTTTCCACAAATACCAATAGCCGGGCGGTGGCTTCAGCAATATAATCAACAACTTCGTTTGCTTGCTGCGAATCCGCATGTAGAAGTTGTGGATGTGTATCGCGCGTTTGAAGGACATGAAAGAGCTTACTTATCGATTGATCAATTTCACCCGAATCCTAAGGGGTATGATGCAATGGCAGAAGCATTGTATCAACAATATTGTAAACAGCTGTAATCCGGTGGGATTGCAGTTTTTTTCATCCTTTTCAATAAATGACGGTTTCGATATGATAAAAGAAACGAAGGCGAAAGAGGTGTGCAGGCATGGAGGAGATCAATGCGTTTTTTCAAAAGATGACAGGAACGGCTTATGAAGTAGGAAAACAGCAGGCTCTCTGGCTGAAGGAGAACCCGCTGCTGCAGACACAATATATTCGAACAGAACCGGTAACACAACAGGCTGTGAAGGAAACGAAGCAGCTGATCCGTCCTTTTCTTCCTCAATTAGATGAAGAGATTGCTGGGTTTTGTGATGAAATGCAATTAGATGAGCGTTATTTGCCCTTTTTCTATTCATCGCATCTTCAGCCAGGCTGTTCCCATTGTGTGAGGCAGGGGAATATGGCAGCCGGTCAACAAACGGTCATGCTTCGTAACTATGATTTCTCCCCGATTTTTGATGATATGCGTCTTGTGACGACACATGTAAAAGAATCGGCATGTCATACAGGTTCGTCGCTGCTGTTGTTTGGCAGATCTGATGGAATGAATGAGCATGGTCTTGCTGTGACTTTCTCCGCTTGCGGTCCGCCGGTTGGCAATGAACCCGGTTTAAAGCCTCCAGCAGTCGCCGGTTTGCAGGTGTATCATGTGATTCGCTCTGTTCTGGAATCCTGTCAAACGGTCGAGGAAGCCATTCGCTCAATCCAGGAAATGCCCGTTGCCTCAAATGTTCATATCATGCTTGCGGATCGAAAAGGAGAGGCGGCTGTGATTGAAATCATCGATGGTCAAAAAAGGGTGAGAAGACCGGAGACAGGTTATATTGCCGCAACGAATCATCCGGTAGCTGATCAAACAGCAAAAGGGATGACCAAACATCATTCTATTGTCAGATACGATATGTTAATGGAGGCTTTAAAAGAACAACGATCAAATGATTCTCTTGTGAAGCTGTTTCAGACAGAATATCCTGATGGTCTAACTGTGCACAATTATGAAGAGCTGTTTGGAACGATGCGAACCGTCATGTTCCGTCCGGAAGAAGGCACAATCGATTATTGCTTTGGCTCTCCAGTGTACAATCCGACTTATTCTTTAAAAGCTGGGGGTTCACTGCCTTTCCATGAACAAAAGGTTCAATTTCATCAAAAGGATTATGGACCGTCATTTTGGAGGAGTGTCTAATGATCCCTTGTTTATATTTTGTCACAGTCGCTGTGCCAAATTCAGATCAACTTAAGATTGCATCGCTCGTTGAAAGCGTTTTATATTAAGGTGTGACAATAGACCTATTTATACAGAAGGAGGCATTTCATGTACATAACGGCACGAGAACAGAAAGTCATTAAATACATCATTCAGCAAAATCGTTATGTCACCATTCGTGAGATAGCCGATTCTGTTCAGGTGAGTACAAGAACGATCCATAGAGAACTAAAATCTATTAAACCAATTTTGAAAGATTATCATCTTTCATTAGATAAACAGCCGGGAAAAGGCTTAAAGGCAGTTGGCGAACAGGAGGATAAACAGCGGCTTCTTGCTCATATGTCAAGTGAGGATCAAATTGAATACAGCTCGGACGAACGAAAGCTCTTAATCCTATGTGCGCTGCTTGAAGCGAAGGAACCGGTGAAATTGTACACCCTCGCAGCTGACTTGCAGGTAACAAATGCGACGATTAGCTATGATTTAGATGAACTGACGGAGTGGATTGCTCCATACGGTTTGCAGCTTATCCGCAAGCGCGGGTACGGCATTGAATTAAAAGGGCCGGAGGAAGCAAAACGGAAAATTGTCGGCAATCTCATTGTCGACCGGCTCGACATTCAATTGTTTTTAGAAACGATTGAAATGAATATCAAACATCGAACGAAAGCGACGGAAAAGGTGTTTGGCGTTGTCAGCAGAGGACAGCTGCTTAAGGTAGAAAGACTGCTCTTTCATTTGAAGGATCGGCTGTCACTTTCCTTATCTGATAGTGCCTATATTGCACTTGTTGTTCACTTAACCTATGCCATCGAACGTATTCAGCTTGGGGAAACCATTCGAATGGAAGAGGAAGAGCTGCTGGAATTAAAGCGGACGAAGGAATTTGAATCATCACTCCGAATGGCAAGAGCGCTTGAACGCATGTTTAATGTGGAGATCCCTGAAGCGGAGGTCGGATATATGACCATCCACCTTCGCAGTGCAAATCGCAGCTTTGGGGCAGAATACCGTATTGATGAAATCGAGCTGGATATCGCGCTGAGAACGAAAAAGCTCATTGATTTTATTTCAAATAAAACCGGCTATCATCTTAATGAAAATGATTCATTGTATGAGGGACTCGTATCTCATCTCGAACCTGCCATGAACCGTCTAAAGGAAAAGATGAGAATCTATAATCCGCTCACACAACAAATTAAAAAAGACTACTTTTTGCTGTTTATGGCGATAGAAGAGGGAGTCGATCGCTTCTTTCCTGAGATTGAATTTCCAGAGGATGAAATCGCCTTTCTTGTGCTTCACTTTGGTTCAGTGCTTGAAATCAAAAAAGAAGAAATAAAAATTCATGCGCTGGTTGTTTGCTCAAGCGGAATCGGTTCCTCAAAAATGCTCGCCTCCCGGTTGAAAAAAGAATTGCCGGAGATCGCCAAATTCGATCTATCCTCTTTGATGGAGCTAAAGGAAATCGATGCATCGAGCTATGACATGATTGTTTCGACCGTTCCGATACCATATGAGCATATCGATTACATTATGGTCAGCCCCCTCCTAAACGAGGATGATGCCATGCGTGTGAAGGCTCATATTAAACGGAAGATTCCTTATATCATCGAGAAAAAAAGAACAAAAGAATCTCCCAAAGAATTAGTGCAAGAAACCGTTAATATGATGACGGTTGCAGAGCAGGTGACGAATTATATGTTTGTGATTCGCAGCATCCTGTCCCGTTTTACCATTGAAAAAAGAAAGACGATGCCGAAGCATGATGAAACCATCAGTCAGCTGCTTCGTCAGCTTGAAGAGGAAGGGCTTATCATACATGCAGATGATGTGGCGAGCGGCCTTTTGGAACGTGAACAGCAAGGCGGCTTAGGCATACCTGGTACTGAATTTGCTCTTTATCATTTAAAGCATGCATTCATCAAGGAACCAATCTTTCATATTTATGATCTTGATCAAGCATACGAGGTTAAAAGCATGGATGGCGGGCAGCAACAGATGTCACGAATGCTCATAATGCTGGCGCCGCAAGAGCTTGGCAAGGAAGGGTCAGAAATGTTTAGTCTGATCAGTTCATCCATCATTGAAAGTGAAGAAAGCATGGCGCTTTATGGACAAGGGACAAAGGAACACATTGAACAGAAATTACATCAGCTTTTCTATCAATTTGTCAAAGAGGCAAAGTGGTAAGAAAAAGGCCGAGAGCTTAGTCGCTTCTCGGCTTTTTTGCTGTGACACAGACAGCAAGGGTAGGACGAATTTCTTCATACTCAATAGAAAATGGGTCAAACCCTGCAAACTGCATGTCATTTAATATGCTTTCACCCATCTCTTTTGTCCGGTTGGCGTCAGCTCCTTTTTCTCTTGGCTGCATGACAATAACGAGTGTTCCGCCTGGTTTCAAGGTGTGGTAAAGATTGAGTAAGCCCGTCTTTGGATCATCCCAAATTGTAAAATTGTTAACAGACAGCACTTTGTCATACTGCTCTCCGGGAAGGCGTGTTTTCTCGATTTTTCCGACATACAATCGGACCTGTTTGTCTTTTGCTCGTTTGCTGACGCGGGACTGTGCTTGCTCCTGCATGGTTGAAGAAGCATCCAGCCCATCAATGTGAAGATCTTGATAATGCTTGAGCATATGTTTGATGCTGTAGCCGGGTCCATAGCCAATCTCCAAAATGTTTTCACCATCTGTCAGATCTAAGTGGCGGATGGCCCACTGATTCAATGATTTATTTTCATTTGCCATAATGAATCCAGCGATGCTTCCGAGCCAGCCTTTTGGTCTGCTAAAAGTTTTTGAAATGGTAGACAGCATGTGAGAACGCTCCTTTTTGATGATCATGTAACCGATTTTTCTCCTATTCAAACATGTTGATTTTCGGGAACACATCTGTACAGCTTCATGATGTTTGAGTGGAAAAATGAGGTGGTAATGAAAGGATACATCAACAAATCAAGGAGGAGCTTACACATGGATTTACGTGAATATTTAACAAATGGCATTCCGCGCCAAACGCAGGATCAGCAGCCAGGCAGTGAAAGAGAAATGAATCCAGCGCCGATCTTTGAGGATGAATCATATCAAGGTTCTGGCAAGCTAAAAGGAAAAGTGGCACTGATTACAGGCGGAGATAGTGGAATCGGACGGGCAGTATCTGTTGCCTATGCAAAAGAAGGAGCACATGTCGCCATTGTGTATTTAAATGAACATGAGGATGCAGAAGATACGCAAAAACGTGTAGAACAGGAAGGCGTCAAATGCTTAACGATTGCAGGAGATGTCGGTGACGAAGCCTTTTGCGAGAAAGCAGTAGAAAAAACAGTTGAAGCCTTTGGACAATTAGATATTTTAGTAAATAATGCGGCTGAACAGCATCCGCAAGAACGTATTCAAGATATTTCAAGTGAACAGCTTCACCAAACCTTTAGAACCAACTTCTATTCCTATTTCTATTTTACGAAAAAGGCACTGGATTATTTAAAACCGGGAAGCTCCATTATTAACACAACATCAATTAACCCATATCGAGGTAACCCAGTGCTGATTGATTATACGGCGACAAAAGGAGCAATTAACGGCTTTACGCGTTCTATGGCACAATCACTTGTGAAAGATGGGATTCGGGTAAACGGTGTAGCGCCAGGTCCAATTTGGACACCGCTCATTCCATCTACATTTGATGAAGACAGTGTGGAAAGCTTCGGGGCAGAAACCCCGATGGGAAGACCAGGACAGCCTGTAGAGCATGTCGGCTGCTTTGTGCTGCTGGCTTCTGACGAATCGTCTTATATGACAGGACAGACACTTCACGTCAATGGCGGTTCCTTTATGAATACATGATCTACGCGGCACCGCCCAGCTTTGATTGGGCGGTGTTTTTAGTATTTCTTGCGATTCTTTTGCACAGATGTGACAGACCATACGATAATGCCCACAACAACTGCCGCAATGACAAGTGAACTCAAATGGAACATCGTTTCATGATGCATGTTCAACTTCTCCCTTCATTGAACCTGTTTTCTATAGCATCAGCCAGAAGGTCTCTTTTTATGAAAAACACATTTCTTTGTTTAATGAATGGGCCGTCGTGGAAACCTAAGAATACGGATGAAATTTTGAAGGAGTGAAATGATATGTCTCAAGAAGAATTAAAACAGAAGGTATTAAACCTATTAGATGAACAAAAGGTCGGAACATTGGCGACTGTTGAACAGGATAAGCCGCATACTCGCTACATGACGTTTTTCCATGAAGATCTGACGTTATATACACCAACGAGTAAAGAAACACATAAAGCAGATGAAATTGAAAAAAATCCAAATGTTCATATTCTCATTGGATATTCAGGCGAAGGATTTGGTGATACTTATGCAGAAATTGCAGGTACCGCAACATTAACCGATGATCCGGAACTGATCGACCGCCTTTGGTCTGATGAGATGGAGAAATGGTTTAAAGGAAAAGATGACCCGAATCTAGTGATTCTGAAAATTGATCCAACCTCCATTCGTTATATGAATGAAGGAAGCCGTACACCAGCAGAATTATCACTTTAACACTTGCGTAATCAGGGGGAATGTGTTATAGTTTGATATTAAGTGTTGAAATAAGCAAATAAATAAAGAAAGTAAACTTTCTTTTTTCTATGACACAATGAGAAGCAATAGAGCTTCTACTTGATAAGAACGAGACGCTGTCAAAGCGAACAAACTTATTCTTTTCCTTCTGCACCCGCCCCCCTATATAAGCGGAAGAATGGAAAAAAGACGTTTTGATTTACAATTCACACTGGCACGGCTTCGGAGCCGTAAGGACGAATGAGAGGTAGGGCTTTCGTTGTCTTGTTATCCAGAACTTCCATGGCGTTTACTTTCAAACGTAGGTTCACTCGGAACACATATGACACACTGATATGATCGAATCTTAATTCATACACTCCGTAACGGAGATTAAACATTGATTATTTATTTGCATGAAAAGAGTAAGCAACAGGCTGCCATCTATTTGGCAGCCTTTTTCATTTGGTCAAACAAGAGGACCCCAAAACCAACGAGCCCAAGAAAAGGGAAGATGAAGATACAAACCAATCGCATAGCGTCCGCTCCAAAAGGGTTCGATACTAGCAGCAGACCGATGAATGCACAGATGATCAGAGTGAATAAAGCGGGCTTCATGATCATTTTCTTTGCCCTTTCTTCTGATACCGCCAAATCCGTTCAATAAAAAAGAACATCACTGCAAACAAAATAGAAAACATGAACATATCCAGCAGTGTCACGCCTCTATTTGGGTGCACAAGACCAAACCAAACGAATTGCAGAACAAAAGAGATCGCAAAATATAGAATTAATTTTTTCATCTTTTTCCTCTTTTCACTTATTTTTTTGACCCTTAAGCCACATCAGCCAAATGATGAAGGAACCTATCACACATGAGAGCAAAGTGCTAGGCGGCAAGGTGTGCCAGCTAGTCAGCCCCTTTACAAAACACATATAAAAAAAGAAAATGGAAATGGATACGAGTACCCATTGCTTGAACCAGCGAGGGACACGCAGCCACGCCGCTAGAATGATTGATGATAGCTTATCCAATGAGAGAACTCCTTTTTTGAATCTGATTGGATTTTATCGTAAACAACAAAGTTTGTAAAATATGGATTTCAGAGGCTTTGATGGTATTCTTCTAGCGTGAAACATTTTCGCTGTACTGACGTATAAGTTAAAGGAACCTCATGAAAGGAAGCGATCAAGTGAAAAGAATACCAGTCATCTTCCTCAGATATATTGTCTTCTTTATTCCAGCAATCATTCTCAGTGTCTTGGTGTGGAATCATTATCAAGATGATTTGTCAGATGGGAAAGTAACAGAGAATAACGTCAAAGGAATGTTCACATTTGATGAAGGCAAACGAGTGGTGAGTGCTGTATCAAAAGACCAGCAGCTCCATTTTGCAATGGTTGATCCTCAATCAGGAAAAAGAATGAGTGAATGGACCACAGAAAGTGATTCGTTTAATGAAATGCTGCCATCCATTCAAGGAAACAATCTCTTGCTGGCTTTAAAAAATAAAGACGGGCAGCTGTTGATTGAGAAATTAACACCAAGCGGAGAAAAGAAAGAGCTCGTTCAAAATAACCTGCAGATTCCCTCATTTTTAAAAACGAATACATACCAATGGAATGGACGTCTTGTATTTACAGGAGAAATGGACGGTGCCGCTGCAGTCATCGGTGAGCTAAAGAACGGTCAGTTTCATGTGCACAATCTGAACGAGCTAAAGCTGCCAGCAAGACCCGTCTCCATGGATGTTGTCATGAATTCCTTTAGAGGACAGACGCCAATTCCTATATTTGAAGTAACTTTGAAAAATGACCAGAAGGCGTATGTCAGCGGAATCTCAAACGAGAAGCATCAGCTTGGGGTATATGTCTCCAAAAACGCTGAACCGTTCAGCCTTGTGGAAGATACAGTTGAGCAGAGGCTGCAAAAAACGATCGGATCATCACAAAACTTTGCTGTCGCCGTGGAATCGGAATATCCAAAAAGGGCAAGGAAAGTGAATGCAGAAGGAAGACTTGGAGAAGTCGTTCCAACACCAAAACCAATTTACCAAACGTATGTGTACCAGCTTAATGAGGAAGAAGTGTTGATTGCAGGCTCTACAGCAAAGGACGAAGCAAAAGGCAAACTGACGGGTTATATTTATAACCATCACACGAATAAGGCGGTGTCTGCCAGCAAGCTTTTGCAGTCGTTTTCATATGAATCTTTACAAAGAGAAGGGCTCTCTTTCAATAAAAATGTGAAGAGCGATTGGCTCTATTATTCATTTGACAATCAATTAACGGGTGCATTTGAGACGAAAAGCAAAGAGCTAAAGGAATTTCCTTTGCAAAAGGTCATCTCAATTGAAAACGCAAGCCCTGCTCACCAAACATCATTTGACACCTTTATGCAATATGTCATGAAAGGCGGACCGCTCATTCTCAACTGGGCGATATGGATCTTGATCCCGCTGTTATTATTTGTACTAGCCATCTTCCTGCCGCCGATTTTGAGACTGGTGAGAAGGAACAAGATAAAGGACAGTGTCACATTACAAGCCTATATTGTGTCTGTTAAAGAAACGGGCACTTACATCAACGAACAGCCAGTTGTCAGCATGCGGCTTCAATTTGAATATGAAGGGCAAAGTATAGAAAAGACGGTTAAAACGGTTGTATCCTACACCCAGATACCACAGCCAGGCCAGCCTATTGCCATTCACTATGATCCGAAGAAGCAAAAGGCAATGCTTTTAAAAGAGGGTGACTTCTCGCAGCCAAGTGAGCCAAAGTTCATCAAAGGCGCTGTTTTAAGAAATATAGAATCATATGGAACCGTAGGACGAGGCACCGTCTTATCACTCACATTTGAATTAGATCAGAAAACGTATATCATTCCAATGATTCAAGCCGCTGGTTTTGAATTTAGAACAGGAGAAAAAGCCGATCTCGTCGACATCAATGGCCAGCTGAAAATGGCTGCCTATGGCTATGAAGTTCGAAATCGATCGGGGAAAGATGTGACGTTAACAGGAACCATCCAGCGTGTGAAGCAATATTCAATTGCCATCCATGAACAAAAGCCTATTCAGCTGGATGTGACAGTGTCAAACGGAGATCAGTCCATCACCAAAACGGTCAGCCAGTTCATCCCTGATCATATGCAGGTCGCAGTGGGCACTCAAATCACGATCCAGACAAAGAAAGAAGAGCTGGATAGAGAAATGAGCCTCATGCAAGAGAAACAAGGAAGTGCAAAAGTGACCAATGTCGAATTTGCTGGCGTCATCGGCAATCTGCCGTTAGCGATCATTCAAGTTGAGAGAAATGGCATGATGTATGAAGTGAAACAGCCAATCGATCCAATCACCAGCGTCTTGCCTGGTGATGAATTATGGGTGGCATATCACGATATGACGCGTCAAGCAGCCATTGTGAAATATGCATCAATATAAAAAAGCGTTCCTTTTAGGAACGCTTTTTCTATTAAGCTTTTGTATCATATTGGCGGAGCACCTTATCGTAGGCGAAATTGCCGAAAGGAATGAATGCCGCAAAAAAACCGGCGATGGACCATTTCAAATGCCAGCGAACTTTAAATGTCACATATGCCAAAATGAGCATATAGATGACAAACAATGCGCCGTGAAGAGAGCCTACAATGGTGACTGCCATCGGAATATCCGCAAAATATTTTAGAGGCATGGCAATTAAAAGAAGGGTTAAAAGAGACATACCCTCAATAAAACCCGCCTGTCGCAGACGGCTAATACTTGTATGCATATACAAATCCTCCTGTATAAAAGCTAGTTTCTCATCTTCTAATATAAACGAAAGATCGTCTGGACATGCTGAAATCTACGAAAAATTCAAAATATGTTCATGGATTGCTTAAAAAATGGGAAAAGTCCTTTACTGTTTGTTTGTTTCAGAGAGTACTTGCTTTAAGTGCATCACATCATGTAATAAATGCTCCGTCATTGCTTGAACCGCTTCTGTGGAGCGGCGCTTTTTTATTTCAGAATAGATCGCTGCATGCTCTCTTTGAATGGTTTCAGCACGAGCCCCGCCGCTAAAATGGAAAATGCGGCAATAGTGAATGAGTTCATTCACGTGATTCAATTGTTTGGATAAACGGTCATTGTGACTCGCCAAAATGATTTTTTGGTGAAAGGATTCATGTAACTGGACGATCTCTTTAGATGGCAGCTCCTGCTTGATCGCTTCGTCCGCCTCCGTGAGAACCTGCTCAATTTCATCCATTTCTCTTTGCGTGGCTTCCTTACAGGCAAGCTCAACAGCAAGTGTTTCTAAGGCAACCCGAATTTGATAGAGCTCCTCGACATCTTTTTCTGTTAACGTATAGACGGAATAGCCTGATCGATGATCCGCAATTAAAAGCTCGTCTTTTTCTAACAGCCTCATCGCCTCTCTTACAGGTGAACGGCTTACGCCAAATTGCTTGGCAAGCTGCGTTTCATTGATGCGCTCTCCTGGCTGAAACTGGCCATCAAAAATCATTTGCTTCAGCTGTTCATAAAATTGCATGTGATACGGTGTTGGTCTTTCCATCTCGAATGAATTCATCCCATCATTCCCTCTTTTGTACATCATCTTTTGTCTCATGTTATCCAAGTTTTTCCCTCTAGGCAAGCCTGCATCGAAAAGTCAATATCGTACAATCCAAGAGAAAAAGGGTGTGCTACACTAATGATGAGTTCAGTGAAAAGAGGGGATCGACATGAGAACATTAGAGGAACGAACAGTCCATTTTGATCAGGACTTGCAAATAGAGGCGTATCGCTTTCATGCCATCATCAAAAAGTTCCCAAAACATTTTCATACATACTATGTGATTGGATTTATTGAAGGCGGTCAAAGACGTATGTTCTGCCAAAATCAAGAATACATCATTGGAAAAGGAGATATCCTTCTTTTCAATCCGTACGATAATCACGGATGTGAACAATTTGATCACAAGCCGCTAGATTATCGCAGCTTAAATATTGAACCAGAGTTGCTGGAGAAGATCTTTCAGCACAAGCCGCATTTTAAAGCCCCTGTGGTTTCACAAAGTGAACTAGCAAAGCAATTATATGATCTTCATCAAATGATCACAGAAGAAGCTCCTGCTTTGAATAAACAGGAAGCCTTTTACTTTTTGATGAAGCAGTTGATCGAAACCTATTCTGATACACCAGAGGAAAAAGCATCAGCAGCCAATGCCAATGCCAATGAACAAAAAGTCCAAGACGTACAGCAATATATTGAAACACATCTCACGGAAAATATATCGTTAGATGACTTAGGTGAGCTCGTGTCCATGAACAAATATTCATTGCTGCGTGCTTTTACAAAGTTCAGAGGAATTACGCCGTATCGTTATTTACAGACAATCAGGGTGAACTATGCGAAGGAGCTTCTCGCCCAAGGAATGAAGCCAATAGATGTAGCTGCTGCCGCTGGATTTTCTGATCAAAGTCATTTGACTCATTTCTTTTCGGAATTTATTGGGCTTACGCCAGGGCAGTATCAGCAAATTTTTGAAAAGCAGGTAACAGCAAAATGAAAAATAAACAGCTTCTTGGTCATATAGCAGCCATGTTCACCATTTTTTTATGGGGATCTACCTTTATATCAACCAAAATATTATTAACGGCTTTTTCTCCAACAGAGATTTTATTTTTTCGTTTTTTCCTTGGGTACCTTACCCTGATGATCATTTATCCAGTCACCATGAAGGTGCAGCGTAGAAAGCATGAAGGGATGTTTGCGCTCGCAGGGTTATGCGGTGTGGTCTTATACTATTTTTTAGAAAATGTTGCACTTACTTATACGTTCGCTTCGAATGCAGGTGTCATCAGCTCCGTTGTCCCATTTTTCTCTTTTCTATTGTCTTATTTTTTATTAAAAGATGAGCTGCTGCACAGCCGCTTTTTCATAGGCTTTTTCATCGCGATGATGGGAATTGTACTGATTAGCTTTAATGGGATGACGACGTTCCGATTGAATCCGCTCGGTGATGCTTTAGCATTTATGGCTACCATCGTCTGGGCATTTTATTCCATTTTATCGAAAATGATCAATCAATATGGCTACCATATTATTCAGGTGACAAGACGTGTCTTCTTTTACGGGCTGCTATGGATGATTCCGCTAATCTGGCATTTTAAGATTCGTTTAGACTGGGAGCGGTTCACGAATCCATCGTTTGCCTTCCACTTGCTGTTTTTAGGCGTCTTTGCATCTGCTATTTGTTTTCTGACATGGAGCTTTTCCGTGAAGACGATCGGTGTGGTGAAATCAAGTGTGTATATTTATGGAGTGCCCATTATCACGATGATCATTTCAATGATCGTTCTTCACGAAAGTCTGACCTTCATGTCGGCACTAGGAACGGTACTGACCTTAGGAGGTTTGCTGCTTTCAGATAAAAAACGTGCGGGAAGAAAGAAACAGAAGTCCCCGATACTGGTGCAGGATAAAAAGGCGCTTTGATCAAAAAGCGTCTTTTGTCCATTGTAAGAACAGGCACTCTTTAGTAAACTCAAATTAAACGGTCGACGGTCGACCGATGACAAAGGGGGAAAAATCAATGAAGCATGTTTCAATTGCAGCGATACCAGGAGACGGAGTTGGAAAGGAAGTTGTGCCTGAAGCCATCCGAGTTTTGAAAGCGATATCAGAGGTGCATGGCGGTCTGTCTTTCACCTTTCAGGATTTTCCGTGGAGCTGTGAATATTATTTAGAGCATGGCGAAATGATGCCAAAGGATGGATTGGAACAACTAAAAGCCTTTGACAGCATTTTCTTAGGGGCCGTCGGAGATGCCAATTTAGTGCCGGATCATGTATCACTTTGGGGATTGCTCATTAAAATTAGACGTGAATTTGAGCAGGTGATCAACGTTAGACCTGCAAAACAGCTGAGCGGAATTCGCTCACCGCTTGCTCAGCCAAAGGATTTCGATCTTCTTGTTGTAAGAGAAAACGGTGAAGGTGAATATAGTGAAATTGGGGGCCGTATCTATCAAGGAGAAGATCAGCTTGCCATTCAAAATGCTGTTTTCTCCAGAAAAGGGACAGAGCGAGCCATGCGTTTTGCCTTTCAATTAGCAAAAAAGAGAAGAAAGCATGTGACAAGTGCAACCAAATCGAATGGAATCGTTCATACAATGCCATTTTGGGATGAAGTGTTTCAAGACGTAGCAAAGAATTATCCAGAGGTGACAGCAGACTCGCAGCACATTGATGCACTCTCAGCCTTCTTTGTGACAAGACCTGAGAAATTCGATGTGATTGTCGCCAGTAATTTATTTGGTGATATTTTAACTGATCTTGGAGCTGCCATTATGGGAAGTATTGGCGTGGCGCCTGCCGCCAACATCAATGTGAATGGCAAATATCCGTCTATGTTTGAGCCTGTACACGGATCAGCCCCAGACATTGCAGGAAAAGGGATTGCCAACCCAATCGGTCAAATTTGGACGGCTAAACTCATGCTTGATCATTTCGGAGAAGAAGAACTGGGCACACACCTCCTCGAAATCATCGAGTCAGTCACAGCAGACGGCTTTTTAACAGCAGACATCGGCGGAGCCTATCAAACACAAGAAATCACCAACGAAATCATCAAGCGCTTGAAGAAATAATCCGTCATTAGAACCGCATCTCCACGTCTGCTATAATAAAAGGATGGATAGAAGAAAGAGATGTGAAATCTAGTGTCAAAAACAGTTGTATTAGCAGAGAAACCTTCAGTAGGACGTGACTTAGCACGTGTACTGAAGTGTCATAAAAAAGGAAATGGTTTTTTAGAAGGAGATCAATACATTGTGACGTGGGCGCTTGGCCATTTGGTCACACTGGCTGATCCAGAAGGCTACGGAAAAGAATTTCAATCCTGGCGTTTAGAGGATTTGCCGATCATTCCAGAGCCGCTCAAGCTTGTCGTCATGAAAAAGACAGGCAAACAATTTCAAGCAGTGAAAGCGCAGCTTGCAAGAAAAGATGTAAAAGACATTGTCATCGCAACAGATGCTGGACGTGAAGGGGAGCTAGTCGCAAGATGGATTCTTGAAAAAGCGCATGTGAAAAAGCCACTGAAACGACTATGGATCTCATCTGTTACGGACAAAGCCATCCAAGAAGGCTTCAAACGATTAAAAGATGGCAGAGAATATGATAATCTGTATCGCTCGGCTGTTGCACGTGCAGAGGCAGACTGGATTGTAGGGATCAACGCAACAAGAGCGCTGACGACCAAGTTCAATGCACAGCTTTCCTGCGGACGGGTACAAACACCAACGATTGCCATGATCGCCAAACGAGAAGAAGACATTCAGCAATTTCAGCCGAAGCCGTTCTATGGAATGACTGCACAAGTAGATGGGCTTACGTTGACATGGCAGGATGCCAAAACAAAGCAAAACCGCACATTCCAAGAGAATGTCATAAAAGAGCGTTTGGCAGGCTGCAAAGGAAAACCAGCAGTGATCGATGCATTGAAAAAAACAGCGAAAAAAGCTTTTGCTCCAGGGCTGTATGACCTGACTGAATTGCAGCGTGATGCACATAAACGCTACGGCTTCTCAGCAAAAGAAACCTTGTCTACGCTTCAGCGATTGTATGAGCAGCATAAGCTTGTGACATATCCGCGTACAGATTCAAGATTTATTTCAGCGGATATCGTTCCTACATTAAAAGATCGTTTAAAAGGAATGAACGTCAGACCGTACGCACAGCATGTGAACCGCATTTTACAATCAGGCGTGAAAGCGCACAAAGGCTTCGTCAACGATGCAAAAGTGTCAGATCACCATGCGATCATTCCAACCGAGGAAGAGCTGTATCCTGGTGCACTAAGTGATAAAGAGCGTAAATTATATGATCTTATTGCCAAACGATTCCTTGCTGTACTGATGAATCCTTTTGAATACGAGGAAACAACGGTGATTGCCAAGATAGGCAGTGAAACGTTCACGGCAAAAGGAAAAACCGTACAATCAGCCGGCTGGAAAGCCGTGTATGATGATTCCTATGAAGACGAGGAATCAGCCGAAGCAGATCAGCATCTGCCGCTGCTCTCAGAAGGGCAGTCACTTGAAGTACGCCAGCTGAAAGAAACAAATGGAGAAACGAAACCTCCTGCCCGTTTTAATGAAGCAACTCTGCTATCTGCTATGGAGAACCCAGCGGCATTTATGCAAAATCAGGAAAAGGACTTAGTGAAAACCCTCGGTGAAACAGGCGGACTAGGAACAGTGGCCACAAGAGCCGATATCATTGAAAAACTGTTCAACAGCTTCTTAATCGAGAAAAAGGGCAAAGACATTTTCATCACATCGAAAGGGAAACAGCTGCTTTCCTTAGTGCCTGAAGACTTAAAGTCACCTGCGTTAACAGCGGAATGGGAACAAAAGCTTTCTAAAATCGCAAAAGGACAGCTGAAGGCTTCTCAATTCATGAGTGAAATGAAGTCCTATGCAAAACAAGCCGTATCTGAAATCAAACAAACGAATCAAACCTTTAAGCATGACAATGTCACTGGCACCCATTGTCCTGACTGCGGAAAACTTATGCTGAAAGTGAACGGAAAACATGGCACAATGCTCGTGTGCCAAGACCGAGAATGCGGCCACCGTAAAAATGTAGCGAAGAAAACAAACGCACGCTGCCCGAACTGTCATAAAAAGCTCGAGCTGCGCGGAGAAGGTGATGGCAAAATCTTTGCTTGTGTGTGCGGCCATAGAGAAAAACTGTCTGTTTTCGAAAAACGCAAATCACAATCCAATCAAAAGAAAGCCAGTAAGCACGATGTGTCAAAATATATGAAGAAACAAAAGAAAGTGGAAGAACCAATCAATAACGCACTGGCTGAGCAATTAAAGAAATTAAAATTAGATCAATAGTAGTATATAAACCCATGCTGAAATGCATGGGTTTTTCTGTGCAATCAAGTATATCGGCATATGGTTTTTCTGAAAATGGGAATATGTATGCAAAAAGACTCGTAATTTGGTATAAAATATTTATTTAAATTTTAACAAAAACACTCTATAATAAATCGTTGGATGCTAAGAGAACGGGAGTTGAAAGGGGACACGAATGGTTACAGCCATACATCGCACGGCTATTGTTTTACTCATTGTTTTTTTATTAGGCGGATGTACCTGGGAACAGCAGAAGGAATCAGCTGATCCAGTATCTCCACAGCCTGTATTGCCTGGAGAATATTTTATCACTCATCACCTCATGACAGATCAAGGCATGATTCGCACTTCATTAGCAGAGCAGCACATCTACTTATCTGAGTCGCTTGGACTTTGGATGGATTATCTTGTTCGAAAAAAAGATCAAAATTCTTTTGACCAACAATTTGGTGTCCTGCAAGATGAATTTTTACTAGATGATCACCTTCTCAGCTGGCAAATCGAATCTGATCAAAAAAGTAAAGCCAATGCTCTAGTTGATGACTTACGGGTAGTGGCGGCACTTCAAAAGGCAGATCGTTTATGGAAGAATGCAGCGTATCAAACCACAGCAAAAGAAATCGCACAAGCGTTAAAAGACAAGAATATGTATAGAGGCATCTTGTCCGATTATTATGATGCGTCAACAAACCGAACTTCACACACAATCACACTCTCATATTTAGACCCAAAAGCAATCAAAGAATTGGAATCCCTCAAAATATTCACGAAACAAATGACGAGTAACCAATTGACCATTCTAAAACAAGCACCGAGAAAAAAAGGATTCTTTCCTAAATCCTATGATATAAAGAAAAAAGCCTATTCATTTGATCGAGAAATCAATATGATTGATCAACTCTATACGGCTCTACATGCCGATCGTGCAAAGGTGAGTACGTCTGCGATCATGAAATGGCTGAAAACGACTTTTAAAAAAGAAGGAAAGCTGTACGGTAGATATAAACTGAGCACATTGCAGCCATCGGTGACGTATGAATCGCCTTCTGTATATGCACTGGTCATCTTGTATGCTCTTAAACGAAACGAACCGGAATTCGCAAAAGAGGTTTATGACCGCATGAAAGAATTACAAATTCAAGATCCTCTCAAGGATTATTATGGAGGATACATGAACGAAAAAGACACACACTCATTTGACAACTTATTGCCTCTCATTGCAGAAAGGGAGCTTTTTAATGAATCGGTTATTCAGTAATACGTATCGTTTATATTATTCTCTGCTCCTCACGTTTGCAGGTCTTATTTTGTTTATGAGCTACCTTGGCTTGCATGATGCAGAGAGCTTTTTGATGATCACACTGACTTTTGTCGTGTTAGGATGCGGGATTTTATTTGGCATCTTACCAGCATTAATTTTTACCTTGCTGATGTTGTTCTTTATAGGAAGTGCTATGTTCTTTACAGAGCTTGGCCACACAAATCCTTTCTTTTCCAATCGAACATTGCAGGATGTGGTGGTTTGGGGCGTAGCCCTTCTCTTTTTCGCGATTTCAGCAGGAAGCTTGCATGAGCGGATCAAGACGATGCGTCACACCATTGAACAACAAAAGCAGGCGATGAAACAATTTGTGGCGATTGACTCGACAACTGGATTTGACAATGCAGATCGGATGAAGCTGGAATTATCCGAGGAAATGAAACGGGCAGAACGTTACAAACAGCCATTCGTTTTTATCCTTCTTCATATCCATTATGCAGCGGAATTCAAATCGTTATATGGAGAAAAAGAAATGCAGCACCTATTTCAGCAATTAAGTATCAAGATTCGCGAAAGTGTCAGAGAAACGGATAAGAAATTTCGATTATCCGAAGAACGAATAGGCTTGCTGCTTACTCACACACCAGAAGAGAATGTCTCTGTCGTCCTTGAGAAGCTAAAAGATAAATTGCAAAAGCATGTGCTGTTAAACGGTCGTGAAGTCACCCTGACTTTTCATGTCTGTCATTTAACAAGCAGTTCGGATTATCGTACGCCAGAGCAATTTTTACAAGAACTAGAAAAAGAGATGATGATGAATGAACTTTAATTCTTTGATGAAATGCTGTTTGCTGCTTGCTCTTTTTTTGATTCTTTCTTTTAAATACATGGCTTCAGCCGACGCACTTGCCAAGCCAGATACCCTGATCGTTTATTCGACAGAATCGGGGGAAGCGACACCAGCAGTGCATATGCTGGATCTACTCGCCGGACATTTTTCAACAAAGACGACGATTGTATCTGATGAACATTTGGCTGAAAAGAAGATCAGTGAATTTCAGCAAGTCATCTACCTAGGAGAAATAAAGAGAACCTTACCGAAACAGACCATTCGTATGATGAATGAAGCACAGAAGGTAATAGCCATTGGATACAATGCGGAACAGCTTCGCCCATTCTCCAATCTTACTTTTCACAAACAAGATCACACGAGTCAAATCAAATATACAGATGATCAAACTTACCGTCAGCTAGAGAAAAGTATCAGTGCGTTAACGGTTCAAGGGGCCGACTTGCAAAGTGAATTTTTATTGAAGAAGCATGAAGCTGACCTTCCATTTGTGATTCAAACAAAGGAAGGGGCCGACTATATTGGTATCTTAAATGTCGTGCAGCAGAACGAGCTGCTTGCAGAAGTGCTGGAAAAACGCCTGTCTTCTTCTCATCAGCTGACCACAAAGTACTTAAGGTTTGGGAACATCAGTCCTGTCTCTGACGAGAAGAAGCTGCTTGAGCTTGGACAATACGTATCCACTCGGCATATTCCGTTTCTGATAGCGGTAACTCCTGTATGGGTGGATCGAACAACAGGTGATGAAGTGACACTGAGTGACCGCCCGCAGCTCGTAAAAGTGTTAAAACAATTGCAAAGCAATGGAGCCAGCATCATTCTTCATGGATTTAGCCGTACGTACCGAACGGAGGATTCTGGTCAGGACTTTGAGTTCTGGGATGCAAAGAATGATCAGTCCATTACGTCAAATGACCCAAAAAAAGCCGAGAAGAAGCAAAGTGAAAGCCATTTTTCGAATGAAAAAGATTTCCATGCTTATACGAGATCGAATCAGCAGCAAGAAATCATCTATACAGAAGAAAAAATCACAAAGGGCATTGAGCTTCTTGCGCAGCAAGGTCTATATCCACTGGCATTCGAGGTGCCGCATGATGCCATATCCCAACAAGGCTACGATGTGATATCAAGGCATATGTCCAGTCTGTTTGGACAGGTACAGTTGTCGGATCATACGTGGAAAACAGCCGGTGCTCCGCCGCTGGTGACGAAGCCCGCTATGCTTCACGGCATGACCTTATATCCTCAGCAATCAGTAGAGCCAGCATCTGACCAAGAAGGTTCAAATATTTTAACAGAGCAAAAGATTCAATCCATCCAGCATCTTCAATCAGCCGCAATCGGGCTGTCCTATGATGTGGAATCAGGAATAGATGGACTGCAAAATCTGATGACGCAGATGGATGCAATTCCTTCTAGTGAATGGCTGGATTTAAAGAAAACAAAACAGACGGTCCAAACATCACATGTGCAGATCAAAACATCAGGGAATGGACATATTCAAGTAGAACAATCCAATAGAGCAGAAACCAAAACAGTCAAACGAAGCGGCATGGAAAATATGCTGCGAATTCTCACAGTCGTGGTGATGCTGTTTATTGCGGCATTTGCTTTTTACACATTGTATTTAAGACTGACAATGAAAAAACGAATTTTTAAGGAGAGAAAATTAGGTGGCTGATGTCTTATTTTATCTTTCATTAATATTGATTTGGATCATGCTCCTATACCACATGTTTCTCATGCAGGGCGGCTTTCAGCACTACCTGACATACGAAAAAGTGCTGCCTGAATGGACGAAACAGGGGAAAGAGCTGCCGACCGTCAGCATTCTAATTCCTGCTCATAATGAAGAAGTTGTCATCCGACAAACGCTAAAAGCAATGGTCCAGCTATCCTACCCTAAACATCTCCTTGAAATCATTGTGATTAATGACAATTCCTCTGATGGCACAGGGGACATCGTGAGGTCATTCAGTGAGCAATATGATCATGTCCATATGATTGAAACAAAGCCGCCATTTGCCGGAAAGGGAAAATCCACTGCATTGAATGAAGGCTTAAAGGCTTCAACAGGAGAAGTCATCTGCGTATACGATGCAGATAACATGCCTGAACAAAAGGCTGTCTATCACTTGGTTCTTGGTTTATTGAACGACCCAAAGGCAGGCGCTGTTGTCGGGAAATTCAGGGTCATCAATGCAGCCAAAAATCTCCTGACCAAATTTATTAATATTGAGACCATCTGCTTCCAATGGATGGCGCAGGGCGGAAGATGGAAGTGGTTTGGCATTGCGACAATACCAGGCACCAACTTCGCCATCCGCCGGCACATTTTAGAAGAACTTGGCGGCTGGGATGTTCATGCGCTGGCTGAGGACACCGAATTAACGATTCGTGTCTATAACCTTGGCTATGTCATTCGATTTTTCCCGGCAGCGATCACTTGGGAACAAGAGCCTGAGACGTGGAAAGTCTGGTGGCGGCAAAGAACACGCTGGGCACGAGGCAATCAATATGTTGTACTCAAATTTTTAAAGCAGTTTATGAAGCTGAAACGAAAACGAATGATTTTCGATTTGTTTTATTTCTTCTTTACGTATTTCTTATTTTTCTTCGGTGTCCTGCTCTCAAATGGGATCTTTATCGTGAACCTATTTGTTGACCTTCACTTATCTGTAGGAGCTGTTGCACTGATCCTGTGGGGATTGGCCTTCTTCCTCTTTCTAACAGAAGTGATGATTACATTAAGCATTGAGAAAACAGAGCTCACCAAACAAAATATACTCATTGTGGCGCTCATGTACTTCACTTATTCTCAAGTATGGATTGCGCTAGTCGTGTACTCTTTATTTGTAGAGACAAAGAGCCGTTTATTCAAACAAGAAGTAAAATGGTACAAAACCGAGCGTTACGATCAACAACAAAAGAAAAGCGGGTGACAAATTGAAATCGGTAAAATGGATGATTTTTATATTGGTGATATCCCTTGCCATTCAGCCTTTTTTCATGGCGGGGCAAGCACTGGCGCAATCAAATCGAGTACAAGTGAAAGATGACTGGATTCGCTCATCAAAAGGAAGTCAAACAGAAACGCAAGCATTATCAGAAGATGTAGTGACCTTGTATGGACAAGAAGACCGCACTGAATTTTCCTATCAAATAGAGAAAGAAAAAGTAGAGTCTAGCACCCTTACATTGAATATAGAGGCATCACCATTACTCATTTCGCCATCATCGTTCACAGTCATGATTGATGGAGAGATTGAAAAGACCATTCCCGTATCAGGGAAAAACCAAAAGAAATCGATTCAAATCAAATTGAACAAATCGCAATTGAAAAAAGGTTCTCATCGGATTCAGCTCGCATTTTATGGCGTGTTAAAAGAAGGTGTGTGTATCAACCAAGAGACACCTGCCAATTGGCTGAAAGTATATCCTGAAAGTGAGCTGGATTTCAAAGGAACTCAAACGACAGACGTGACGTTAGACAGCTTCCCTTCACCTTTCATTCAAACAGGTGATCAGAAAGAACAAACAGATATTGTGATTCCAAATTCACCGGAAGCAGCTGAATTAGAAGCGGCTGTGAAAGTATACCGTACGTTGAAAAACAAAGACCGCCAAGCAGACCTCAAAATCGTCCAAGAAAAGGACCTCAAGCAAATCGCGCATCCAACGATTGCTGTTGGAGCGAAAGGAAATTGGGAGGGACGAGTGAAATCGATCGAGCAAGCTGCGAAAATGAAAACAGCAAGCAACCAGCTTACGTTAGCAGTGAGAACACTGACTGGGAAGAAAAAAGAACAGCCCATTTTATTTGTCACTGCTGAACAGCCAAAGACAATTGCTGAAAAAATCAATGTCCTGACTCAACCAGAACTGACCGATCAGCTCACTGGGACAGATTTGCTGCTTCAAAAGGTTACTGCTAAAGCATCAAAACCATCTCATCAAATTCGTTTAAAAGATTTTGGTGGTGATGATGTAACGGTTGGAACCAAAAAGACGGCATCGGATCATTACTATTATCCGAAAGCATTGATCGCTAATCAAAAATCTGGTGCAAAGTTAAATCTATCATTTAAAAAAACTGATACAGCGAACAAAGCGGAACGCTTAACAGTCATGATTAATAATGAACCACACGATGTACCGTTAACAAAACTAGGAAACAAAGATGAGAATGGATTCTATCATGTGTCAATTCCAGTAGATTCACAAGTGCTCCAAAAGAATGAATATATTGATTTGCAATTTGTCACTACAGGCTTTAAAAACATGGAGTCCTGCAGACATACGGATGAAGAAAGCTGGATTTACATTGATAAGAATAGCTCTCTTCAAATACCAGAAGGGACAGCTAGTGATACACCGGATTTAGCTGCATGGCCGCTTCCTTTCACATCAAAAACACAGCAAGGAAAAACATTGATCATCATGCCAAATCAAATCAAGCAAGAAACGATCAATCAAATGGCGATGCTGACAGAATCATTTAGTCAGCCGGAAGCTGCTCAATATCAATTGATCAAAGCTTCAAATGTGACAAATGATCAATTGAAAAATCACTCTCTTATTTTCATCGGGGGCATTCAAACGTTCTCTCTTTTAAAAGAAAAAGCAGACAATCTCATCGTTCCAGTGACAAAGGATCAGTATGATGTATCCTCCTTTGATATGATCAACGAAACGACTGCTCGTATTGTATGGACGCAGCCATCTGTATGGAATAAAGAACAAACAATGACCGTCTTTTCAGGAATGAAAGCAGCTGACGCTGATCTTTCACATGAAGTGCTTCATTTCCTGCAAACAAATACGGAAACGGCAACAGTTGCCATCGAGAGCAAAAACAAAGACATGTTCTCTAATCATCAAACGGTCAGCAGCACAACAAATGATCTCAAAAAAGGTGAAAAGCAAGGCGTCGGTGATTCTTGGATTTATTTTGCATGTATCGCTGTGCTAATTATTTTTGTGGTCGGAATGATTATTTATTTCGTACGAAAAAACCGCAAAAAGACTGATAGATAAACGATCAAAAGACCTTGAAAAAATGTCTTTACTTTGGTGTCAAACGGGAGTATGATCTCTTTTATAAAAGACCAATCGCTGAATCATTTCGATGAGCGGGGGAACCATTAGTGGTGCAGGACACCACGTGGGGTGAATCCTTTTTAGGTAGGGCAAAGTCTCATGCGCCCGAATCCGTCAGCTAACCTCGTAAGCGTTAAAGAGAGCAAAGACCAACCTGTGATCTAAACAATAGACGCAGGGGCATTCTATTGCCTCTGTGTCTTTTTGGCGATCCATCTTTTGTAACTTAAATCGTTTGACACTAAAGGAGCGGGCATCACATGTACAGTTTGATGAAGCGTATTTTAATTGGGAAACCATTAAAATCACAGGCAGCAGGAGAACAAAAACTATCAAAAATCAAAGCGTTGGCATTATTGTCATCAGACGCATTGTCATCTGTTGCATACGGTACAGAACAAATCTTGATTGTTCTTTCAGTCGTTAGTGCAGCAGCATTTTGGTACTCACTCCCGATTGCAGGTTGTGTATTAATTCTTTTAATGGCGTTAATTCTATCTTACCGCCAGATTATTTATGCTTATCCAGAAGGCGGGGGGGCCTATGTCGTCTCTAGCCGAAACTTAGGTGAAAAGCCAGGACTGATCGCTGGCGGATCATTGCTTGTAGATTATATTTTGACTGTAGCAGTGAGCATATCAGCGGGTACCGATGCCATCACATCAGCTTTTCCGGCACTATATCCATATCATGTGCTGATTTCAATTGTATTGGTCATCTTGATTATGGTGCTCAACCTTCGTGGATTGACAGAATCAGCATCTATTTTGGCTTATCCCGTATACTTGTTTGTCATATCACTCCTTATATTAATTGGAGTCGGGGGCTTTAAATTATTAACAGGAGGCGTTCCTCCAGCACCTGAGCATACTGCAATAGGTACACACGTACCTGGCATTACATTATTTCTTTTATTAAAAGCATTTTCGTCTGGCTGTTCTGCACTGACTGGAGTAGAAGCCATTTCAAATACCATTCCATCCTTTAAAAAACCAGCTGCACAAAATGCAGCGAGAACATTATTGATGATGGGTGGCTTACTAGCTGTATTATTTGTTGGCGTGACATTGCTTGCGTTTGGTTTTGGCATCTCACCAAAGCCAGAAGAAACAGTTGTATCACAAATTGCATCAGATACATTTGGACGTACATTTTTCTATTATGTCATTCAGGCTGTCACAGCTTTAATCTTGATATTAGCGGCAAACACCGGCTTCTCCGCCTTTCCTTTATTGGCGGTCAACTTAGCAAAGGATAAATATATGCCGCGCATGTTTACAGTAAGAGGGGATCGTCTCGGTTACTCTAATGGCATTATCTTTTTAGGTGTAGCTTCCATGCTGCTCATTTGGTTGTTTGATGGGAAAACGGAACACCTTATCCCGCTATATGCTGTCGGTGTATTTATTCCATTTACCTTGTCACAGACAGGTATGTGTGTGAAATGGATTCGTGAAAAACCGCAGGGCTGGAAAACGAAAATGCCTATTAATATAGTCGGAGCACTGATTTCCTTCACGGTTCTCATGATTCTTATTTTGACCAAGTTTCATCTTGTATGGCCAGTATTTGTTTTCATGCCAATTGTGCTATTCATCTTTCATTCCATTAAAAAGCATTACTTGTCTGTCGGAGAACAACTGCGTTTAATGAATGAAGCAGAGCCTGTTGAGATTAAAGGGAATGTGGTCATTGTGCCAATTGCCGGTGTAACACGTGTCGTTGAGCAATCTGTTCAATATGCAAAATCCTTATCAGAGCAAGTCATAGCAGTTCATGTATCCTTTGATAAAGAAAAAGATAAGAAAATTGAAGCAGATTGGGAAAAACTGAACAGCGGTGTGCGGCTTGTGATGCTGCATTCGTCTTATCGAAGCCTTATTCATCCGCTCGATAAATTCCTTGAAACGGTTGAGGCAAAAGCAAATGCGCATCAATATAAAGTGATGGTGCTCGTACCTCAATTTATCCCGAAAAAAAGATGGCACACGATCTTGCATAACCAATCTGCCTTTTTATTAAGATTCCGTCTGTTATGGAAGCGGGATATTGTGGTCGCCACCCTTCCATATCATTTTAAAAAGTAGCAGCAAGTTGAAACGTTTGATCAAAAGGGTGCGGTGGTATGGAGTAAGAAAAAAGGAGTTTTCTCACATGCCGCAAAGAACCGCAGGAAAAGAAGTAACAGCGCTACTGGAAGAGTGGGGCGTAAAACATATCTATGGAATGCCCGGCGACAGCATAAACGAATTAATTGAAGAGCTTAGGCATGAATCAAGCCAAATACAATTTATACAAACGAGACATGAAGAAGTGGCGGCACTTTCAGCGGCGGCTGATGCCAAACTAACAGGTAAGCTCGGTGTCTGCTTATCCATCGCTGGCCCGGGTGCTGTTCACTTATTAAATGGACTATACGATGCAAAAGCAGATGGCGCACCCGTTTTAGCAATTGCAGGGCAGGTTGCGTCAACGGAAGTAGGGAGAGACGCCTTTCAAGAAATCAAATTAGAGCGGATGTTTGACGACGTCGCTGTCTTTAATCAGCAGGTACAAACAGCAGAAGCTCTGCCAGATTTATTGAATCAAGCCATTAAAGCAGCTTATACTCACAAAGGTGTGGCAGTTCTCACCGTATCGGATGACTTATTTTCTCAAAAAATTAAGCGCAAGCCTGTTTATACATCTCCTCTTTATGTTGAGGGAGAAGTTCGGCCAAAGAAAGATCAACTGCTAAAGGCAGCACAGCTAATTAACAATGCGAAGAAGCCAGTCATATTAGCAGGTAAAGGATTACGAAATGCAAAAGAAGAGCTTCTTTCATTTGCAGAAAAGGCTGCTGCGCCTATTGTCATCACACTTCCTGCAAAAGGTGTTGTGCCAGACAGGCACCCATATTTTTTAGGAAACCTAGGTCAAATCGGAACGAAGCCAGCATATGAAGCGATGGAAGAGTGTGATCTCTTAATTATGCTTGGAACTTCCTTTCCATATAGAGACTACTTACCAGAGGACACACCTGCCATTCAACTGGATATTAAACCAGATCAAATCGGTAAAAGATATCCGGTAGACGTAGGAATCGTGAGTGACAGCAAGAGTGGTTTGCATGAACTGACCTCCTACATTGAATATAAAGAGCAGCGTGGTTTCCTTGAAGCTTGTACTGAGCATATGATGAAATGGCGAGAAGAAATGGATAAGGAAAAATCCGTTGCCACATCACCGCTTAAACCTCAGCAAGTCATTGCTAGATTAGAAGAAGCAGTAGAAGACGACGCCATTCTTTCTGTTGATGTAGGGAATGTGACCGTATGGATGGCACGCCATTTTGAAATGAAACAGCAGGATTTCATCATCTCCAGCTGGCTTGCCACAATGGGCTGTGGTTTGCCTGGTGCTATCTCTGCTAAGTTAAATGAACCGAATCGCCAAGCGATTGCTGTCTGTGGCGATGGTGGCTTCACAATGGTTATGCAAGACTTTGTGACAGCGGTCAAATATAAACTGCCAATCGTTGTGGTGATTTTAAACAACAACAATCTTGGAATGATTGAATATGAACAACAAGTAAAAGGAAACATCAATTATGGTATAGAGCTAGAAGATATTGATTTTGCTAAGTTTGCAGAAGCATGTGGCGGCAAAGGAATCTCCGTGTCATCACATGAAGAACTAGCTCCAGCCTTTGATACAGCTCTTCAATCAGATAAACCTGTCATTATTGATGTTGCTGTCACCAATGAACCGCCGTTACCTGGAAAAATTACGTACACACAAGCAGCCGGTTTTAGTAAGTACTTACTGAAAAAATTCTTTGAAAAAGGCGAGCTGGATATCCCTCCACTCAAGAAAAGTTTAAAACGCTTTTTCTAAACAAAATGTAGTCGGTCCTCTCAAAAGAGGACTGACTTTTTTGTGATGAAAGGAAAAACATTTCAATTATCACTTGTTTTATTTCCTAATTATTTTTGTAACTTAAAGCCTATTTTTCCAATTCGCTGAGAAAGGTAAAATAGACTTTATGATCAATAATGGAGGGGGTGACTTCTTCTGGGGAAGATACTTGATGCAAAAGCACTAACAAGTGCCATGGACACAAGAGCAAAACACTATCAGGAACTCCGTGAACAAATGGTAGATTTAAAAAAGGCATTACAAGGTGTTGCCAATCTTGGTGACGACTTCACTGGGAAAGGTGCCGATAACATTAAAAGCTTTTATAAAGAGCTCTCCGGAAATGTAGACATGTTTATCAGCTTCATTGATAAGCAAAAAGCCTTTCATGACGGTGTTTCTGGGACACTTGATGATACGAGCTTTGGCGGCGATACCTTTGTAGAAGAACACTTTTTAGACAACGCAGTACATATGGGCATCAAGAATGCCAAAAGCATTGTAAAGGATCAAAAAAAGGCACTCAAAACGATTTTTCAAGACATTGATGATCTCATTTCTCTAGAAGTATTTGATAGTCAAACCTTTGATGAAAAAATAGAAGATGCGGAAGATGAACGAAAAAAGACAGTCAAAGATTTAAGAGAGCTTGATCAAAATTTAAAAGATGAATATGCTTTGTCAGAGACAGAGCAGCAAGCTACAATGGCATTGTACGCTGAAATGATGAATGCGACAAATGATGGAAAAGCGATTTCGCCTATGAATTTTGATAAGAAAGCGTATCAAAATAGCGAAATCTACAAGGCAAAAAGCGATATTGAAAAGCAAACTTCTGAATATCTGAAAATCAAAAAAGAACAAGAAGAAGCCCGCGAGATTGCAAAAGAACAAGAAGCCCTCGCCAACCGTCCTTGGTATGAAAAAGCGCTCGATTACGGTGGAAATATCGTCAATGAACTGACCGGCGTGAACGATGCAAAACGTGCCGCAACAGGCGTTGATCCAATCACGGGCGAGGAACTCACCGCAGGCCAGCGAGTCGCCGCAGGCGGCATGGCAGCAGCAGGCTACATCCCAATCGTCGGCTGGGCAGGCCGCATTTTCAAAGGCGGAAAGGCTGTCTATAAAACCACCCAAGCCACATCAGCCGCAGTAAGAGCAGTCGACATTTACAAGACATCACAAAAATCCTTTGACGCCCTGAAAACATCTCAAAAAGGTTTATATGGCCTCACCGCCACCAACGGCTTCAGCGAAGCAATCACAGGCCGCGATATGTTTGGAAATAAGATCTCGAAAGAACAGCAGGAAGCAAGTATGAATGCGGCGCTAGGAATGCTTTTGCCGTTTGGGGCGAAAGGGTTTCATGGGAAGATGGGGGTTAAAGAGAACACGAAAAGTCGAATTGATTATTTGAGAAATAAATATGGAAAGATCGATTCAAAAGAATTAAATGAAAGAATTAATTTACGCGGAGAAACGGTGAAAGAACTAAATAAATTAAAAGAAACTGGCATTAGCAAGAAGAAAATGGGTCCTGCCTTTGCTGGAGTTTATGATAAGCAGACTGGAAAATATTCGTATGCAATAAATGATTATGATGGAAAGTTACCAGATTTCCATCCCTTAATAAATGCCAAATATGATAGAATGCCAAAAGAGGTTATAGATTCATACACATATACAAAAGGTGCGGGGTCACATGCAGAAGTGATCGCCTTGAATAAGGCCTTAAAGGCTAATCCAGGTGCTAGTTTGGATAATTTTATTTTGAATGTTGTTAGGACAGGTCAGAGTAGAGTGAAACCGGCTGGAATGATGTTTCCAAGGTGTCCTCATTGTGCTTATCTTACAGATGGATCTAAAATTATCACGGAGGTTCCTAAAAATGTTAAATGATATATTGCAAAAAGATTTTATTTTAGAGAATGGCACTGAGTTTGAAGAATGTTTAGAATATGGAGGCCCTTACGAACTAGCAATAGTGGAAATTACCGAGGATGGTAAAGAAGAGCTGTTTACGGGATTAGCATATGATATATATGAAAATGGGAATATTGAGAGTTATTTCTATGTTGAACAAGGAGTTAAACAAGGAAAGTATGTTGAATTCTATTCAAATGGAAATGTTAAGAAAATAGGTCATATGAGTAAAAATGCAGCCGACGGCTATCAAGTTGAGTTTTTTGAAAATGGAAATAAAAAGTATGAATCTGAATGTGTTGCTGGTCGAGAGATGACTTATATAAAGTATGATGAAAGTGGAAATATTGTAGAGAAAAAGGCAGAACCTAATGAATCCGATTTGAAATATGCCGAAAAATTCAACAGCTAATCGTGTGGATCTTATGCATAATGATGAAATAAATGATTTATTAGAAAAATTTAAAAGTGAACAAAAAGCGCTCTTGCCTAAAGTGCAATTGAAAAATAATTTTCAACTTGAGAACATAAGGTTTATTGCAGGTGTAGATGTAGCTTATTTTGATATGCATGGAAAAACGAGCGGTGTTTGTTGTATCGTCGTCTATGATTTGATAGAAAAAAAAATCATAGAAAAAGTGCATAGCCATGGAGAAATAAGGATTCCTTATATAGCAGGTTTTCTTGCTTTTCGTGAAATGCCATTAATTAAAGATGCAGTAAAAAAACTGACGAAACAAGTAGACGTCTATATGTTTGATGGAAATGGTTATTTACATTATAGACACATGGGCATTGCTACACAGGCGTCTTTCTTCTTAAATAAACCTACCATTGGAGTCGCAAAAAGTTATTTGAAAATTAATGGTATAG
Source organism: Bacillus sp. 11B20 (assembly GCF_056098985.1). NCBI lineage: Bacteria > Bacillati > Bacillota > Bacilli > Caryophanales > Bacillaceae > Bacillus > Bacillus sp. 11B20. The sequence goes on from NZ_JBLZWZ010000005.1 coordinate 341,313, forward strand.
ATTTTACCATGCCCCAAAATAAAACAAATGCATACACAGATATTATTATAAATAACGAAATATATGGAAGAGCGCTCAGAACCAGAGTGAATGTTAAGCCTATTTTTATTTCATGTGGGAATTGGATTGATTTAGATACAACTACAAAAATTATTATGAAACTTGTTGATAAAAACAGTAGATTACCAATACCCGTAAGGTTTGCAGATATTGAGACACATGCTATTCGAAAAGAGTTATTAACAAAAGAATAGGGGAAGTGTAACATAGCACATTTTTTAGCTGTATTGAAAAGGGCTAACGACATTCAATCAAAAAATAAAAGGAGTTATAACCATGCTATGGATTTTCGCACAAAACCAGCAAAGTTTCGTTCATGTCCACGAAGTCTCAGTAACCGGCAAAAAGATTGAAGGAATGATCGCAGGAGGCGATACTTGGGTAAAGACTCTCGGCAAGTATGACTCAAATGATCGAGCGTCAGAGATCCTACAAGACATTGTGAAAACAATTGAAGCCAATCAAGATGCCACCGTGACTTACAGAATGCCAAATCAATAAAAAAGAAACCACCTTTCCATTGCAAAAAGGTGGTTTTTGTTTATGATGGTGTTTTTGTAAAGGCTAAAAATAAAGGGATGCTTGTGCCGACAAGGGTTGTGGCAAATAGGAACATACCACAAATGAATAGAAAATGGCTGGCTGAAAAGACAAGTGCCAGAATGAGAAAAACAATGCTGAGTCCTGCCATGCTATATGATGGGACAAAGCGGCGTTTGTAGGTGGCTTTCTTTGTTAAGAATGAGAAGAAAATACCAAATAATAAAGGGACGATCCATAAGTAAAATAAAATAATAAGAGACATACTTCATACCTCGATTTTTCCTTCTATTTTATCAGATGCTGATCGCAACGGATACCACAAAGCTTCACTTTGTAAAATAATTCATGCAATCGACACAATTAAGTGGATTGATTCATATAATGCGTTTTTTCTTTCATATATTCAGGCTGCAAGAGCGCGTATACACAATGATCCGTAAAGCGATCGCCCAGCCATTCACATTGTCTCAAAATGCCTTCAAGCGAAAAGGATAATCGTTCTGCGATGCGTCTGCTCTTCTGGTTATCAACAGCAGCCCTGATTTCAATGCGGTGCAGTCCACATTCTTCAAATAAATATTGAATGACTGCTTTGCATGCTTTTGTCATGATGCCTTTTCCTTGATAGCCTTCTCCGAGCCAATAGCCAATTGAAACAGTCCTGTTGATCCAATGAATTTGGTGGGTGCCAATAATCCCGACAAGCTCTCCATGTGACCAGATGCCCGCTTGAAAACCGTTGTTCTGCAAGGCTTGCTGCATTGCGCCTTGAATGAACGCCATGCTGTCTTCCTCTGTCTGTGTTGAATCCACCCAAAGCATCCATTCACGTAAATGCTCTCTTGACCGCTGGATGAGCAAATATAGACTTCTTGCGTCTCTTGGCTCAAGCAGCCGCATGGATATCTCTTGATCTTGATAAAAAAACATGTGCCCACATCCTCTCAGGGGAATTTTACCATAACCATATGAAAAGAAAAAGACAGCATCACGACTGTCTTTTACATAAACGTATCTACAATTAAAAAGAGATTGAGTGCGACAACAAGAGCTGCTATCACCCAAGATATTCCTGTCACCCAGCGGGCATTCGTCAATTCGCCCATAATTCGTTTTTTACTTGTAAATAAAATGAGCGGAATTAAAGCAAAGGCAATACCAAATGATAAGACCACCTGACTCATCACAAGTGCTGATGTCGGATTCACCCCAGATGCAATGATCACAATAGGGGGAATCATGGTAATCAGCCGGCGGACATACAGTGGAATGCGGTATTGAATAAAACCCTGCATAATGATATCGCCTGACAATGTACCGACAGAAGAGCTGGATAGTCCGGCTACAAGCAGGCCTACACCAAATAAGATAGCTGATACAGGACCTGCAAGTGTGCTAAAATGCTGGAACGCAACATCCAGATCTTCAACAAAGAGACCATTTTTATAAAATAGAGCGGCTGCCACAATCAACATACTGGCATTGATGGCTCCAGCAACTAACATCGCAATGAGGATATCGAAAAACTCAAAGCGAAAAATCTGTTTTTTCTCCTTTTCTGTTCTGCCGACGACTCTTCTTTGGGTTAATGCTGAATGTAAATAGATCGCGTGCGGCATCACAGTGGCACCTAAAATTCCAGCTGCAAGCAGTACACTATCTGTGCCATCAAATTTTGGAATGAAAAGCCCGCCTACGACACTTGCCATATCTGGCTTGGCGACAAAGGTTTGCACGGCGAAAGCGATCACGACAACGAAGAGCATGCCTGTAATGCCAGCTTCTAATGCGCGATATCCCCGTCTTTGCAATTCTAAAATCGCAAATGATCCAATGGCTGCAATAATAGATGCTTCAAGCAAAGGAATCCGAAAGAGCAAGTATAAACCAAGTGCCGCTCCAATAAACTCAGCTAAATCTGTGGCAATAATGACGAGTTCGCCCTGAATCCATAAACCGATGGATACAGGTTTTGGAAACTCTTCACGTGCGATTTCAGGTAAGTTTTTACCTGTCGCTATTCCAAGCTTTGCAGACAAGGATTGGATGAGCAAAGCCATAAGATTTGATATGAGAATGACCCATAAGAGGAGATATCCATATTTGGAGCCAGCGGCAATGTTGGTGGCAAAATTCCCTGGATCAATATATGCAATGGCAGCGATAAAAGCAGGGCCTAGAAAAGGAAGAAGCCTTCTAAATCCTTTGACCTTTCCTTCAAGTGCACGCTCAGCTGCCGCTGACATGTGTGCTTGTGCCTCGATGTATTTGTTTGTCATATGTCATCACCTAGATTCTACAAAGTTTTGCTTGGGCACAAAAAGTTTCCTTCATGCAATTTTTAATCATCATATGCCCATCTTCATGAAAAGTCAACTATCTGAACTAATAGGTTTGTTTATCATATGTAAGTGAAAAAAATAGATACCTTGTCAACGCGCAACATAAAAAACACCGCCCCTTAGACGGTGTCCCTACTGCTTCCTCTGTTATTCGTTTTTTTAAGATACCCTTGATCCTACGCTGCGGAAGATCAGGCTTAAAATAATGACAAAGATTGCTGCTCCTAAGATCGCTGGAATGATCGCAAAGCCTGCCAAACTAGGACCCCACGTTCCAAGTAATCCATGACCAATCCAAGCGCCTACAAGTCCGGCAATCATTGAACCGATCCATCCTCCTGGTACACTGCCTCCAGCGAGTGCACTCCCAATGAGACCGATGACAATCGCCACAACCAATGAAATTAGAAATCCTAACATGTTGATCACTCCTCTTTTGTTTGTTTATTAAGCAATAACCGTTTTGAAAAAGATTAAAACCTTTCGGAACCGCTTCAATGTTCTATACGTATGATGGACAAGGATTGTGTATAATAACAGACAAATACTTCAGCGGCATCTAAGGAGGCATATGACATGGAGGAAAGAGAATGGCTAAAAGCACAATTAAAGGAGATTGAAAAGTGGGAGAAAGACCAGCAAAAGGTATGGTTTTGGGAGAAACTCAGCCGTCTTCCATTTCAAATGCTGGACAAGCTGACGCCTGCTTTTATTCAGAAAAAAATCGGTGTACTGCTAGACGAAATGGGCCATTACATTCAATCCGGCGGTGCCTATTTGACATCGGAAAAAGGCATCATTCATCAATTTCAAAAGAAGTGTGCCGATGAATCCATTCAGCGCATAGAGGATATTGGAAAGGCCCCAATCGAAATGATGGATGCCATTAGTGAGCATATGGGGAAAAACAGAACAAATCTCGCGACAGTACAAGGAGCGACAACTGGTGTTGGCGGAATGTTTACACTAGCCGCTGATATTCCTGCGGTACTCGGTCTCTCTCTGAAAACATTACAGGATATTGCCGTCACCTATGGCTATGATCCTAAAAACAAAGAGGAGCGGGTCTTCATCATTAAATGCTTGCAGTTGAACTCTGCGGATGTCGTTGGAAAGAAATCGATTCTAAAAGAGCTGAAAAGCTATCATGCATCTGAAGGGAAGCATGAAAACATGATTTCCCAAATCCAAGGGTGGCGTGAGGTTGTCTATAATTACCGAGATTCGTTTGGCTGGAAGAAACTGTTTCAGCTTGTGCCCATCGCTGGGATTTTGTTTGGTGCCGTTTCGAACCGCTCACAATTAAAAGGAATTGCCGAAACAGGCATGATGCAATACCGAAAGCGAAGAATTTTAACAAGATTAGAAGAGCTCACCGAGCAAGAACAGAGTGAGTCCGGCGCATAAAAAAATCCCTTATCAAAGGGATTTTTTTATTTGCTCTCATCCTCTTCCTGATAAGCATGAATAGGTGAGTGTTCATAACGTGCACGAAGTTCGCGGATCTGTTTGATGAGGGTGGAGCCAATCGTTTTTTCGGCTTCGTCATACAAAGGATCAAGGGCTTTCATCCATTTTTGTCTTTCAGCTGGCGTCAATTCATGAATGGCAATCGGCGATTCACGTTTAATGTCCTCCAGCTGATCTTTGTTCATCTGTTCTGCATGCTTTTCATTCCAAGCTGTTGTTTCTTCCATGGCTTCAAGTAAAATTCGTTTCGTTTCGGGTGTCTGTCGGTCAAAGAAGGATTGATCTGTTAAGACCACATAGCCTAAATACCCGTGATTGCTGATCGTCATATAGTCTTGTATATGATAGAATTTTTTTGAATAAATATTTGAAATGGTATTTTCTTCACCGTCTACTTTTTTGGTTTCTAATAGCTGAAACGTTGAATTAAATGATTCCTGATAGGGCTTTGCACCAAGAAGTTTAAATTGTTTTTCAATCATGTCGCTTTGCATAATGCGGAGAGACTGGTTTTTTAAATCAGCCGGCTGTTTGATGGGTCCTTTATTTGAGGTGATTTGCTTAAAGCCATTTGTCCAATAAGCCATTCCCTTTAATCCATCTTTTTGCAGCGTGCCAAACAACCTTTGGCCAATTGCACCGTGCAGGCCTTCTTGAACCGCGTTGTAATTTGAAAAAGCAAAGGGAAGATCAAGTGCCAGCCACTCAGGAGACAGCATGCCGAGCTTCGAGGTAGACGGAGCGATAAATTGAACTTGATTCTCTTTGAGTGCATTAATTTCTTCAATATCAGAATAAAGGCTCCCGTTGGAGAAAATTTGAATGCTGATCTTTCCATCCGATTTTTCGTGCACAAGCTCAGCAAATTTCTTTGCAGCAAGTCCTTTAGGTGTATTGTCTGCCACGACATGACTGAATTTGAACACAAGCTGGTCCTTCAGTCCGGTTTGTTCATCATCAAAGATTGTCGCTGATTTTGGCATCATATGATAAAAGCCAAAGTATAAAGCGGTTACAAAACCGATCATGAGTAATAGCGTATAAGCGAGTAAATTCTTCATGCGTCAGATCCCCCTTATGTCAAGCATACTTGACAGAGGAAGAATTCGTAAAGATACAGGTGAAAAAATGATGAGAAATCGATTGAAATTACAACAATTATCTATTAGATGGAAGCTTACCATCCTCACATATTTCGTTGTCATTTTCGCCCTTTTAATCGGAGGGATTGTCCTTGTTGGGGGAATTCAGCAAACAGAGGAACGGGAGCTTCGAAAGAGACTCATGAACACGGCGAGAACTGTGGCAGAAATGAATGAGGTGAAGCAGGCGTTAGCTGATCAGACAAAGGAACGTGATCGATTACAGCATGCAATCGAAGAAATTCGGATTATTCAAGACGCTGACTATATTGTCGTGATGGATATGGATCATGTGAGATTAACGCATCCAGTAAAAACAAGGATTGGCCAGCGCTCAGAAGGAACAGATGAAGAGCCGGCTTTTGCAGAGCATATTTATTTCTCAGAAGCAGAGGGAGAGCTTGGAACAGCCATCAGAGCTTTTTATCCAGTGAAGGATGATCAATTTAATCAAACAGGGGTTGTGCTTGTAGGAAGAACCCTGCCAAGTATGGCAGATATATTAGGAGAAATGAAGCGAGATATCCTCATGATTCTCCTGCTGACGCTCAGCTTTGGGCTTGTAGGTTCATTTTTGCTCGCCCGCCATATTAAACAGCAAATGTTTAAGCTGGAGCCGCATGAGATTGTTAGAATGCTAGAGGAACGTACTGCAACCTTTCACTCTATTAATGAAGGGGTCATCGCCATTGATAATCAGCACATGATCACCATTTTTAATGAGAAGGCGAAGCAGATTTTTGGCGTGACAGGTGATGTCGTGGGCCAGAATATTTGGGGTGTGCTCTCTGATACACGACTTCCTGAGATCATCGATCGCGCAGAACCCGTCTACAATGAAGAAATTCATATGAGCGGAAAGCGGATCATGAGCAGCCGGATTCCGATTGTGATGAAAAAGAAGATCATCGGAGCGGTCGCCATTTTTCAGGACCGGACGGAAGCGGCAAAATTGGCGGAAGAGCTCACAGGGGTTAAAAACTTTGTGGACGGTTTGCGGGTGCAAAACCATGAACATATGAATAAGCTCCATACGATTGCCGGGCTGATTCAGCTTGGTAAAGCCGATCAGGCGCTCGATCTAGCCTTTCAAACGACAGAGGAGCAGGAACATGTGACGGACTTTCTTCATCGCGTCATTCAGCATGATGCGGTCGCAGGATTATTGATGAGTAAAATCAGAAGGGGCAAGGAGCTTGGCATCAAGGTCGAAGTAGATGAACATAGCAGTCTCCGTCATTTCCCTGAGCGGCTTGATCAGCATGATATGACAAAGCTGCTCGGAAATCTCATTGAGAACGCCTTTGCTTCGTATGATACTGTAGAAAGAGACACAAAAGTCATTTCCATTAGCATCGATCAAACGGAGGATGTCCTCGCGATTTTAATTGAAGACAATGGCTCCGGAATCGAAGAGGAACTAATTCCTTATCTTTTCGATAAAGGCTTCACACACGGCAAAGAGGGCGGAACAGGCTATGGCCTGTATATTGTAAAAACGATTATCGACAAAGGGATGGGAAATGTAGAAGTCACATCAAGCATCGGCATTGGTACCACCTTCTCAATCGAATTCCCAATGACCATAGAGGAGAGAGACAGATGACTCAGATTAAGGTGCTGTTAATTGAAGATGACCCGATGGTGCAAGAAGTGAATAAAGAATTCATTATGAGTGTTCCTGGCTTTCAAGTAGCAGCTGTCGCAGGAAATGGGGAGCAGGGCATCCAGTTGATTAAAGAGACTCGTCCAGATCTCGTGGTACTTGATGTGTATATGCCAAAAAAGGATGGCGTCAAAACGCTGCAAGACATCAGAAAACAGAAGATGCAGGTGGATGTGATTGTGATTTCAGCAGCGAAGGACAAAGAGACCATCGGCATCATGCTTCAAAATGGTGCGCGGGATTATATTATTAAACCATTCAAATTTGAACGAATGAAGGAATCTCTTGAAAGCTATAAGGCGTTTAAATCAAAAATTCGAACCGCTGCAGAATTTTCTCAGGAGATGCTCGATGATATCATACGAAAGCCTGTTGTTAAGCAGGAAGATACTTGGCTTCCTAAAGGGCTGAATGTGCATACGATGAACGAAATTAAAGCGTATATGGGCTTGCAGGAAGGCGCACAGTCTGCGGAGGAAGTTGCCAATGCACTTGGCATTGCCCGTGTCACGGCACGCCGGTATTTAGACTTCCTCGTAAAAGAAGGCGAGCTGAAATTAGATATGCAATATGGCGGGGTAGGACGACCCGTGAATAAATATATCGTACATTCTGACTAAGAGACCAAAAAGACCAAAATGTACGATATGTCCATAAGCTTCACAGTCTTTGATGAAATCGCTATCATTTACCTACAGATAATAGTTAAGCGTTTACATCAAAGGGTGAGGGAGTTGATTTTTTATGAAAAGGCTTTTGAAGAACCTGACATTTCAGGTGATTGCAGCTGTCATCATCGGGATCATTGTCGGGATGGTGTGGCCAAACGTCGGAAAAGAAATGAAGCCGCTTGGTGATACCTTTATCAATGCCGTTAAAATGGTCATTGCACCAATTATTTTCTTAACCATTGTTCTTGGTATTGCCAAGATGGGGGATATGAAAAAGGTTGGAAAAGTTGGGGGGAAAGCATTTATTTATTTTGAAGTCGTCACGACACTTGCTCTGGTCATCGGTCTTTTTGTTGTGAATATCATGAAGCCAGGTGCAGGTCTTGACTATAGCAAGCTTGAAAAAGGGGATGTCTCACAATATACCCAAAATGGCGGACAGGGCATCGACTGGATGGAATTTGTCACACACATCGTGCCATCTAACATGGTAGATGCTTTCGCAAAGGGTGATATTTTACAGGTCTTATTCTTCTCTATTTTATTCGGTGTTGCGCTCGCTGCACTTGGCGAGAAGGGGAAAGGCATCATCGAATGGCTTGATAAGCTTTCACTCGTTTTCTTTAAAATCATTGGATATATCATGCGTGCTGCGCCGCTCGGTGCATTTGGGGCAATGGCCTATACGATCGGACACTTTGGGCTAGCATCGATTAAACCGCTCGCGAGTCTGATGCTCTCCGTTTATATGACGATGTTCATATTCATCTTTGTTGTGCTGAACATCATTTGTAGAATGTATGGTTTTAGTCTGTTCAGTTATCTGCGATTCATCAAGGATGAAATTTTGATTGTTCTTGGCACAAGCTCTTCAGAATCTGTGCTGCCAAGAATGATGGATAAAATGGAACGCTACGGTTGCTCTAAGTCTGTTGTTGGTCTTGTTATTCCAACAGGCTATTCCTTTAATCTAGACGGAACTTCAATCTATTTATCGATGGCCGTCGTCTTCTTGGCGCAAGTGTTTGGTGTAGACCTGTCCATCGGTCAGCAGATCACGATTATCCTTGTTCTGATGCTGACATCAAAGGGAGCTGCTGGGGTGACAGGAAGCGGATTTATCGTGCTTGCATCTACACTTGCAGCACTTCAGGTCATTCCGTTAGAGGGGCTTGCACTGCTACTTGGGGTTGACCGCTTCATGAGCGAAGGAAGAGCCATCACAAACCTCATTGGTAATGGAATCGCAACAATTGTTGTCGCGAAGAGTGAAGGTGAATTTGACGAATCGAAGAGCAAAACAGCACTTCAGGAAATGCGGAATATGAAGCAGGCTGTTTAGTATAAAAACAACCAAAAACCGAAACCTTATGTTCTACATAGGTTCGGTTTTTTCTTGTGTAAAAAATAAAATCAATAAAATGACTACGAATCGTAAGACCTCGTTGACCTTTTATTATATAATTTACAGAAAGATCCGATATAATGTATATCAGATACGATGAAAAATAGACTTTAGTCCTGGCAGGTGTGTAACGTAATGGCGGCATTTTTAAAATTGTTCGAAAAACCCGGTGTTAAGCGGTTTTTAGTATTTGTAGTATTAGCTACAGCATTATATCTATTAAGAGGAATGATGAATTTAATTCTTCTGACCTTCATTTTCACCTTTTTGATGAATCGGTTAGAAGAGGTCATTAGAGGCTTTTTAAATCGCTTCCTGAAAATAGGACAGAAATCGGTCATTACTATTTTGTATATTCTTCTGGCTGGTGGTTTGACATTTGGCGGTTTCGTTTTTGTACCAATCATCGCCAAACAGGTGGAGCAGCTATTCCATTTAGGAAAGAAAATCGCAGATCATCCACAAGATTTACCCTTCTTTGACGTCATCACGAACGTATTTGGTGATTTCAAAATATCAGCTTTCTTTGAGAAAGGGTTTAATTTCCTCTATACATACTTAACAGATTTCAGCACGTTCAGTATCCAGGTCATTATGTCCTTAATATTAAGCATGTTCTTCCTGTTCGAAAAGGAACGCCTCATTCAATTTATGAACAAGTTCAAAACGAGTAAAATCTCCGTGTTCTATCATGAAATTGCCTTCTTTGGACGTAAATTTTCCCGAACGTTTGGAAAAGTACTCGAAGCACAGTTTATTATTGCAACCGTTAATTGTGTGCTAACGACAATTGCGCTGGGCATTATGGGTTTCCCGCAGTTATTTGGCTTAGCGGTCATGGTCTTTTTGCTAGGCTTAATCCCAGTAGCGGGTGTGGTTATCTCTCTTATTCCACTCAGCATCATTGCGTATACACTTGGAGGCGGAATGTATGTCCTCTATATTGTGCTGGTGATCGTGATTATCCATGCCATTGAAGCTTATTTCTTAAATCCGAAGCTCATGTCAGCTAAAACAGAACTCCCTATTTTCTTCACGTTTATTGTGCTGATCTTCTCTGAACACTATATTGGCATTTGGGGACTTATTATCGGTATCCCAATCTTTGTGTTTATTTTAGATATTCTTGAGGTCACAAATAGGGAAGAAAGTAATTAAAAAGTTCATATGAACCTGTTTACAATTTTCTAAAAATAAGGTATAAATGGTATGAAAATATCATATTACCACACGCTTAATCCTTCTAAAGGAATGGGGGACCCAAGTTTTTGGGGTGAATTTTTCTTATCTGAGAAAAAAGGACATCTCTTCGTCCTAACCCGTCAGCTAACCTCATCAGCGTGAAGAGAGTAGACAGTGGTACACGTATGGACACGCAGGCCCACGAGAAGACTCTCTCGTGGGCTTTTTGACGAGGAAGGGGAGATTTTATTGAAGCTGGCGACGAAAATTATTATTGCCTTGTTTGTAGGTGCCATCACAGGATTGCTGCTTAACCTTTTTGCTCCAAATGTATTCAAAGTGTTAGATCCGTATTTATTTACACCTCTAGGTCAAATCTTCTTAAATCTGATTAAAATGCTGGTTGTGCCCATTGTATTCTTTTCGATCACGCTTGGTGTAGCAGGCCTTGGTGATCCGAAAAAGCTAGGCAGAATCGGCGCAAAAACCATTACTTACTTCCTGCTCACTACGACTTTTGCCATCATCATTGGTATTTCATTAGCTGTGTTAATCAAGCCGGGAGCCTTCGGCAATTTTGATACAAAAGCAGCTGATTATTCCGCAGAGGAAGCCCCGTCAATGGCAGAAACACTACTCAACATTATTCCAACCAATCCAGTCCAATCGTTAGTTGAAGGAGATATGCTTCAAATTATCGTCTTCTGTGTATTTTTAGGTCTTGGCATCGCCATGCTCGGTAAAAAAACGGAAGGCTTGCTAAAGCTGTTTGAACAAGGAAATGAATTAATGATGTATCTTGTCGGTGTTGTGATGAAATTTGCACCATACGGGACATTCGGTTTAATTGCAACCGCCATCGGCAGTCAGGGGCTGGATGCCATGAAAGCGATGGGACTTTACTTCTCGGTCGTGTTAATTGCGCTCATCCTGCATTTCTTCCTGACATATGGTTCAACCGTTGCGATCTTAGCTAAACGAAATCCGATGGAATTCTTTAAAGGATTTTCCCCGGCGATGGTTGTTGCATTTAGTACATCAAGCAGTAACGCAGTGCTGCCGGTTTCAATGGAAACAGCGCAAAAGCGTTTAAAGGTACCAGAGTCGATTTCAAGCTTTGTGCAGCCGCTTGGTGCAACTATTAATATGGATGGAACGGCCATTATGCAAGGTGTTGCGACCATTTTTATCGCTCAAGTATATGGGGTTGAACTGACGCTTGTTCAAATGCTGACGGTTGTGTTAACGGCTGTATTAGCAAGTGTCGGTACAGCAGGCGTGCCAGGGGTAGGGCTCATCATGCTGGCCATGGTTTTAAATTCCGTGAATCTTCCTGTTGAGGGAATAGCGCTGATCCTTGGCATAGACCGCTTATTAGATATGGCAAGGACCGTAGTGAATATTACAGGTGACGCAGCATGTGCGGTGATTGTTTCTGAAACCGAAAAGAAACATGAAAAAGAAGCGCCGACACCTAACTTATCACTGTAATAAGCAAGAAGGGCTGAGTGGATCAGCCCTTTTTTTCATGGATTGATTTGTCTAGCGTGATATACTTTTTACAGGATGAGCGGTCGTAACTGCCGCCATAGGCTTTACATCAGAAGGAGGAACCACTTTGCAGTCTGCTGTTTTAAAAGTAGAGAAAGTCGACAAACAAATTGGCCGGAAAATGATCTTGCAGGATATATCTATGGAAATTGGGCGGGGAGAAATTGTCGGATTACTTGGCCCCAACGGGTCTGGAAAAACAACCTTGATTCGATTGATCGTTGGCTTGATGAAAAAAAACAATGGCCGCATCATGATCAATGGATATTCACAAGATGAGGACTTTCTCCAGGCGATGTCATCTGTTGGTGCAATCATAGAAAACCCAGAATTTTATTCGTATTTAACAGGCTTTGAAAACCTTGAAATGTATGCAGCGATGCACGACGGGGTGACGGAGGAACGCATTCAGGAAGTAGTGGAAAGAGTTCGTCTGGAGGATGCCATTCATCAGAAGGTCAAGACGTATTCGCTAGGGATGAAACAAAGGCTTGGGATTGCACAAGCTATTTTGCATCGGCCGAACCTGCTCATTTTAGACGAACCGACAAATGGGCTAGACCCTGCAGGCATGAAGGAATTCCGGGAGCACTTGCAAATGCTCGTAAAGGAAGAAGGAACCTCCGTATTATTTGCGACGCATTTATTGCATGAGGTAGAGGAGCTATGTGACCGCATGATCATCATTCAAAAGGGACAGATCAAAGCTAGCACTCATCTCCTTGATATGGAAGGGAAAGAGCAGGTGCTGATGAATATTCAGCCAGTAGAAAAGGCGGTTTCATGGCTTGACGCACAGGAGTATACATATGAACGAGACGGAGCGCGTGTACTGCTTCAACTGGACAAAGAACGTGTGCCAGAGCTAAACAAACAGCTTGTGCTGGCGGGGTTTGATGTACTTGAAATGACGCCTCAAAAGCAATCAATTGAAGAGGCGTTTATGAAATGGACGGAAGGCGGGAAGACAGATGCTGAACCTCATCAAAAATGAGCATAAGAAAATTATGAGGAAAAAAATCACATTCATTGCTCTTGGGTTGATCGTTGTATTTCAACTAGCAATGGCTCTCACCTTGAAACGAGTCATATCAAGCTTTGGTGGACAAGACACAGTCGCAAACTATTTTGCTTATTCCACGAATGTCGTGTTTATTTTACAGGTGCTTGCTGTCGTTATTGGCGCGACCTTGATCTCAACAGAGTTTCAGAAAAGGACGATCAAGTTTTTATTGATCAGGCCAAAAACAAGACTGCACATTTTTCTGTCAAAATACATCACACTTCTGCTGACAGTCATTTATTTGTTTGTTTTTTATTATGTGTTAGCTTTTCTATTTGGTCTTATTTTCTTCGGTACTGATTTTGATGAAAGAACGGGGCAATTATTTCAGCATACGTTTGCCGTCATTGGATCTCAGTGGGTGGAAGTGGTCATGATGGCAAGCTTTGCTTTTATGTGTTCCAGTTTGTTTAGAAACAGTCTTGTTGCACTTGTGACCTCGTTTTTTGTTTTATATGCGGCGAAATCACTTGTACCGATCATGTCGCTCTTAGAAAATCAGTGGGGGAAAATCCTTCTTTTTGCGAATACGGACTTTACTCAGTACAGCTTTCAAGGACCGCCGCCTTTTCATGGGATGAGCCTTTTGTTTTCTCTATTTATAGTGGGGGCGCATTTTGTTTTCTTTGTTGGATCGGCTTGGATTCTTTTTTGGAAACGTGATGTAAATGTGTAAAAATTGTGTCAAATAACAAGAAAAATTCGTGACATCTTTGTGAAAACGAGTCTGTATTTCACGATAACCGGCTGATTTTGTCTTATAATAAGAAGGAGTCATGGAGGTGGCACTATCGTGAAAAATTTCATTACGGCTTTACCAATTTTGTTGCTGCTGTCGTTTTCGTTTGTGTCTTTTGCCTTCCAGTTTGATCATCTTGTTTATTTCAGACTAGCGCTGGGGATCTTTTCGTTAGCCGGTCTTTTCTTTCTGTATACACTTAAAAGAAACATGAAATGGTTCATGGTTTATTTATATGCGAGCTGGATCATTCTTGCTGCCGTTACAACATTTGAGGAACCAGTCTTTTCTCAATTTTTCTTCGGTGGTTTAACGATGACAATGGGTTATCTCACATATATGCTCATTTATTTAGGAATGAAGCAGGACCGTGTAGCGAAATCACATTAAAACAAAAGCCGATAAAATCGAATAACAGATTTTATCGGCTTTTTTATTTTATTGAAGCAGACAAAAGAGCAGCCAGTGATGACTGCTCCTCTTGTAGTTATGATTCACGCCCAGCAGCTGTAAGCTGCTTCTGGTGTTTTTTGTCGATGGTTTCGTATATACTTTCCATCATTTGAGGATCGCGCATGATCGCCTTTTTGTTCTCTTCAATCAATTGCTGATAGGTTTTGATCTTCTTCTTAGACATGTGACTCATCGCTCCTTTATTAGAATGACCGTCTATAGGATTTCACATAGATGAAATTGATAATCATTTTCAATTAGCAACTCCATTATACAAAGACAAATGTCATAAGTAAAGATTCAATTCAGAAAATTCACGTAACCGACATATTCCAAGCTGTATCGACGCTGCATTCTTTCCCAGGAAATAATTTTGTCATGACTTGTCGTAAGGGAAAACATCAATTTGAAACGTTTTGGCTGCGAAGCTCGTCTTATGAAGAGATTAAAAAAGAAAAAAGACACCAGCAAAAGTTTGCTGATGTCCTTCAATTAAGAAACGTGCTCTTGAAGAAACTCTGTCACTTCTTCAGGCGATTTTGCGTTTGCACTGTGTAAATGCCCTGTTTTTTCACCATTTTTGAAAATTAACAAGCTTGGAATACCCATTACCTGATACGTTTCCGCTAATTCAGGGAAATCATCTTTATTTATTTCAAACCATTCATGGTGAGCATAAGCTTCTAGGATGTCTGGAATGAACATGTCCATTCTTGTGCAGTCAGGACACCATGTTGCAAAGAATTTAACGATGACTTCTTTGTCTGATTGAATTATTTCATTGAATTGTTCAGTACTTGTGATTTTTTTCAATTTGTCACAACTCCTTTTCAATGTCATTTTAATATAAAATTAAGGCGAATGACATACAAATGCTCGGGAGGCGCTTACAACCTTTACAAATCATTTCAATTACGTAACAACAAAAATTAATTAGAGCATTTTTGCTTGAAAGTGATAAGATAGTAAAGATGAATTTTAGTGGGGGGAGTATCCATTGAAAATAAGTTTAGGATTGATTTACGGCGGAAAGTCAGCCGAACATAATGTATCACTGCAAACAGCCCTTGCAGTTACAAAAGCACTTAACACTGAGAAGTTCGATATACATCCAATTTATATTACAGAAGAGGGTGAATGGTTAAGAGGAGAAAAACTCACTGAACCAGTATCAAACGTCAAAATGCTTCAATTTGAACAGAACGCAAAGACGTTTTTACCAACTTCTTTAAATGAAAGCATGTTTCCACAGCCTGCAACGGTTGATGAGAAAATTGATGTTGTCTTCCCGTTGCTGCACGGACCTAATGGAGAAGATGGCACAATGCAAGGATTACTTGAACTGTTAAATATCCCGTATGTCGGCAACGGCGTTCTTGCGTCTGCTGCGGGTATGGATAAAGTCATGATGAAAGATGTTTTTGCACAAGCAGGACTTGCACAAGCAAAGCACCTTTCCTTCAATAAAAAAGACTTTGAGAAAGCGACAACAGAAAGCTTAGAACAAGTGGAACAAGTACTTGGCTATCCATGCTTTGTGAAACCTGCCAATATGGGATCAAGTGTTGGAATTAGCAAATGCCGCAGCAAAGAAGAGCTGCAGACTGCATTCGACCTCGCTTTCCAATATGATCGTCGTGTGGTCGTAGAAGAAGGCGTTGTTGGAAGAGAAATTGAGATTGGTGTATTAGGCAATGATGAGCCAAAATGCTCTGTCGTTGGTGAGATTGCACCTAAAACAGATTTTTATGATTACAAAGCAAAATATGAAGATGGCGATACAGATTTGATCATTCCTGCGAGTGTGTCAGAGGATGAATATAAGACGATTCATGACATGGCAATTAAGGCATTTAAAGCCCTTGATGGATCTGGTCTCGTACGTGCAGACTTCTTCCTTACAGAAAAAGGTGAAGTGTTGATCAATGAAGTGAATACAATGCCTGGATTCACACCTTTTAGTATGTTCCCATTACTTTGGAAGCACACTGGTGTAGAGTATCCAGAGTTGATTGAAAAGCTGGTGTCACTTGCAATTGAACGCCATCAAGAAAAACAAACCATTAAAACAACTTTTTAATGTGAGCAGCAAGCAGACACTATCCTTAGGTAGTGTCTCTTTTCCTTCAAACGTGAAATGAGAAAGAGAGGCGAAAAATCATGATCAAACGTACAGTGAAACAAATCGCCCAAATGGCTGGTGGAACCCTATCTAATCAAGCTTTTGGCGAAGAGCAGATTCACGGAGTGACAACAGATACACGAAAAGTATCAGACGGCGCACTGTTTATCCCGCTTATTGGAGAACATTTTAACGGTCACACATTTGCTTCAAAAGCAGTAGAGCTTGGAGCATCAGCTGTTCTATGGAATCAAAAAGAAGCCAATCCGCCAGAAGGCGTTCCTGTTATTCTTGTAGAGGATACACTAGCTGCGCTTCAACAGCTGGCGAAATCATACTTAAAAGAAGAAAATCCTCGTGTTGTCGGTATTACAGGAAGTAATGGGAAAACCACAACAAAAGACATGATTCATTCCGTCTTGCAAACAGCGTATCAAGTTCATAAAACAGACGGTAACTTTAATAATCATATCGGTCTTCCGCTCACCATTCTTGCAATGCCAGAAGGAACCGATATTGCGGTTTTGGAGATGGGTATGAGTGCAAAAGGCGAAATCGAATTTTTATCAGACCTCGCTGAGCCGGATGCAGCAGTCATCACAAATATCGGGGAATCTCATATGCAAGATTTAGGATCAAGAGAAGCCATTGCCGATGCAAAATATGAGATCGTAAAAGGCTTAAAAGAAGACGGCGTCTTTTATTACCTAGGTGATGAGCCATTGCTTCGAGAAAGATCAAGTTCACTTTCTCAGCGTGTAAAAACCTTTGGAGAACCAGAGGACTGTGATATCAAGGTAACGCACATCAACCAGCTTGCAGAAGGAACAGAATTTCAAGTAGAAGGGTATGCCCAGGGTTTTCTCATTCCTGTATTAGGGAAACATAATGTGAAGAATGCACTTGCTGCTATTGCAATAGGTCAGCATTTTGGGCTGAATGAAAGACAAATTGCCCAAGGACTGATGCAAACGAAGTTGACAGGGATGCGGCTTGAGCTGTTTAAAACAGACAAGGGAATCACCGTCATCAATGATGCGTATAATGCAAGTCCGACTTCAATGAAAGCGGCCATTGATCTTGTGGGGGATATGGACGGCTTTGCCAACCGTATTCTTGTACTTGGAGATATGCTCGAAATGGGCAGCGAAGAAGAAACGTATCATTATGAACTTGGCCGTTACATCAAGCCAGAATTTATTGATCATGTCATGACGTATGGCCGCCTAGGTGCATTTATTGCTGAAGGAGCGAAAAAATCATTCGGGGCTGAGCACGTATTCTCCTTTATGGACAAAGAGGACCTGAAGAAAAAACTAGCTGAAGTGGCAGGGCCTGACGATGTTGTGCTTGTCAAAGCCTCACGCGGTATGAGATTGGAAGAAGTCATTACTGCACTATAAAAGTGAGAAGGTGACAGAATGATTGGCTGTTTATGTATTCACGGTTTTACTGGTGCCCCTTATGAAGTAGAACCGCTGGCGCAATATTTAAAACAGGCGGCAGATTGGAATGTGCAGTCTGTCACGCTTCCAGGGCATGGGGATGAGCTGCAGTTAAAAGGCATTCTTTATCAAGAATGGATAGCGACAGCTGAACTCGAACTTCTATCCCTTTACCGGACTTGTGACACCGTGTATTTGGTCGGCTTTTCTATGGGCGGAATGATTGCTTCTTACTTAGCGGCGAAGTACCCAGTTGCCCGCCTTGTCCTTTTAAGTGCTGCGGCCAAATATGTGAACCCAAAACAAATGATGCAAGACACACGGCAGATGGTAAAGGAGTCCCTGTCAGGGATCGTTGATACAAACCCTTTATATGATCGATATCGCCATAAGCTCACAAGCACGCCGCTGTCAGCTGCGATAGAATTTATGAAGCTGGTAAAGCAAACGAAGAATTCGCTTGAGAAGCTTCATCTGCCTGTGTTAATTGTTCAAGGTGAAAGCGACGGGATTGTGCCTGCTTCAAGTGCAGAATTTATTTATCATAAAGTCCCGTCTCGCCAGAAAGAAATGTTTTATTTGCCGGATTGTAAACATCATGTTTGCCATGAGCCATGTGCCCAGCAATTGTTTGAGAAAGTAGAACATTTTCTAAAAAAAGCAATTTAATATATAGAAAAGCTAAAATGTGGCTAAACTAATATAAATTGAATCCCACTTGTTAAAATTTGCATCATTTTTGTCGAATGAGTGACAGGCCTATGGTACAATAGGAAAGAAAAGGTGGTTGATTCGGTTGTTTCAATATGACGGAAAAACCTTTGTCCCGCAGTCTAATTCGAGTAACGGAGAAGTATCAGCAGGAACCATATTTCAATATCGTCAGGACGGGAATATATTAACGGGCACATATCAAGGCGGCAGTATTATATCTGGCGTACTTGTAGGAACTGTGAATGAGGATGGAACACTTCATTTTAGATACCACCATGTAAGCAAGGACGGCGGCATAAGAAGCGGGTCTTGCGACTCCACTCCTAAGCAGCTGGATAACGGAAAAATTCAACTGTTTGAAAAGTGGAAATGGATGGACGGAGATCAAAGTGAAGGTGAATCTGTCATTGTAGAGCAGTAGATATATCCATTTCTGTCTTGTTGAAAAACAAATAGTGTAATGGTAAGATATAAGGTAGGGTAATTCGGGCTTTGTATATAATGGACCTGTCCTTTCAGAAAAGGGCAGTTTTTAATGATCATTCACGAGATTACTGAAACAGCAATTAGAAGGAGTTTGAATAAATTGACTATAACGTTTCAAGATTTTCAATTAAGCGAAAGTCTCATGAAGGCTATTAACCGCATGGGATTTGAAGAAGCAACACCGATTCAAGCAGAAACGATTCCTCTTGGTCTTCAAAATAAAGATGTCATCGGACAAGCACAAACAGGTACAGGAAAAACTGCAGCATTTGGTATTCCTCTGGTTGAAAAAATCGACCCAGCGTCTCCAAATATCCAAGCGATTATCATTGCGCCAACAAGAGAATTAGCGATTCAAGTATCTGAAGAGCTATATAAAATCGGCCAAGACAAGCGTGCACGCGTACTTCCGATTTACGGTGGACAAGATATCGGCCGTCAAATCCGTTCGCTCAAGAAAAATCCTCATATCATCGTAGGGACTCCAGGACGTTTACTCGATCACATTAACCGTCGTACAATGCGTCTTCAAAATGTTGAAACAGTCGTGCTAGATGAAGCAGACGAAATGCTAAACATGGGTTTCATCGAAGACATTGAAGCGATCCTTTCAAATGTACCAAGTGAACACCAAACACTTTTATTCTCTGCGACAATGCCTGCACCAATTAAGCGCATTGCAGAGCGTTTCATGACAAACCCAGAACACGTAAAAGTAAAAGCGAAAGAAATGACTGTATCTAACATCCAACAGTTCTATTTGGATATTCACGAACGTAAGAAGTTTGATACATTGACTCGTCTTCTTGACATTCAATCACCTGAGCTTTCAATTGTCTTCGGCCGTACGAAACGCCGTGTTGACGAATTGACTGAAGCACTTAACCTAAGAGGTTATACAGCTGAAGGAATTCATGGTGACCTGACTCAAGCAAAACGTATGGTTGCGCTTCGTAAATTCAAAGAAGGTTCAATCGATGTGCTTGTCGCAACAGACGTTGCAGCACGTGGACTTGATATCTCAGGCGTCACACACGTGTATAACTTCGACGTGCCGCAAGATCCAGAAAGCTATGTACACCGTATTGGACGTACTGGACGTGCTGGACGTACAGGTATGGCGATGACATTCATCACACCACGTGAAAAAGATATGCTTCGTGCGATTGAGCAAACGACTAAACGTAAAATGGATCGTATGAAAGAACCTACACTTGATGAGGCAATTGAAGGACAACAGCAAGTAACAGTTGACCGTCTACGCACGATCATCAGTGAAAACAACTTGAACTTCTACATGACAGCTGCTGCTGAATTGCTGGAAGATCATGATTCTGTAACAGTGGTTGCGGCTGCCATCAAAATGATGACAAAAGAGCCGGATGCAACGCCTGTTCGTTTGACAGATGAAGCACCAATGATTTCAAAACGTCATCGTAACAACCGCAGCTCTTCTAAACGCAGAGACGGCGGCGGTGGCGGAGGCTACCGTGGAAAAGGCAAGAACAGCCGTTCATCTTATGGTGATAAAAAGCGTTCTTCAAATGACCGCAATCGTTCTTCTAACGATCGTCGTCAAAAGAAATCTTATAACAACTAATACAAGAGCGAATCCTTTGCAGGGTTCGCTTTTTTTAACAGGCTAAAATTGAAACTTTTTAGGCTTTGTTACGTAATATATTGATAGAAAAGTAAGAGAATGGGGGAAGAATGTGAGAAAACAGCCGCAACGTCAAATTAGTCTAAATGGTTTAAAGGTATGGCGTCTTCAAAATGGAATTATCTCATTGATTTTCTTACTCATCATCATTGGGGTATTTGTTACTAGCTACTATTTACAATGGCCATATTGGATTGGAGCGATCCTTTCTGGTTTATGGGTCTTACAGGTCATCTTTGGCATTTGGCTCATACCAAAAATCCGCCATCACATCTGGCGCTACGAAGTATTCGAAAATGAAATTGAAATACAGCATGGACTCATTCGTGTCACACGTGTGATTGTGCCGATGGTTCGTGTTCAGCATGTTGATACATCTCAAGGGCCGCTCTTAAGGCGCTACCGTTTAGCCTCTGTTCAAATTTCGACTGCTGCCACAGTTCATGATATACCGGCGCTAGAATTAGAAGAGGCAGATGAGCTTCGTGATTACATATCTCGTTTAGCAAGGGTGACGGAAGATGATGTCTGAACCAAAACGTGTACATCCTATCTCGATGTTCATTGATTTTATATCAGATGCTGTATCCATGATTAAAAACTTCATTATCCCTTTTTTCGTATTGATTTTTGTGAACTCGAATTCGAGCATCCGCTTTTATGCATTTATCATTCTTGGTGTGCTTCTTTTATGGAAAGCCGTTTATACCATTTTAGAATGGAGACGATTCACCTACCGGATGGAAGACGATGAATTTCGTGTGGAATCGGGCGTAATTACGAAAAAGAAAAAATATATCTCATTAGAACGAATTCAAACAGTCAATACAAGTGAAGGCATTTTCCAGCGGATTTTTGGTTTAGTACGGGTCCAAATCGAAACGGCAGGCGGAACGGATGGTCCAGAAGTGAGCCTTACCGCTATTACTAAAGCAGAAGCAGAACAATTAAAGCGGTCGATTTTCAACCGGAAGAAACGCTTGCAGGAAGAAGAAATGACGGATGAAGCAGGAGATCTGCATGGCCATTTGACTGCTCAGAAACCTGTGCAGGAAGAAATCAATGTCTCCTACCGTATGGGTGTGCCAGAATTACTTTTGGCTGCGACCACTTCAAGCGGTATCGGGGTCATTATATCTGGGTGTCTTGCCATCTACACGCAAATAGATGAAATTCTCCCTTTGGACGGGTTCTTCAAGAAGTTCTCTTTTTTAAGTCATGCGAGCGTTGAAATTTATGCGATTTTGATATTTCTTGCCGTATTGATCGCGTGGATCCTGAGTGTTGGGGTAACAGCGCTTCAGTATGCGAATTTTGCTGCAAAACGAAAAGGGAATGACATCATCATTACAAGAGGACTCATCGAGAGACATCAAATGACCATTCCACTTGCGAGAATTCAAGCAGTGAAGATCAAAGAGAATATTATCCGTGAGCCTTTTGGCTTTGCGACAGTGATGCTTGTTAGTGCAGGAGGTTCGATTACAGAGAAAGAAACCTCTTCCGTCTTATTTCCGCTCATTCGGAAGAAAAAAATAAATGAATTGCTGTCCCAATTCACGGATCATTATCATGTAGCACCAGAAACTGAGCTGAAAAAGGTGCCAAAGCGTTCACTCAAACGCTACCTGATCTCATATGGCTTTGTGCCGTTACTTGTAGGTGTCATCCTGTCGGTACGCTTTCCACCATGGGGGTATTTGGGACTCATTCCGTTACCGCTTGCTCTATTCTTTGGCTATTTAGCTTATAAACAATCAGGATATACAATCAAAGATTCATTGATTCAACTGACATCAAGAGGCATTGGCAAGACCACTGGCATTGTCTTGAGAAAACGAATGCAAAACTATACGATGACGCAATCCTTTTTCCAAAAGAAAGGCCGGGTCGCAAGTATTCACACCTTTGTGAAATCCTCTGCGCTGCTTGATTCCTTTGGTGTGCATCACCTTGAGGAAGAAGATGCTGCACGTGTATTTGATTGGTATTCGTATGAAAAAAATCAATCGTCTTAAACGAAAAATGTCGATCAGCTCCAGCTCAAGGAGGGATCGACATTTTTTATGAGATTAATAGCGTCTTTTTTTCGAATGGAAGAACAGCGTAATAGGTGCTAGAATCATACCGCCGATCAATCCAAATAAGTGAGCCATGATATTGATATTCGAATTGACGAAGGTCATGATGACAGAAACAGCAAGAATCGTTAAAATCACTTGTGAATTGCCGCGGTCCATCATGTGCGGTTTAAATAGGACAAGGTATAGATACACTCCAAACAAACCAAAGATCGCACCAGAAGCGCCAACGTGTACATACTCTAAAGGCTCCACCCAATAGGTCCCGAGATTGCCAATGAACCCTGCTCCAAGATAAATGATTAAAAATCGAACCTTCCCGAGCAAATGTTCAAGCGCTGGGGCGAATAAGAAAAGGGACATAGAATTAAATAAAATATGCGTGAGACTTCCGTGGAGAAAAATAGGTGTGACGAGCCGCCACCATTCCCCAGCCGCTACACCATAGTTGAAACCGACGAGATGATCCTGTCCAAGCTGTATAATAGGGATAGGAATCGCAAATATAAGCCACAGGCCGATTTGTAAAGCGAGGATCGCTGTTACGATTGGATACGATTTAATAAATTGTTGAAAGCTCTCCGTTCGAATAAACATAACAAACCCCTTTTGACTAGATAATGGTAAGTTTATAGTAACACGTTTATGAAGAGAACACTCAAATTAGTACGAGTATCATAGGAGGTACCTCATGATCAAAGGAATAGGCATTGATATTGTAGAGATCGACAGACTATCGCGAGTGCTCAGCAGACAGCCCCGTTTACCAGAACGCATTTTGACTTTAAGTGAACAGGATGTCTTTCGTACACTCAGTGAAAAAAGACAGCTGGAATTTTTGGCAGGACGTTTTGCGGCAAAGGAAGCTTTCGCTAAAGCATATGGAACCGGAATCGGTCAGTATTTAAGCTTTCATGACATAGACATTCAAAAAGACGATAATGGAAAACCCTTCATCAAAAGCGAGAAAGCGGAGGGAGATCAGGTTCATGTGTCCATTACTCATACAAAGGAATATGCTGCTGCACAAGTTTTAATTGAAAGGTTGTCAAGCTAGTCTGCATATTGTTTGTCCCCCCTTCATATATTGGGTAGTGCGATAAGGAAGGGCGAGTTGCTAACAGGCTTTGATGGTTCGCGGTACGCAGTTAACTCTTGAGGCGTACTGTTAAAGTCAAACAAGCGGTTTCTTCCTTTTAACACAATTAACGAAGGGGTTGAAAAGGGTGAGAAAAAGCTTTGTTTTGCTTGTAACGGGAATCCTTTTTGTACTGATTCTCTCCGCATGCGGTCAAAAATCTCAGCAGGATATCGTTGGAGATTTAAACAAAAAGGCAGAGGAAATGACATCATACAAAGCCAAAGCAAAAATGACCATTGAGACAGGAAATGACCCGCAGGAGTACCAGGTAGAAATTTGGTACAAAAAGCCGGAGCTTTACCGTGTCTATTTAGAAAATCCGAAAAAGGATCAGAGTCAAGTCATTTTAAGAAACGGCAATGGTGTGTTTGTGCTGACACCTTCATTGAACAAGAGCTTCCGTTTCCATAGCGATTGGCCGAATAATAGCAGTCAAGTCTATTTATTCGAATCACTCGTGAAGGACATTAAGAATGACAGTGCAGCTCAGTTCAAAGCGAAAGAGTCTAAGTATGTGTTCGAAACGAAGACCAATTATCAGCACAATCAAATGCTGCCTACCCAAGAGATTACCTTTCATAAGAAAACAATGGCGCCTGCCAGTGTAAAAGTGCTGGATAGCGACAAAAAGCCAATGGTGAAAGTGGAATTCTCTCACTTTGAATTCAATAAATCCTTTGACAAAGATGCATTTGATGAGAAGAAAAACATGACACTCTCTCAAATGGATGTTGCCACAAGTGCAGACCCATCTGACAGCTTTGCGGTGAAAACACCAGTTGATATGCCAGAAGGCGTGAAGAAGATGGAAGAGAAAGAAATGACAACAGATGCTGGGAAGCGTTATGTGATTACGTACGGCGGCAAGAAATCCTTCACACTCATCCAGGAAAAAGCGAGAGTAGCGGAAGCATCTACGCCTGTCACGATGAACGGCGAGCCGGTCGATCTTGGTATGACAGTAGGGGTTCTGACAGATCAATCTCTCTCATGGACTTCTGACGGAGTTGACTACTTAATTTCCTCAAGTGATCTATCGAAGGAAGAGCTGTTGATGGTCGCAAAGAGTGTAGAAGGCCAGTCAGCTAAATAAATGAGGTTCTCAGGCCGAAAGCCTAATAATTGAAGCATCAGCCCTGTGCAAGGGCTGATTTTCTTTGATTTGTTTCACATTATTCTTGATTTTTAGTATCATATGAGGGGATTGAATCATTCAATAGGGAAGTGTGACTGATGGACACAAATGCCTTTTATAGAGACACATGGGCAGAAATTAATTTAACAGCAATCAAGCACAATGTTTCACATATGAAAGATCATATCGGTCAAAATGTTCAACTGATGGCTGTTGTGAAAGCCAATGCATATGGACATGGAGATATAGAAGTGGCAAGAGCTGCCCTCAAAGCAGGTGCAGACTTGTTAGCTGTAGCCTTTTTAGATGAGGCCATTTCTTTAAGAAATAAAGGTATCAAAGCACCGATTCTTATACTCGGCGCAGTACCGCCGGAGTATGTCAAAACCGCTGTTCGATACAATGTAATTATGACCGCTTACTCCACCAGGTGGCTGAGGGAAGTCGTCGATATGGTGAAAGGGCAGATGGGACAACCCATTCGTTTTCATTTGAAAATAGACAGCGGAATGAACCGTTTAGGTGTGAAAACGTTAGAGCAAGTGAATGAAGTAAAGAAGCTTGTCAGCGAGCATTCTTATTTACAGCTGGAAGGAGTATTTACTCACTTTGCGACCGCGGATGAAAAGGATGAGAACTATTTTGATCGGCAGGTCGACACCTTTCAAACCTTGCTTCAGCCGCTTCATACGGAAAAACTGCTTGTTCATTGTGCCAATAGTGCAGCAGGATTAAGGTTTAAAGAAGTTTTATTTAATATGGTTCGCTTCGGCATCAGTATGTACGGGCTGTCGCCGTCAGAGGAAATCAAAGATGAACTTCCTTTCAAGCTGGAAGAAGCCATGTCGCTTCATACAAAGCTTGCCCATGTAAAGCTCATTCAAAAGGGTGAGAGTGTCAGCTATGGGGCGACGTATACAGCTAATCAAGATACGTGGATCGGTACGGTACCAGTCGGCTATGCAGACGGGTGGATCCGGAAGCTGGCAGGTACGGAAGTACTTGTTGGCGGAAAGCGCCGGAAGATTGCCGGAAGGGTATGTATGGATCAATTCATGGTTGAACTGAAAGAGAACCTTCCAGTAGGGGAGCCAGTCGTTTTGATTGGTGGACAAGGTGAAGAAATGGTATCAGTCGATGAAATTGCAAAAAGGCTTGAAACCATTAACTATGAAGTCACATGCTCCATTGGACACCGCGTCCCAAGAGTATATATAGAGGACGGCAAAAGGGTGCATGTGTGGAATCCGCTGCTTCAAGGCGGGCCAAGCTTTTTCTAAACAGCTTTCACAGGAACGATCGTCAAACTGACATCGTTCCTTTTTATTCTACAAAGAAGGGGTAAACATTCTCCCTTTTTTAGAGATTTTGGAAATACCGTATGATTTTCGGAAAAAAGCGTATAATGTGAAAGAGGAACTCCATTATCATCTTTGATTTACGGGTGAACAGCCGCTTCATGTTCTAATAAGAAATCATGAAAAAACAGCTTTGCTTGCGCATTGAATAATGGTATGATTAGTCTTGGAATGGATCGAAACGGTATCCGTAAGTTTTGTGGAGGTGTATGTTTTTTGTCTGAATCCAGCGCAACAAACGAAATGAAGATTCGACTACCGGAGGCTTTGATGTCTGAAATCGAACGAGTAGCAGAGCAGGATAAGGTAACAAGAAATGAATTGATCTACCGAGCGACAAAAACGTATATTCGTGAACGTAATATTCGACAAAATCGTGAATCGATGAGACGCGGCTACATGGAGATGGCGAAAATTAATCTGAATATCTCTTCAGAGGCACAATACGCAGAATTTGAGGCTGAGAATACAGTTGAGCGATTAGTCAGCGGGGGTTAAACATTTGATTGTTAAACGCGGTGATGTTTACTTTGCTGATTTATCTCCTGTTGTTGGCTCCGAGCAGGGCGGGGTTCGCCCAGTATTGGTGATTCAAAATGACATTGGAAATCGCTTCAGCCCGACTGCTATCGTTGCAGCCATAACAGCCCAAATACAAAAAGCGAAATTACCGACTCACGTCGAAATTGATGCAAAGCGCTACGGCTTTGAACGAGATTCTGTCATTCTCTTGGAGCAGATTCGTACAATCGATAAACAAAGATTGACAGATAAAATCACACATCTTGATGATGAGATGATGGAGAAGGTTGATGAAGCCTTACAAGTTAGTTTGGCTCTTATTGATTTTTAATATGGTGAGATTTGGTTGCTCTCTTGAGAGCAACTTTTTTTTGTGTTCAATTTTTATTAACGTTATAATGAAGAAAGACTAAAAGAAGTGCTGTTTATGTACGTAGGGGGTAAAACATGTCGAATCATATCGTGTTAGCTTTCGCAAGGGAGCATCAAGAGGAATTACAAAAAGAGTGGACGGACATTTTTAGACGACTCGGAGAAAAAGAAACGGACATGATGCTGAACGACAAAATGTATGAAACCATCTGTTCGGAATATGTTCAACTAATCATTACATCTCTTTCAGAGGGGTATAATGAGGATTTTGAAGAAAAAGTGCAAACTCTTGCTTTAAACATTGTTCAAATGGGTATATCACTTAAGTTACTGGCAAATGGTCTAACTGAAATCCGTACACATTTATATCAAAAAATGAACGATGACAAAGATACAACAGAAGAAAGTCATGACCTCATCTGGCAAATCGACCAATTCATCACACCAATTCATAACGAGATCTTAAACCAGTATTCCATCTCATGGGAGAAAACAGTCAGCCTTCAAAAAATTGCGCTGCAGGAACTTTCTGCCCCGCTGATCCCTGTATTTGAGCACATCACCGTCATGCCGCTTGTTGGAACAATTGATACAGATCGTGCGAAAAAAATTATGGAGAACCTGCTCAATGGTGTCGTCAAACATCGCTCACAGGTCGTCTTAATTGATATTACGGGTGTCCCTGTTGTTGATACAATGGTAGCCCACCATATCATTCAAGCGTCTGAGGCTGTGAGATTAGTAGGTGCGAAGTGTTTGCTTGTCGGTATTCGCCCAGAAATAGCCCAAACCATTGTGAACCTTGGAATTGATTTATCTCAAGTTACAACAAAGAATACCCTTCAAAAAGGAATTCAAACTGCTTTGGAAATGACAAATCGAAAAATTGTTTCATTGGAGGGATAACCTAGTGAGAAATCACCCGAAGATTCCAATCTTAAAACTATATAACTGTCTTCTGATTTCAATACAGTGGGAGCTTGATGATCAGACAGCTCTCCACTTTCAAGAAGACTTGCTGAATAAAATTCATGAAACAGGAGCAAACGGTGTTGTCATTGACCTCACATCCGTCGACATGATTGATTCCTTTATTGCAAAGGTATTAGGCGATGTCATCACGATGTCCAAGCTCATGGGGGCAAAAGTTGTATTAACAGGAATACAGCCAGCAGTCGCTGTGACGCTGATTGAACTTGGAATATCGCTTGAAGAAATTCAGACAGCACTAGATCTTGAACAAGGGCTTGAGACACTGAAGCGGGAATTGGGGGAATAGATATGAAAGACCAATCCTGTGTAAGAATATTGACGGAATGGGACATAGTCGCAGCAAGACAATTGGGGCGCAATGTTGCAAAAGAACTTGGATTTGGAACAGTTGACCAAGCAAGAATTACGACGGCCATTTCAGAATTAGCTCGAAACATCTATTTATACGCTGGTAAAGGTCAGATTTGTATAGACGAAGTGATGGAGCGCGGAAAGCGTGGACTCAAAGTCATCGCAGCCGATGAGGGCCCGGGTATCATGGATATACGTAAAGTAATGGAAGACGGATTTTCAACATCAGGCGGACTCGGAGCAGGTCTTCCGGGTGTCAGAAGACTGATGGATGAATTTAAATTAGACTCTGCACCAGAACAAGGAACGGAGATACAAGCTGTTAAGTGGCTTCGCTAGGAGGGAAACCATGGATTTTAAGGAGGTAATGGAGCAGCGGTACCATCAGCTGCTCAGTCGTTATATCAGTGATTTAACTGAAACATCGCTTTATCAAGCTCAAAAATTTAGCCGTAAAACCATTGAGCATCAAATACCTCCTGAAGAAATAGTGAGTGTTCACCGAAAAGTGATTCAGGAGCTTTACCCTGATTTGCCGGAAGATGTTTTTCATTCACTAGACTTCTTAATTGAAGTCATGATTGGGTACGGACTTGCTTACCAAGAACATTTAACACTCAGAGGCATCCAGCAAGAAATAAAATCTGAAATCGAAATTGCTGCAAATGTTCAGCAAACCCTTCTGGAAACGAAAATTCCAGAAGGAGATACCTTTGATATTGGTGCGATTAGTGTACCGGCAAAACAGATGAGTGGAGATTATTACCACTTTGTAACGGATCACGATACAATCAATATCGCGATCGCAGATGTCATTGGAAAGGGAATCCCGGCAGCGCTCTGTATGTCGATGATTAAATATGCGATGGATTCCTTACCAGAGTCAGGGAGCGGCCCAACAAAGGTACTGAAAACCCTGAATCGTGTAGTCGAGCAAAATGTAGATCCAAGTATGTTTATCACGATGTTCTATGGCAGCTATAATAAAGAAACGCATGAGTTTAAATACGCATCGGCTGGTCATGAGCCGGGCTTTTTCTATTGCAAAAAAGAGGACAAATTTTACGATTTAGAAGCGAAAGGGCTTGTCCTCGGGATTGCACCAGACTTTGATTACAGACAGTATGAGAAGCATTTAGACATAGGAGACATGGTGATCTTATTCTCTGATGGGGTCACAGAATCCAAGTCAGAGGACGGTTTCCTAGAGCGGGAAGACATCAAAGCACTCATATCAGAGCACCTATCCTACTCAGCTCAAGAAATGGTGGATGCCATCTACGCCAGCTTACTCAAACTGCAGGATTTTCAGCTGCACGATGACTTTACTTTACTTGTTCTCAAAAGAAAGGTTTAGAAAGTGAACATGCGGGTATATAAAACTTTAGGAAACAAGAATTTCGAGGTGAATGCATAATGAATATGTCTGTAAAAGAGCATCAAATAGATCAAAAAACGAAAATCAGTGTCAGCGGAGAAATCGATGTGTACTCCGCTCCTCAGCTAAGAGAAACGCTCATGCCTAAAGCAGAGGCGGGAGAGCATCTTGAAATCTGTCTAAAGGATGTTACGTATATGGATAGTACAGGTTTAGGTGTATTCGTTGGGCTGTTTAAAGCGGCTCAAAAAGCAGGTGGAACATTAAAGCTTGAGAACTTGTCAGAACGGCTTGTAAGGTTGTTTGAAATCACTGGATTAAAGGACATCATTGACATTTCTGCAAAGTCAGAGGGTGGGGTACAATGAACGAATCAGTAGATCTAATCGAGATGAAAATACCGGCAAAACCAGAATATGTAGGCATCATTCGTTTGACTCTTTCAGGTGTAGCGAGCCGGATGGGCTATGCCTATGAAGAGATTGAAGACTTAAAAATTGCCGTCAGTGAGGCCTGTACAAATGCAGTTCAGCATGCCTACAAAGGTGAAGACGGCGAAGATGGAGAGGTAGCTGTTCGCTTTCTTGTCTACGCGGATCGTCTAGAAATCATTGTCGCTGACAAAGGCGGTAGCTTTGACTTTAAGCAAAAACAGGAAGACTTGGGACCGTACACATCTGCTCATACGGTGGATCAATTGGCAGAAGGAGGTCTTGGTTTATACTTAATGCAAACATTGATGGATGAAGTCGAGGTGCAAGCAAACTCCGGAGTTACCGTGGCGATGACAAAGTTTTTAAACAGGGAGCGAGTTGACCATGACACAACCATCCAAAACTATGAAACTAACTAAAGATGAAGTAGATCGCCTCATCCAAAGCTATCAAACCAATCAAGACGAGCAGGCGCAGCTCACGCTGGTCGAATGCTATACAAACTTGGTTGATATGCTGGCGAAAAAATATTCTAAAGGAAAAAGCTTTCATGAGGACCTCAGACAAGTTGGAATGATTGGTTTACTTGGCGCCATTAAACGATACGACCCGCTCGTCGGTAAATCATTTGAAGCCTTTGCTATTCCAACCATCATCGGGGAAATCAAACGCTTTTTACGAGATAAGACATGGAGTGTCCATGTACCAAGGCGGATCAAAGAGCTTGGACCAAGAATCAAAATGGCAGTCGATCATTTGACAACAGAGACACAGAAATCACCTAAAGTCCAAGAAATTGCAGAATATCTGGATGTAACAGAAGAAGAAGTACTTGAAACTATGGAGATGGGCAAAAGCTATCAAGCACTGTCTGTTGACCAAGGCGTAGAGGCTGATTCTGAAGGAAGTACTGTGACGATTTTAGACGTTGTCGGCTCACAGGAAGAAGGCTACGAACGTGTGAATCAAAAAATGATGCTTGAGAGTGTGCTTCATGTGCTGTCGGATAGAGAAAAAGAGATTATCAATCTGACTTACTTGCAAAATAAGAGTCAGAAAGAGACAGGCGATTTACTCGGCATATCCCAAATGCATGTATCGAGACTGCAGCGGAAGGCAGTGAAAAAACTGCGAGATGCATTATCAGAAGATGCGTCTATGGAGCTAGGGTAATGAAACAGATTGAACAGCATGAGCATGTAAACGCCATTATCTATCAATCGAATAAAGAAGGAAAACCATGCTGCGGGGACAGTTTTTTTATTAAAGCAGATGATGAAGAACTAATTTGTGCTGTAGCAGACGGATTAGGCAGCGGCCAGTACGCCAATGAATCATCTTCTTTAGTCAGCGAAATTGTCGAAGAATATGGACATGAGGATGTGGCGACCCTCATCGACAGATGCAATCAGGCCATGAAAAATAAACGCGGTGCCACAGCTGCGATCTTAAAGGTGAATTTTTCCCAGCAGCAATTTACCTATTGTTCGGTTGGTAATATTCGTTTTATCTTGAATGCACCTTCTGGCGACTATATTTATCCACTTCCGACATCAGGATACTTATCAGGGAAACCTAGAAAATATAAAACATACACCTATTCCTACGAAAAAGGATCGATATTCATTATGTATTCAGACGGACTGAATGTGCCAAACATGCGCATGTGTTTAAAGCATGGACATTCAGTTGAAGACATCGCCAAACAGCTTGAAACATACACACAAGACAAAAAGGACGATCTCACCTATGTACTTGGTCAGCTCACGTAAAATAGCTGACCTTTTTTCTGTTTTGCCGGTTTTTTTGATACACTAAAAGAGAAGACACAGTGAGAGGATGCAAAGTATGAAGACATCTGACTTTTTATTGAAACAAATTGCGACAGAATTAAAGCTTTCAACGAAACAAATTGAAAGTGTGATCAAGCTTTTAGAGGATGGCAACACCGTCCCGTTTATTGCCCGTTATCGGAAAGAGCAGACAGGCTCACTGGATGAGGTGCAAATTCAAACCATTTCAGAGCGCTATACATATATCCAAAATGTCACGAATCGAAAAGAAGAAGTCATTCGCTTAATTGCTGAACAAGACAAACTAACCGATGAATTAAAACAGAAAATTGAACAAGCTCATAAACTGCAAGAGGTCGAAGATTTATACCGGCCATTCAAACAAAAGCGCAAAACAAAAGCGAATGTAGCCAAAGCAAAAGGGCTGGAGCCGCTGGCGGAATATTTACTCACGCTGCCAAGCGATCAGATCGAGAAGAAGGCAGCTGCTTTTATGAATGAAGAAAAAGAAGTGACGAATGTAGAAGAGGCACTTGAGGGTGCGCAGCACATCATTGCTGAACAACTGGCAGATGATCCTGATATGCGAAAATGGATTCGCAGTGAAACGTACCAAAAGGGCAGTCTGGTCACATCAGGAAAAGACGTCGAAAGCGATGAGAAAAACGTCTATGAAATGTATTACGATTATCAAGAGCCAATCAAAAAGATTGTCCCGCACCGTGTACTAGCGGTCAACCGTGGGGAGAAAGAGGGCATTTTAAAGGCAGCCATCGAACCACCTGCTGAAAATATTCGCTTCTATCTCGACAAACAAGTTCTAAAAGGCAAACAGACGACGGCGAGACCGTTTATTGAAGCAGCAATCGATGATGCATATAAACGTCTCATTCAGCCTTCCATCGAACGAGAAATACGAAAAGAGTTGACAGAAAAAGCAGAGGAACAAGCGATTCATATTTTTGCTGAAAACTTAAGAAAACTGCTGCTTCAACCGCCGATGAAAGGGAAGCGTGTACTTGGAGTCGATCCCGCATTTCGGACAGGCTGCAAATTAGCCGTCGTGGATGATACAGGCAAAGTCCATCATATTGGCGTCATTTACCCGCATCCGCCCGTGCAGAAAAAAGCGGAAGCGAAACAAAAAGTGAAAGAGATCATTCAATCATCGAACATTGAAGTCATTGCGATTGGAAACGGAACAGCCTCAAGAGAGACAGAACAATTCATTGCAGACTTGATTCAAGAGCTGGATCAGCCGGTGTCCTATTTGATCGTGAATGAAGCAGGAGCAAGTGTATACTCCGCATCTGCACTTGCGCGAGAAGAGTTTCCAGATCTGCAAGTTGAAGAACGAAGCGCCATTTCAATCGCTAGAAGATTACAAGATCCTTTAGCAGAGCTCGTGAAAATTGATCCGAAGTCTGTTGGTGTGGGCCAATACCAGCATGACGTCAGCCAGAAGCAATTAAACAGCTCGTTAACCTTTGTGGTAGAAACAGTCGTCAACCAAGTTGGTGTAAACGTCAATACAGCCTCACAGGCGCTGCTGCAATATGTGTCAGGCCTTTCAAAAGCCGTCGCTGGGAATATCATCAAAAGGCGCGAAGAGATTGGGAGATTCACAAGCAGAAAAGAATTGAAGGATATTCCAAGGCTCGGTGCTAAAACATATGAGCAGTGTATCGGTTTCTTGCGTATTACAGACGGACAAGATCCGCTTGACCGTACAGGCATTCACCCAGAGAGCTATAAAGAAACAAAACAGTTTTTACGCATGATCAACATGACGCCAGACGATCTTGGCACAGAGCAGTTAAAAGAGAAAATTGCTGAAGTGAAACTGGACGAAGCAGCAGAACAGCTAGATATTGGGACAATTACACTGCAAGATATCATCGATCAGCTCACAAGACCTGAGCGTGATCCGCGGGATGAAGTACCAAAACCGCTGCTCAAAACAGATGTATTGAAATTGGAAGACTTGAAGCAAGGAATGGAGCTGCAAGGAACGGTAAGAAACGTCGTAGACTTTGGCGCATTCGTTGATATTGGCGTAAAGCAGGATGGGCTTGTGCATATTTCCAAACTAAGCAATCGTTTTGTGAAGCATCCGCTTGACGTTGTATCAGTTGGTGACATTGTGACCGTCTGGGTGGACTCGGTTGACCAGGCAAAAGGCCGCGTTGCCCTCTCCATGCTGAAACCAGAGTAAACAAAAAACGAGGCGCACCTTAGGATGGGGTGTGCCTTGATGTGACTGAATGTTTTTTTCTATAAAAGTACCAGCATTGATTCAGCAATTTGATTTGATAATGATTTTTCTCATAAAATGCCTTCTGCATCTGATTTTTCAGCCAGTTGGGCATCGCCCATTCCTCCTTTGATCGAAACAGTGGGTGTATCTTCAATGTATGCATAGGGGAAATTGTCCCGTTCGAGGTTTTTATAGAAAGGAACGATCTTGATTGAACGAGAGAGAGTTACAGCAGTTAACAGAGCACATTTCCCAGCAGTTCTTTGGCAAGACATTCCGCCATCAGGCTGTTTTTAATGAACGGTTAAAAACGACAGGCGGGCGATATTTACTTGGTACACACAATATCGAACTGAACCGCCGATACCTAGAGGAGCATGGACGAGAAGAATTAATCGGGATCATCAAGCATGAGCTGTGTCATTATCATCTACATCTTGAGGGAAAGGGCTATCAGCATCGCGACCGTGATTTTAAAGCGTTATTAAAACAAGTAGAAGCCCCGCGTTTTTGTACACCGCTTAAGACCGTACAAAAGAAGCGACGTGTGGGGAAACGCCATGAATACATTTGCACAGGATGCGGCCGGTCTTTTATCAGAAAAAGACGGTTTGATACCTCTCGTTATGTATGCGGCGTCTGCAAAGGGAAATTAAAGTGGCAGAGCACAACCGATTCATTATGATAAGCATTCCTCTAAGGGGATGCTTTTTTTATTCCAATAGATGTGTGGACATATGGAGACAAAAAGAGACGCATGTCTCATTTTGTCTCTTTTTTCATCGGTGTGATTCGGTCAAAGCCTAAGTGTTCATGTATCTTCATGTTGGCACGATTTTTGCTTGTATAGTAGTGCAAGCAAAAAAGGATAGGAGGTTTTACCAAATGGAAAAGGCATTGACTAAAGAAAAAGCCGTATGGATGTATCAAAAAATGCAGGAAATCCGCCAATTTGAAGATCGAGTACACGCGCTTTTTACAAAAGGAATCTTGCCGGGGTTTGTCCATCTTTATGCTGGCGAAGAAGCTGTTGCCGTAGGAGTCTGTGCACATCTGAATGAAAAAGACAGCATTACAAGTACCCACCGCGGCCACGGCCACTGTATAGCGAAGGGCTGTGATCTAAAAGGAATGATGGCAGAAATCTATGGGAAAGCCACAGGTCTTTGTAAAGGCAAAGGCGGATCCATGCACATTGCAGATTTTGATAAAGGAATGCTTGGTGCCAACGGAATTGTTGGAGGGGGCTTTCCTCTTGCGTGCGGGGCAGCCCTCACAGCCAAATATAAAAAGACAGAAAATGTAAGCGTTTGCTTTTTTGGGGATGGTGCAAACAATCAAGGGACTTTCCACGAAGGAATCAATCTCGCGGCCATCTGGAAACTGCCCGTCATTTTCATCGCAGAAAACAATGGGTACGGAGAAGCGACACCATTTTCCTATGCTTCAAGCTGCAAATCAATCGTCGATCGAGCGGCCGGTTATAACATTCCTGGGATTCAAGTAGACGGAAAAGATGTGATGGCCGTTTATCAAGCCGCAGAACAAGCAATTGAACGAGCGAAAAATGGAGAAGGTCCGACATTGATTGAATGCATGACATATCGGAATTATGGCCATTTCGAAGGAGACGCCCAGCGTTACAAAACCAATCAAGAAAAAACAGAACATCAAGAAGAGAGGGATGCGATCACTCTTTTTAAAAATGAATTGATCAAGCAGCAGCTGCTGACGAATGGAGAGCTATCAAATATTGAAGCGGCAGTAACTGAAGCGATAGATGAAGCCGTTCAATTCAGTGAAGAAAGTGAATATCCAGATCAGACCGAATTATTGACCGACGTGTATGTTTCGTATCAATAAATCAGAAGGAGGAGAGGAAAATGACAAGAGAAATCAGCATGTCTAGTGCATTGAATGAAGCGATTAAGCTTGCCATGAGAAGAGACGAGGATGTCATTTTAATGGGGGAAGATGTTGCTGGAGGCGCTCATGTAGATCACTTACAAGATGATGAAGCATGGGGCGGCGTGCTCGGTGTAACGAAAGGAATCGTTCAGGAGTTTGGACGTGAGCGAGTCCTTGACACACCGATTAGTGAAGCTGGCTATGTAGGTGCGGCCATGGCAGCTGCTTCCACAGGGCTAAGGCCAATTGCAGAACTCATGTTTAATGATTTTATCGGCACCTGTCTGGATCAAGTGCTGAATCAAGGGGCTAAATTTCGATACATGTTTGGCGGAAAAGCAGAGGTGCCAATCACGATCAGAACGACACATGGAGCGGGTTTTAGAGCAGCTGCTCAGCATTCGCAAAGCTTGTATGCGCTATTTACAAGCATCCCTGGATTGAAAGTGGTGGTGCCTTCTTCACCATACGATGCCAAAGGATTGCTACTAGCAGCCATCGAGGATCAGGACCCTGTCATCTTTTTTGAAGACAAAACGCTTTACAATATTACAGGAGATGTTCCGGAGCGATATTACACGCTGCCGCTTGGCAAAGCAGATGTGAAAAGAGAAGGCTCAGATGTGACCATTTTTGCAGTAGGCAAACAAGTTCATACAGCACTCGAAGCAGCAGAACAATTAGCTGCCCAAGGAATAGAAGCCGAGGTGATTGATCCTAGAAGCTTGTCACCGCTCGATGAAGAGGCCATTCTGACTTCAGTAGAGAAAACGAATCGGCTTGTCATTGTGGATGAAGCAAATCCGAGGTGCGGAATTGCCGCAGATATTTCTTCTCTGGTTGCGGATAAAGGCTTCGATTTACTCGACGCTCCAATCAAAAAAGTGACGGCTCCTCATACACCGGTCCCATTTTCACCACCGCTTGAAGATATATATTTGCCGACACCTGATAAGGTTGTGAACACTGTCTTAGAGATGGTTGGAAAAAGTCATGACAAGATCTTGAACTAAAGAAAGGAGAGAGGGAGATGGCTGTCGAGGTTGTGATGCCGAAATTGGGCATGTCAATGAAAGAAGGAACGGTATCTGTCTGGAATAAAGAGATCGGAGAGACCGTGAATAAAGGGGAAAGCATTGCAAGCATCAACTCTGAAAAAATTGAAATGGAGATCGAATCACCTGCAGAAGGAACTATATTGGATATAAAAGTGTCTGAGGGAGAAGGTGTACCGCCTGGCACGGTCATCTGCTATATCGGTGAAGGAAATGAACAGGTCGAGGAAAAGAAAGAAAAAGACCTGCCGCCAAAACAAAAGAAAGAGAGAATAAAAATCTCCCCTGTTGCACGTAAGATTGCTCAAAGTGCTAATTTGGATATTCATACACTAGTGGGAACAGGTCCAGATGGGAGAATCACGAAAGCGGATGTGCTTCGGGCACTTCCTGATGAAAAAGAAAAACAACACAATGAACCAACAAAGCATCAGCCAGTCAGCATGATGCGGAAAACCATTGCCTCGCGAATGATGGAAAGCCTGCAAACAAGTGCACAATTAACAATAACGATGAAAGCGGATGTGACAAAACTTACAGCTTTACAGTCTGAGTTGAACGAAACAGCTGGAGCACAACACGATATGAAATTAACCATGACCGATTTTGTAGCCAAAGCAGTGATTCTTTCTCTGCAAAAGCACCCTGCAATGAACAGTCAATATCAACATGATAGAGTCGAAACTTTTGAGCATGTACATCTTGGAATCGCTGCTGCTTTAGATCATGGGCTGGCAGTGCCTGTTATTCGGCATGCGGAAAAGCTTTCACTTATTGAGCTGG
This sequence comes from Bacillus sp. 11B20, assembly GCF_056098985.1. Taxonomy (NCBI): domain Bacteria; kingdom Bacillati; phylum Bacillota; class Bacilli; order Caryophanales; family Bacillaceae; genus Bacillus; species Bacillus sp. 11B20. Next base: position 379,588 of record NZ_JBLZWZ010000005.1, read on the forward strand.
CGAAGAGTATCAAATCGTATGGCAAAAAAGCACGTGAAGGCAAACTTCTCCACGATGAAATTGAAGGCTCTACCTTTACAATCACTAACCTAGGTGCTTATGGTGTGGAACATTTCACCCCGATTTTGAATCCGCCGGAAGCAGGTATTCTTGGCGTTGGAAAAGCGGATCAAATGCCTGTTTATCAGGGGAATGAATTATGTAAAGGGACGATCCTGCCACTCAGTCTGACATTTGACCATCGCGTGCTGGACGGGGCGCCGGCATCACAATTTTTATCAACTGTTAAAGCGTATTTAGAAAATCCAGTATCCATTCTTTTATAGGAAGCAGGTGAAATGAATGACGCTTGTCATTATAGGAGGCGGGCCAGCAGGATATGTGGCGGCAATAACAGCCGCCCGTTTTGACAGAGAGGTTGTACTAATCGACCAAGGCCTGTTAGGAGGTACCTGCCTGAATGAAGGCTGTATCCCAACGAAAGCACTTTTACAAAGCGCTGATATGTACGAGCATGTGAAATCAGCTGGTCATTTTGGAATTGAGCTTCCAGGGAAGGAGCCTATCATTCATTGGGATGCCGTTCAAAAGCGGAAGCGGTCAGTCGTCAAGCAGCTGACTGATGGCGTTCGTTATTTGATGAATAAAAACAAAATCAGCGTGTTAAATGGGAAAGCATCATTTCTTTCGGCACATGAGCTATTGATAGAAAGTGAAGGGACATCTGAAATCATTCAAGCAAAACAAATCATTATTGCTTCAGGATCAGAACCTGCTGCTTTGCCTTTCGCCCCATTTGACAGGGAGTGGATCATTGATAGTAAGGATGCCATGACGCTCCCTTCAATACCAGATTCGCTTTGTATCATTGGCGGAGGGGTGATCGGTTGTGAGTTTGCAAGCATCTTTAGCAGAATGGGATCAAAGGTTGTCATGGTTGAACAGGCAGCACACATTTTACCTGAAGAAGATCACGATACCGCTAACTGTCTTCACGATCAGCTTCAAAAAGCTGGTGTGGAGATTTTGACATCAGCAACAGTCAAACAGCTTGATGCAATCTCAAAAAAAGTGGTGGTTGAGAAGGAACATGGAGAGCGCTGTGACATCAAGGCCGATCATTGTTTAGTCGCCATTGGCAGAAAGCCGAGGCTGGGAGAGCTGAATCTTGAACAGGTCGGCATTGAATTTGATAGAAACGGGATCTGCGTCAATGAGCATATGCAAACCAATCTCCCGCATATCTATGCGTGCGGTGATGTGACAGGCGGTGTTCAGCTTGCTCATGCTGCTTTTCATGAAGGAACGATTGCGGCATCACATGCATCAGGTGAAGATGTAAAGGTCAATGAACAAGTGATTCCAAGGTGCATCTACACGTCTCCAGAAATCGCGAGTGTCGGTTTAAATGAAGAGAGTGCTAGAAAACAATATGGGGAGATTCGGATAGGGAAATTCGCTTTTTCTGCTAATGGAAAAGCACTCATTTTAAATCAGCCAGCAGGTCAAGTAAAGGTCATTGTCGAACCGCAATATCAAGAAATTTTAGGTGTATCCATTATCGGGCCAAATGCCACAGAACTGATTGGACAAGCGGCAGTGATGATGCATACAGAGTTAACAGCTGATACATTAGAGCAGTTTATTGCGGCACATCCGACACTCTCTGAGGCGATACACGAAGCCTTGCTGCAAACAAATGGACGAGCGGTGCACTGCTGATAGAGAAACATTTTATCCGAATGAATTCCCTGGGTCAGCCAATAATTGAAAGCGCTTTTATAATTATCTATAATGGATAAAAAGCCCCCAGAGGAGAGGATGGAATGAATCCGACGCCTTGTTATTTAAATACTTGGAAACGTTTTGTTCGTGAAGGTTTACTTGATAGGTCTCGTCTGGATAAGAGAGTGATGGAGTCATGGCACAGATGTAAACAGGCAAATGTGAACCCGTATTTAGATAAAGGACAGTCGTTGTTAGAAAAGGAATTATTCAGTATTCAAAAAAAGAAGTACTCACTATTCCTAAATGCCGCTCTTCCTTACTTAAATAAAATTAGTCAGCAATTAAAAGAATCGGACATGATGGCCTTACTCATCGATGCAGATGGCTATGTGCTGAGTTTGACAGGAAGCCAAAGGACACTGGTAGAAGCGAAAAAAATAAATTTTATGGAGGGCGCGCGCTGGACCGAAGCCGATGTGGGGACGAACGCTATTGGAACGGCACTGGTCATTGGGGAAGCTGTAGCGATCAACGGAACTGAGCATTTTTCAGTCGCTTCCCACCATTGGAGTTGTTCAGCGGCCCCTATTCGTGATGCAGACGGCACGGTCATAGGAGTCATTGATATCTCCTGTATGGCGGATCAAAGGCATCCTTTTATGCTTGGGATGGCTTCAACAGTTGCATATGCTATAGAGAGAGAAATTCAGGTCCAGCAAAAAAGGAAAGAGATGGAGCTGGTCAGTCATTGTCTCCAGCAGGTGGAAGCGGACGAGCCGTATGTTGTCTGTAATGAGAAAAAGCAGATTGTTTCGGCAAGCAAGCCGATTAGAGATCGGTTTTCAGACTGGTATGGAATGGATGTTGAGCTGCTCATGGCTGATACATTTGTTACACGAGACAAGCGTCTCATTCAGTCAGAACAAGACGGAGAGCTGCTTGGGATGTCTTTTTCTCTTGAAGAAGCAAAGAAGAGAAATATCACCGTTTCTTTTCCTCAATTTCCCGGGGAATCTGGAACAAGTACAGTATTTCAGCAGACACTTAGCGAATTGAAACGAGCGGCACAAACAGATGTAAATGTATATATTTGGGGAGAAACAGGTACAGGGAAAGAACTGGCCGCTCGAGCAATTCACTTAGCTAGTGAAAGACATAAAGGACCGTTTATTGCCGTTAATTGTGGAGCCATACCAGAAAGCCTGTTAGAAAGCGAACTATTTGGTTATGCTGAAGGAGCTTTTACAGGGGCAAAACGTCATGGAGCAAAGGGGAAATTTGAACAGGCTCAGAAAGGAACTCTCTTTTTAGACGAAATTGGCGAAATCCCTTATGCGATGCAAGTGGCGCTTCTTAGGGTCATTGAAGAAAGAAAAGTCGTACCGCTCGGCGGGACACACGAAATCCCTTTGGATATTAGAATCATAACAGCGACACACCGGAATATAAACGAACTGCTGAAGGAAGGAAAAATACGTGAAGATTTGTATTACCGTCTTCATGTCTATCCAATCAACATCCCGCCGCTTAGAGAAAGAAAAGAAGACATTGTTGATTTCTATCGCTATTACCAAAAGAAACACCAATGGAATGCGACATTTCCTGAATCTTTTTTTCGTAAGCTAGAAGCGTACCACTGGCCAGGAAACATACGAGAGCTTTTTAATCTGTTTGAACATATAAGGGTACTATTTCCTAAAGGAGGATGGATTGGTGAATCGCAATATGCGGCGTTATTAGAGGCGATGGATCAGAAAAAGCAGAAGCTGCATCTACCAGAGTATACCGAGAATCCAAAAGAACTCACGCTAAGGGAACGCATTCAAAAGCAAACGGTGATTGAAGCATTGCACAAAACAAAAGGTCATGTGTCAGAAGCAGCGAGGCTGGCAGAGGTGCCAAGAAGCACCTTTTACAAGTGGATGCGAAAGTATAAGCTGTCATGAACTCATAGGGAGCGCAGCAGCAAGGAGGCCTTGGTCTTTCAGTTAGAGGTCGGGGTCTTTCTGTCATGTCTAAACAGAAAACAAAAAGGAAGGAAGAAAGGCTTGACTGTTATATTAGTATATGTTAAATTATAAAAGCCGTCGCTAATGAGACAGGAATGAAACACTTAAAAATTCTTGACACATTTTTCTGGCATAGATATAATGAAACATGTCTTATTATTCCGCAGTAGCTCAGTGGTAGAGCTATCGGCTGTTAACCGATCGGTCGTAGGTTCGAGTCCTACCTGCGGAGCCATAATGGAGAAGTACTCAAGTGGCTGAAGAGGCGCCCCTGCTAAGGGTGTAGGTCGCGCGAGCGGCGCGAGGGTTCAAATCCCTCCTTCTCCGCCATTATTGTATGGCCCGTTGGTCAAGCGGTTAAGACACCGCCCTTTCACGGCGGTAACACGGGTTCGAATCCCGTACGGGTCATGTTTTGTTTTTTGATTCGTTGGGCTATAGCCAAGCGGTAAGGCAACGGACTTTGACTCCGTCATGCGTTGGTTCGAATCCAGCTAGCCCAGCCATTTTTTATATATGTTTTTCTGCATAGCAGATGAGCCATTAGCTCAGTTGGTAGAGCATCTGACTTTTAATCAGAGGGTCGAAGGTTCGAGTCCTTCATGGCTCACCATTGTCACGCGGGTGTGGCGGAATTGGCAGACGCGCTAGACTTAGGATCTAGTGTCTTTATGACGTGGGGGTTCAAGTCCCTTCACCCGCATTGTTTTTTCAAACAGTGCACTTATGAATATATGAGCACATCATACACGCGGTCGTGGCGGAATGGCAGACGCGCTAGGTTGAGGGCCTAGTGGGTGAATAACCCGTGGAGGTTCAAGTCCTCTCGGCCGCATCTAAGAAACCAAAGGTTGTAGACCTTTGGTTTTTTTTGTGCTTTCTAATTAGTTTGAACAGTTATATATGATAGTTTACGATGATAACAAGTTTAGTGAAAAAAGAATTTTTCTAAAATTGTGATAAAATATTGAAGAGTAGGAAAGGGGAAATAAAAACATGTCAATTTACCATAAAGTCATTGGAGAAGGGTATCCGATCGTGATATTGCATGGTTGGACTCTTGACCATCAGGTAATGTTACACGCATTGGAACCGGTATTCGAAAAACGAAGCGGTTGGAAGAGAATATACATAGATTTACCAGGTATGGGACGTTCAAAGCCACATCCGTCTATTCAGAACTCTGATGATGTGCTAGAAGCGATATTGTGTCTTTTGGACGAGATTATCCCTGATGAACAGTTTATTGTTTGTGGTTATTCATATGGAGGGTACATCGCCAGAGGTATCGTTCGTTCACGTCAGGAAACCGTTCGTGGATTACTGCTTGTGGCGCCCATGACTATACCAGAATTCAATGAAAGAGTCGTACCAGAGGCGGCGGTTTTAAAAAGTGACAGCAGCTTCATATCACAATTGTCTTCAGAGGAGGTAGATGAATTTTGCTCTATGATAGTTGTGCAAGGAAAAACGGAATGGGAGAGGTTTCGAGATGAAATTTTACTTCCTTCTAAACAAACAAATCATGATTTCATCAACAACATTCATCAAAATGGATATGGTTTTACCTTCGATATTTCAACTGATCTTAAGTATCCAACGCTCATTATCACAGGGCGCCAGGACAATGTAGTCGGATACCACGATGCATGGCGGCTCATCGAAGATTATCCAAGAGCCACTTTTGCGGTGCTTGATATGGCTGGTCACAACCTACAAATTGAACAACCCGATGTATTTAACTCATTAGTCGATAATTGGTTAAATAGACTTGAGTTGGAAAGTCTTTAGTAAGGTACAACTTATTATAGAATTCAAGCTTTATGATTAACATGTCTATACCTTTTACCATCATCCCCCTGTCTAATGATGTACTTATGTTTCTTCTAATCAACAAATTGCAATTATTACCGATTCATGCTATAATGAAAAGTAATTATTTTTGTTCGGCGTAAAGGATAGTATGAAGATTGACTTTTCGTCTTGAGGGTACTTTGGGCAAGGATAGTATAATACATTGTGTGGTAAACGCACGAGGAGGCAACAATCATGGAACAAGGTACAGTAAAATGGTTTAACGCAGAAAAAGGTTTTGGATTTATCGAACGTGAAGAAGGCGACGATGTATTCGTACATTTCTCAGCTATCCAAGGCGACGGATTCAAATCTTTAGACGAAGGTCAAAAAGTATCATTTGACGTAGAGCAAGGTTCTCGTGGAGCTCAAGCTGCTAACGTTCAAAAAATTGCTTAATCTTCATTCTTTTAAAACAGGTTCTCTACGGAGAGCCTGTTTTTTTGCATGAAAAAACCCTACTCAACGTACAAGTAGGGAGATGGTACAAGGTATTCGTAAAAATTTCATGCTTCAAAGGTTAGTTTAGTATAACATACTGGATTGACAATATGCGGAATTTTCCTAAATAATTTCTTTTTCTTTTCAAAGTGACAGGGCGTGGAGCTATTCGTAGAGAATAACAAATGAGGGAGAAGGTGGGAGTAAAAAAGTGGTATAAATTTTTAAGAAAAGCTCTTAATCTGTTTTTCGGTAATTCCTTCGATGACTTCCAGTTCACTAATCAAATACTCATAAGCATCATCCAGCATTTTCTTTTCACTTGAATTGAGTGGTTTTTCTTTTTTCATTCGCAAGAGGTCACGTACAACTTCAGCGCCTTCTTGGATATCGCCTGTTTTGATTTTGTTTGTATTGATTTTATACCTTTCTTTCCAGGACAATAATGTATCTGAGGTTTCATTCTGAAAAATGTGGATAATGTTCTTGATGGCAAGTATATTCGTAACTGCTCTTATATTTGACCCTGACATTTTCTTTGTTGGAATCATCACTTTCATCTGGCTGACGGACATCTTAATGACATAATACTCTTCTGTCTCGGCAGAAAATTTCTTTTCTTCTATGGCTTCAATTATGCCTGTTCCGTGCATTGGATAAACAATGTTATCACCAATTTGAAACATTTCATCCACCTCCATAAATTGTATCTACTATAAGGGTATCACAAATGAAGGTGTAATAACCAAATTTTTAATAATAACATGTTTTTTATTTTTATGTCAATATTTTTTGTGCGAATTTCAGAGGATTTTTGCTGTGAAATGTCCATTGCATACACCTGTGTAAAAGGAAAAGGTTGAAACATAACAAAAGACCAGCCAATCAGGCTAGTCTCTTAAAACAAATAGCAATCACAACGTAGCAATATCAATCACAACGTAGCAATATCAATCACAAACCGGTAACGCACATCACTTTTCAGCACACGTTCATACGCTTCATCAACTTGATTCGCGTTAATCACTTCAATTTGTGGTGCGATGTTGTGAGCAGCTGCGAAATCGAGCATTTCTTGTGTTTCTTGGATGCCGCCAACGAGTGAACCAGCAATGCTGCGACGGCCGGAAATTAATGAAAAGACGTGGAATTGATCCGGCTTAGGCGGTGCACCGACGTTCACCAAGGTTCCATCTACACGGAGTAAGGACAGATAGGCATCCACATTAATGTTGGCAGAGACTGTATTGAGAATGAGGTCATACTGACCGGCTAGTGTCTGAAACGTTTCAGGATCACTTGTAGCAAAATAGTCTTTTGCACCAAATGATCGTGCTTCTTCTTTTTTATTCAAAGAGCGGCTTAAAACCGTTACTTCAGCGCCAAGTGCGCGTGCGAATTGAATGGCGACATGACCGAGTCCACCCATCCCGACGATAGCGACCTTTTTACCAGGGCCTGCCTTCCAGTGCTTTAATGGAGAATAAGTTGTAATGCCGGCACAGAGAAGAGGGCTTGCGGCATCAAGAGGCAGTTGATCAGGAATGCTGACGACAAATCGTTCAGTCACGACAATTTTTTGACTGTAGCCGCCATAAGTCGGTTCCCCGTCATAGTCACGGCTGTTATATGTTTGGACGACCCCTTTTGTGCAATACTGCTCGTCTCCATTTTGACAATATTCACAGGTGCCGCAGGAATCCACAAAGCAGCCAACACCTACACGGTCACCGATTTGAAACTTCGTCACATCATCCCCTACAGCTGCAACGACCCCAGTAATCTCATGACCAGGAACCATCGGGAAAATACCGCCGCCCCATTCATCAAAAGCGCTGTGGATATCTGAATGACAGATCCCGCTAAATTGAATATCAATTAAAATATCATGTGGACGAAGTGCTCTTCGTTCAATAGTCGTCCGTTCAAAATTCGCTTTTGCGTGTGAAACACTTAAAACATTTGATTGGTGCGTCTGACACATTCTTGATCATCCTTTCAAAAATAAGCTTCGATTCTTTCTTCTATACTGTACTTCTTAAAGTGAACTATAAGTCAACAGAAAACCTTTTGTAATAACGAATTCAACATTCTTGAATCAAGAATTGAGCCAAAAGCATCTTGCTTTCTTTTTTAAAATGGAGATGATGAGGAAAGGGAGATCGGAAGGTAAGAGAAAGAGGGAGGGCACAATGAAAATAGCACAAGCAGCAAAACAGCTCGCTTTATCCACTGCGACACTTAGATATTACGAAAATATTGGTTTGATTAGAGAAATCAAACGTGATGATCATGGGATTCGTGATTATACAGAGGATGATCTTCAATGGATTGAATTTATCAAGTGTATGAGAAATGCTGGGCTCTCGATTGATGCGCTTAGAGAATATACAGCCTTATTTTTTGAGGATGATGATCATACGTTATCTTCGCGAAAAAACATTTTGATCAATGAACGAGAAAGACTCGTCCAAAAACAAAAGGAAATCGAAGAGACCATTAAACGATTGGATTTCAAAATAGAAAGTTATGAAGATATTATCCACAATCATGAGAAAAAACTCGCTCATCAGCTGAAAACTAGTTCAAATTAAACGAAGAAAAACCTGTGACAAGTCACAGGTTTTTTTGATAGAGTTATCTTTTTGTGTAACGCACCCAGTTATAATGTGCGTGGAGTGGTGTAACACCGTTGTAGGAACCAAGCCATTCATCGACACCTGCACCATTCCACAGGTTCATCATAATTTTCCCTGGTGTTTGAGGAATTTGTGTGGTGGCGGTATGCTTTAATTGTCCATCGACATACCATTTGATAGAGTTTGGCTGCCAGTCAAATGCATACGTGTGATAAGAGTTCGCTGCATCGAAACCAAGGTTGACGATCTTTTCATGATTTCCTACACCATTGGTATAGTAATTAAACTGTACCTTTGTCGTATCTTTTCCTAGAAATTCAATGTCAATCTCATCCCAAGGCGTGCCATCAGTCGGTCCCGTATAAGTGAAGAAAGAAGAGACGATCCCCACATTTTTGGCGGGCTTCATGTTGACTTCATATAACCCATAGCCGTACGTTTGAACGGAGCGGTTTTCTCCGCAGTCAAACTTGTTATAGGAGGGACTTGTGAGAGATAAACGCATTTCACCTGCTGAGGTCATCGACACATTATTTGCACGCCACGTACAGTTAAACATGTTTCCATTCGAGTATCCATCGGCTTTTTGCCATAACCCCGTATTATAGTTGTTAAAAGGTTCATAAAACGATCCACCCGTTTGTGCTGAGGCACCCACAGTAAATGTGGACAAACTCAAGACTAATCCAGTGACAACCAGCATCAACATTCGTTTCATACGGTACATATTCGCATTCTCCTCTCCTTTTGTGGAAGCGCTTTCTTTATTGATCATACATGATTCTTTCAAAAGGGAAAATCGGTCTAAATAATGATAAACTGTGTGCATCATTTAATAGAATTGAAAGAAAAAAATAATGATTGACAATGCGGACAGTTGTCCGTAAGATAATATCGGGACAATTTTCCTAAGAAAAACCTAAAGTGTTTTGATTTAACACATAGAGATGAGTGTCATGTGGATGAAGGTAAAGAAGGTGTGTATGGTGGAAAAGGATATTGGTGAGGAAATTGAAGAGATCGCATTCTCCTTGTTTCAAGAATTTGGTGTAGAAAATGTCAGCATGCATAAAATTGCGAAAACAGCTGGTGTTGGACAGGGCACTCTATACCGCCGCTACGCCAATAAAAGTGATTTGTGCCTTTCTATCCTTGGGGAGAGATTTGAACAGCTGATCCCAGCTTTGCATCTTTACTTGAGCAAAATAAGTGATCAGCCGGTTCGTGAACGTTTACGCTATGTTCTCGAAGAAATTCATCTGATCGTCGGTCACCATTTAGACTGGATTCGGATGCTCACAATCTCTGGGAATTTAGAGCAGACAAGTAAAGTGTATGATAGTCATTACAGTCAATCACTCAGACAAATCATTCGTGAATTGCTTGAAGAAGCGAGAGAAAAGGGAGAAGCGAATATACAGGATATAGAACTGACAACGTTATGTATGTCCTCTCCAATGACGCCTGAGCTCATGTTTTATATACATGAATCTGGCTATTCGATCGACAAAATTGCTCAATTTGCTGCAGAAAAACAGATTTTATCCGTCTTTCAATAGACATTGAAGTGGCTCATTTCTGACCACCCTGACTTCCTAAGGTTCATCTAAATTGAAAAAGAAAAGGAGCCAACTTAATATGAACAAACAGCAAGCAGCAGCTTCTGAAATTCGAACGCTGCCCATTATTATTTCTTTTATCACAGCTGGATTTATTGGCCTGTTCAGTGAAACGGCATTAAACATGGCGCTGAGAAGTTTAACGTTAGACTTTGGAATTGAAGCGACGACTGCTCAGTGGCTGACAACAGGATATTTATTAACACTTGGTATTCTCGTGCCGATTTCAGGACTCATTCTTCAATGGTTTACGACAAGGCAGCTTTTCATTACGTCGCTCGTCTTTTCGATCATCGGAACATTTATTGCGGCGGTTGCGCCGGTCTTTAGTATTTTAATGGTAGCACGTGTCGTGCAGGCAGTCGGTACAGCATTGCTTCTGCCATTGATGTTTAATACGATTTTGGTCATCATCCCGCCTCATAAACGTGGCCGATCAATGGGGATTATTGGTCTTGTGATTATGTTTGCACCAGCTGTCGGCCCGACAGTCTCTGGTCTTATTTTGAAATCGTTGACTTGGCATTGGATTTTCTGGATTTCACTTCCTTTATTAATGGCTGCACTTGTTTTTGGTTTTATCTTTATGCAAAATATTACAGAACCAACAAGACCGAAAATCGACATTCTATCGATTGTTCTTTCAACCATTGGTTTCGGAGGAATTGTATATGGATTTAGCAGTGCCGGTGAAGGCGGCGGCTGGAGCAGTATGCATGTCATCGTTGCAATTGTAGTTGGTGTCATAGGGATTCTTGTATTCTCCTTAAGACAGCTAAACATGAAAGAACCAATGCTGAACTTAAGCCCGTTTAAATATCCGATGTTTGTCATTGGGTTACTTCTAATTTTAGTGTGTATGATGGTGATGCTGTCTGCTATGATGATTTTGCCATTGTATCTACAAACGTCCTTGGCGCTTTCCACTTTTACAGCAGGTTTAATGCTATTGCCAGGTGGAATTATCAACGGATTGCTATCTCCAATCATGGGTGGTCTATTTGATAAGTTTGGTCCAAAATGGCTTGTCATTCCAGGTCTTGTCATTGTCGCAGCGACGATGTTTGGCTTTACGAATCTAAGTGTGAATACGTCGATTGGATTCATTGTAACTCTTCATATTACCTTAATGATCGGAATCGCGATGATCATGATGCCTGCTCAAACCAATGGATTAAATCAGCTTCCGCCAGAGCTATATCCGCATGGTACAGCGATTATGAATACTTTGCAGCAAGTGTCAGGAGCTATTGGTACTGCGATCGGTATCTCGATCCTTTCATCAGGAACTCGAAGCTTTATGGAAAATGTATCTGATCCCGCAAATCCGGTGAATCAGCTGCTCGCCTTTACAAATGGTGTCCAGCATGCATTTATCTTTGCCGTGATCATGACCGTCATTGGATTGATTATTGCTTTCTTCATTAAACGAGTGAAGGTAGAACAGCAAGTATCATAAGAGAAATGAAAAGCACTGAGGACATAGCGCCGCAGTGCTTTTTTTCAATAAATTAGTCTTTCATCAAATAATGATATCATTAAATATGAAAAAAAGAGTCGTACATAGAATAGCGGTGAATACTCGAAACGGCTTCTACTTAAAATTCTTTCTCAAATTGGTGCAATGCCTTTTCTAATTTTGAAAGCCCATCGTCAATCTGTTCTTTTGTGACGGTCAGAGGAGGGATCATTCTAATCACTTCTCCTTCGTTACCGCATAAGTAAAAGAGAACTCCCTGCTCAAGGGAATAATCTAAAATCTTCATGACGGCGCTTCCATCGGGTTTTTTTGTTTTTGGGTTTATCATTTCAATTCCAATCATTAAGCCTACCGAGCGTATCTCTCCAATGATCGGGTGATTTTTTTTCATTTGTTTTAGTTTTTCAGCAGCATATTGACCAACCACTTTTGCATTATCTAGTAATCTTTCTTCTTTCATTATTTCAAGAGTGGTCAACGCTACCGAACAGGCAATTGGATTTCCACCGAACGTTGTTCCATGACTTCCAGCAGGCCATTTGCTCATCAGTTCTTTTGAAGCTACTGTGGCACTTAAAGGTAGACCAGAAGCTATTCCTTTAGCGATAGCCATAATGTCTGGGGTGACTTCAAATGTCTGAGCAGCAAACCACTCTCCTGTGCGTCCAAAGCCAGTTTGTACTTCATCAAAAATAAGCAGTATACCATGCTGATCGCATATTTCGCGGATCTTTTTCAGCCACCCTTTAGGAGGGATGATGTAGCCGCCTTCTCCTAATACAGGTTCTAATATGACGCAGGCTACTTCTTCAGGTGTCACTTGGTGTTTAAATAATTCTTCAAAATGTTTTTCTAATTCGTTAATGCAGAAAGTTTCTGGGTCTTTACCTTCGGGGCATGCCTGCATATTAGCGTAAGGCAGATGATAAGTCAGGTGAGACGGATTTATATATTTTCTATATTTACTTTTTGATGTTGATACGCTTAAAGCACCTAAAGAACGGCCATGAAAGCACCCCGTAAAAGAAATAGCATAAGGTCTCTTTGTTGCATATTTAGCCAATTTTAAAGCTCCCTCAATTGCTTCAGCACCACTATTGGCAAAGAAAAAACAATTTAAATCTCCTGGCAGAATTTCACCTAGAGATTTGGCCAGCTTTAAAATAGATTCATACATAATGACTCCCGAAGGGCCATGAGTTAATTGATCTGCTGCATCCTTGATACTTTGTACGATTTTAGGATGGCGATGTCCTGTATTAGCTACTGCAATCCCGGAAGTAAAATCTAAATAGGTTTTCCCATCCAGCCCGTAGTAATAACAACCTTCTTCTTTTACCACAGGTAAGTTTGGATGATCTTTGGCCATGCTAGGTGCTAAATAATCACTCATGTTCTCAACTAAGGAACTCCAGTTGTTGCTCATAAAATCTCCCCCCTTAAGCTTTTTACACCTCTACCTTTCTTCTGTTGCAGGTGTAGAATAACACGAAAATAATTAACTGAAAATTTTAACTTATTTATAGTAACTATTGAAGATAATGATGTGAGATAATCTGACAAGAAAAGGTTTTTAAATATCTTTTAACTTTACAAAAAAACCGAACTAACCATAATTGGCAGTTCGGTTTTTGTACGATCAGATATTCCAAATATTTATCTTAATGGTTTTTAATCAGCTATTTACTTTAAGGGTACGCAAATATTCAGAGAATTTCTCAAGACCTGCTTTTAATACATCTGTTGAACATGCGTAACCGATACGAACGTAACCTTCCATATCAAAGCAAGAACCTGGCGTTAAGAATGTGCCATTCGTTTTAAATAGGTCAACGCAAAATTCTTCTGATGAAATAGGGTAATCGTATTTCAGCATAGATGTTGTGCCTGCACGTGGCTTTACGTAGGAGATTGAAGGTTCATTTTGAACCCACTCATCTAAAATAGCCAGATTATCTTTGATAATTTTGCGGCTTCTTCCTAGGACTTTATCATAGTTTTTAAGAGCATGAACGGCTAACATATCGTCAAGCACACCACAGCTGATTGTTGTGTAATCACGGTGTTTTATGCATTCAGCGATCACATCACTTGGACCTGCAATCCACCCAAGGCGCAAGCCGGCTAATGAAAATACTTTTGACATACTTGATGTACTGATTCCTCTTTCATATAAATCAGCAACAGATGGCACAACAAGGTTATCTTCCTGTAATAGGTTTCTGTATACTTCGTCGCACAGCAAGTAAGCATCACATGAGCGTGCAATTTCTACAATTTCTTCAAGCATTTCTCTCTCAATAATAGCACCTGAAGGATTATTCGGATTGTTGATAATAATCAATTTTGTTTTTTCGTTAATCAGAGACTTTAATTCGTTTAGATCCGGCAGGAAGTTATTTTCTGGTCTCAATGGCAGCAGATCTACATTCGCGCCAAATGAAGCAGGCACATCATATAACTGCTGGTATGTTGGGTGTACAGCAATTACATGATCTCCTGGCTCAATAAGAGAATAGAGCACTAAGAAGTTTGCACCAATTGCTCCATTCATGACAAGTACATTATCAGCTTCAACTGTCTCATACAGGCCAGATACTAAGCTTTTAAACTCTGGAGATCCTTCAATATGTCCGTATGTTAATTTTTTCTTTCCGACTTCATTGAAAAAATCTGCTGGATTTGAGCCATCGATTCCGATCAACTCATTTACAGTGAAAGATTCAACACATGTTTCCGCGATATTATAAACGGCCTCTTGCTCGTATAAATTCATCCAATGTTCTACAGCAAATGTTTTTATATTCATCCTATTAACTCCTCTGTAAGTATTATTTATTTTTTGATACGTAGTCTTTTGGTAAAGAATACTTTCTAAAATCTGCTGATTTAAAAGGCTATCGATCAGTTACAGCTTTGTCGACATCCCAATTTGTTTTTCTTCTGCCTGTTCTAGAACATAGCTCGCTGTCAATAGATCTTGAAGAGAGATGCCTGTACTGTCAAAAACTGTGATATCTTCTGGAGAAATGCGTCCTGGTGCTTGACTTGTAATCACTCCTCCAATTTCCGAAATGATGCTATCTTTTGCGATGATGCCTTTTTTAAATGCAGTTTCAAATTCCCCTACCGTAACAGACTGTTCAAGGTCATCAACGAATATGCGAGCATCAGTTAAAATATTTTCATCAATTTCCTGTTTTCCTGCCATGTCTGCACCCACACATGAAAAATGAGTACCTGGCATTACCCATTCTTTTAGAATAATTGGTTGGCGTGCTGGAGTAGCTGTAATAATAATATCTGCATTTCTCGTAGCTGTTTCAATATCATTAACCGGCGTATACTCAATCTCTATCTTTTGAAGCATTTCTTCATAAACTTCCGGGTTTTGTTCTTTAGTTTGAGCTAACAGCTCTTTTAACTTGCCTTTGATGTCTGCACAAAACTGACCAGCTCGGTCAAATGAATGAGCATTATACACTCGAACTCTTTTGATATGGTTCATTGTCATTAAAACAGCTAAGATTTGATAAGCTGCAACATGACCTGACCCTACCATAAGCAATTCTTCTGAATCTTTTCTTGCTAAATATTTAGCTCCAATTCCACCAGCTGCTCCGGTGCGCATCATGGTCATATACTCACCGCTCAAGATACCGATCGGAAGGCCTGTACGGCTGTCAAGAACTAAGACAGTACCAACAACAGCAGGAAGGCCTTTAGAAGGGTTGTCCCCGAACCAGGAAACAAGTTTTAAACCGAAAATGCCTGCTCCTGACAATTCTCCTGATTTAATATCCATGTCCGCTTTACCAGGTTCGAACTCGTGAAACACCATTGGGAATAAAGAAGCTTCTTTATTTTCTTTTAAGACGTAAGCTTTTTCTACGATATCGATTACATTTTTCATATCAAGAATAGCTTTGATATCTTCATGATTTAATATTTTAAATGGATACATAATATTCTCCCTTTCCCTTACTTCGTTCTGCTCTTTATCAAATCTATCACAGGATGAAAAAAGCTAAAAATTAATTAATTTAATAGTATGCATTAGAAAACTTTAGCGATATATCATAACCTTAAGAGTAAGGAGATGATTTGGTTTTTTATTGGTATATTAAATCAGGCGATTCAATAGTTACCAATAAAAAATGAATGATTCGTATCAAACTTTTAGATTCTCCCGTTAAAATTTTTGATATAATGATTTGATTGCTATTCGCTTCAGAGCATCTTGTCTATGGGGTTATATGGTTAACCTTATATCCTATGAGAAAGATGATTACTTTATATACTTTTGGTTAGGAGCTTTTGTAGGCTATAAAAAATATAGATAGTGAGATGAAGGTTAAATGGAACTCAGAAATCTAAAAACTTTTCAAGTAGTAGCCAATGAATTGAATATGACCAAAGCTGCAAAGATCTTAAAATATACTCAACCCACTATTACTTTGCAAATTCAAGTATTAGAAAGGGAACTAAACCATTCTCTATTCACCCGTATTGGAAAAAAAACGTTTTTGACGCCTGCTGGAAAAAAATTAAAGCAGCATACAGATAGATTATTTGAATTAATGGAATATATGGAAAGAGACATGGAAGAGTTAAATGGTCCTTCCGGAAGTCTAACTATTACAGCTTCAGAATATTATTGTACGAATCACCTTTCCCTACTGCTTAGTTCTTATACAAAATTGCATAAACAAGTTAAG
Source organism: Bacillus sp. 11B20 (assembly GCF_056098985.1). Classification (NCBI taxonomy): domain Bacteria; kingdom Bacillati; phylum Bacillota; class Bacilli; order Caryophanales; family Bacillaceae; genus Bacillus; species Bacillus sp. 11B20. The sequence continues at coordinate 396,076 of NZ_JBLZWZ010000005.1, forward strand.
CTGCGCCTCATGCCAGCAAACAGCCTTATAGCTGTCGATAAAATTTTAAATAATGAAGCAGATATTGGGATTGTTGCAGGGGAAGTTGATTCCTCAGAATTAGAAAAGTTTGTTTTAGAAAGGGAAAAGGCGGTGTTGGTTGTCTCCGCCGATCTTACCAAAAATCGCTCTAAAGAAGAGGTTATAGAATCCTTTCCGTTTCTCGCTTATCATGAACATTGCGGTTTTAGCTCAATTACAGAGCAGTGTTTTTCTGAAATTAACACCCGTCCATCTTCTATCATTGAATGCGGGGGAAGTGATGAAACGATTAGGCGGGCAGTTTTAAATAAAACCGGAATCGCCTTGCTTGGTGAAAATATGATTAAAGAGGAATTAGCAGAGGGTATTCTTATCCCTTTGCATTATTGTGAAAAACCAATTGAAACATCTGTCGTATATTTAAAAAGTCGTTCAGAAGGACCAACCATTCAATCTTTCTGTGAATTGCTCAAAGAAACTTGGTTTGCAGTTACAGATTGATATTTTTATAGGTTTTCTGCGTAATATAAAAACGAGTTTTCCCGTTTTACATTGAACATGGAAAACTCGTTTTCTTCTTTTTTCATTCTCTTAGTATCGTGTGTTAAATTCAGTGTGTTACTTAGCTTTATTGATTAGTTTTAGCTAATAAACGTATACCTTCTTCAATGTCTTCTCTTTTTTATTTTGATTAATCCAGTAAGGTGCCGCTGATTCAGTAGAAGGAAAAGAGGAAAAAGGAACGAATGAGTTAAGAAGAAATGAATAAGATAGGAGTCTGAGATCATGAACTTAGAAGAACAAATCAAAATCGCTGCTTCATTACGCCAGCCATCTGAAGGTTCATTAGCAAGTCAATCGGAACTAAAGCCAGTAAATCCTCCTGATGTGAACAAAATGGAATATGACATTCCAACAAGTGCTGGCGAAACAAAGGTGTGGGTGTTTAAGCCAGTGAACACATCAAAGCAGCCACTTCCTGTTTTTGTGAATTTACATGGTGGCGGATTTATCATGGGCAGTGCTGAAATGGATAATCCATGGTGTCCAGTCATTGCAGACCGGGCGCAATGTATCGTGGTCAATGTCGAGTATCAGCTTGCTCCTGAGCACCCTTTCCCAGCGGCTCTTCATGAATGCTACGATGTACTGAAGTGGCTGTATGAACACCCTGACGAGCTTCAAATCGATCGGAATGCATTAGCCGTTGGCGGACATAGTGCAGGAGGAAATTTGGCAACGGCTGCTTGTCTATTGAATATTCAAAAAGGAAATACACTCCCAATTGTTTATCAGGTGCTTGATTATCCGCCGCTTGATCTAGCCACTGATCCAGCAGAAAAGCCAGCGTTTGATGAAGCGATTCCAGTTGAATTGGCGAGACTCTTTAATTCCTTCTATCTGCAAGGCCAAGATCCGCGCAATCCGCTCGTTTCTCCGGTTTTTGCAGATCGTACATCCTTGGCACAAATGCCTCCAGCTCTCGTCATCACAGCAGAGAAGGATTCGCTGGCTGAAGAAGCTGAGCAATATGCTGCCAAGTTAAAAGAAGCTGGGATAGACGTCACGTATAAACAATTTAAAGGAGTTCCACACGGCTTCACGCACGCCGGAGATTTAGCCATAGCTGAAGAAGCTTGGCATTTAATGGGGGATCAACTAAAGAAGGCGTTTGAATAAAAAAAGCAGAGTGATTCAAAAGCACAGGAGACAAAGGGCCTGTGCTTTTCTTATTGTTTCTGAAAAAAAGCGTCAGATATCTTTCCTCATTGTCGATATAATAGAAAAAATAGATGATTTCTAAAAAAGGAGCTAATGAAATGAAAAAAGAACAGCTGCAGGCATTTTGTCTTTCCTTAAAAGGAACAACCCATGATTATCAACCTGAGTGGCAGGCAGATCGTTATCATATTGGCGGAAAGATGTTTGCTATGATGGGGGGAGATGCGAATCGAAAGCCTGTCATCACTTTAAAATGTGATCCTCTTCGTGCTGAAGAACTAAGAGAGATGCATGAAGGAATTATCCCTGGCTACTATATGAATAAGACTCATTGGAATTCCATTTACCTTGATGCAGACATTCCATCCTCATTTGTAGAGGAGTTAATCGAACATTCCTATCAATTGGTTTTTCAAAAATTAACAAAAAAATCTCAGCATGACATCCTCCAAAATGATTCAAAAGGAAGTAACTGAGGAGCTGTATCTAAGTTGACATGATGCCCTTTGACTCTCTTCAAAATTGACTTGAGCGAAACGCTGTCGTTATAATTTAACCAGTTAGAAGACGCGAATAGGGGGATATAAAATGGGCTATACAGTCATTACAGGAGCAAGCTCAGGTATTGGATATGAGGCGGCTCTCGCATTTGCAGCACGAGGGAAAAATCTTATATTAGCTGCACGCCGGCTCAATAAACTCCAAGAATTGAAGAAAAAGATTCATGATCAATATCCCGATATCACAGTAGTCATACAGTCAGTTGATTTAACAAACATAGAGCAAGTGTATTCATTTTATGAATCATTGTCAGATTATGAACTGGATACGTTCATTAATAATGCAGGGTTTGGTCATTTTGGCTCTATAGGAGAACAAGATTTAAGTAAAATTGGGGATATGCTTCATCTGAATATAGAAGCATTAACGATTCTATCCACCTTATTTGTTCGTGATTATGAGCAAGTAGAGGGAGCTCAGCTCATTAACATTTCTTCACGAGCAGGATATACAGTCGTTGGCAATGCCGTCACCTATTCAGCAACGAAGTTTTACGTGAGCGCCTTTACAGAAGGACTGGCCCTAGAATTGAAAGAAAAAGGTGCCAAATTAAAGGCAAAAGTTTTAGCGCCATCCGCGACAGAATCAGAATTTGCAAAGCGCTCATTGGATCTAGACGAATTTGAATATGAAGGCAATTTCAAGAAATATCATACATCAAAAGAAATGGCTGCTTGTATGCTTGAGCTTTATGACAGTGAAAAAACAGTCGGTATTGTGGACGGAAAGACATTCGAATTTGAATTGAAATATCTAATCTTTTCACACGCAGGTTCAATGAAGAAATAACGATTCCCATCACTGAGGTAGATATCCTCAGTGATTTTTTTTGGCATGATTGACTGTGTGGTCAAGCATATTTGGAGCACTTAAAATGCGTAATAAATCAGGTAAAAACAACCTATACATTAAATATTTTTTTGCTGTAGTAAAGACATATATTAAAATATGAAAACCACTCAGAATAAAACCTGAGTGGTCTTTGTTCGTTTAAATGTCATTAAAATCTAATCCAAGATTCTTTTTCAATTGAATCTCTAAGTAATCTCTTTTTAAAAATTTACCGTTTCGAAATTCTGGAGAAAAGATTTTAGGATTGAACAACTCTAGCCCGTTTTCAATCCAATGTTTTCTCCATATGATATGGGACTTTTCAACAATTTCTTGGTCTGTTAACCCCTCATGATCAAATTCATCACAATCAAAATCATCTACTCCAAACTCAAAACCGCAACATGGACAAATTTCGTTACTACCTGCAAAATCGGAATAGTAAGGTCTTTCTTCTAATTCATTATAGCCGCAAATTAAACAAACGTTTTTATTCATTTCTACTGGTCCTTCCAATAATTAATTCCTCTTTTAGGTTTGAAAAAAGTGATAATGACATCTTTATCTTTTTGTTTCTCTACAGATAAAAATTCATTTGTTTTTTTATTATATTTATAATAACGGTGTTTACCATTAAACTTTTTCTTGCTTTTCTTTTCTAAAATATTGTTGCTCTTACTTGCTCCTAATAGTTTGCGTGCTTTATTTAAATACTCAGATTTTGTAATGTTACCAAATTCTTTTTTGTGTTTCTTATAATGATAGTCTAGCCGCGACATACTCACTTTTTTGACTGCGTTTGAAGTAGTGGTTTTCTTACCATGTTTTTTAACAGCATTTTTAACAGCAGTTTTACCAAACTTCTTTATTGCTTGGTTAATTCCAACACGAGCAATATAGATTGCTACGACTACTAAAGGATACCATGATGCTTGAATTTGTGAGTCACTTACTGTGTACTCTTCACCAGTTTCAATATCCACTAATAAGAGATGAGGTTCGCTTTTTTCAGCAACATCAATATCTGCTATTTCAAAATTATATTTTACAGTCTCTTTTGTGTCTTCATCAACAATTTCAGCTTCAACCATTGGTAATTGTTCTGATTCTTGAGATAAAATCACTTTACTGTTGATCAATAAATTTTCGTTTTCAACACTTACTTCAAGTTCCTGTTCATTATTCGTGTTTTTAATGACCTCTGTACTATGCAATTCCCCCGTGTTTGGTAGAGTGTTAATATCATTTGAATTAATTTCATCATGTTCATTTGAATTCATGGTCGCATTAGAAATGCTAGGTCCAATAATTGAAAATATCATTACTAAACTTATTACTTTAATAATATTCTTAAACATCATAAACTCCTAATTCTTATTTAATAATAGGCCATAACCATATGTTGAATCTCGTTCGTCATTATTCAGCGTTTGAGTTTTTTGTTTTAATCTGTGAAGAATATCTTTAAAAGATAGCGAAAAGTCATCTGGTATTAGCTTGGAAATATACCCTGTAGCATTTGCTGTAGCAAAAGAAGTACCGCTTAAAACTTTAACTTCAGCCAATTTTTTTATTTTCACTGTTTCTACATCGACACCAAGAGAAACAAAGTCGATTTTTCCTTTAGCTGCAAATTTATATATCTTATTTTTAGAATCAACAGCAGAAATAGAAATCACGTTATTATAACGAGCAGGATAATCACTTTTTAAACCAAATTTATTACCTGCAGCAGCTATAATTAAAATATTATGACTAACGACTTCGTCAATCTTTTTTTGTAGTTTTACATTATTCTCAGAAAGACCAAAACTCATATTGATGAGATTCACTTTGTTGTCAATACACCAATCTAAAGCTTTGATTAAAGTTTCTACACTTGTGTTTCCATTCTCGTCTAAAATATTTCCATCATAAAAATCTATGTTCTCATTGTTTTTATTAATAATTTCAGCAATAGCAGAACCATGTCCGAAAGAATCCATCACTGTTTTCTTATTATCAAAGCGCTTTATCACAGAAACATCAACATGATTTACGTCAATACCGCTATCAATGACTGCTATTTTAATGTTGTGATCATTTTTAGGTATGTAAATGAAAACAATAGTGATTATTATGAACAAGAAAAGAAAAATAAACTTTATTTTCATATTCCCTCCTTTATAGTATATTCTACTCACGTAATTACTTTTTTCCATATGTAAATAATTTTGTTAAGGTAAAATTAAGGTTAAATGGGTTATTTTTATAATTTAGTTTTATGTTTTAAAGTAATTCATTAAAAATATAAGGAGTATTCCCAGTATTTGGTTCTATATCTTTAGCCTCATGCCGATGAATGAAGGTATGGTATAAAGTAAAGTCTATAGAAAGAGATTTAGCCATGAAATCCATCAAATGAGGAAAAGAGATGATCCAATGAACATGACAAAATGGTTAGGTGCTGTCCTTCTTTCTGTTTTATTACTAGTGACAGCAGCTTGTGCGAACACAGGCACTCAAGAGAATAGTCAAAGCGAAAAAGAAAACGTATCCAGTGAAACAAAAGAGAAAAACAATGCGGTTGAAACAGGGAATAAGTCCTTATCAAATATTAAGGTATTAGCCACAGGCGGGACGATTGCTGGCAGTTCAGACAGTGATACAGATACGACGGGCTATAAATCTGGTGCACTTGGCATCGATAAAGTCATTGCTTCAGTTCCACAGCTGAAGGATATTGCAAATGTCACTGGTGAGCAGGTTGCGAATGTTGGAAGTGAAAATGTTGATGACGCTCTTCTTTTAAAATTAGCCAAACGAGTCAATGAGCTATTAAAAGATGATCAAGTGGATGGCATTGTCATCACGCATGGAACAGATACACTTGAAGAAACAGCTTACTTTTTAAATCTGGTGGTCAAAAGTGATAAGCCTGTTGTGGTTGTTGGCTCAATGAGACCAGCATCGGCTATCAGTGCAGATGGCCCGCTTAACTTGTATCAGGCGGTGAAAATTGCATCCACCAAAGAAGCGAAGGGCAAAGGGGTCATGGTCACATTAAATGATCGAATTGCATCAGCTCGTTTTGTTACGAAAACAAACACAACCACAACTGATGCCTTCAAGTCACTTGAGCAAGGATACATGGGAGAAATTGCTGGTGAAGTGGTGTCCTTTTATAACGAACCGACAAGAAAACATACGACTGAAAGCGATTTTGATGTATCGAAGATAAAAGAATTGCCACAAGTTGATATTTTATACGGCTATCAAAATGATCAAAAATATATGTATGATGCTGCAGTAAAAGCAGGAGCGAAAGGGATTGTTGTAGCCGCAGCAGGAAATGGAACGATGTCAACAGAAGCCATCAAAGGAGCAACAGATGCAGTGAAAAAAGATGTGGTTCTCGTGCGATCAAGCCGTACGGGTAATGGAATTGTCACCCATGAAAAAACGGATGATGAACATCACTTTGTGTCGTCTGATTCATTAAACCCGCAAAAAGCACGTATTCTGCTCATGCTGGCACTGACGAAGACAAAGGATCCAGATAAAGTGCAGAGGTATTATGAACAATATTAATGAAGAAAAAGACCCGAGTCATATCGGGTCTTTTTTCATGCATGTTTCTGATGTTCAGCACGCTCCTTTAAAGAGCGTAAAATATCTCGCCAAATATCGTCTACATCAGTAAGAAAATGCCCTGCTTGATCTATATAATGCGTTTTGACGTTTGGAATCGCCCGAGCTATTTTTTCTATTTCTACAAATGGAGCCATCGTGTCTTCTTTTCCATGCCAGACATCAACAGGGATTTGAATATCTTTCATATCGAATGCCCATGGTTTCGAAAGTAAAATGGGTTCACGAATACACTCATCCACCGATTGACGAGTCGCTTCGTGTAAATGTGTCATCATCATTTCTACCTGCTCATCGGTTTGAAGGAATTGCCGATCCCACGGATGTAAATGCTTGTTCCCGTTTTTGGCCAGCTTCTTAAATTTCTCTGGTTTGTTCTCAATCATTTTTTTCTGGGAACGATAGCTTGCTTTCAATAGCCAAGGAAACTTCTTACTAAGGAAAAAGGCTAATTTATTTTCTTTCAGCATGCTTTTTGGCGGTTTTCCGTCCTGAAAAGGGGTTGTACTTGAGATCAGAGCGGCAGAAAGAACGCGATCCGGCAATTGATAGGCACAACCAGCAGCGAATGCACCGCCTCCAGATACACCCATCACTGAAAAATGTTGAATGCCAAGATCATCTGCCACTTCCTGCACGTCTTTTGCCCAGTCTAAAATTGTGCGGTCAGGTAGAGGGGTGGATAAACCAAATCCAGGTCGATCCAAACAGATGAGACGAATGCCGAGCTTTTGAGAGATTGGATCATCATCTAAAAACATCACTCTTGATCCAGGTGTTCCATGAAAAAAGAAAATTGGAAACCCCTCAAGATCACCGTATTGAATCAAACCGATGTGCCGGCTATCTTGTAAATGAATGCTTCTCATATTTTCAACCCCTTAATAGTTTAGTTAACTTAAATGTTGGGGAGAGAAACACCGTATTAAGGCGCTTCTTTCGCAATCTGATAGATTTTTTCGTATAGAGATAGTAATGTTTTTAAATCTTCTTTTGGAAGCTTTGCATAATATTTTTGAATTAGATGCAATTGAATGTCTTCTGTATTCTTGTGATAGTCATGTCCCTTTTGAGCACAATCAACAATGATTTCTCTTCGGTTATGCGGATTAATTTCTCGTGTGACATAGCCGAGCTGCTCAAGCCTTGATACAAGCTGGCTAGCTGCACTGGCAGAAATCGAAAAGTAATCAGCTAATTCATTGATCGTTCTCGTTTTCGTACGCAGCAACTCAAGCGTCAGCTCTTGTTTGGCTGATAAATCTGCATACTCATGTTTTAAAAATCGCTGATACTCTTCTACATAAATTGAGCCTAGAGCATTCGAGTATTCTATGATTTTTTTACTGTAATGAATAATTTCCTCATCCAATGACATCACCTCTATTCTATTATAGGCAATTTTTATATTTAAGTGAAGTTAAATATAAAGTGAAATTAAATGAATGATGAACACGTAGTAGGTCAAGGCAGTCATGAAAAGGCCGCATAAGAAAGATGCGTATAAGTCCTTTTTAGTGATAACGCAGATGACTGTTTTGTTTGTTTTCACATGAATTACGCCTTATGAATCGATGCCTTTTTCATTGTATTATGAGGAAAATCCATTTATAATGAAAAAATAAACCAACTGGTCGGTTTTATTTTGTTCACATTAAGAAATGTAGGGTAGAAAGGGATTGTGACACATGACAAGTACCCAAAGCGGGGCTGGAAAGAGTGAGAAGACGAAGCAAAAAATCGTCACCGCTTCTCGTGATTTATTTGCGAAAAAAGGTTATTCAGAAACATCCGTGCGCGATATTTTAGAGGCTGCTGAGGTGAGTAAAGGTAATCTCTATCACCATTTCAAAGGAAAAGAGTTTTTGTTTCTTCATATTATGGAAGAGGATCATCGTTTGATGATGGAAACGTGGCATGAGGAAAAGAAAACACTGAACCGAGCTATTGATAAGCTTGCGGGATTTGCAGAGCTGCTCAGTCAAATAGGGATTAACTACCCATTAATGAGAGCGAGTGAGGAATTTTGTGCCAGCGCCTTTACATCAGATGAAGTCATGGAACGGCTGAACAAGATTGATGTCGATTTTGATGATGTGATGAGAGATATCTTACTTGAAGGAAACAAAGATGGCAGCTGGTCGATCCAACATGTGGAGTCAAAAGTGAAAATATTACTTTCCGTTTTTTATGGATTAGACGTGTTATATAAAAATGACACCATTGAGCAGAAGAAAGAGTTACAAAAAGAGGCGATCTCATTGTTTATTCACGGAATCAACCATCATGAGTAACAAGTGAGTCAGTAAAGGGGAAACAAACATCATGCAAAAACCGATTCGTGAGCAAAAAGCTGTACTCGTTATTCTATTAAGTAATATATTTATTGCGTTTTTAGGCATTGGTCTCATTATTCCTGTCATGCCGCTATTCATGAATGTGATGCATCTAACAGGAAGTACGATGGGATACCTTGTGGCGGCGTTTGCCGTTGCTCAGCTCATCGCATCACCGATTGCAGGTAGATGGGTAGACCGCTACGGAAGAAAGATAATGATTGTGTCTGGGCTGTTCCTCTTCGCGTTATCGGAACTCGTTTTTGGTCTTGGAACACACGTGTATGTTCTGTATGTTGCAAGGCTTCTAGGCGGAATTAGTGCGGCATTTATCATGCCGGCTGTCACTGCGTATGTCGCAGATATTACGACCGTTCAAGAAAGATCAAAGGCGATGGGCTATGTTTCTGCGGCCATTAGTACTGGTTTTATCATTGGCCCGGGAATTGGCGGGTTTATTGCAGAATACGGCGTACGCCTGCCATTCTTCTTTGCAGCAGGGATTGCGTTTATTGCCGTCATTTCGTCTATGTTTATGCTGAAGGAGCCTTTAACAAAAGAAGAGCGAGAGAAGCAAATGATTGAAGTGAAAGAATCGACTTTCTTTAAAGATTTGAAAAAATCGATTCATCCTAGCTACCTCATTGCCTTTATCATTGTATTTGTCCTCGCATTTGGACTATCTGCATATGAAACAGTCTTTAGCTTGTTCACAAATCATAAGTTTGGATTTGGTCCAAAAGATATAGCCGTGATTATTACCGTCAGCTCAATTGTGGCAGTCATCATCCAAGTACTTGTGTTTGGTAAACTGGTAAATACCCTAGGAGAAAAAAGAGTCATTCAGCTATGTCTGATTATCGGGGCTGTCCTTGCTTTCGTTTCAACCGTTGTGTCAGGCTTTTTGGTTGTATTGATTGTCACATGTGTCATTTTCCTTGCGTTTGATTTATTGCGTCCAGCATTAACCACCTTCTTATCCAAAATCGCTGGCAATCAGCAAGGATTTGTCGCAGGAATGAACTCTACCTACACAAGCCTAGGTACGATTTTCGGGCCGGCACTTGGCGGCATCTTATTCGACCAAAATATTCACTTCCCATTTCTATTCGCAGGTGTTGTCTTATTTCTTGGATTAGGCTTAACCCTGATTTGGAAGGGAAAAGTGACAGAAGAGGCAACGGCAGAATAATGAGAGACCTTTTAAATAAGGTCTCTTTTTTTAAATTGCGCCATTGATGCAGAAGATTGCTTTTGCTGAAAAGAGTCCTGTATGTCAGCAGCTTTTTCTTTATAATGGAAGGAAAGGAGGAAAAATCGTGCATCTCTTGGAACGGAAAAAGATACCATCAATGAAAAAAGGAATTAAGCAGATCGATCCGGCATATCCAGTGTTTGTAGATGCAGTCATGGATGGCGTCATACAAGGGCATCTTTATGTAGATGATGAAGCGCATCCGCTTGTATATTTTCTCGAAGCTTCATGCGGCATTTATTATGTGGCAGGAAGGAGTGAAGCGGAGCTGTTACGCTGTTCAGCCTTCATTGTGGATGTGTACGAAAGGCAGAAAAGACAAAATGCCCGATTCACCATATTTTCAGCAAACCCATTAACAGATGCATTGATGAAAAAATGTCTTGGGTTATATCTGAATGAAATGGAAAGACATGCGTACGTTTATTCACAGGCACATTCTCATGTCTCTGCGCCTTATCCAGGCTATAGAGTAGAGCGGACAAATGAGCAGGTGATGACTGCAAGCAGGGCTTTTCCTCCCAGCTATTACGAAGTCTATTGGGGTGAAACAGCTCGCTTTCTTTTAAAGGGAATCGGGATTGCCATTTTAGATGGAGAGAACGTGGTGAGTGAATGTGTCTCTATTTTTTCAAGTAAGGATCGTGCAGAGATAGATATTTGGACAGATGAGACTTATCGAGGAAAAGGTTTGGCGCTGCTGGCAGCTCAGCATATGCTCAGCATCTGTCTTGAAAAAAAGAGGACACCGCATTGGGATTGCGATGTCCATCACCAAGCTTCAATCAAACTAGCAGAGAAGTTAGGCTTCCGGAGGATCAAAACCTATCGATTGTTTTATGGTTCATGATGAGAAGGTCTTGAGATACCAAGCATCCATTGCAGAATGCTCGGAGCCTTCAAGCGGTTCTGAAAGAAGAGAAAAGCCGTATCGCTGATAAAGGCCTATAGCCGCTGTTAATTCTCGGCGGGTTTCTAAATAACACGCTTCGTAGTATGTAGAGGCATATTCCAGCGCCGTATCCATCAGTTTTTTGCCCGCACCTTTTCCTTGTGCTTTTGGACTTAAATAAAGCTTTTGTAATTCACATACTCCATTTGTGAATGGAGCAATCCCTACACCACCCACAATCTCACCATGCTCTTCAGCAATCCAATAGGCTGCATGAGTCAATGATTGATAATATTCGAAAAGCTGGTCAAGCTGGGGGTCAGTGTAGGCTGTTCCTTCAATTGCTAGATTCGCTGATTCTAGTGACTGGCGGATAATTGCTGCGATATACGGATTGTCTTTTTGCTCGATGGGTCTAATGTTCATTTGAAGTACCTCCGTTGTCATGGGATCAAAAAGAGAAAGGGAGTTGATATCATATGTTCTGGCTGCAAACAGCTATTTTTACAATCGTTATTTTGTGTCTCTCATGGTGGGCAGGGAAAAGAAGCCGGCAGCGTCATGCGGGGTTCATTGTCCCTATATGCTTGATTTTATTTGGTTTGGTTTTATTGATTGTCAGTCTCTTTATTGGTAGATGGGAAGGCATGGCGCTCAGTCTATCAAGCGTCTCTATCGTTCTCTCTTCCATTATTTGTTTAATCATCGTCACTGGGATTCAATTTTTTAAAAAAGATGACCCTTCTTAAGCAGGAGCATCTGTATTCATCATGTTTTTATATTCTTTACGAAGGATGCCCATGATGATGACATCTGAGTATGTACCGTTGAAATAGAGCGCTTGGCGTCTTTTTCCTTCATATTGAAATCCGGCTTTCTCATAGCTTCGAAAGGCCCTTGGATTGTGGGAAAAGACTTCAAGCTCAAGACGGTTGAGTTCTAATGTGTCAAAGGCAAATGCTTGAACCATCCGAACAGCTTCAGTGCCATAGCCTTTTTGAAAATGCTCCGGCCCGTGAAGCGCAATGCGGAAGCTTGCCGTATGATTGATTGGATCAATGTCCACAATCGCCGCATCCCCAATCATCTCTTTCGTATCCAGCAGACAAATGGCGAAATCTCGTCTGCTGTCATCTTGCAAAAAACGGGTATAGGCGGATCGAATTTCTTCTAGTGTGAACGTTTTTCGTGTACCAGTCATATGAAGTGTTTCTGCATGCTGACACCCTCTTTGAATACCAGGATAATCTTGCTCTTCAATCGGTCTCAAAAATATACGAGTCATGACGGATCACCCTCCTCTATATATCGAGAGATTTCAATTAAATTCAGATCAGGATCACGGATATAAACAGATTCAATTGGACCTAATGTACCGGTGCGTCTGACCGGCCCCTCTTCAATCGGGACCACTTGCTTCCGGAGGTGCAGCAGCAAACTGTCCATGTCTAAATCGGTGATAAAGCACAAATCATGAGATCCAGGAAGAGGATGAGCCGCTTTTGGCTCAAATTCATGACCAGCTTCATGAAGGTTGATCTTCTGTAAACCAAAACGAAGCGCTTTACGGCCTTCACCAAAAGTTTCTTCCTTCATCCCTAATACGTTCGTATAAAAGCGAATGGTGTCCTCCATATGTTGTACAGTCAACACGATATGATCAAGTCGTCGTATCATCAGTCTCTCCTCCAAGTATGATCATTGATTGAACTGACTCTATTATATCATCACCTGAAGAGGATACCTTATTTAATCACGGTTTTATAGCTCCAGCTTTCCAAGGATATTTCCTTTCCGCGCAATACCCTTTCATCAAACTCCATCCAGCCATTTTTTCGGTAGAAATGACGATTGGCCTCGTTGTGTGTAATCAGTGTGAACAGTCCGCCGCCTTGCCGGGCGATAAAGGGAAAAAGGCATTGCTTTAACATGCGGCTTCCGAGTTTTTTTCCTTGCTGGTCTTTTGCCACGACAAGTGCTTCTAAATACCAGTAAGGCTGCTTTAAGGAAGAACACGCTTTTTTTGCCTCCTTTAAAACACGGAACACATGCTGAATGGCCGATATACCGCCAGTGAAGAGCAGCTTTAACCCACCTGACAATACATAATTCATGACGCCTGGTTCAGGAAGATGCGGATGCTTTAAAAGGGCAGCAGACACAACCTTCTCGTTCTCAACCCCGACAAAACAGATTTGATGCTGAAAATACACCTTTGTATTGACCAAATGCAGCTGACGAGCGAAAGCAGAGCGCTTTGAGACCTTTTCACATAATAAGTCAAAAAATGAATAGTCCTGAAACGAATCATCTAACAACTCTGCCACTTGAGGCAGTTCATCCTCTCTGGCAAGTCTGAAATGAAGCATATGACGGCCTCCTTTTTTGAACAGATATATATTATTGAACATGTGTTGATTATAATAAGAAGTAAAGAGATCGAACATCGGCAATGGATGATAACCTGTTCATAATTAGACAGTTAACGCCTGATTGTTCAAAAACGGAGGGGATTTCATGAAGGACAGACGAACAATCAAAACAAAAAGAGCCATTCGGGAAAGCTTCCTTGAGCTGTTAAAGGAAAAGGAAGTCCAGCAGATTACGGTATCAGAGCTCTCAAGGAAAGCGGATTTAGGCAGGGGAACCTTTTATTTGCACTATCAAGATGTGTTTGATTTATATGAACAGCTTGAGAAAGAACTATTCGATCAGCTCGGGGGATTATATGATGAAACCTTTCCAAGTCAGGACCCTCTTGATATGCTTTCCTTTTTAAACAAAACAACTGAGTACTTGAAAGAGAATCAGTATATGTTGACGTTATTTGTAAAACCAAATGGTCCAACGACCAATCAATTCAAAGCCTTTTTCAAAGAAAAAATCATGAAAGAGTGGCAGCTTGATCAGCGTCCTATTACAGAGAATGAACAAATAGAGGCCTCTTTTGTCGTGTCTGGTGTCGTGGGGGTACTCGAGGAATGGATTCATGAAGAAATGACTATTGATGCCGGCAAGCTCGCGCATAAATTATACGAGCTTCTCGTCAAGGTGGAACAGGAATCGTAAAAAGGGAGAAAGTTATGTAGCCTTTGTCTTTCCTTTTTGATAAAATAGAATATATGTTCTTATTTGAAGTAAGGGAGTGGTGGGATTGAGTGAGAAAAGGAAACTGCTTTTTTATGGGGCGATGAGTATCGATGGATATTTAGCGAGAGAGGATCACCGGCTCGATTGGCTAATAGGGACAGAGGGTGAAGATGAAACGAGCTACGACACCTTTTATGCGTCAGTCGATACACTGATCATGGGGCGCAATACATATGAACAAGTTCTTCAGCTGTCACCAGATGAGTTTCCTTATGAAGGAAAGACATGTTATATCATGTCACGTACGTTACAAGACAGTCTGGAAGGAACCCATATCATTCGCGAAGATGTCTTATCATTTGTGAAAAAATTAAAGAATGAAACAGGCCGGAATATTTGGATTGTCGGCGGCGGGGGATTGCTTCAATCTTTCATAAAAGAAAGATTGGTGGATGAGCTTTTTCTTCAAATCGTACCTGTCATCATTGGAAGAGGAATTCCTCTGTTTTCGCCGGCGGATCTGGAATCCAAGTTTTCATTACAGGAAGTACATCAATATAAACAAATTGCTGAAATGCATTTCACCTTAAAAGAAGAGGACCACTGAACCAAGGTGGTCTTTTTTTCATGAAACAAACTCATTGACAAGAAAATATCCTAGTGTTAGGATAAATTTATCCTAGTTTTAGGATTTCTTGAAAAAGGAGTAGTTGCCATGGTGCAGCATGATCATGAATTAGATTTAAGGCTATTCCGCGTATGGATGAAAGCCTATCAAGCCCTTTTTACAAATATCCAAAAAGACATTGAACGTTATGATATCGGATTTGAAAACTTTCAGATCCTTGAATTGCTCTACAGTAAAGGGCCTCAGCCTGTTCAAAAAATCAGCGACATCTTGTCAATCCCAAGTGGAAGCATGACATATGTCGTGAACAAACTAGAAAAACAAGAACTGGTGAAAAGGCAATGTGCGCCTTCAGATAAGCGGGTATTCCATGTACAGCTTACGGAAAAAGGGAAGCAATTGTTTGACGACATTTTCCCTAAACACACAGAGGTCATTTCGCAAAATCTATCCTTTATTGAAAAAGAAGAAAAAGAGCAGCTGATTGAATTACTAAAACAAATCGGTTTAGGTGCAAAACAACTTCGCGAAAAGGGGAAACAAGATGACACTCAGCTTTGATACATTGGTACGTGAAAGACGATCCGCATCAAATTTTTTGCCAAATATCTCGATTTCGAGAGAAGAGCTTAACAGCATATTTGAAGAGGTCAAGCTCGCACCATCTGCTTTTAACTTACAGCACACACAATATGTTGTCGTCCAAACAGAAGAGCTGAAAGAACAAGTAAGAGAAGCGGCATTTGGACAATATAAAGTGCACTCTGCTTCAGCAGCGATCATCGTACTCGGAGATCCAAACGCTTATGAGCACGCTGGGGACATATATGAAGGCCTGAAAATGCTAGGCATTTTAAATAAGCAGCAATATGAAGAAATGGTCAGAGAGACCGTGAGCTTTTATGAGCAGAGAGGGGCAGATTTCCAGAAGGAAGAAGCGATCCGAAATGCTTCCTTATCTGCCATGCTGTTTATGCTTGCCGCTAAAAATAAAGGCTGGGATACTTGCCCGATGATCGGTTTTGATCCCGAAGCAATGAAAAAGGTATTAAACATTCAATCAGATTTGGTTCCTGTGTTAATGATTACACTTGGAAAAGAAAAAGTAGAGAGCAGACAAGCGAGAGGTTATAGAAAGCCAGTTTCTGAATTTGTGACATATTTATAAGATAGGGGGTTCCAATCATGGAACTAGGAATTAGTACATTTGTCGAAACAACACCTGATTTTCAAACAGGAAAAACAGTCAGTCATGCACAGCGTATTCGAGAAGTAGTAGAAGAAATTATTTTAGCAGATCAAGTCGGTCTCGATGTATTTGGCGTAGGTGAGCATCACCGTGAGGATTTCGCCGCATCGAATCCAGCTGTCGTCTTAGCGGCTGCAGCAACACAAACAAAAAATATTCGTCTGACAAGTGCAGTGACAGTCCTTTCATCAGCAGATCCTGTACGTGTATTTCAGGATTTTGCAACGCTAGATGGACTATCAAACGGACGTGCAGAAATTATGGCAGGCCGTGGTTCATTTATTGAATCATTCCCGCTCTTTGGCTATGACCTTGATGACTATGAAGAATTATTTGAAGAAAAGCTTGATTTGCTGTTGAAGTTGCAGCAGTCAGAGCGTGTTACATGGAGCGGCAAGCATCGCCCAGCCATTCAGGATGTTGGGGTATACCCAAGACCTGTTCAAGATCCGCTTCCGATCTGGATCGGCAGTGGAGGAAACCGTGAATCCGTCGTACGTGCTGGATTATTAGGATTACCGCTTGTACTTGCCATCATTGGCGGAAGTCCAAGACAGTTCGCACCGCTCGTTCAGCTGTACAAGCAAGCGGCAGTGCACGCTGGGCATGACCCTGAAAAATTAACTGTAGCATCACATTCTCATGGATTTGTTGCGGCAGAAACAGAGCTGGCAGCAGATCAATTTTTCCCATCCACACAGCATGTGATGAACACATTAGCGAGAGAGCGAGGCTGGGGACCTTATACTCGTTCTACGTTTGACGCAGCGAGAACTTTAGAAGGTGCGCTATATGTAGGAGATGCAGATACGGTGGCAGAGAAAGTCATTCATCTTAGAAAAAATGTAGGCATCACACGTTTTATGCTTCATGTACCGGTTGGTTCAATGCCGCATGATCAAGTGCTAAAAGCCATTGAGCTATTTGGAAAAGAAGTGGCTCCTAAAGTAAGAGAAGAGGTTGCCCGCTGGGAAGCAGAGCAAAAATAAATAAAAAGGCCGATCAAGTGAATAGGCTTGATCGGCCTTTTCTTATGCTTAAGGATCAGTGATACATGGTTTTACTGTAGGACATTTAGCAGCAGAAGCAATTGGTGTGATCGCCAAGGTGAAGAGGAAAACAATTTGAAAACAGATGAGCCATTTTTTCATGAAATCACCTCCGTTCACAATTGTTTCACTAGATTGAGATGAGGACAAAAGCATAGAAGTATGTAACACACTCTATCCAGTATAAGACAATGATATCATAATTTTCAAAAAAATGAAAAAATAAACTTACAAAAGTTCTAAATTATGGTATAGTTTATACGTTCAACAAAAAAGGGAGGGATTTTTTTATGAAAAAGGTCATATCTTCTGTTTTGGTTGGAGCAATTGTCTTAACGGGTGCTGGGGTCACAACTGCTCCAGTGGAAGCAAAGGAGCAAACAAACAGTGAAGTAACAGTTCAAGCGAGTCGAACTGTCTCAGAAACAAGAACATATACGACATCAAACATCCCAGACAGTATTGTATATGCACAGGATGGCTGGGTCGGTATTTTAAAAAGAACATCTATTGAAGAGTTAGGATTAGGAAAATATAGAGTCACATTTACTGGAACGGTTGTACGCGATCCGGGATTTAATTAAATAAAACAAAAAGCTGACAGGTGGACAAGCCTGTCAGCTTTTTTCTTGAGGATAATAAAGAATCATTTGCATCCGTACCATTTGTTCTCCAGTTTGTTTATACGTGTGCGTCCGGTCCGCTTTAAAACGAATAGAGTCTCCGGCTTTTAAGGTGTATTGTTCATCACCAATGGATAAATCAAGGACTCCCTCAAAAACAGTGATCAATTCCTCTGTTCCTCCAATGTGTTCAGTCGCACGCAGCGACCCGCCACGATCAATTTCTACTCGGTACATTTCGAATTTCCCTCGGTCATCGAAAGGAAACGTCGTGTACACACGATAACGACCGTCGTCCTCAGTTAAAACCTGTGCATCCTCCTTGCGTACCACCTTGATTTCAGGCTGTGGTGCGTAAATGAGCTCACTAAAAGATACTTTTAATCCGTTGGCGATTTTCCATAAAGTCGTGATGGTAGGGGTTGATTCTCCTCTTTCAATTTGTCCAATCATCGTCTTGCTGACACCAGTTAATTCTGCCATCTTTTCGAGGCTTAATTTTTTTTGATCTCTAAGAAGCCTCACGTTTTTAGAAATAATCGATTGTACGTCTTCCATGAAAAAAGCTCCTTTCTCTATTTACTTTATAAAGACCGAACGTTACAATAAAACGTAATATACGCAATAAAGTAATTAAAGTCTAAATAACGTATAAGGGAGGCGGCATCTTGATTGTATCTATGTTGATCTATGCTTTTGTTAGCAGCTTTACCCCAGGGCCAAACAACATCATGGCCATGGTCTTTACGAATAAATATGGGGTCAAGCAAACATTTCGATTTTGTTTAGGTGTGGGTATCGGATTTCTCGTTATTTTGTGTTTGAGCTGCTTCTTTAATATCATTCTTTATCAAGTGATGCCGAAAATAGGCTGGGTCATGGCGTTCATCGGAGCCGCATACATGATTTATTTAGCGGTCAAAATCATGAAAAGTAAAGGCGGTGATGACGAAACACTTGATCGCTACAATCATTTTATCCCTGGTATGATGCTGCAATTTATCAACCCAAAAGCGATCTTGTATGGATTGACTGTGATTTCAACATTTGTTTTGCCATATGGACAATCTAATATGCAGTATGTCATATGGACGCTGATTCTCGCACTTATTGGTTTTCTCGGTACATTCAGCTGGAGCTTATTTGGCTCTTTGTATAAGCGCTTTTTGACTGCTTATGAAAGACCGTTCCAGTATGTGATGGGGGTGCTTCTGATATACAGTGCGATTTCGATGATATGGGGCTATGTGATGTAAGCGGTCAGGAACTTGGCCGCTGCCTGCCCATCACAACAGTATCATAATATAATCCGTCACTCAGCCGTTTATCGTTTTTTAATACACCTTCAATCAAAAAGCCATGGTTCTCATATAACCGGATGGCTTTTTTGTTCGTTTCAAGCACATGAAGAGACATCTTCTGAATGCCCTGCTGATCTGCCCAGTCAATTGAAGCGGCTAAAAGCTCTTTCCCAATGTAATAGCCCCAAACGTCCTTTTGAATGGCGACGCCAAAAGTTACTTTGTGAGCAAAGCGTTTGAGTGAATGTCCCTCACATCTTGAAAAACCGACAATCTTTCCTTCAATAGCAGCGACCAAAAATAAATGCCGGCTTTGCTTGGTATCCTCTTGAATCAAAGCCTCAAATGCTTTTTCATCAAGAAAGGCTTCGCCTTGTTCACGGTCTAAATATTCTGTTTCACCGTCGATTTTCAGTCTGAGAGCTGATAACTGTTTGGCATCGGCCATTGAAGCGGACCGAATATGATAGGTCAAGTCACGAACGGTGAATATTTTTTCAGAGATGATCATTGATGAACACCCACCCTTCTTTCCAGTATGTCTATCATACCTGAAACGTGTACATCGCACACTCAGATGTTTTGTATCTTTCAAAAAGGCTAAATGAATAGTATCAAACTTGGAGGTGGAACAAATGAGTGAAGAAAAAGGACATATGGATAAAGCGAAAGGAAAAACAAATCAAGTCAAAGGTCAAGTCAAGGAAAAGCTTGGGGAAGCAACGGATCATCAAAACCTGAAAGCAGAAGGGAAAAAGGATCAAGCAAAAGGAAAACTTCAAGATAAAAAAGGCGATGTCAAAAATAAACTGAACGAGTAGATCCGAAACCAGTGCGTTGCTCCATGTATTCATCATCACATGTCTTTCATCAAAAAAATGAATAGATGTGTGAAAAGAATTGATTATACGCTCTCACGATCATCATGTAGACTTGAGATAGAAGACATGATTAAGGGAGATGGATGAAATGGAGCACGTGTGGGAGAAAGTTGACGAGTATATCACAGACAAGTTGATTCTTAAAGATGACGTATTGGAGCAAGCCCTTACTCATAATAAGCAAGCAGGTCTGCCAGCAATTGATGTGTCACCAGCCCAAGGGAAAATGCTTTATTTATTAGCAAAAACGAAGAATGCAAAGCGCATTTTAGAGATCGGGACACTCGGTGGATACAGTACTATTTGGCTTGCGCGTGCTCTTGAAGAGGATGGAGAACTCATCACATTAGAGGCTGACAGCCATCATGTACAAATCGCACAGCAAAACATCAGCAGAGCGGGCTTATCGGAACGAGTGAGCATTTTGCAAGGAAAGGCATTAGATACGTTATCTCAGTTAAAAGAGAGGGCTGCGCTTCCATTCGATTTGATTTTCATTGACGCAGATAAACCAAACAATCCGAAATATCTAAAGTGGGCGTTAGATTTCTCTAAAAAGGGAACAGTCATTATTGCAGACAATGTCGTCAGAAATGGAGCAGTCCTTCATGACTCTAGTGGGGATGAACGAGTGCAAGGAACTCGTGAATTTTTTGATTTACTCAAACAAGAACCGAGAATAGAGGCAACAGCGATTCAAACTGTTGGTGAAAAAGGTTATGATGGATTTGTATACGGAATCGTCAAATGAAACAAAGCTTAACCACATGTGGTTAAGCTTTTTCTTTTAGAAAAACCATCTAGCAGTGCCCATCAGCATGACGCCGACAAGAACAGTAAGTGACAAGCTTTTTGTCCAAACAGCGATGAGTACAGTGGGAGTCAAGACAGCAAGATACATCCAATGGATAGTGACGCCTGTGCCTGTTGTTGTATGGATGAAGAGATGCTCTGCAATCAAAGCTGTAAAGATACAAATAGGTATAAACGATAACCATTTCAGCACCACTTCAGGCAGCTGAATACTTCGTACAAATATAAAGGGTACGACTCTTGGAATGATGGTGACGATCATACAACCAACAATGAGCCATAACATAAAGCTGCTGATCATTTATCTGTCACCACCCCAATGGTTGCGACAATCATGGTGGCTAACAGAACAGCCACGTGTGAAGGAACGAAATGAAGCAGAACAAACATGGCAATGACCATATACAAAACAAGTGACAGGCGATGAGTTAACTTATTTTTGGGAACTGTCTGTAACGAAAGGACTAGCAGTGCAGCAAACATCGCTGATAAAGCGAAATCAAGACCAAGTGCTTCAGGATTTGAAATCCAGTGTCCAAAAATGCCGCCAAGTATGCAGGCTGCAATCCAGCATAAATAAGCCGTTATGTTCAGTCCGTGCATCCACCGGTTATTCAGCTTTCCATGCTGAGCTAATTTATTCATGGCTACGCCAAAGGATTCATCAGTCAGCAAGAGACCGAATCCGATATTTTGTTTTAAAGAGTAGCGTGTAAAATGAGGAGCCAGCGTCAGGCTGAGTAATAAATGACGCAGATTCACAATAAATGTAGTGAGAATAATAGCGGAAAGGGGACTTCCCGTGACAAGCAGTGCACAGATAATGAACTGTGAAGCACCTGCATAAATAAAGATTGCTAGAAGTGCAATGTCCCATAAGCTCAACTGTGCACTAATTCCAACAATTCCAAAGGCAAACCCGATACTCATATAACCAAGCAGGGTTGGCACACAATCTTTTATTCCCTCGAGAAATGGTTCATGTTCCGTGCGGGGAATATGTTTCCTTGCTTCAATATCCAACGACCTCTACTCCTTCTCTGCATGACGATCTATAGTTTTAATTACTATATGAAAACGAATTCAGCATGTCAAGACCCGTTTATCTTCTATTATATGAAGAAAAATGGTGACAAAAAAGGATTGAAGTCAACCAGAATTTGTTATAAAGTAGTCTGAAAATAAAAACAAATGAGGTGACGACAATGCAATGGAAGCCTTTATTTGAACATGATGTACCAAACACCCTCCGTCCATAACGGAGAGTGATCTCCGTTTGTGGATATGGCGATCAATATATCCAGTAACGGAGGGGAAAAGATGAATGAAAAATATATAGGCGCCCTTTACCTAGCAATCGCTGCAAGTATTTGGGGCGGCATGTACGTTGTTGTCAAAGTAACAGTAGCGGTGGTTCCGCCGCTTGAGCTTGTATGGATGAGATATGCTGTAGCAGGAATTGTGCTGGTGTGCACCATATGGCGCTTGGGCTATTCCTTTCGATTAGATAAAAAAGATATCCCGCTTGTTGTAATGATCGGATTGATCGGAAATTTCCTATCAATTGTGACTCAAGAAATCGGCACCATGTATACATCTGCACAAATGGGGGCTGTGATTACATCTGCGACCCCTGCTTTTATGGTGCTGTTTGCGTTCTTCCTATTAAAAGAAGCCATGACTGTTAGAAAATGCGCGTCCATCCTGCTTGCTACAGCAGGTGTATGGCTCATGATTGGTCCAGTCGCAGTGCAAACAGATGAATTTATTGGCGGTCTCTCACTCGTCATCGCTGCTTTTACATGGGCGCTCATGTCTGTTTTGCTTAAAAGAGTTCCAGGAAAGTACCCTCAAGTGGTGACGACCACATATGCGATCATCATTGCATTCATTGTCTTAACACCACCTGCTTTATTTCGTTTACCTCACCTAGATGTGGAGCAGATGGCAAGACCGGAGATTTGGGGCGGTATTCTCTATCTAGGCATCATCTCAACAGCCCTTGCATTCTTTTTGTGGAATAGAGGGCTTCAATTGATGGATGCCTCGAGCGGCGGTCTGTTCTTTTTCTTTCAACCGATCGTAGGGGCAGCTCTTGGCTGGCTGCTTTTAGGTGAAGAGATGGGGATACGCTCATTCATTGGGATTCTATGTATCTTTGCAGGAGTCTATACTGTACTGCGCCAAAAAGAATAAAAAGAGATGTCCCTTATAAAAGGGGCATTTTCTTTAAAATGGATAGGGTAAGAGAGATAGAGATTGGAGGGAAGCAGAGTGATTCAATTTCCGCATTTGCAAAAAGGACAAACAATTGGCGTCACTGCACCTTCCTCAGGTGTACAGCCAACTTTACATGATATGTTTAAGCTTTCATGTGAAAGAATGAAAAATAGAGGCTATAATGTCATATGTGGAAAGACGGTCTGGCAGCAGACAAAGGCAAAATCTGCCCCTGCGATAGAACGAGCAAACGAACTTCAGTACATGATGACATGTGATGAGATTGATCACATCATCCCGCCATGGGGAGGACAGCTGCTTATGGAAGTGTTAGAGCACCTCGATTTCTCATCGATGAAGAAAAAGTGGATTCTTGGTTACTCAGATACGAGTGTACTTTTGCTGGCGTTGACATTGAAAACAGGCATTGCCACAGCGCATGGACCGAACTTAGTCGATCTAAGAGGAGAAGAGCTTGATCAAACGACTGCCATGTGGGAGCGAACACTTTCCGTAAAAGAGGAGACGGAGATAACCCAGTTTTCTTCATCTATGTATCAAAAGGAATGGCAGCATGACAATCCGAGTAAACATGTCTTTCATTTAACAGAACCTACCGCATGGCATACGGTTGATCAACAAGAAAAAATAGTAAAGGGAAGACTGATGGGTGGTTGCATTGATGTCATACGTCATTTAGCAGGGACACCTTATGGGGACGTCAAAACTTTTCAGAAAACATTCATAAAAGATGAACCAATTCTTTGGTATTTCGAAAACTGCGAATTAAATGCTGCAAGTGTGAAGAGATCGCTTGTTCAATTAAAACTAGCAGGGTGGTTTGATCACTGTTCAGGTATGTTGTTTGGGCGAAGTGCAGTAGATGTGCCTGTTGAAGGGTATCAGTATCAGGATGTATATGAAGAATTACAAAAGGAACTACAAATCCCCATTTTTTATGATATAGATTGTGGACATGTCCCGCCGCAAATGACTCTGATTAATGGGGCATATGCAGAAGTGCAGCTGCATCCTCGAGGAAAAGCCGTACTAAAGCAAACGTTTTTAGCATAAAAAAGGAAAGGGCGTACCCTTTCCTTCATATAACATTACATCCCTTTTGTTTCTTTACCTGCTTTTGGAACTTCCCAAGCTGACTCGCGGAATACTTTTTCCCATTTAGATACGACAATACAAGCAACTGCATGCCCTGGAACATTCACGCCTGTTCGTGCCATATCCATAATTCGGTCAACACCGGCTATAATGGCAACGCCTTCTGCTGGAAGACCGACTGCATGAGCGGTTGCCAAAAGAACAACGAGTGAACCGGATGGCACAGCTGCAATCCCTTTACTCGTTAACACAAGAACAAGCATCATCAAAAGCTGCTGTGACAGACTCATGTCGACACCAAACGCTTGTGCAAGGAATACGCAGGCAACTGATAAATATAAACTCGATCCATCACAATTGAGAGAAAGGCCAGATGGAATCACGAAGGAAACGATTCTTTTTGGACACCCGTATTTCTCCATTCGTTCCATCAATTGAGGAAGGACAGTTTCAGTACTTGTAGTAGAGAAGGCAACAAGGAACAAATCCCAAATCATTTTTAATACTTCGAAGTAGTTAAAACGGAAGATCAGTGCGACCAGAGGGAATAAAGCAAAGAGAATAATGAATAATCCTAAAAAAACAGTCCCGACAAGCTTCATCATTGGGATTAATAAAACAATGCCATATTGGCCGACAGAAGCAGCCATTAATGCAAGAACCCCAATAGGTGCTGTTACCATCACCATCTGTGTGAGCTTAAACATGATTTGTGCCACTGATTCAAAGAAGGTGAGAACAGGAGCAGATGCTTTACCGATGCCGCTTGCCGCTACACCAAATAATATGGCGAAGAAAATAACAGCAAGTAAATCATTCTGAGCCATAACATCGACGATATTGGTTGGAATGATATCTAATACCATTTGTTTAAAGTCAACGACCTTCTCAGTATAACCATCTAATTCCCCAATATCTTTCTTAGCTAATTTAGAGAAATCGAGACCAACGCCAGGCTTTAGACCATTTGCCAATAATAGCCCGATCCCAAGAACGATGGTTGTGATGACCTCAAACCAAATGATCGTCTTTAATCCAAGGCTGCCCATTTTCTTCATGCCGCCACTGCCGGCTGCACCAATAACAATGGTAGAGAAAACGATTGGAACAACGATCATTTTAATCAGCCTGATGAATCCATCTCCAATTGGCCGCAGAGCCATTCCGAAGTCAGGGAAGAAATGGCCGATAAGAGCTCCTATCACCAAAGCGATCATGATCTGAAAAGCGATAAACTTTTTCATCATCTCCTACCTCCTTTAAATGCTTGGAAAAATATTAAGAATTTTCCAATAAATAAAAATTCTATGTGGCCATGTTTTGTCCTCCTTTGTATTTAGAAAGATTTTATTTAAGAATCATTGGAATTATGAAGAAAGAGAAGAAAATAGGGCTATTACATGTCTATTGATCTAAGAAAAAATCAATTTTAAAAAAACATGAAACTTTTTTAGAAAAATGTATTGACCCTTTTATGTGATCCATGGTATATTTTTATTCGTCGCTGATGACGTATTTGAAACACAGATGTTCACACGGATGCGGCAAACAAATTTCAAAAAGATGTTGACTTAATAAAAACGATATGTTAAGATAATTAAGTCGCCTGATTAAGCGCCCGTAGCTCAATTGGATAGAGCGTTTGACTACGGATCAAAAGGTTAGGGGTTCGACTCCTCTCGGGCGCGCCAATACAAACCACGCGGGTGTAGTTTAGTGGTAAAACCTCAGCCTTCCAAGCTGATGTCGTGAGTTCGATTCTCATCACCCGCTCCATTTTGAACATGATCTTTGAAAACTAAACAAGACAAAACGTACCTGTTAATTCGAGTTTTTATAAAAAATCCTATGATACTTCATAGGTAGTCAGTCAAACGCTGACGAGGCAGGGAATGATCACATGCTAAGTTCGCTACATCGTGTAGCAACGCATGTGTGATATGCATCCTGCATACCTCGGAGAGTTTGATCCTGGCTCAGGACGAACGCTGGCGGCGTGCCTAATACATGCAAGTCGAGCGGACAGAAGGGAGCTTGCTCCCGGATGT
>NZ_JBLZWZ010000006.1:0-283711 GCF_056098985.1 Bacillus sp. 11B20
TAACCCGAAGGTCGCAGGTTCAAATCCTGCCCCCGCAACCAAAATGGTCCGGTAGTTCAGTTGGTTAGAATGCCTGCCTGTCACGCAGGAGGTCGCGGGTTCGAGTCCCGTCCGGACCGCCATTTTTATAACTTGTAAACGAAAACGTATAGTTTCGTTTTTTTTTATGTCTTTTTCTTTCCACAAGTACCCACGATGCAATGAAATGATTTGTGTTTGGCTACACTATATGAAAGAATAGATAGATTATTTCAACCCAGCCTGGTTTTTACACACCAGGCTTTCTTTATATCATTTTTAGTTGGAACTGAGACTTATATTCGCTACACTAATACTAACTGTGTTTGACATCATGTCTACTTAACCAATTGATTGCAAGAAGGGGCTGTCTTTTTATGGATGAATTTGATCTTATTCGCCGAATCACACCAAAAGATACATATCAGCGCTCTTTGATCATGGGCATCGGTGATGATGCAAGTGTTTATCAACCTCATTCACATTGTGAAGAAGTCGTTTGTGTTGATACAATGGTGGAGCATGTTCATTTTCGTTTTGACTTTTCCACACCTTATGAAGTTGGCTTTAAGGCACTAGCAGTCAATGTCAGTGATATCGCTGCAATGGGAGGCACCCCAAAGTATTATCTTGTTTCAATTGCAATCCCGCCTCATGGTGATGAAACAATCGTCACGGCTCTTTACGAGGGAATGAAAGCGTTGGCTGACACCTATCA
The DNA here is from genome assembly GCF_056098985.1 of Bacillus sp. 11B20. Classification (NCBI taxonomy): domain Bacteria; kingdom Bacillati; phylum Bacillota; class Bacilli; order Caryophanales; family Bacillaceae; genus Bacillus; species Bacillus sp. 11B20. Next base: position 737 of record NZ_JBLZWZ010000006.1, read on the forward strand.
TATGGATTTGATTGGTGGAGATACAGTAGCCACCCGCAGTGACTTTGTCATTACCGTGACGGTTATTGGTGAGGTGTCAAAGGGAACAGCTTGTTATCGTCACAGTGCTCAAACTGGAGACGTCGTCTTTGTCACAGGTGAACTCGGTTCGTCGGCTGCTGGGTTATCAATCTTAATGAACGAAGCAACTCCTTCTGAGGCGGTCGATGCTGATTTTTTTCTTAAGCGTCATAAGATGCCTCAGCCTCATATTGCTGCTGGTCACATTTGTTCAAGTTTCCCGCGGGTCACCTTGAATGATGTGAGTGATGGATTAGCGAGTGAGTTGAATGAGATAGCTGAAGCGAGCGGTGTGAGGATCGAGATAGAAGCTGATAAGCTTCCAATTCATCCAGATTTACAGGTGCTGCGCAAAGACTGGCTTGAATGGGTGTTATTTGGGGGAGAAGACTTTGTTTTAACTGGAACGATACCAGAAACTGATTGGGAAAGCTTTGAATCTCAATGTCGAAAAGAAGGCATTCAGATCACACGTATTGGACAAGTCAAAAAGGATCAAGCAGCCGGTGTTATGTTAAAAGACAATGATCAACAAACAATGTTAATGAAAAAAGGATATAATCATTTTAAGAAATGAGGTGACATCAACGGTGAAATTAACATGGACAACAAAAGGTGCGGATGAGACGAAACGAATTGCCGCTGCTTTGGCCAAACTTGTGATGCCAGGCGATGTATTGACATTAGAAGGAGATTTAGGCGCAGGCAAAACCACTTTTTCAAAAGGTTTTGCGGAAGGCTTAGGAATTACCCGTATCGTCAACAGCCCCACCTTTACAATTATTAAAGAATATACCGATGGCAGACTGCCACTTTACCATATGGACGTGTACCGCATGGAAGATGCGGAAGAAGACATCGGACTCGAAGAATATTTTGAGGGTGAAGGTGTATGCTTGGTTGAATGGGCACATCTGATTGAACCTCAATTGCCTTCTTCCTATTTAAAAATTGAAATGCTGAGAACAGAACGTGAAGAAGAACGGCATCTCACGTTTGATGCAAAAGGGGAGCGTTATGAGTCCCTTTGTAAGGAGATGAAAGAATTTGACCATACTGGCCATTGATACATCAAACCATACACTAGGAATTGCTCTTGTAAGAGACCTCACTGTGATTGGCGAGAGCATTACGTATTTAAAAAAGAACCATTCCGTCCGAGCAATGCCCACTGTTGAAGCATTAATGAAAGAATGTGGTGTAGCACCAAGCGAACTAAGTAAAATCGTTGTGGCAAAAGGACCTGGTTCTTACACTGGCGTCAGAATAGGTGTTACCATAGCAAAAACACTTGCGTGGACGCTGTCTATCCCGATATCGGCTGTTTCGAGTTTAGAAGCGCTTGCGGCAAATGGTCAATATTTTGATGGGTATATCTCACCTCTATTTGATGCGAGAAGAGGACAAGTTTATACTGGGCTATATACGTTTGAAAAAGGTAAGATCAAAGAGGTCGAACCAGATCAAAATATCCTGCTCACGGATTGGCTTCATGAGCTGAAGAAGACAGGAAAACCTGTTCTATTTCTTGGACAAGATGTGCACCTTCATGAAGAGAGCATTCGCTCCATTTTAGGAGAAACGGCTGTACTGGCAGGGGGGACATTTCATAACCCAAGACCTTCAGTGCTTGCATTTTTAGGCGCAGCTCGTCCTGCTGAAGATGTTCATCAGCTTGTTCCTAACTATATTCGTTTGGCAGAAGCGGAAGTGAAATGGCTTGAAGGACAAAAATAACCTTAACATAGCAGAAATACGACAAATGACAGTAGCGGACATTCCAGAAGTGTATACGATTGAAGTGCATTCGTTTACAGCGCCTTGGAAAAAGGAATCGTTTGTCTATGAGATTCTTCATAACCAATACAGCCATTATTTCCTCATCGAAGAAGATCAGCAGCCTGTTGGATATTGCGGGGTCTGGATTGTCATGGACGATGCACAAATTACGAACATTGCGATTCTCCCTGAGCATAGAGGAAAAGGCTACGGGGAAGCATTGCTTCGATATGTCATGGAATTTTGCAAAGAAAAAAAGACAGATCATCTTTCTTTAGAGGTGCGGGTTTCAAATACACCAGCACAATCCCTCTATGAAAAGCTCGGTTTCAGACCAGCTTCTATTCGAAAGAATTATTATACGGATAATGGAGAAGATGCATTAGTCATGTGGGTGAATATAAATGAGTGAACAAACAGATCGATTCATATTAGGAATAGAAACAAGCTGTGATGAAACAGCTGCATCCATTGTGAAAAATGGAAAGGAAATCGTGGCAAATGTGGTCGCCTCGCAAATAGACAGTCATAAACGATTTGGCGGTGTTGTACCTGAAATTGCTTCGAGGCATCACGTGGAGCAAGTCACCATCGTATTAGAAGAAGTGATGACACAGGCGGGTATGAGCTTTAAGGATTTGGATGCGATTGCTGTTACGGAAGGGCCCGGTCTCGTCGGTGCCCTGCTGATTGGCGTCAATGCAGCAAAGGCACTGAGCTTTGCCCATCAAATTCCTCTTGTTGGTGTTCATCATATTGCAGGGCATATTTATGCCAACCAGCTTGTTGATGAATTGGAGTTTCCATGTTTAGCTCTTGTTGTCTCTGGCGGACATACTGAGCTTGTTTTAATGAAGGAGCACGGATCTTTTGAGGTCATCGGAGAAACATTAGATGATGCAGCTGGAGAAGCCTACGATAAAGTGGCCCGGACGATGGGTCTCCCGTACCCAGGCGGACCTCATATTGATCGGTTAGCACATGAAGGAGAGCCGACAATTAAGCTTCCTCGTGCATGGCTTGAAGAAGGGTCTTATCACTTTAGCTTCAGTGGTTTAAAATCAGCTGTGATCAACACCTTACACAATGCGTCACAAAAGGGAGAAACGATTGCCCCAGAGAATTTAGCCGCAAGTTTTCAAGCAAGTGTCATTGAGGTGCTTGTTGGGAAAACATTGAAAGCAGCAGAAGCCTATGGTGTGAAGCAGGTTGTTCTAGCTGGAGGAGTCGCTGCCAATAAAGGATTAAGAGAAGCTTTAACATCAGCATTCACGAAACTGCCAGACGTGAAGGTTATTATTCCGCCATTATCACTTTGCACAGACAATGCAGCCATGATCGCTGCCGCTGGAACCATTGTGTTTGAAAAAGGAATCAGAGGCGATATGGCGATGAATGGCCAGCCAGGATTGCCGCTAGCCTCATATAAATAAAACTCCTGTGGATTACAGGGGTTTTTATTTTTCTATGAAAGCGATTTATTCACATGTAAACGCTAAATATCCACAATTGTTAGAAAATTTCGTTTTAAAGTCAAGAGGATGTGTATAAATACGACATTTTTTGTGGATATGTGATTAAAACACTGTGGATAAAGTGGATAAGTCTAAAGTGTTTAAGAATAATCAAGAAGTTATTGTGGGTATCGTTGTGGATAATAAATTTTCATTGAAAGAAAAAAGAGTACCCTTTAGGGCACTCTTTAAGAATCTGAGAGCTCTTCCCACTCCGCAAAAAGTGATTCTAACTCTTGATTGAGCGTATCATTTTCTGTTTGAATGGCTTGAACCTTCTCGTGATCTTGAAAAATATCAGGATCACATAACAGCTCTTCATTTTCACCGAGCTTGTCTTCAATGACAGCAATCCGTTTTTCAATTTCTTCAATCCTGCGCTGCTTTTGTCTTTCTTTCTTTTTCAGTTCTTTTTCTTCAGCATAAGAAAGCTTTGTTGTTTCTACTGGCTGGGCAGCTTGTTTTTTAACCGGTTCATTTTCTTGAAGTGCCTTCAGCTCTAGTTGTTCATTTTTCTTTTCGAGGTAGTAGTCATAATCACCGAGATATTCTTTAGTTTCTGTAGGCGACAGCTCGAATACTTTCGTAGCGAGACGATTGATAAAATAACGATCATGCGAGACAAATAAGATGGTTCCTGGATAATCGATCAGTGCATTCTCTAAAATTTCCTTACTATCTAAGTCCAGATGGTTTGTCGGTTCATCGAGAATAAGGAAATTGGCTTTTTGGAGCATCAGCTTTGCCAGTGCAAGACGTGCTTTTTCCCCACCGCTTAATGCATGGACAGGTTTTAAAACATCATCACCTGAGAAGAGGAAGTTTCCTAAACATGTCCGAATTTCTTTTTCATTCATATGAGGATAATCATCCCAAAGCTCATTTAGCACTTTTTTCGAGGATGTCAGTTTGGCTTGCTCTTGGTCATAGTAGCCGATCGTGACATGAGATCCAAAAGTGATGTCGCCTTTTACCGGTGTTAATGTGTTCGTTAACGTTTTTAAAAGGGTTGATTTCCCGATCCCGTTAGGACCAATGAGTGCCACACTATCCTCGCGTTTAATCTGAAAAGAAAGAGAGGATAGGAGCGGTGTTTTTTCATCATAACTAATATCGAGATCATGTACCTTCAGTACATCATTGCCGCTTTGTCTCGTAATATCAAAATGAAAGTTTGCAGATTTTTCATCTCCTAAAGGCTTATCTAAACGATCCATCCGTTCGAGCTGTTTGCGTCTGCTTTGAGCGCGCTTTGTGGTGGAGGCTCTTGCCAGGTTGCGGTCCACGAAATCCTGGAGCTTTGAGATCTCTTCTTGCTGCTTTTCGTATAGTTTCATATCCCGCTCGAGCTGCTCTGCTTTCAGATCCAGATACTTACTATAGTTCCCTGCAAACTTTTTCATCGAAGTTCTTGAGACTTCATAGACGTGGTTTACGACTTTGTCTAAGAAATAGCGGTCATGGGACACGATGAGAATGGCACCTGTATAATTTTGCAAATACTGCTCAAGCCATGATAAGGTATCAATATCTAAATGGTTTGTCGGCTCATCCAGAATTAAGAGTTCTGGTTTCATTAACAAGAGCTTTCCAAGTGCTAAACGGGTTTTCTGGCCGCCGCTTAAAGATTGGACGGTTGTCTCATCTTCAAAATGACTAAAGCCGAGTCCATGAAGAATGGAGCGGACATCTGCTTCATATTGATAGCCGCCTTGATCTTTAAATTCCTGCTGAAGCCTGTCATAGGTTTTCATCAGGGCTTCCAGCTCAGAACCTGTGGAAGAAGCCATTTTCTCCTCAATGGTTCTCATCTCTTGTTCCATCTCTTTTAAATGATCAAAAACCGATAATAATTCGTCTTTTAGCGTACGTGTAGACGTCACATCGGTATGCTGTGCTAAATAGCCGATCGATAGGTCTTTTGGTTTGATGATCTCACCTTGCTCGTAAGACATTTGACCGGCAATGATTTTCAAAAGCGTGGATTTGCCTGCGCCGTTACGACCTACAATGGCAATTCGATCCCTTGCTTTGACTTCCAATTTTATATTCGTTAAAACGGTATCAGCGCCAAACGATTTGGACAGCTGATTCACTTGTAGAATCATCATGTAACTTCACCTCTGCTATAATATGTTAAGTGTAGCTTATCAGCAGTAAACCGGCAAATGTTACATACAATCGCCATATTCAAATGAAAGACAGATAGGAAAAAATAGTGTATCATTTGAGTGAGGGAGCGTTGAAAGATGAGTCAATTTAGCCACTTTAACGAACAGGGGAGAGCAAAGATGGTCGACATTAGTGACAAATCGTCTACAGTGAGAACCGCCGTTGCTGTTTCAAGTGTTCGTATGATAAAAGAAGTGTTTCATAAAATACAACAGCATGAAATTGGAAAAGGGGATGTGCTGTCTGTTGCACAGGTTGCTGGCATCATGGCAGCAAAGCAAACATCTACCATCATTCCAATGTGTCATCCGCTTGCACTAAAAGGCGTGGATATCTCCTTTAATTGGGAGGAAGACGGAAATGCGCACATCCTGAACATACAAGTACAGGTGAAAACAAAAGGAAGTACGGGTGTGGAGATGGAAGCGCTCACTTCTGCTTCAGTATGTGCACTGACCGTTTACGATATGTGCAAAGCGATTGATAAAGGCATGATCATCGGTCCAACCTATCTAATTGAAAAGACAGGCGGGAAAAACGGTGATTTTCACAGAGCATCTGATATTTAAGTTGGAGGACCTTATATGAATATAGATCAGTCAAAAATTCCACAAGCGACAGCCAAACGTTTGCCGCTTTACTACCGTTTTTTAAAAAATTTGCATGCATCAGGAAAACAAAGGGTGTCATCAGCTGAGCTTAGTGATGCAGTCAAAGTGGATTCTGCTACCATTCGCCGAGATTTTTCGTACTTTGGTGCACTTGGGAAGAAAGGGTATGGCTATAATGTCGATTATCTCTTGACCTTCTTCAGAAAGACCCTTGACCAAGATGAAATGACCAATGTCATGCTCATTGGTGTCGGGAATTTAGGGACTGCTTTTTTACACTATAATTTCATAAAAAATAATAATACAAAAATTTCAATGGCTTTTGACGTCAATGAGAGTAAAATAGGAAGTGAGATAGGCGGCGTGCCTGTCTATGATTTGGATAAGCTTGAAGAGCATGTTCAAGAGGTAGGAGATATCCCTGTTGCAATTTTGACAGTACCTGCCGTAGCAGCTCAATCCATTACAGATCGTTTGATTGCCCTTGGCATCAAAGGAATCCTTAACTTTACGCCGGCTCGATTGAATGTGCCGGAACACATTCGAATTCATCATATAGATTTGGCGGTTGAACTTCAGTCTCTTGTGTATTTCTTAAAGCATTACTCTGTTACGCAGGAGGACTGACGAAAAGGGGTAAAGGGGGTGGAGCAAATGGGTCCGATCGGTCCTGGGAGTTTGATTCTGATTGCGATTGTAGCGCTCATTATTTTTGGGCCGAAAAAGCTTCCTGAATTAGGAAGAGCAGCAGGAGATACATTACGTGAATTCAAAAATGCCACAAAAGGCTTAGCTGATGATCAGGAAGAAAAAAAGAAAAAAGAAGATCAGTAGAATAGGATGAGCTTCATGAATGTCAAAGATATGCCGCTTATGGAGCATATTGTGGAACTGCGAAAACGCCTAGTGATCATTGCGATGTTTTTTGTCGCCTTTATGGTGGCTGGTTTTTTTCTCGCTAAGCCGGTCATTGTGTATTTACAAAATACCGATGAAGCGGCAACACTTACGCTGAATGCATTTAAACTTACAGATCCACTGTACGTGTTTATGCAGTTCGCATTTGTCATTGCTTTGGTTTTGACGTGTCCCGTTATTTTATATCAGCTGTGGGCGTTTGTGAGTCCTGGCTTATATGAAAAAGAAAGAAAGGTGACACTTGCTTACATTCCGATTGCACTGCTTTTATTTTTGAGCGGTGTGGCTTTCTCTTACTTTATTTTATTTCCGTTTGTCGTCGATTTTATGATGCGAATGTCGAATGATTTAAATGTAGAGCAAGTCATTGGGATTCATGAGTATTTTACATTTCTAATGCAGCTAACACTTCCATTTGGCTTTTTGTTTCAGATGCCAGTCGTGTTGATGTTTCTCACCAGACTCGGCATCATCACACCGATGTTTTTATCAAAAATACGGAAGTATGCCTATTTTGTCCTCCTTGTCATTGCCGCACTCATTACACCGCCAGAGCTTGTTTCTCACCTCATGGTCACCTTGCCAATGCTCGTTTTATACGAAGTGAGCATTATCATTTCAAGAGTGACCTATCGCAAAATGCAGCAAACAGAGGAGAAAGAAAAACATTATGTTTCATAAAAAAGCATCATGATCCAATAAGGGATCACGATGCTTTTTCTATTGTGTAAATTGATTGATCGCGTGAAAGAGGTGCTCATAATAGGCGGGCTCATGCGAGACAAAATCTCGAATACGTACTTCCCTGCTTTCCTCACGTCGTTCTCCGTTTGTATCAACTTTAAAGCCCTCGATTCGAATTCTTTCACATGATCCTGTTAAAAGCTGCTGTGCATCAACCAGTTTTGCTCTGTACAGACCAGCAACTTCTTCTTTCTGTAGATGAACTTCCATATGCTTTTCTTCATTCATATAAAGATACACATGGCAGAACTCACGGTCAATGAAAGAAGGCAGGTGAATTTCATCTTTTATGATTCCTGTATAAGTAAGGTTCTCAAAAGGGATAGAAAGACCAAGCTCTTCTTCTACCTCTCTTAAGCCATCAGAAGGCTGTTCATCTGCGAGAAGGTGACCTGCTGCGGTGATATCAAACAGTGAAGGAAAATCCTTTTTTGCAGGACTCCTTAGCTGAAAATAGAGATACACGGTGCCAAGCTCCTTTTTAAGAAGCCAGAAATGAAATGTTTCATGCCAAAGACCTTGGGCGTGGACATCTGAACGAGCGGCAGCTCCAATGGTTTCATGCTGATCATTGAAGAAACGAAGTTTTTCATGTTCCATGAAGTTACATCCTCCATAAAAAAACCATTTTCCAAACGCGGAAAATGGTTTTTGATTTATTTTTGCTGCTGTTTTTTGAGTTTGACAGAGAAGGCAAACATTTTAAGCGCGATATTGATATTATAGGCCGCAAACACCATCAGCAAAATGCTGTAAAATGACCACATGTCACCTGGATTTTGAATGGCCATATAGGTGAAAGCCACACCTACGGCAAAATAAATGATGCCCCATACGACTGGGTTTCTCATGAGAAAAAGCCTCCAATAATCATTTGCATGGTTTGAGATTGTTCTTCAATCATTTTTTTCACTGGCTCAATCTGCACAAGAACGACAAGTGAGTTCATCAGCATATGAGCGCCGATTGGGACAATGATTCGTTTTGTTTTCGCATATAAAAAGGCAAAGGTAAAGCCCATTGCGGTATAGAGCAAGATATGGGGAAAATCATAATGTACAGCAGCGAAAACCACTGAACTGGCAAGTGCTCCAATGAAGAAATTCGTTTTTTCATAAATCACACCAAAGATGATTTTACGGAAAATGATTTCCTCTAATATCGGTCCAATCAGGGCGATGACGATCACAAGCCAAGGAACGGCATCCATAATGGATAAAATGTTTTGGGTATTTTCAGATTCTCGTCCAATGCCAAATGCATATTGTTCAATCGCCCCCGCAATTGATTGTGCAAAGAGAGAAAGAAAGAAACCGCCAATGATCCATGCGATAGCAGAACCGATTGAAGCTGGCGCTTCATTTCGCAGTGAAGCTTTTGGGACGGTTCGAAGGATGAGCAGAATAATGATCAATCCGATACAGAAACTGATGATTGTCCACGTTCCTGATAATTTTGAAAGCTCTGTTTGAGTCATCGGTGATTGAATGAATCCCAGCCATTTCATTATGAGAAAATAAGGAAACGCAGATACCTGTACCAATATATACGTTAAGATGATGTACCAATATTGTTTTTTCAAGTAACGAAAACCCCTTTACTAAAAGAACTAAATTTATTGTAACACAAGTCTTCTTTTACGATGAAAAGGAAAGAATCTGAGATTCAAAAAGATCGTGAAAGCGTAAAAATTTTTAAAGGTTTTCACTTGAAATTGCAGAAGACATTCTTTATTATAATAAATGTGTTAGCACTCACTGGTGATGAGTGCTAAAAAAGACTACATATAAAAATTGAGGAGGTTGTTTCTTATGTTAAAGCCATTAGGCGATCGCGTAATCATTGAACTCGTTGAATCTGAGGAAAAAACCGCTAGCGGTATTGTGTTACCGGATTCTGCAAAAGAAAAACCGCAAGAAGGTAAAATTGTTGCAGCAGGTTCAGGGCGTGTACTTGAAAGTGGTGAGCGCGTTGCGTTAGAAGTAAGCACAGGCGACCGCATTATCTTCTCAAAATATGCAGGCACTGAAGTGAAATATGAAGGAAAAGAATATTTAATCCTTCGTGAGAGCGACATTTTAGCTGTTATTGGTTAATCACATAAAAAAGCATTGAGATATATTTTTAAAAAGACTGAGGAGGTTTCGTTATTATGGCAAAAGATATTAAGTTCAGTGAAGAAGCACGTCGTGCGATGTTACGTGGTGTAGATGCACTTGCAGATGCTGTGAAAGTAACTTTAGGACCAAAAGGACGTAACGTGGTTCTTGAGAAAAAATTCGGTTCTCCACTTATCACAAATGATGGTGTAACGATTGCAAAAGAAATCGAATTAGAAGATGCATTTGAAAACATGGGTGCAAAACTTGTTGCTGAAGTTGCAAGCAAAACAAACGACGTAGCTGGTGACGGTACAACGACTGCAACAGTTCTAGCTCAAGCGATGATCCGTGAAGGTCTTAAAAACGTAACAGCTGGTGCAAACCCTGTTGGCGTTCGTAAAGGGATCGAAGAAGCAGTAAAAGTAGCACTTGAAGGCTTGCACGAGATTTCTAAACCAATCGAAGGTAAAGAATCAATTGCTCAAGTTGCGGCTATTTCTGCAGCAGACGAAGAAGTCGGCAGCCTAATCGCTGAAGCGATGGAGCGCGTTGGCAACGACGGAGTTATCACAATTGAAGAATCTAAAGGTTTCACAACTGAGCTAGAAGTGGTTGAAGGTATGCAGTTTGACCGCGGATATGCTTCTCCATACATGGTGACAGATTCTGATAAGATGGAAGCAGTTCTTGAAAATCCTTACATCTTAATCACAGATAAAAAGATCACAAACATTCAAGAAATCCTTCCTGTACTTGAGCAAGTTGTACAACAAGGAAAACCATTATTGCTTATTGCTGAAGATGTAGAAGGCGAAGCACTTGCAACTCTTGTTGTGAACAAACTTCGTGGTACATTCAACGCAGTAGCAGTAAAAGCACCTGGATTCGGTGATCGTCGTAAAGCAATGCTTGAAGACATCTCTGTTCTAACTGGCGGAGAATTAATCACAGAAGATCTAGGACTTGACCTGAAATCAACTGAAATCGGTCAGCTTGGTCGCGCGTCTAAAGTCGTTGTGACAAAAGAAAACACAACAATCGTTGAAGGTTCAGGAGATTCTGCTCAAATTGCAGCACGTGTGAACCAAATCCGTGCACAAGTAGAAGAAACAACTTCTGAATTCGATAAAGAAAAATTACAAGAACGTCTTGCAAAACTAGCTGGCGGCGTCGCTGTCATCAAAGTTGGTGCTGCAACTGAAACAGAACTAAAAGAGCGTAAACTACGCATCGAGGATGCACTGAACTCAACTCGTGCAGCAGTTGAAGAAGGTATCGTATCCGGTGGTGGTACAGCACTTGTAAATGTATACAACAAAGTCGCTTCAATTGAAGCTGATGGTGACGTTCAAACAGGTGTAAACATCGTTCTACGTTCTCTTGAAGAGCCAATTCGTCAAATTGCTCACAACGCTGGTCTTGAAGGATCCGTTATCGTTGAGCGCTTGAAAAACGAAGAAATTGGCGTAGGCTTCAACGCAGCAACAAACGAATGGGTAAACATGATCGAAAAAGGAATCGTTGACCCAACAAAAGTCACTCGCTCTGCACTTCAAAACGCAGCTTCTGTAGCAGCAATGCTTCTAACAACTGAAGCAGTCGTAGCTGACAAACCAGAAGAAGGCGGCTCAGGCGGCGGAATGCCGGATATGGGCGGCATGGGTGGAATGGGCGGAATGATGTAATCATGCTTCCTGAATCCCATTAAAATTGGGATTAGACCTATATTATTCTTAAGGTAACCAGGATAACGAAAGAGTAACATTAACTTCAATACAGGTCTAAATTAGAGGTTTTCCATAAGTTCTTTGAACTTTTGGGAAGCCTCTTTTTCATTTTTTTGTGACTTGTAAATAAACATTTCTTTATGACTAATGTCTTTTTGATTTATTGGATTCAGTATAATAAGTGGGAGTTATTTTGTTTCTAAAAGAGAAAAATTCATGTTGAGGTTTATGGAGAAAAACTGGTATGATGATTATATTATTCTGATTGAGGTGATTGATGTGGCAGCGTTTAATGAGTGTTTAGGGTCTGTTATACGTTTTTATAGAGAATCAAAAGGGCTAACGTTGAGAGAATTGGCTGGAGATTTAGCTGTTCCTTTTACATCTCTTTCAAAGATGGAAAGTGGAGATCAGAAAATAGACAGTGAATTTCTGGTGAAGGTAGCTGACTATTTTGGAGTATCAATTGATACAATGCTTAATCGCTCATTGGAAGATACAGAAAAAAACACCTATCAAAGAGAAAGTGAGCTAAGCATGCGTGAGGCACTAAAATATATACTCGATAATTACCAAGAAGCAAGATCTGAATCGTTCAAGAATCATGAAATGGGTAACCATGTACGGAATATCATTAAGAACACGATTGCTAACGAGGCAGAATTAGATGAAAATCAATTCTTTATAGTGGGTTCAGTTGGACAAGGACAATGGGCGGAAATACCATGGATTTCAATATTTATTAGAGATATCACCTCAACAGCTAAAAGAGGTTATTACATTGTTTACTTGTTCAAAGCAGATATGAGCGGTGTATATATATCCTTGAACCAAGGATGGACTTATTTTAAGAACAAGTATGGTACTAAATGGGGTCGTGAAAAAATACGGTCGACTGCAAATATCATTAAGAAAAAATTAAATATTGCACCAGTTAATATGACTGCAACAGCAATTACTTTAGGAGGACGAGGGGACCTAGCGCAAGGTTACGAAAATGGCCATATTTTCGGGCGTCTATATAGTGCAAATAATTTGCCTAGTTCAAAGGAACTTATCAGTGACCTTAAAGAATTGCTGACTTCTTACAAAGAAATTGAATATATGATGGGGGAAAGATCTGTAGATCAATTTAATGACTATTTGTTGTTAAGTGATGATGGTCACTATTTAGAAGAGGACCAATATCAAGAAGAGGATTTTCAAGATAGTGTGCAGTCAACCCTTGATAAAAAGGTAAAGGAAGCAGAAAAGAATTCAATGGCAGAATTGGAGACTGAGGATATTCCTTTGCCAAAACCAAATCCTGTTTTTGATAAATCAAGAAAGGAACGTTGGCCAAGAGATGCTCAAGTTGCAGCAAGAGCGCTTCGTTTATCCGAATATAAGTGTGCCTTCGATGATTCGCATACTTCATTTACTTCGAAAGTTACTGGGAAAAGATATTTGGAAATGCATCATCTAGTGCCAATGAAGTATCAGGGAGAGTTTGATGTAAATTTGGATAGGGAATCGCAACTTTTAGCCTTATGCCCTACGTGTCATCGTCAGATTCATCATGGTACAGATGAAGAAAAAGAGAACATACTAAGAAAGCTATTTTATGAACGACGTGAGAAATTAGAGGCAATAGGTATTGAGATAGGTTTTAAAGAACTACGTAAAATGTATGGTATCGGGAACTAAGTATAGGCGGAGAGGAGTTTATAATAATGGAAAATTTGAAAAAAGCTGTATTGCATTTTCGGAATGAGAGAGATTGGGGGAAGTTTCACAATGCAAAGGATTTAGTAATTTCCTTAAACCTAGAAGCAGCAGAATTACTTGAAAATTTCCAATGGAAGTCCAGCGTAGAAGCAACTGAAACTAAAATCGAGGAAATCAGAGAAGAAGTTGCTGATGTCATGATATATTTGCTCCTCCTATGTGACAGGTTGGATATTGATTTAGAAGATGCAGTTCATTCGAAATTAAAAATGAATGCGAAAAAATATCCAGTGGAAAAATCCTTCGGGAGAAAAACAAAGTATAACGAACTGTAGGAGAGATTTGTTACATTTTTAAACAGAGTACGCAGCAATGTTATTCAAGAAGTTATTTATGAAAGTGAGGCGTTGATCCTGATGTTATTCCCGACAAAATTATCTTCATTTGAAGTGGTTAAGAAATCACGCAAGGAATTTGAACAAATTGATTTTAAAGACTTTGATATAGATACTGTGCCAGTGGTTTATATTCAACGTGATAAGAAAAATCTATATGTAGGAAAGTCTACAGACATATACGGTCGCTTTTCTGCACATTTAAAAGATATTAGTAAAACATTTACTGAGATCATTATTATTAAAAGTGAACTGTTTAACGAAAGCTCAATTAAACACATCGAAACTCTTTTAATCGATTATTTATTAGCTGATGGTAAGTTTAATCTACTTAACAAAATTAAAGGGCAGAATATTCATTCTTACAACGGCATTGAAGATGTAAATAACATGTTCGTGAAAATTTGGGATAAGCTTATTCAAGAAGGAATTGCTAGTGAACAGCTAAAGGAAATTCATAATAAATTTATCTATAAATACTCACCCTTTAAGGTGCTCTCAGCTAATCAAATTGAAGTCTGCCAAGACATCATAGAAGCAATGCTTACTACATCAGAAAGTCGACATCTGATTACCGGAGATCCAGGCACAGGTAAAACAATAGTATTGACGAATATTTTATATGCACTCATTTATGACCAAACAACTGGTAAGGATCGTGAAGATCTAGATCGTGAAGATGTGGCACTTGTGATTCCTCAAAACCATTCATTAGGTTTATATAAAGACTTAATTCGAAAAGTTGGTTTGCATGGTATTACCGTACTATCGCCTTCACAATTTATTAAAAAGGCAAAAGGTAAAGATGATAAATATAAATATGTTTTTGTAGATGAAGCGCATCGTCTAAAGCAATATTTCGGTAAGCAAGCTCGAGATTTGAAACATTTGATCACTGCTGATGGTCATAAAACGGAGTTAGAATTGATTTCAGACTATTCATATCATTTAACGGTTGTGTATGATCAGTATCAAACTATTCGACCAGCGGATATAGATACCGCTCGCTTTAAACAAATGACAGCTGATTATAAAAATTATATTTTACGTAAACAGTTTCGTTTGAAGTCTGGAGATCAATATTTAGCATGGTTGCGTAAATATCTACAGATTGCTAATGATGTCGCTGTTTATGAAAAAGGGCTGCTGAAGGGCTATGACTTTAAGATAATGGACTCCATTTCAGAATTGTACGCAGCAGTAAAGAAACTGAATAATGAACATGAACTGTGTCGTGTTGTTGCAGGTTACTCTTGGGAATGGGCTACACAGAAGAATAAGAATCTACATGATATTACAGATCCTACTACAGGTGAAGGATTTAAATGGAATTCCAAAACAAAAGGTTGGATTAATCAAGAAAATAGCGTAGAGGAGATAGGTTGTATTCATACAACCCAAGGTGCAGATCTGAATTATGTTGGAGTTATTTTGGGGGAGGAAATTGATTGCGATTATGCTGGCGAAGAAGATGGGGGCTATGATTTAAACAAAGCAAAAATTATAGTCAATCCGGAAAAGTATAGGGATCGAAACGGTCTTCCAATCAAAGGTACTGACTTAAATAATGAAGAATTAAAGGCCTATATCAAACGTATTTATTATGTATTGATGTCTCGTGGAATAAACGGTTGTTATGTATATGCAACAAACCCAAATATGCAAACATATTTGAAGGAAATTTTTAAAATCAGTAAGTGACCTTTTCAATCATAAAAAACGCTCAATATCCGGGTAAGTTAGCACATGATAACCTCCACTATTCATGTTACAAAGTAGTGGAATTATGGGTGGAATGATGTAACCCCTCGAAAACCCCTTGAAATATAGGGGTTTTGATATGTCTTCATGATTTTGGTCATATGCAATAAAAAGTACCAGGTGATGATGAATTGAAACCTTTACTGCTTTTCAATCGTTAAAATAAGTGACAGTGTTTTCATGGGTCTTTACCCGATATGAAGAGAATGGGTAATTTAAAGAGAAAAGCGGTGATCGTATGGGCTTGACGACGTGGGTGGCGATTATTGTTGCACTGGCCGTCGTGTTTGGATTGTTTGGATCGAAGAAGCGTGATAAATAATGAAAGAGTTAACCCCCACTTTCAAATAGGAGTAGGGGTTTTTTATTGTTAAGTGGAAAGCATTTCAGAGTTTTAAAAGGCGATCGTGATTTTTGAAGGACCGTATGCATAAAGCATACCCTCTTCACAGAAGCTGCTCTAAAATAAAAAAAGCCCTCATCATTCAAGGGCATTAGTGAAAGTTTATTTTACTTTAACTGTGAATGTCACGTCTTTACTATTCATGTAATCGTCAGTTGTGACATTTCCAAATTTCAGCTTTAATTCTTTGATGTTTTTAATGTTGATCTCTTTGCCTTCAGGAGCTAAGAATTGAATAACACCATCCTGTTTAACGCCACCTTCTACTTCGCCACCGATATCACCATCAGTCATAAACATATTCGCATCTAATTGCATGCTTCCCGCTACAGCTTTACCTTGATCTGGATAGAAGTTTAGAACTTTATCTGTCGTATTTTCGATATTCATTCCAACATTGATTCTATCCTTCATAATTTTAATTTCACCAAGGTTTACTTTCATTCCTTGAGCAGTTGTTTTGTGTTTGCTCGCATTTATTTTCTTTGAACCATCATCTTTTTTGTTTTTTGATTGTGTTTTTGTGCTTGTAGACTCTTTTTCTTTAGATGCACCTGTAGACACATCTTCTGTTGAGCCGCAAGCAGCCAGTGTAAATGTTAGCCCTAAAGCTAAAAATAAAGCATAGAATTTCTTCAAAATGAAAGTCCCCTTTTGTTTAATTTATATAAGCATCTTGTGCTTACACATTGACTATGACTATTATAATAGGATAAAAGTACTTTAAAATCAACAAAAAATGATAAAAATAGAAAATAATTGTTTTAGAGTGTTTTTTTATAAACCGGTTAGCTTAAAATTACATAAAATCCACTTCTTGTGACTTAAATCGAACTTGAATTTCCTTATAATAGAATTATTATAAGGGATTGGGAGTGATTGAGATGGATGGTTCGTCAATCAAGACGGTTAATAGAGAGGATCAACATGAATTCTTGTTTCTGAATATATCCTCAAATACAGTTGGGGCTCTTTCAAAGGAATCTGCTGAGAGGATTCTAAGGGGGAGGGATACCGATGAAATACACCAATTGATGTATGTTCCTATTGAAAATCATGAAGACCTCAAATGGCTCATCCACTCTTTGCATAAAGCCATCATGGATGAAAAAGATGTACGTGTCGCTCTTGAATTGGCTGATCTGCTCTATTTCTTTGTTGTCCCTGCTTACAAAGAAGAATTGATGAGCCGGGAAGATTTGTCACACATGATGAATGACATTCTATTTATGTTGGATCTTTGGACAGATGAAAACATAATAGAGTTAGTTGATGCCATTCAATATGAATTACAAAAAGTAGAGAGAAAAGGCTTGTAG
Organism: Bacillus sp. 11B20; assembly: GCF_056098985.1. NCBI lineage: Bacteria > Bacillati > Bacillota > Bacilli > Caryophanales > Bacillaceae > Bacillus > Bacillus sp. 11B20. The sequence goes on from NZ_JBLZWZ010000006.1 coordinate 17,949, forward strand.
AGCAATCTCTACAAGCTTTATTCTCTATTTTTATGCAGTTGTGTTATTGACGACAGGCTCTTTTCTAAACACGCCCATGCAGCCTGCAATGATGATTAATACAGCTGGAAGGATGAAGAACATAGAAATAGAAATAATGCCACCTACAGCAGATACTAATAATAGAATTCCACCAAGCTTTGCTTTTTTCTTTACAATGACAGATGAGACAATGGCAAGAATAGAGAAAAGCATTGCTGCCCAGCCTAATCCTGTAATTTCACTGGTGCCTGAATCGCTAAATGCTGCATCGATTCCTCCGAAAGCAAGAGCGAACATTGCGCCGAAAAATCCAAAAATACCTCCAATTAAACCTAAAACAAATTCTGTCGTTCTTTTCATAATACTTTCCTCCGATATGTAAATAAGAATTATTGGTACTTAAGAACCAACACAATCTTACTAATCGGCATTTCTTTCATAATGTTAATAGTTTTGTTAAAAAAAAGAAGAAAATCCATAAAGGATTTTCTTGTCCAGTTATTGGGCTCTTTCCCAAGTAATTTTTGTTTCATTTGTTTTTTTCGTTCCCTTTGCCAGCACCTTGCCGTTTTCTTGTTTCACGGTGATGTTTAGGTCATAAAAGGAATAGAGAGCGCCGAGGCTGTCGTTTTCTGGTTTATGAAGATTGTTTTCTTTTTCAGTTGATGCTCCAATGGCCAGCGTTTTTGCAAAGTTTAAACCAATGACTTCAGCGTAATCACTATTGGTATCAGAGGAAGCTGTTACGTTTAAAGAAATGATTTTTTTCTTTTGATCAACGGTGATGTCAGTGTCTTTGATGAGCTTAGACTGCTCCATCACTTCTTTCGTTTCCTTTTGAATGCGTTCATTAATTGTTGGAAGTGCCTTCGTTTCTGTTTTTTGTTCTTTCGTCGTATTTGAGCAAGCTGCTAGAATGCAGAGAATTACAGCTAGACTCATGAAAACAAGTAGACTTTTTTTCACGTTCGATCTCCTTTTTTTCTTCGAAGTATGTATGCTTATGTTACCACGAATCCTTGTTTTGATTAAAAGAGAAGTGTTGATAAGCTGTGAACAATAAAAAGCACCCTCTATCGGGTGCTTTATTTCTTATTGTGCTGAAAGGCTTGTACTTAATGGAATAGAAGAAATAACGGTGAATTTAGGAGTGGCAGCACCAGATTCTAAATTTTTACGTAAAAGCGATGATTTGATTGACCCATCCCATTTTTTATAGACACTTCCTGATGTATTTGCTCGAAGCTGTACATTTGAGAAGCTTGCTTGTGAATAGCTGTTTGTTCCATTATCCTGTACGCCGTGTACCATTTTGACAACATCAAGGTTTTTCAGACGGCTAGGGTTGTAAACAGGCTGCTTATAGCGCAGTTTTCCATTGACGTATAGTGACACTGTACCATCACCGTTGTTGATGAGCTTTAAGTTGACGCGTGCGCCATCTTTAATACTTGAATCGTATTCGCTGTTCCAGTATTTACTGCCGCCTTGTGAGCCGCTGCCTAGAAAGACCTTATAGCCAGAAGACGTTTTTGAAATACCGCTCTCTACAACGGCAGAGCCGAGACCGAGATACCAGTCCGCATAGCCATTTTTAATGGTGGCTGTTTTCGGCAGGACAATATCGGCAGAGATACCTGACCATTTGGCTTCATCCGTTTGTGTCACAATGGCGCCGTGACGAGGACTAGCAGCTGAGGCAGGAAGGCTTGAAAACATCAATACGAAGGCCAAGCTTACAATCAAAACAGTGAACCACTTTTTCATGAAAATTCCCCCTTAAATTTGATTCACCTTCATTATATAAAATGAAAGAGGGGAGCTGCTTACAATGTTCTAGCTGATTTTGGCAGTATTTATGAACTTAATCGGTCATAAAGTGGTCAACTTGTATTTGAATTGTAATGTGTCTGTAAAATAACTGGGTTCATCTTCATGTATAATAAGTGCAGAAACCAAAAACGGAGGATTTCTTAATGAATAAAAAGCTTATCACGACAATCGTAACAGTAGCTAGTTTATTTTTAGCATTCAGTTTCTCACATGGAGCAAGTGCAAAAAAAGTAAGCGGCAATATTACTTGGTATAATGGTGTCGGCAAAAAAGGCGCAGATGGAAAAAAACTCGGTCATTGGGATGCAGCAACTAAAATGGGCTTTGACGTACCGAAAAAAGGTACAAAACTAAGAGTGACAACAAAAGCGAAACCACATAAAGTGATTACAGTATATAAATATGATGTAGGCAGAATGCCAAATGCTGTACTAGACGTAAGTCCAAAAGCATTCAAAGCACTTGGGTATAAAACAAGTAAAGGTGTCGTAAAAGGGCATTACACTTATTAATACATAGGCATGCAAAGAAGCGGGAAAAGTTCATTTTCTGGCTTCTTTTCTTGTAGAGAGGGTCTGAAAGGCAATGAAAAAATCAACATGGTGGATCATCACAGTCATTGGCGTCGCAGTGATTGCGGCAGTTATTTTCTTCATGATGAAGCCGGGGCAAGAGGCAAAACATGCAGGGGAAGTCAAAACAAACCAAGATGCAAAAGACGAATTGCTCGTTTCATTTACAGATCAAAAGTTAAACAATACTTATTACTTGCATGATCGGGCACTTCATACGGAGAAACTGACAGCATATCCTTCGATTGCTTATGATTCTACGAAACAGATTTTATATTACACGTATACAGATGAAGATACGCAAAAGGTGAGTATTCGGGAATTAAAGGTGAAATCTGAAGAAGAAAAAACACTGTTTACGAGTGATGATTCCATCGACAGTATGAGGCTGTCTGGTGATGGGAAGAAGTTATTTCTTAGGTATAACAAGGATTCTGGAGAGCAATTTTATGTCGCATCTTTTGATTTGAAAACACACAAAATGAAGGAGCTGTATCCAGAAAAAAGCAAGGACGATACGGTGAGTTCTTTTGCATATGATCCGACTTCAAATGATTTGGCGATCCAGCATTATTCTTTAAAAGAAGATTATCAAAAAACCGATGAAGCGAATGAAAAGGGCAGAGATCCTGAACCAACAACCATGAAGATCACCCTTCAAACAGGTGAGAAGGGGAAACGCATTGCACGCATCTCACAAATGATCAATGATATTTCATTTTCTCCAGATCATAAGAAATTGATTTATACAGAAGTAAAGGTTCGTAAAGAAAAAGAAACATCCTCTATTAAGATGCTTGATGTAGAAACAGGAAAAACGATGACACTCGTTAAAAACAGTCAGGATGTTCATATTTTAAGTGCTGCACAGCCGCAATTTTCTACGGACGGGTCGTCTGTTTATTTCTTAGGTGTTGCAAAAAACGCAAAAGAATTAAAGGATGACACTGGACGAAAAGCGAAGGTAAGAACGATCTTTGAATACAATATGAAGAAGAAAACAGTGGAAGCCGCTTGGGAGAAGGATGGCGGAATCATTAACAATTTCACTGTCAATCGATAAAGGAAACGTTCAGTTATTTATATAACTGGACGTTTTTTTATTTTGTCACTTGAAATGCTGGAGAAATGGTGAGTTTATAGGAAGAAAATCAGCTTTTAAACAGTGATACGAGTGCTATTTTCATATTTTGCTTATGTGACAGAGAAAAAGAAAAAGAGTAATATGAGTGAACATAAAAAAACGAGAGGACTGATGACATCTCGTTTTCTCTGTTTTATTTGTTTTCATCTAATAAGTTTTGAAAGATAAACAGGGCATTAATGGAGTGAGGGAAGCCAGCAACCTTTGTACAGTGTTTAATAATCTCCATAATCTCTATGACAGAAAGTCCAATATGTAATGCTTGTTCAAAATGAGTCTTTAAGTCTTCATCACAATCGCCTTTTGTGATGAGGGAAGATAATGTGCTGATGGCCTTTTGTTTTTCATCTAATATGAAGTGGTTAAATTCTTTTTGTTCACTGAGTTCAATGGTTAGTTGTTCAATGTTTGACCGAATGCTCTCGTTCTCATGAATTGAAAGCTTCTCTCTGTTACCTGCCGCTGTTTCTTGTTTGACCTGGCAAGTTTCTTTTTCTTCATTCAAATTGAACTCCTCCGTTTGTTATCGCAATTTTCCATTTGTTCGTTCATTATGGCTTATGTGCCTTTTGATAGATGTAATGGGTATATAGTAGTATTATCGGTTTGCTGCGTCAACTTTTTAAGTGTGTAATGCTTCTCAAAGGAATGATTTATGCGATTTATTTTTCCATTTTGAAATGGATCATAAAAGGGCTAATGAATAGATGTCCGTTAGCCCTTTGTAATCAGCAATTTCATAAAAGTTCTACGCATTTAGCGGAAGAATGGTTTCATTTTTAATGAATGATATCCATCGGCCTCATCATGTCATAATCTTCATGCTCTAAAATATGACAATGCCACACATATCGGCCGGTATATGGAACAAATCGAGCAACGATCCGAATGACTTCACCTGCATGCGCCTGAATGGTGTCCTTGTAGCCTTGTTCATGTAAAGGAGGCGCTTCGTTTGGCCCTGTATACACGATTTCTCCTGTCGATTGATAGACTTCTGTATCAAACGGCCTTCTGTCTAATACCCTAAATTGAACAAGATGCAAATGAATAGGGTGTGTACCCCTGGTTGGATTGACGATGGACCAAACCTCTAGACTGCCAAGACGAGGATTTTCCGTGACAGGGTCATTCCAAAAGTTGTTATCGAGCAATAGGATTGGGCGGCCGTATTTATCCTGTGTGCCGGTAAGTGTGAGTGTACGCTCTCTATCAGCTCGACTTGGCCGAAGCGGTGGCAGCGGTTTGAAAATCGGACGTAATGTCTTAGGTACCCTTCCTTTTAGCGGACGTGTGACTTTGAATTGCATAATGTTCGCATCTGTTTCAGGATTCACATCCTGTCCGCAGCCGGCTGTATTTTTGAGAGTGATCGTTTTGTTTTCGTAAGCTGAAAAGTCGATGATGACATCGAAACGTTCAGCAGGCGCGATGCTAAATGATTGATGGCGAACGGGTCTTGGCAAAAAGCCCCCATCGGAACCAATTTGCATGATTGTAGCGTCGTTATCTAGATGCAGCTCATAAGTTCTAGTATTGGACGCATTTAAAATACGAAAACGGTATTTTCGCGGCTCTACTTCTAAATACGGCCATACTTTTCCATTGACTAAGATTGTTTCTCCACAAAAAAAGGGCACGATGGATGGATCTGGTATGTCACTGTCTTCTGGCGTGTTGTTTGGTCTGCTAGGATAAAACAGTGAGCCATCCTCCTGAAATGTACGGTCCATAATCATTAAAGGAATGTCATAGTCATCTTTCGGAAGCTCTAAGGACTTTTCAAATGCATCTGAGATTAAATAAAACCCAGCTAAACCGGCGTACACATTTAGTCGTGTCAATGCCATCGCATGATCGTGATACCACAATGTGCAGGCTTGCTGATGATTTGGGTATACGTAAGTCTCTCTTTCAAAGAAGGGGCCGGTTGCTTCAAAGTCCCGTGAAAACCAGGCTTCTGGATAGCCGTCACTGCTTGCTGGTGTGACACCGCCATGCAGATGAACGACTGTTTTGACCTCTGGTTCATCGTGATGCCCAGGATGAATGGTGTGATCGACAGGGAGGAAATGTTTCAATGGCAATTTGTTCATCCATTTCACTTTGACCTTTTCATTTCGATTGGCTTTAATGGTTGGACCAGGCAAACTGCCATTATAGGTCCATAGCTTGGTTGGGGGCAGGTCTCTATGAACTTTTAAGAATACCTCCTCCATAGCAATTTCATAATACGTTTGTCTTGGGTTCTTTTTGACGGGCTCCGCGACTTTTGGAATTGGAAGCTCGTCAACGAATTTTTCTAGGTTCATGTTGACTAATCCTCACTTAAATACAATTTGATACAGTATAAGTGCGGACATCCAAATAGGTGAATAAAATAAAAAAACCCGCTTTTCAGCGGGATAAATTAAGGGTGTTTATTTTCAAGCGCCGCATTTGCAGGCACTTTTTTATTCGGTTTAAAGATAAAATAAGCAGCCAGTACGCTAAAGGTAATGATACTCGTCAAAATGAGCTGTGGCCGCATGGATTCGATAAACAGCATCGATGCCAAGATGGCGCAAATGACCAAAATGGTAAAGTACGTGAGGTATGGGAACAGCCACATTTTGATTTTGAGCTGTTCTGGATTTTCTTTTTCGATTTTACGGCGCATTCTTAATTGTGAAACGGCGATGACCAAGTAGACAAGAAGGGCAATGGCTCCAGATGCATTGACTAAGAACAAAAAGATGGTTTCAGGATAAAAATAGTTCATCATGACAGCAATGTAGGAAAAGAAGGTACCTGCGACTGTAGCCGCTACAGGAACACCACGTTTGCTGATTTTCATAAAGCGTTTCGGCGCTTCGCCTCTTTCTGCTAATGAATAAAGCATTCTGGACGTTGTGTACAATCCGGAGTTTAAACAAGATAGAACAGCTGTTAAGACAATAACGTTCATGACTTGAGCGGCTGATGGAACACCGATGTATTCTAATACCGCAACGAACGGGCTTGTTAAAATACTTGCGGAATTCCACGGAAGTAAGGTGACAACGACAGCAATTGATCCGACATAGAATACGATAATACGCCATACAACAGAGCGTGTGGCTGTCGTCACAGATTTGACTGGGTCTGCTGATTCACCAGCCGCTATGGCCACAATCTCCGTTCCCATGAAGGAAAAGATGACGACAACGATTCCGAGTAACACAGAGCTGAATCCATTTGGAAGGAAACCGCCGTTCCCTGTTAGATTGGCAAGTCCTGAAGTATGATGACCGCCAAAACCAAAGATAAATGCAAAACCAATGAGTAGAAAGAGAATGATGCTGACGACTTTAATCAATGAAAACCAATATTCAAATTCGCCAAAAGATTTAACAGAAAAGATATTTGTTAATGTTAAGAGGATTGTGAGGATAAGACTTGTGAGCCAAACAGGTGCATCTCCATACCAATATTGAATAATGGCAGCACCAGCAATGGCTTCAATGGCGATGACGATCACCCAGAAGAACCAGTAAAGCCAGCCGATTGTAAAACCGGCCCATGGACCGATAGCATCGCTCGCATATTGTGAGAAAGAACCGCTTGTCGGATAGGCACATGCCATTTCTCCGAGCATTCTCATAATAAAGATCACCAGAAGTCCGGCAAAAGAATAGGAAAGAATGGATCCAGGCCCTGCAGAATGAATGACAGCGCCGCTACCAACAAATAGCCCTGCCCCAATGACCCCAGCAATGGAGATCATCGAAATATGTCTTGTTTTAAGGTTTTTTTGAAGACCGTTTGTCATGTTGGACATTTCTTTACCTCCAAACATTTCTCATGAATAGAGAATTTGTTTTTAGAATATTTTAAATTTTATCACACTGAATTGTCATTCAGCATTGGACAGGTTATCAAACTGACATTTCAAACCTCTTAACATGATGTTAAAAAGTATAAAGGATTTGAGAGATTATGTTCCCTCTTTTCCTTCGGATGATTCTTAAAATAACATAAAAAAGGGGGTGGGGAAGTTGTGTCACAAAATAAAATTATTCTGATAATTTCCCCAAGGAGAGAGATTTGACGATATGTCCATTTCGAAGAGAATTGGAAAAAGGTTGATAGGAGTAGGTCTTGAGGTCGTTTGACCTTGTAAAAATAAGTTTACTTAGGTCAACACATTTCTATTTATCCTATTTTGCTGACATAAGCGAATCATGTTGCTGTAGACCCACACGGGCTTTGCTTTGTAAGATAAATAATAGAAAAGTGATGTGTGAGGAGGCGCGGTTCGACATGGAGCGCTATAACGAATTAAGACAAGGTGAAACGGGTGCTTGGGTCAGCATCATTGCCTATGTGATCTTATCTGCGGTCAAGCTCATTATTGGGTACGTGTTTCATTCAGAGGCTCTTTCGGCAGATGGATTGAATAACACGACGGATATTATTGCATCCCTTGCTGTGTTGATTGGGCTGCGTATTTCTCAAAAGCCGCCTGATGAAGATCATCCATACGGTCATTTTAGAGCGGAAAATATTGCGTCTCTAGTGGCTTCCTTTATCATGATGCTTGTTGGGCTTCAGGTTTTGCTGAGTGCAGGGAAGTCGCTCTTCTCATCTGAGCATCAAACGCCGGATATGATCGCGGCTTGGACGGCAGCAGGAAGTGCTGTTGTGATGTACGGTGTGTATATTTATAACCGCAATCTGTCCAAACGGATCAATAGCCAGGCACTTCATGCGGCAGCTGCTGATAATAAATCAGATGCGTATGTGAGTATTGGAACATTTGTAGGAATTATCGCTTCTCAATTTCAGCTGGCATGGATTGATACGCTTGCAGCGTTTGTCATTGGCTTAATTATTTGTAAAACTGCGTGGGAAATTTTCAGAGATGCCTCTCATTCGTTAACAGACGGTTTTCATATCAAAGATATGTCTAAATATAAAGAGACCATTGAAGCAACACCAGGAGTGGGCGATTTAAAGGATATTAAAGCGCGTTATCTTGGAAGTACAGTCCATGTGGATGTAGTGGTTGAGGTCGAGCCCAACTTGAACATTGCAGAAAGCCATGATATTGCAGATGAAATTGAACGCAGAATGAAACAGGAGCATGATATTTTACACTCTCATGTTCATATGGAGCCAGCAAGTGAGCCGAAAGAAGAGAAGAAGTCTTTTCCATCGTGAGAAGGCTTCTTTTTTATACGTGCTGATGTTATATGCAAATGCGTGTTGTATGGTAAAGTTAGACTATATGAAATTTGACAGAAACGTGATAGGAGGATCAGGATGGCATTTGAAGAACCGATGCATTCAGATTTACAAAAAATCGTAGATAACATCAATAAAGTCATGGTTGGGAAAAAAGACATTGCGATATTAAGCCTTGTTGCGATTTTGGCGAAGGGGCATGTGCTGCTAGAGGATGTGCCTGGTGTAGGGAAGACGATGATGGTTCGTGCTTTGGCAAAATCCATTGGTTGTGAGTTTAAGAGAATCCAATTCACTCCTGACCTTTTGCCTTCAGATGTAACAGGCGTGTCGATTTACAATAAAAAGACGAATGAATTTGAATTTAGGCAAGGACCGATCATGGGGCAGATTATTTTAGCTGATGAGATCAACCGGACCTCTCCTAAAACACAATCAGCTTTACTTGAAGCGATGGAGGAAGGCAGTGTCACTGTGGACGGGGAAACGATGCCGCTTGCGGATCCATTTTTCGTCATGGCGACGCAAAATCCAGTTGAATATGAAGGAACTTATCCGCTGCCAGAAGCGCAAATGGACCGGTTTTTATTCAAGCTGCAGATGGGATATCCGACCATGCTCGAGGAGCTGGAGGTGCTCAACTTGCAGGAGAAGCAATCCCCGATTGATACGCTCCAAGCTGTCATGACAAAGGAACATATCCATGCGTTGCAACAGGCTGTTCAAACCATTCATGTGGATGCATCCATTAAAGAATATATTGTTGAAATTGCTCAAGCGACGCGTAAACACCCATCTGTTTATCTAGGTGTCAGTCCAAGGGGATCGATCGCCTTGATGAAAGCGGCACAGGCGTATGCGCTTTTGAATCAGCGCGATTATGTGATTCCTGATGATGTACAGTATTTGGTGCCTTATACATTACCGCATCGTATGATTTTGACATCAGAAGCGACATATGAAGGGAAGAAGGCGGAGACACTGCTGCGACAAATGCTTGAGCAAATTGGCGTGCCAGTTCAAAAGTCGATGACTCAATGAAGTCGCGTCATCGTTTAGCAGTTTCATTATGGTTACGGGTGATGATGCTCATCATTCTCACTGCGGCAGCCTTTTGTTATGCCATGTTTCAGGGAGGGTTTGTGAGCTGGTTCCTTTTTTATGCATTTTTACCATATGCTTTGTATGCATTGCTGTTTGCTCTCGTACCGCTTCGCGCGACAGCCAAGAGAACATTACAGCAAACCCGTTTGAAGGCGGGGGATGTGCTGTCCGTTGACATTGAAATCAAGCGGACACATCCATTTCCGTACGTTTACGTCATGATAGAGGATGCTCCGCCAGACACCTTTCATTTACAGGAACAGATTGAAATGAAGCAAATGCTGTTTCCTTGGTTTCGGAAAACATGGCGATTTACTTATCAATTGAACGATATTCCGCGGGGAGAGCATCATTTAACAGCAGTTAGAATCAAAACGGGTGATATGTTTGGGTTTGTTGAAAAAGAAATCATCATTCCGCTAGAGAAAAAGCTGCTTGTCTACCCAAAAGTGCTGGATATCCCTGTAGAGCCTGCTGAGTCACTGAGTGAAAATGGAGGCAAAGCGGTTCACTCGTGGTTAAATGAACCGACTCATGTGACAACAGGCGTACGAGAATACCAACAAGGAGACCGGTTTGCTTGGGTGGATTGGAAGACGACGGCCAGAAGAGGCCAGCTGATGACGAAGGAATTTGAACAGAATCAAGCAAAGGACCTTGTCGTGTTTGCTGATTTTACTGATCAAGCTGTTTATGAAACAGTTGTCTCTATTACAGCATCTGTTCTTCAAACGGCTGTGAAAAAAGGAGTGCCGTCAGGTCTTGTCCCTCTGGGAGATCAGTATGCCTTTCGGGTCGATCAAGGAGAACTTCATTTACAGGACATGCTTTATTATTTAACAAGAGTGCAGCATCAGCCTTCCCGTGCACTAGAATATAAACCGTTAGCAGCGAGTGAGTATCAGCATTCAGGAAAATATGTCGTCACAGGTCAGCTGCAGGAGGAGCTTGCGGCAAGTCTCTTCGGAAATCGAAATAGAAAGAACATCACCGTGCTTTTAGTGAAGAAAGCCGTTGACCGTTTGACGACAAAAGAAAAACAGCTTGCAGACCGGCTCAAGGCCTATGGAATACGCATCACCCTTTTATTTGAAGACCGGCTGCACGAAAGAACTGTGAGGTGACAAACATTTATGCTGCATACGCATCTGCGGCAAAGCCGTTTTGAATTGTTCATCTATTATGCTGTAGCTTTTCTGCTGCTATGGGAGTGGCTTCGTCCACTTCAAGATTTTACAGAGACGAGCCATACGTCTTATTTCATCATTTTTATCGGGCTTACGTGTTTGTTTACGTTCTTTCGTCTGAAGTGGTATGTGACCTTTCCTATTTGTGCTGGACTGATTTTACTCGCCTTATATTTGATCTTTTATCAATCAGCGCCAGGCTATCCGTCTGCTTTGTTTGCTGATATTAAGGATAATATCACATTAATGAGCATGGGCATGTGGAGTGACATGTATCCGTCTTTCCGCACATTGTTGTTTTATATTTTGCTGTGGCTGCTTGTCTACTTGCTTCATTATTGGGTGGTCTATCAGCAGCGTATCTTTTTCTTTTTACTCATGACGATTGTGTATGTCACAATTCTTGATACGTTTACGCCATATGATGCGACCTTTGCGATCGTTCGTATTATGGTATTTGGCTTTTGTTTGCTTGGATTGCTGTATTTCGATCGACTGCGTTCAGCTGAGGGCGTTCGGGTGTCACAGAAAGCACGTCTAAAATGGTTTTTCCCCATGCTGGCGCTTGTCCTTCTATCAGCGACACTCGGCGCTTCTTTGCCGAAGTCAGATCCAAAATGGCCCGATCCTGTCCCGTTTTTTAAGGCGGTCACGAATCAAGATGGAACAGCCGGGCAGAATAAAGTGGGATATAGTGCAGATGATTCGGCGCTTGGCGGACCGTTTAGTGAGGACCGCACACCTGTCTTTAAATGGAGCGGAAAGGAGCCGTCTTACTTTCGTGTAGAAACAAAAAGTATTTACACAGGAAAGGGCTGGGAGGATGCATCAAATGATACGAAGCCTACTCGGCTAAAGGAGGACACTGTGCCGCATCGGTGGTTTACTGAGCGAGTGAAAACAGAGGAGCATGAAACAAGAATCGATATAGAATCGGATTATCGATTTAATCATGCTGTGTATCCTATTGGAACGATCATGCTGACACCAATGGAAAACATTCCGCTGCAAATCATAGGCAAAACGGAGAAAATTGTCCCGTCTATGCAAAACCCACCCAAAAATTTAGGGAACTATCAAGTCAGCTTTTTATCTCCTACATTTATCCTAGAGGATTTGCAGAGAATCAAAGTACCGACAAAAAAGCAGGTGAATCAGCAGGTTGGCCGTGAATACTTGCAGCTTCCATCCTCACTCCCAGAGCGTGTGAAAACTTTGGCAAACAGCTTAACGGAAACGAAGGATAATATGTATGATAAAGCGAAAGCGATCGAGGATTATTTAGGATCTGCGAAGTTTTCATATGAAACGCAAAATGTCGCTGTGCCTGGTCGTAATGAAGATTATGTGGATCAATTTTTATTTGATACGATGATTGGCTACTGTGATAATTTTTCAACCTCTATGATCGTGATGCTTCGATCGATCGGGATTCCGGCGAGATGGGTGAAGGGATATACGTCTGGTCAGTTATATGAAACACAAATGGATGGAAACAATGTGTATGAAGTAACCAATAACAATGCGCATTCATGGGTAGAGGTTTATTTTCCAAACAGAGGCTGGGTCACCTTTGAACCGACAAAAGGATTTACAAACCCAGAGACATTTACAAATGAATCCGTTTCAAGTGATCAAACGGATGATCAAAAGGAAGAAGAAAATCAGTCTAGTTCTGATGCAAGTGAAGAAAAGCAGCAAGACCAGCCGCAGCAGCAGGAGACAGAGCAGCCGGCACAACCAAAGGAACAAACAGCGAAGGCAAAGCCAAATATGGTACATGCTGGTTCAATTGCAGGTTATGCGGCAGGAGCTATTGTCCTGCTTGGATTCATCAGCTGGATGCTTTATCGATTCAGAACAAGATGGCTGCCATTCTTTATTGTAAGAAAGGTGAAACGTCTGCCAGAGGATGAAGCATTCTTCTATGCATATGCGGCTCTATTAAAGCAGCTAGGGCGCAGGGGAATTGAGAAAAAGCCAGGTATGACGCTAAGAGAATTCGCTTCTTTGATCGATGAGAAGGATGGAGATCATTACATGTCAGAGCTGACGCAGCTCTATGAACGTGCGCTTTATCGGCGAGAGGATTCGTCGGCGCTTTGGCAGCAGTCGGCAAAGTTATGGGAAAATTTAATAAACAGGAGATAGTCTTGACCGCGTACCTTCCTGTTGTTAGAATAGGTGAATATTAAAACCTTCTAAAATACATGAAATTGAAGCGTTCGGATGTGAGTCTGGGCGCTTCAAAAGCGTGATTCACACTGAGAGCAGGTTTTCTCCTCTCATTTTTTCTGTGCGTTTATAAAAAACTATATTGGACATAGAGGTGACACCATGACAAATTTAGTAAATGAAATGATTTTGGTTCTCGATTTCGGCAGTCAGTACAATCAGTTGATCACACGCCGTATTCGTGAATTTGGTGTGTACAGTGAGCTTCATCCGCACACTTTAACTGCTGAAGAAATTAAAGAAATGGCGCCTAAAGGAATCATCCTTTCTGGTGGACCAAACAGTGTTTATGATGAAGGATCTTTCCGCTGTGATGAAAAGATTTTTGATCTAGGCATTCCGGTTCTAGGCATTTGCTACGGCATGCAGCTCATGACTCACTATTTAGGCGGGAAAGTAGAAGCGGCAAGCCAGCGTGAATATGGAAAAGCAGATATTCATATTAACGGAACACCTGCTTTATTCAAAGACCTTCCAACGGATCAAGTCGTTTGGATGAGCCATGGTGACCTCGTAGTTGAAGTACCAGAAGGCTTTACAGTCGATGCAACAAGTGCACATTGTCCAAACTCAGCGATGAGCTTAGCTGAGAAGAATTTCTATGGCGTTCAGTTCCACCCAGAGGTTCGTCACTCTGAGTACGGAAATGACCTATTGAAAAACTTTGTCTTCGGTGTGTGTGATTGCGATGGCAAATGGTCAATGGAAAACTTCATTGAAATCGAAATGCAGAAAATCCGTGAAACAGTAGGCGACAAGCAAGTATTGTGCGCACTAAGCGGCGGTGTCGATTCATCTGTTGTGGCAGTATTGATCCACAAAGCCATCGGCGATCAGCTGACATGTATTTTCGTTGACCACGGTCTTCTTCGCAAAGGCGAAGCAGAAGGGGTTATGAAAACATTTAGCGAAGGTTTCAACATGAACGTGATTAAAGTAGATGCAAAAGATCGTTTCTTAAACAAGCTAAAAGGTGTGTCTGATCCTGAGCAAAAACGTAAGATCATCGGTAACGAATTCATCTATGTATTCGATGACGAAGCGGACAAGCTAAAAGGAATCGACTACTTAGCACAAGGAACACTTTACACAGACATCATTGAGAGCGGAACAGCAACGGCACAAACAATCAAATCTCACCACAACGTAGGCGGTCTTCCAGAAGACATGCAATTCGAATTGATTGAGCCACTCAATACGCTATTCAAGGATGAAGTCCGTGCCTTAGGTTCAGAGCTTGGCATTCCTGATGACATCGTCTGGAGACAGCCATTCCCAGGTCCAGGACTAGGTATCCGTGTACTAGGTGAAATTTCAGAAGAAAAACTAGAAATCGTCCGTGAATCGGATGCAATTCTACGCGAAGAAATTGCCAACTTCGGACTTGAGCGCGACATCTGGCAATACTTCACGGTTCTCCCAGACATCCGCAGCGTAGGTGTTATGGGTGACGCAAGAACATACGACTACACAATCGGCATCCGTGCTGTTACTTCTATTGATGGTATGACGAGTGACTGGGCAAGAATCCCTTGGGATGTACTTGAGAAGATCTCGACTCGTATCGTGAATGAAGTGAAGCATATTAACCGCGTGGTGTATGATATTACGAGTAAGCCGCCTGCTACGATTGAGTGGGAATAGTTATAAAAGAGCTAGAAACCTTTGTGTATCAAGGGTTTCTAGCTCTTTTTTATTTTTAACTGCACTTTTTCCTTCCGTCTTCATGTGTTTATTCATCATTCCATCCCTTACACACATCAATCCATTGTGAATAACCGGAGTGTTTTTCTAATTGTTTTATTGTGAGTTCAATAGCACTGTTACTGCTCCCGCAGGCTGGATAGACTGTCTCAAAACGTTTGAGTGAAATATCTAAATAAATAGAAACGCCATTCTTTGTAGCAAAAGGACATACTCCGCCAATTTCATGACCGACCAAGTCAACAACCTCATGAGGAGAAAGCATTTTAGCTTTTGTTTTAAAATATTCCTTGAATTTTTTGTTATCAACTTTTGCATCGCCAGAGGTCACAACTAAAATAGCTTGTCCATTTACTAGAAAGGAGAGGGTTTTTGCGATTCTTTCAGGTTCGCAGCCCAGTGCAGAAGCAGCCAAGTCTACGGTTGCACTAGATACTGAAAATTCTTGAATTCGAGTATGCATATCATATTGTTTAAAGTAATCTTTTACTTGTTTGATTGACATGATGATTTCTCCTTTTTATTTGTATTGATTTGACATGATCTATTTTTTAAACGATATTGATGTGGTGTTAGGTGATACTTTTTCTTAAATAAACGAATGAAATGCTCTGCATTTTGATAACCAACGGCTGCCGCAATATGATCTACTTGTAAATGGCTACCAGTGAGCATTTCGCAGGCTTTTTCCAATCTTATTTCTTGTCGAATCTCACGAAATGATTTCCCAAGCTTACGAGCTATATATTTTGACAGATAAGATTGAGAAAGGTTAAATTCCTCTGCCATCTCCTGGATGGTAATATGCTCACAACATTGCTGAATATATTGTAGCATTTGAATCATACGTATATCACTAGATTGTTTGACCTGATTGACGTTCATATGGCTTGGTTTGAATCTTAATAAGAGACATAATAATATCTCAAACACATTATTCATAATCAACTGGTAACTAGGGAGTCGATTGTAATTTTCTGTAAATAATTGAAGAGAGCAGTCTAGCAAATGTTTATCCAAGTGACTATGGAAAATAAGAATATTTTTATTTTCTTTTATATACAATGCATTCAAAAAGAACTCTGAAATGACATGATTTCCTTTTAACATTTTAAAAAACACTTTTTGAAAAGTACTCTTACGGATCATGATTTGCATGGCGATTGTATTCTCCATTACAATTGGCTTGTGTATTGTGTTAGGTGGGATAAAGGCAATATCTCCTGATTTTAAAGCCATTTTTTTGCCTTCGACTTCTACATACATCTCATTTTCCAGAACATAGATCATCTCAAAGAAATCATGGATAGCCGACAATTGGGGCATAAAACGGCTATACTTTCTCACTTCGATATCTTTCTCCTGATCTAACCACATGGTATCTTCCTTTTCAAATTCATTCTGTCCTTTTAGCAAAAATTCTTCTATATATATTTGTTTATGCATTAGACTGTGTTTATCATAATCCTTCAAAAATAATTGCAATGATGTATTGTCATGCTTTTTCTGTTGGTATTTTTGATAAAAGATTTCTTGTTCGTTATATTCTCTTAAATATTGCATCACTTCATGTTTTTCAAGTTTATCTTTTTCCATCTACATCCAAACCTCTAGTTTATTTACTGCCACCACCAGAGCCTTTACTGTTGCTTCTATAATATCTTTATCAATTCCCGCACCCCAATGCATTTTTCCTTGAGATGAAATTCCAATCTGTGCACAGGCTTTTGCTTCGGAATCCTTGCCCAAAGAATTCTGTTCATAGACTTCCAAAACATAATCGAGATGAAAATATGCTTTTAACGTATTACTGATGGCATCTAAACTTCCAGTGCCAGTTCCTTGTATGTCGATTTGTTGCTGATCTCTCAGCAAAGTTAAGGTGACTTCCTGCTTATTTCCCTTATTAAATTGATAATCAAGCAGCTGGAAATGAGGGTGAAAATCAACATACTGCTTTTCAAAAACATGATATATTTCTTCGATAGACAATTCCCTATTTGTCTGATCAGATACTTTTTTCGCTGCATATCCCATGGCTTCATTCATTTGATAAGGAAGTTTAATGCCATAATTTGTTTCTAGTATATAGCCTATGCCGCCTTTTCCAGACTGGCTATTGATTCGAATCACATCCGTTTGATAGTTCCTCCCCAAGTCAACTGGATCTACTGGGATATACGGAACGTCCCATTTATCAACATTATTTTCTTTTCTATATTTCATCCCTTTAGATATCGCATCTTGATGTGACCCAGAGAATGCGGTGAAAACCATCTCCCCAGAATAGGGCTGCCTCTCAGGAACAGTGATTTTTGTTAGTTTTTCATATTTTTGACGAATAGCTTCTAGGTTATTGAAATTCAATTTTGGATCATAACCTTGTGAATACATATTCATCGCCAAGGTAATCAAGTCTACGTTCCCTGTACGTTCACCGATACCAAATAATGTACCTTCGACTCTTTCTGCGCCAGCTAGAACACCAAATTCTGCATCACTCACCCCAGAGCCACGGTCATTATGAGGATGGACAGATAATGTCACACTGTCTCGGTAAGACAGATTTTTGTGTATATACTCAATCTGACTTGCAAAGATATGAGGCATTGAATATTCAACTGTTGTCGGAATATTGATGATTGCTTTATGAGTTGGTGTCGGTTTCCAAATATCTAAAACACTATTACAAATATCTAACGCATAATCAACTTCTGTTCCTGGAAAGCTTTCTGGACTATATTGAAAATAAATATCACTATTTGTTCTTTCGGCAAGTTCTTTTACTAAAATAGCTCCATCAATGGCAATTTGTTTAATTTCATCTTTTGTTTTCTTAAATACCTGTCTGCGCTGCGCTTCTGAAGTCGAATTATATAAATGAACAATCGCTTTCGGTACCCCCTTAATGGCTTCGAACGTTCGGCGGATAATATGCTCTCTCGCTTGCGTGATCACCATAATCGTGACATCGTCTGGAATCATATGATGATCAATCAGTGTCCGCAAAAACCTAAACTCTGTATCAGAAGCAGCTGGAAATGCGATTTCAATTTCTTTAAAACCGATCTCTACTAGTAACTGAAACATCTCCAATTTTTCTTTTAAGTTCATAGGAATAGGTAATGCTTGATTACCATCCCGTAAGTCCACACTGCACCATATCGGAGCACTTTCTAATGTTTCTTTCTTCACCCAATCATAAGTAAGCTTCGGTGGCAAAAAGTATTTCTTTTCGTATTTTTTGTGATTAAACATCATCGATTCCTCCTGTAATTGGAATATAAAAAAAGCCTTTCATCCCCAAGATTTAACTTGGAGACGAAAGACTTCTTCTTACGCGGTACCACCCCTGTTTCATGATAAACAAACATTATCATGCCCTTATTCGGATACAGACTGTTTGATCTTATATCCTTCCCATATAACGGTGGGGTGCCGACCTTAACTACATCAATCCTTTTCATTTCACTAAGGCTACTCTAAGGTGAGTTCCCTGCCTTTTTGTTATTGCTTCTCATCAGCCAGCAACTTTCTGAAAACAATTCGGCAAGTACTATTCCTTATCATCGCATTCTCATTTTTCTGATTTTTTCTATTATACCAAGTCTATAAAAAAGAGATAGTGACAGGGATATCTTTTTCAATTGATTTTTTTTGTCCTATGGATGTCTTATCTTCATTTTTAATCCTCTTCACCAAATAAAAATCCAAGGCCACAAATAAAGGTGAGTGAATTCATAGCGAACAATAAAATCGCACCAATTTTTTTCATGGCAATGAACCTCCTCTTAAATTCAGTCTGCTAGCCTTCAAAATTTAAATTCACTGGTTCATCCTCTAAATGATCCACAGTATTTTGTTCTGTCACTGGCACACTTTCATCTACAGTTTTAAAACTAAGTTCGTCCATCCAAATGTGACCTGGACCTTGTAGTAAAATGCCAAACGCAATGACTTCACTTTTTATTGGAACATCTAGAACTACACTAAAATGATTCCAGCCGTTTGTTCCTGTAATGGGACGGTTCATCATATTGTCAAACGCAAGAACTTCACCTGAAGAATGATCAATTCTCATCCATAAACCAGCTGAACCTTTCACATCTTCGCTTTTGACAAAAGCAGAAAATTGAAGGCGTTCTCCTCGGTAACGATCAGAGTTAATTTGCTGCATCAATGTCGCGAATCCTCGTGCTTTTTCATCCTTTGATTTCAGGTAAGCGGAGTACGTACCACTGTGTACAATTCTGTCATCTAAACCTGTTTCATAATCAAATGGTGTTTCTCCCGTCATAATCCAGCCAGTAGGTGTGTTCTGATGATCAGCCATATTTGTTTCCTCCTCATCAATGATATTCCTTAATAACTTCCGATAACGTGCGGGCGACATGTCATATATCTTCTTAAAGGCTCTAGTGAAGGATTCCTGTGAACCAAAACGATACTGCAATGCGATATCAATCGCCCTTTGGTCCGTATGGATTAAATCCTTCGCCGCTTGGGTCATCCGTCGTTCCCTTATATAATCCACAACTGACTTCTTAATCACTCTTTTGAAGATACGGTGAAAGTGAAACCTAGAATAACCAGCGTGTTTCGCTAGAGTTTGAAGCGGTAAATCATCTTTCAGATGCTGTTCAATATAATTTAATGTTTCTTGAATCGTTTTCTCATGTTCTTGATAGGACAACCGAGCACCTCCTTGCCTTACGAGTTTAGTATAGCGGAAATGCTTTTTAGGAAACTTGACTTTTTGTGCTATGTTGTAATATTAGAATGGGCTTTCTAGTCCGAGGTAGCAGTGTACTGAGTGGGATTTCTGAAGAAAATCTAGAAATCGTCCGGAAATTGGAGGGGATACTATGCAAAGGAATTTCCAGCTTTGGTCTTGGGTGAAGCAAGAACATACGACTACACAATTGGTTTCCGTGCTGTATGAAGAGTGACTGGGCACAAGAGTACCTTGAAGAAGTGCTTGAGAAGATCCCAACTTGTATCGTGAATGAAGCATGTTAACCGAGGGGGATATGATATCACGAGCAAGACGTCTGCTACGAGTGAGTGGGGATTATATTGATTTGGTGTGTAAAATCTTTATTATTTGAGTTGTTTAAAAATCACTACAAAATTTTGTGATTACACACCAAAAAACCAACAAGGGGAGAGAAATACCGATTTTTTGTGAGAGTTTGGCATTTTTATTTTTTATATCTCTATAAAGATATAAAAAAGCGAAGTATTAACTTCGCTTTTGTTTGTTAATCTATTTCGTTTGAGAATCGAATTTGTATATCTTTCAGTTCATCATAAAAAGTGAAATAGTGTAACTCCAATTCTTCACAGACTTTTTTGATGATCCATTTGCCTCGTTCTTCAATCCTAAGATTGACTTTATTTAGAAACTCACTTAATTCTTGTTCATTTTGAGGTTTTAATCGATTGTAATTTCCGATTCCTTTGAAGTGACCTTTCCAAAATTCACTGACTGTCCATTCTTCATCATTGTTCACATAAGGTTGAAGGAAATATCGTTCGACGAACTGTTTCCAACATCCTAATGGTTGCAAGAATTCAAATAGTGAATACATCGTAACATCCCAATAATCTTGAGAAAATAAATAACGACCAGAGTTCATCCAATGTGGTAATACGGTGAAATTCCCAATGCAATGTGTGGAAGCAGCAAAGGTTTCAAATTTATGGGTGATATGACTATCAAAAGTTAGTTTTTTAGAATGATTGAAAGTCGTAATAAACGAATTCATTGTTTCTCCACGGAGCAAGTTGTAACGATCTAAAAAAAGCTTTGGCTTAGGCTCTGACTCATAATCAGTACGCCAAAGTAATTGATAAATATAAAAAGGTTCTTTATCGCAGTCAGCTTTACGACCAGCTTTTTTGGTGACATTACAAATTCCAATTTCTTTGAGTTTACGACTTTTATAATCTAATAATAACTCTATATGTGATTTATCTTTTGGTATCGGCTCTTTGATATAACTTTGTTTAAAATCCCATTCCCAAGGCTTTAATTCAAGCTCTTCGCACTTTTTAAACCAGTCATCTATCCATGTGTTATTCGTCATTTGTTTCTCCTCTGTTCATTAAGGTTTTATTGGTAATCTCTCATCAAAATCGCATACATAAACACATCATCAAACCCGTTCTGACCAAAATCATACTCCCTTAATAAACCCTCTCGAACAAAATCAAAGTTCTCCAATAATTGAACAGAGGACGTATTAGCTGGATCAATAATCGCTTCAATCCGGTTCAGATACATTTCCTGAAACCCATATCGTAACACCGCAGCGATTGCCTCACTCATGATGCCTTTTCTCCAATGATCGTGGTGTAATTCATAGCCAATTTCGGTGCGGCAGTGCTGTTTTTCTAGATTGAGAAAGCCGCAGCTGCCGATGATGGCTGGATTGTCTTTTAGAGAAATGCCCCAGCGGATGCCTGTTTGTTCTTTGAAGATGTTGTCATACCACTTGATTTCTTCTTTTGTGTCTTCAATTGTTTCATGAGCATCAATGCCCATGTAGCGGCACACGGTTTCATTGGATAAGTAGATGTGCATATCCTCAGCGTCTTCGATCGTTGCTTGTTTTAAAATTAGTCTTTCGGTATGTATTGTTGGAAATGTTTGTGGGAAGTTGATTTTGTTCATTTGGTTATCCTCCATGAGATGTCTTTTGTTCTGTACATGCCTTACAATAAAAAACCCCTTCATTCCTCAGCCAAGCCTTTACCTCTGTCATTCCTTTTCTTTTTGGATAGACCAGCTTGACGTACACTTCTTCGTTTCCTTCTATCTTTTTCTGACAGCTAGCACACGTGGGTTCTTCAAATAGAAACAATCGACTTACTCCTTTTTGTACATATTTCTTCCATTATATCAAATGTTCGACATGTTCTTTGCGGCCTGTTCTTCACTTTTTCTATTTTTGTCCGACATATGGTAAGGAAAAGAAATTTTAGTTTGTTGAAACCGTTTGAGAGAAAGCTTGCTCTAACAGGTGTAGGAGGTGTGAGTGAGATGAAGCAAGTGCGTCTAATTAAAAAAGCACAAAAAGGGAATGTCCCGGCATTTGAGAAATTAATGCTGATGTATCAAGAGCGTTTATATAAAACGGCTTTTCTCTATACAAGAAATAAAGAGGATTCGTTAGATGCTGTTCAAGAGACGGTCATTAAAGCGTTTAAACATTTATCTGGATTAAAGGAACCGGCTTATTTTTCTACCTGGCTGACGCGGATTTTGATTCATACGATTTTTGCGATGAAGAAAAAGCAGCAAGATGTTGTTCCGTTTGAACAGCATCATGAGAGCGTTGAGCGACATGATTTTTTAGAAGACAAGCTCGATTTAAAAAATGCACTTGAAGTGTTAGATGAGCAATATCAGCTCGTGATTCAGCTATTTTATTTTCAAGATTATTCGATTTCGATGATGTCTGAACAGATGGGTGTGCCTGAAGGAACGGTTAAAACTCATTTGTATCGAGCAAGAAAGCTATTAAAGCAAACATTGGAGAAGGAGGAAAGTGTCGATGGAACGAAAAGAAATGAAAAAGCTCTATGATGAGATTGATGTACCAACGGTTGAAGTGACCTCTGCGATTCGTCAAGCAATAGGAGATGTAAAAGCGGAACAAAAAAGACACTGGTTCAAATGGAACTGGAGAACGCCAATATACTCTGCCATTGTTCTCATCGTCCTTTACTTTTCATCAGGTTTCCTTTTTCCTTCTCTTAATACAGCGATGGCACGTGTCCCGATTGTTGGGCAATTTTATATGATGTTTCACGATAAAGTAGGAATGGCTCTTTTTCAGAGTGATTTGGTGAAGCATGTCAATGAGGGGGCTGAATCAAGAGGGGTGACTGTGAAAGTAAACAGTGTGTACTATGATGCCGGGCGGCTTGTTTATACGTTTACTGTCGATCATTTGAATACAAAAGAAAATTCAGTACCATTTGTAGTCAACCTAGATCCAGTAAATGAAACCACCCAATCAAGTGACTACAATCATGAATTAAAAAAATTGAAAGATGGTCGTTATGCTGGACAGGTGACAGTCTATACAAATGGACAGACGATTAAGCAAGGTCAAAAAGCGCCACTCGTCATTTCAAAAATTGGAGATATAGTAGGGAATTGGCGATTTGAATTACCTGTAGTGAAGCAAAAAACTACTATATTAGCTGGACAAAAAGACGTATCTATTTTAAAAGGACGTTATCAAATAAGGAATGTAAAAGTAGAAAAAGGATTGAAAGGGTCTGTTATTCAATATGCCATTGATTACAATGGTTTTGCCAAAGATGATAGAGTCATTATAGATAGAATGAAAGATGATTTGGGTAATGATTACCAATTTGAGCTTGGAACAGATTTAGGAGAAAAACAACTGACTCCTGAAAAAACTAGAAAAGATCATTTGACCATTTTGAATCAACCGATCGATCCAAAGGCGACTGAATTAACATTTTACACAATTGTGGATTTCGAACGAGAAGAAAGCAAAATCATTCCTCTCAAGACAAAGCTGCCTGTTCAGTTCAAAACAAAACACCATGGCATCGGAATCAAAATCATTAAGATAGAGCAAAAAGACCGTTCTGTGATTGTTGATTATCAATTTACTGGAGTAGATCAAAAAGAATTAGATCAGGATGTGATGGAGAATATAGGTGAATTCATTGGATTAGGCGATGTTGAAAAGATGAAATCATGGCCCGATCCACAAGCAGACTATGAAAGCGGATATTACTTGAAGGGGAACCATGCGAAGGTGACGAATTTAAAGACAGCTTCCATGCAATCCACCTTTGAATTTGATGATAAGAATTTAGAGACTTTATCATTAAACCATTTTTCTTTTAAAGAATATGGGCTTTATCTTGATTTGACTGAACTGAACATGTTGGCACCACAGAAAGCGATAAAGGTAACCATTCCAGTCAAAAAAGAAACTTCAAAAGCTAGTCAATAAATAAAAAAGCGAACATGATTACACATGTTCGCTTTTTGTCTGTTGTCCCACCATTCGATTCCGATTGAACGAGTACCGAATCAACATCAACGCCACAAAACTAGCTAACCCGCCAATCCAACTTAAATTCGTTACATTTGTATACTGTATAATCACGCCGCCCATAGACGATCCGAGCATCATGCCGATGTTCATAATCGCTGTATTAAAGCTCAGCACGGTTTCTGATGCTTGTGGTTTAAGGGAGATCAGATAAAACTGCTTCGCTGGTGTTGTTGTCCATGTAGCGATGCCCCAAATGGCAAGCGTGATCAAGACGCTAATTGTAGAGAATTGCGTAAAGAATAAGGTGAAGAGAGCGAACATCTGAATCGTGATGCTGATTGAGATCGTTCGGTTTGGTCCCCATTGATCGACGGCGAAGCCGCCAAAGCGTGAGCCAATAAAAGCAGAAATTCCTAAAACGAGCAAGGCCATGCTTGTCATTTCAAGTGAAATGCCGGCGGTCTGTCGTAATAATGGGGAGATATAAGCAAAGACCATCGTGTAGCCTAAGATCCAAAAGACGGTTGTGGCTAAGCCGCTGATCACTCTGCGGTCTTGAAGAATGTGTAATTGCTGCTTTAATGGCAGATGAGAATGTCCCTCTATGCGTGGCAGCAATTGATAAAGAAGCATGAAGAGACAAGCCGTAGCTAGTGCAATGATGAGAAAAATATAGTGCCAATCCACTTGACCTGATAGAAATGTTCCAATCGGCACACCAAGTACGAGTGAAACGGTAAATCCAGTAATGACCGCTGCCATCGCACTTCCCTTTTTTTCTGGCGGGGCGATCTGCGCTGCATAATTCGTGGCAACGACAATATATAAGCCGCCGCTCATGGCCATGATGACACGAGATAGCAGGAGCAGCACAAAATGATGGCTGAAAAAGGCGAGCATATTGCCTAAAATAAACACAAAAATAGCCGCTAACAAAACTTTTTTTCGGTTCAGTTTCGACGTTGCCATGACTAAAAAGAGAGCGCCTATTGCATAAAAAAGAGAATAGACGGTGATGAGCTGTCCGGCAGCAGGAATGGAGATGTGTAAATCGACAGCAATGATATCTAGAATGCCTGACACGACGAATTCTGACGTGCCTGTGACAAATGAACCGACAGCTAAAAGAACAATCAACAGCTGATGAGATGTGTTTTTCATTTTGAACCCTTCCTTCATGTTGATACGTTGTCTTTAGTTTAAATTCCATGCTAACATAAGTAAAATTGATGTTTTTCATGAAGGAGATGAGTAAATACTCATGAGCTTTGTTCGCTTTGATATTATCGCAAAAGTTGTGGAGCTTGGCAGTTTTACAGCAGCAGCTGAAGCATTAAATATGACGCAGTCAGCTGTGAGTCATGCAGTGGCGAATTTAGAGTCAGAGTGGGGTGTGTCTTTATTCATTCGCGACCGAAAAAAGGGCATTATGCTGACGGACATTGGTCAAACGCTTCTCCCGCATATTAGAGAAGTGTTAAATAGAGTGGAGAAAATCCAGCAAGAAATTGCGTTAACGAAAAATATTGAAACAGGCTTGATTCGTATCGGCACATTTGCCAGTGCCTCTGCTTGTTTATTGCCTAAACTGCTTGTGAGCTATCAGAAAAAACATCCAAAAATCGAATTTAAATTCTATGAGGGAACGTATGAAGAAATATTGGAGTGGCTGGATTCTGGCATCATTGATGTTGGATTTGTTGTGAAAGGCCATTCGGATGAAGCCTTTGATTTACTGCCGCTTATGAAAGATGAGATGGTCGTCGCCTATCACCCAAATCATCGATATGAACAGCAGCCCATTGTAGATATAACAGATTTGGCGGGTGAACCATTTATTATGCCGACTGGCATGTATCAATCACATGTAGAGGATATTTTTTCGGAGGCGCAAATGAAGCCAGCTGTTTTATTTGAAGTTCATGATTGTACGACCATTGCTCGTATGGTAGGGGAAGGACTTGGTGTCACGATAGGTCCGGAGTTGTTTTTAAAAACGCAGCAGCTTGTGCATATTCGTCAGCTGAATGTCTCTCATCATCGTGAGGTTGCGCTCGCCTGTCCCTCTCTCTCCCAAGCTTCTCCAGCAGTGAAAGAGTTTTTCCATGTAGCCGAAACGGTTTTTGCAAAAGAGAAGGATTTGGAGAAGGGTGTATAAAGAACTAGATGTGAATTTCCAAATTCGTGTAATAAGACGAATGAAGCGGACATTTCTTTGAAAAATGTTCGCTTTTCATATTGTATTTTAAAAATGAAGTTGGTACAATAGACACAGAAATCAAATAGATAGAAGTCGTATAATCGCGGGGATATGGCCCGCAAGTTTCTACCAAGCTACCGTAAATGGCTTGACTACGTCAATTCACACTCGTTTGATATAAATCATGCATTGTTCTTGTTTTATGTCACAGTCTGAATTCACATATGTAGTCAAGCGTCCCAAAATTGTTGGGGCGTTTTTTATTTGACTAGTGAATGGGACAGACTAAAACAAAAGGACATGAAGGGAGTCAGTTGGCTTGAAACAGTATTTTCAGTTTGATGAGTTAGGAACGAATTACCGCAGAGAAATCATCGGTGGTTTAACCACATTTTTGTCGATGGCTTACATTCTGTTTGTCAATCCGATCACACTTGCATTAGTGTCGGTACCGGATTTTCCAGATAAATTACGTATTGATCAGGGCGCTGTCTTTACAGCAACGGCGTTAGCTTCTGCTGCAGGGTGTTTCCTGATGGGATTGATCGCCAGGTATCCGATTGCAATTGCACCAGGTATGGGTCTGAATGCGTTCTTCGCCTTTTCGGTTGTGCTTGGCATGGGCATTAAATGGGAAGCAGCACTTTCAGGTGTGTTTGTTTCAGGATTGATTTTCGTTGCCCTTTCTTTAACAGGTTTCCGTGAAAAAATCATCAATGCCATTCCAGCTGAGCTGAAGCTGGCAGTTGGTGCAGGTATTGGTTTGTTCATTACGTTTGTTGGTCTACAAGGCTCTGGCATTATCGCCAATAATGATAATACACTCGTTTCGATTGGAAATATTCATAGTGGTCCAGTTCTGTTAACGGTGTTTGGTATCGTAGTGACTGTTATATTAATGGTTCTTCGTGTGAATTCAGGTGTCTTCATTGGGATGCTTGTGACTGCTATTGCCGGGATGCTTTTTGGTCTTATACCAGTACCGTCTCAGATTGTGGGAAGTATTCCAAGTTTGTCTCCAACCTTTGGTCAAGCCTTGATTCACTTACCAGAAATATTCTCGATTCAAATGCTTATTGTGATCTTAACGTTCCTTTTCGTTGGATTCTTTGATACAGCTGGTACGCTTGTAGCTGTGGCAACACAGGCTGGTTTAATGAAAAATAATGAGCTTCCTCGTGCAGGAAGAGCACTGCTGGCGGATTCTTCTTCTATTGTTGTAGGTTCTGTTCTTGGTACATCTACAACAACATCTTATGTTGAATCTAGCTCAGGCGTTGCTGCTGGTGCGCGTTCTGGTTTTGCAGCTGTCGTCACAGGGATTTTCTTCTTGCTGGCGATGTTCTTCTCACCGCTTTTATCCATTGTTACACCTAATGTGACAGCACCTGCTTTGATTATTGTTGGTGCACTGATGGTCGCTCCGCTTGCAAAGATTGCATGGGATCGCTTTGAAATTGCGGTACCAGCGTTCTTAACGATGATTATGATGCCACTGACATACAGTATTGCAACAGGGATTGCGGTTGGCTTTATTTTCTACCCGATTACGATGATCTTTAAAGGGAAAGCCAAAGAAGTGCATCCAATCATGTACGGATTGTTTGTCATCTTTATTCTATATTTCGCTTTCTTAAATCATTAATTGAACATCTGAAACAGCAGCTCATGGGGCTGCTGTTTTTTGTTAAAAAAATCAAAACATAGTTGACTTATAGGAATTATGTGTTTATGATAAAAAGACATAATTCGCTGATTGGATCACCAAAGGCGCTTTGATTTCCTTTTTTAATAGAAGGTTTCAGGGTGCCTTTTTTTCTTGCAAACATTCAAAAGGGGGAGGAGATGTCTTTTGTCACGCTGGCTTAGACAGGTGATTGAACGAAAAAAGCAGGTGCTGATTCAAAAGCTCCTTTTATGGGGGCATGAAGAAAAGCAGGAAGCGCTCATGCATTATACAATTCATGAGCTGGAAAATGAGGTTCTCTATTTAAAAGAGCGAAAACAAAAATAGGGGGATGAGCGATGGATGAACAAAAGCTGAATTATATTTTATCTGCCTTAAAAGGGATCGACTATGGATCAGTGGTCATCACCATTCATAATGGACATATTACACAGGTCGATACGACCAAAAAGACTCGGTTCCCCGCTCATCAGGAGAATCTCCGAGTTCAGCAAGGAAAGCGGAGTCACTATCGTTGACCATGCAACATTGATAAAAAGCTGATGGAGGCCGTCAGCTTTTTTGTTTTGTCTTATTTTCTCTCCATTTTAAAACCTCTTCTGCCTTTTATCCGTCTATTCGTATGAACGTCAAGGAATCTTGACTGAATAGAGAGACTCCGCTACTTTAAGAGGAGTCATCCGAACAGTTCATTCACTTGAACCTGTAAGGATTGGATAGGAGTTGATATAGATGTTAGAGAAAGATCAAGATCAGAGGACATCTGAAAAGAAAAATGAAGAGTCATCAATAGATCAAGAAACAAGGCAATCCCGCCTCAGCCGCAGCGCTGCAAAACGTGGAAGAATCTCAAAATCAGCAGAGGATGAGCGTTCAACCATCCAGCGTATGCTGCAAGGTGTAGGAGGCGCGTTTAAGCGCTATGGTTCATATGGACTGGCAATGTTAAAATCACCGAGCCAGGCCATCAATCAAGCGGAAACATTGCGTATGAAGTACGCCTGGATCTCGATTGTGTTATTCAGTGTGTTTTTTGCTTTAGGCAACTATGTTCAATTAAAGGCGTCAAAAACCCGTTTATTAGGCTTTGGCATTCATTATTCTTTTGGTGACGCCTTTTTGAGGGTTGCAGTCTTTACACTCATTGTGTTGACATTGATGATGCTCACCGTCTGGCTGCTCGGAAAATACATGCTAAAAGGAAACATATCACTGAAAGAAGTGATCATGAAGTTTGGTGCTGCGCTTGTGCCGGTGTTGGTTTTATCCATCCTTTGGCTTGTATTTGCCATGCTGAATATTCCATATGTGACCGTCATATTATCCGTGATGATGTTTGTCGGCCTTCAGTTGATTGCGGTCGTGCTCTTTCGCTCGATTCAATCGGAGCACGATGCCGTACGTGGAGATTTGATGTATGCAGGCTGGATCTTTTTATTGGTTGAGCTTGTCATCATTGCGCTGCTCTGGGGCATAGTCGGGGAGTATTTGATTCCATCACTTGTTCCTGTTCGATTCGGATAAAACACACTGAAAACCTCCTTTTTTGAAAAAGGGGGTTTTCATGTTGAGAAGAGAAAAAAACGGGTAAACTCTTGGTAACAAATACCACCCTTGTTGTCGAAAGATATATGTGTTTTGATCGCGTAAATTTGATTGTATCAAGGTATGTTCTCTAGTAGAATATGGGGTGCTTTATTTGATTTTTTAGTGCAGGGGGTTCGAATCGTGCTTCAACAACTTTTATCCAATGCGTTCACCATGGTTTTAATCATTTTAGTGATTAATATTGTCTATGTTTCTTTTTCCACCATGCGTTTGATTTTAACAATGAAAGGCAGAAGGTACGCAGCTGCTTTTGCGGGTACGATCGAAATGCTCATTTATGTCATTGGGTTAAGTATCGTTCTAGATAACTTAGATCAAATACAAAATGTCATTGCGTATGCGCTAGGTTATGGAATGGGAATCATTGTCGGGATGAAAATTGAAGAGAAGCTGGCACTTGGCTACACAACTGTTAACGTGATCACAAAAGAATTGGATGTCGATCTCCCAAGACAATTGAGAGAAAAAGGATATGGTGTCACCAGCTGGGTAGCAGGCGGTCTTGAAGGAGACCGGACAGCATTGCAAATTTTAACACCGAGAAAATATGAACTGCAATTATATGAAACGATTAAGACGCTGGATTCAAAGGCGTTTATCATTTCATATGAGCCCAAATCGATTCACGGCGGCTTCTGGGTGAAGGCTGTGAAGAAAAGGAGAATTAAAGAATGACCGCAAAACCAAAGAAGAAAAAATTCTATGTGGAAGACAACATGACGATTGATCAAGTGTTGTCCCAGATGGCAGCGGAAGGCTACTCGCCTGTCCGACGAATGGAGGAACCGATTTTTCAGGAAAAGAAGGAAAATGGGTCGATTCAGATCATTCCGATTGGGAAAAAAATCGTATTTGAAGGAAAAATAGTCTAAATCCGAACATTAAAACGACGACTTCATAGATTGTTCGATAAATCCGTTGACATCATGAACATCCGTTGTTAAGATAAACATGAAATCAAAACACGAGCCTCATATAATCTTGGGAATATGGCCCATAAGTTTCTACCCAGTTACCGTAAATGACTGGACTATGCAGGATAGTGAACAAAACTGACATGGCAATTCAAAAGCGAACAGCGCTTACCATGGCCCGGTTTGTGTTGCTTCCTAACAATGCAATGCAAATCGGGCCTTTTTGTTCGGCGTTTGACAAGCTGCTTAGGTTTGGGAAGCGTGTCAAACGATACAAAATCGAATATCAGCTTAAAGGTGGGGACAAAATGAAGCCGCTTGTAGGTGTCATCATGGGAAGTACATCTGATTGGGAAACAATGAAAAATGCGTGCGACATCTTAGAGGAATTAAACATTCCGTATGAAAAACAGGTAGTATCCGCACACCGGACACCTGACTTGATGTTTGAATATGCGACTGAAGCAAGAGGTAAAGGACTAAAGGTCATCATTGCCGGTGCTGGAGGCGCAGCACATTTACCGGGAATGGTCGCAGCAAAAACGACACTGCCGGTCATTGGTGTGCCTGTACAATCAAAAGCACTAAACGGGCTGGATTCCTTATTATCCATCGTTCAAATGCCAGGCGGTGTACCAGTTGCTACAGTAGCAATTGGCAAAGCAGGTGCAACAAATGCAGGCCTTCTTGCCGCACAAATGATTTCAGCATTTGATGAAACAATCGCAGCTCGCCTTGAAGAAAGAAGAGAGCAGACAAAACAGACTGTACTAGAAAGCAGTGATCAGCTTGGCTAAGCAGACCATTTTTCCAAACGCAACCATCGGTATCATTGGCGGCGGACAGCTTGGCAGATATATGGCTGTCAGCGCAAAGCAAATGGGGTACCGGGCAGCAGTTCTAGACCCGGTCACACAATCTCCTTGCGGACAGGTTGCCGATACAGAAATCACAGCCGCATATAGTGATCTTGAAGCGATTCGAAAGCTGGCAGAAATCAGCGATGTGGTGACTTATGAGTTTGAAAATATCGATTATGATGCACTGAATCAGCTGAAGGAAGAAGCCTATTTACCACAAGGAAGCGACCTTCTTCTTTTAACTCAAAATCGTGAGACCGAGAAAAAAGGGATTGTAGACGCAGGCTGTGAAGTAGCACCTTACCGCATCATTCATAATGAGAAAGAGCTGGAAGATGCAGTAGACGTGCTCGGTTTGCCAGCCGTGCTGAAAACATGCAGAGGCGGCTACGACGGAAAAGGACAGTACGTCATCAAAGAAAAAGGACAGCTTCAGGAAGCAGCTGCACTTCTCACACATGGAACTTGTATTTTAGAAAGCTGGGTTCCATTCCAAATGGAGCTTTCGGTGATCGTCACTCGTTCTGTTCATGGAGAGATCGCAGTATTCCCAGTCGCTGAGAACATTCATAAGCATAATATTTTGTTCCAAAGCATTTTACCTGCAAGGGTAGAGAACCGCATTCAGGAGAAGGCGAAAGAACTGGCAACAACACTGGCTGAAAAGCTAGGGCTGGTTGGTACCCTTGCTGTAGAACTGTTCCTGACAAATGACGGAAAGCTGCTCGTCAATGAACTGGCACCACGCCCGCATAATTCTGGTCATTATACGCTCGATTTATGTGAGACAAGTCAGTTTGAACAGCACGTCCGCGCTATATGTGGTCTACCGCTTGGCGGTACAGCCCTTTTATCAGAGGGAATGATGGTGAATTTATTAGGCGATGAAGTGGACATTCCAAAAGAGCATCCTGAGCTTCTCAAAGAAGCGAAGCTTTATCTATATGGAAAGCATGAAGTAAAAGCCGGCCGCAAAATGGGGCATATGACGTTTATGAAACAGCTCGATGATGAATGGATGACAAACATCACAAAGATATGGACTGAAAGAGATGGAGGAAACGGGAAATGATCGAACGTTACGCACGACCAGAAATGTCAGCAATCTGGACAGAGGAAAACAAATTTAATGCATGGCTTGAAGTAGAAATTCTCGCTTGTGAAGCTTGGGCAGAGCTTGGCGTCATTCCGAAAGAAGACGTTGTGACAATGCGCAAAAATGCAAGCTTTGATATTGGACGTATTCTGGAGATTGAACAAGACACGCGCCACGACGTGGTTGCCTTTACGCGTGCTGTATCTGAATCTCTAGGAGAGGAAAGAAAGTGGGTTCATTACGGATTAACATCGACAGACGTAGTGGATACGGCGCTTTCATATCTATTAAAACAGGCGAATGATATCTTGCTCAAGGACATTGAGAGATTTGTTGACATACTAAAAGAAAAAGCAAAAGAGCACAAATATACCGTCATGATGGGCCGTACACACGGTGTACACGCTGAACCGACAACATTTGGCCTGAAGCTTGGTCTTTGGTACGAAGAAATGAAGCGTAACCTAGAACGTTTTAAACAAGCAAAAGCTGGCATTGAATACGGCAAAATCTCTGGAGCTGTTGGCACATATGCGAACATCGACCCGTTTGTTGAGCAATATGTATGTGAGAAACTTGGCATCAAAGCTGCACCAATTTCAACCCAAACCTTGCAGCGTGACCGCCATGCAGATTACATGGCTACTCTTGCTTTAGTCGCAACGAGCATTGAGAAATTTGCTGTTGAAATTCGTGGTCTACAAAAGAGTGAAACACGTGAAGTAGAAGAGTTCTTTGCAAAAGGACAAAAAGGATCATCAGCGATGCCGCATAAGCGTAACCCAATCGGTTCTGAGAATATGACTGGGATTGCCCGTGTGATCCGTGGATATATGCTGACAGCTTATGAAAATGTGCCGCTTTGGCATGAGCGTGATATTTCTCATTCATCTGCTGAGCGCATCATTTTACCAGATGCTACGATTGCACTGAACTATATGCTCAACCGTTTCTCAAACATCGTGAAAAACTTGACGGTCTTCCCTGAGAACATGAAACGCAACATGGACCGCACACTTGGCTTAATTTACTCACAGCGCGTTCTTCTTGCCTTAATCGATACAGGCATGGCACGTGAAGAGGCATATGACACGGTTCAGCCAAAGGCAATGGAAGCGTGGGAGAAGCAAGTGCCGTTCCGTTCATTAGTAGAAGCAGAAGAAAAAATCACGTCACGTTTAACACCTGAACAAATCGCTGACTGCTTCGATTACAACTATCATTTGAAAAATGTCGATATGATTTTCGAACGTCTAGGTCTTGCGTAAGAAATGGGTCGCCTGCTCGCCAGGCGCCCAATCCTGAAAATTGCCAACATTCAAATTAGGAGGCCAACCTGAATGACTGTGAAACAAGAACTTCTCTACGAAGGCAAAGCGAAAAGAATTTATCAGACCGATGACGAGCATATTTTATATGTTGAATATAAAGACTCAGCTACAGCATTTAACGGCGAAAAGAAAGCTGAAATCGAAGGCAAAGGCAGACTGAACAACGAGATTTCAAGCTTAATCTTTCAAATGCTGCATGAAAAGGGGGTCAACAATCACTTTGTAAAACGCCTCTCTGAAACAGAACAGCTCATTCAAAAGGTACAGATTGTTCCGCTTGAAGTCGTTGTACGAAATGTAGTGGCGGGCAGTATGTCAAAACGCCTTGGCATTCCAGAGGGAACGAAACTGGACACACCTTTGATTGAGTTTTACTACAAAGATGATGCGCTCGGCGATCCGCTCATTACAGAAGATCATATCCGCATTTTACATGCAGCGACACCAGAGCAGGTCGAGGAAATAAAACAAATCACAAGACAAGTGAATGAAGAGTTAAAACAAATCTTCTCAGACTGCCATGTGAATTTAATTGATTTCAAGCTTGAATTCGGAATAGATCACGAGAATCGTATTTTGCTAGCTGATGAGATTTCACCTGATACGTGCAGGCTTTGGGACAAAGATACAAACGAAAAGCTTGATAAAGACGTGTTCAGACGAAACCTGGGCGGCTTAACGAATGCATACGAAGAAATTTTCAAAAGACTTGGAGGCCATAAACATGTATAAAGTGAAAATTTTTGTCAGCTTAAAAGAGAGCGTTCTTGATCCACAAGGAAGTGCCGTGCAGCACGCTTTGCACAGCATGTCTTATCAGGAAGTAAAGGATGTCCGTATCGGGAAATACATGGAGCTTGTCATTGAAAAATCAGATCGTGATTTAGACACAGTCGTCAAAGAAATGTGCGAAAAATTACTTGCCAACACGGTGATTGAAGATTACCGCTATGAGGTGGAGGAGGTTGTCGCACAGTGAAGTTTGCAGTGATCGTCTTGCCTGGCTCTAACTGTGATATCGACATGTACCATGCGATTCAAGATGAGTTAGGTGAACAAGTTGAATATGTATGGCACGACGAAACGAGTCTTGACGGATTTGACGGTGTACTCGTACCAGGCGGTTTCTCTTATGGGGATTACTTAAGATGTGGTGCGATCGCCCGCTTCTCAAACATCATGCCGGCGGTGAAGAAAGCAGCTGAGGAAGGAAAACCTGTTCTTGGTGTTTGTAACGGGTTCCAAATTCTTCAGGAGCTAGGCATTCTTCCGGGTGCGATGAGACGAAATAAAGACTTGAAGTTTATCTGTCGACCAGTTGAACTCATTGTAGAAAACAACGAAACGCAATTTACAAGCGGTTATCAAAAAGGCGAATCCATTACGATTCCTGTAGCGCACGGTGAAGGCAACTTCTACTGTGATGAAGACACTTTAGCGAAGCTCATTGAACGCGGCCAAATCGCTTTCACTTACGGAGACGATATTAACGGCAGTGTGAATCGAATTGCAGGTGTAACGAATGAAGAGGGCAATGTACTCGGCATGATGCCGCACCCTGAGCGCGCGGTTGATTCATTACTAGGCAGCGCAGACGGACTTAAATTGTTTCAATCTATCGTGAAAAATTGGAGGGACACTCATGTCACTACTGCTTGAACCAAGTCACAAGCAAATTAAAGAAGAGAAATTGTATCAGCAAATGGGATTGAGTGATGAAGAATTCGCTTTAATCGAATCCATTATTGGCAGGCTGCCAAACTACACAGAAACGGGCATTTTTTCTGTCATGTGGTCAGAGCATTGTAGTTATAAAAACTCAAAGCCTGTTTTAAGCAAATTCCCGACAAAAGGAGAGCACGTCCTTCAAGGTCCTGGGGAAGGCGCTGGAATCGTTGATATTGGAGACAACCAAGCGGTTGTATTTAAAATCGAATCACATAACCATCCATCTGCGATTGAACCGTATCAAGGAGCGGCGACAGGTGTCGGCGGAATTATCCGTGACGTATTCTCCATGGGTGCGCGTCCAATTGCTGTATTAAACTCTCTTCGTTTTGGTGAACTGACTTCACCGCGCGTGAAGTACTTGTTTGAAGAAGTAGTGGCAGGGATCGCAGGCTATGGAAACTGTATCGGAATTCCAACAGTCGGCGGAGAGGTTCATTTCGATCAAAGCTATGAAGGCAACCCGCTCGTGAATGCAATGTGTGTTGGATTAATCAACCATGAAGACATCAAAAAAGGGCAGGCCAAAGGTGTTGGCAACACGGTCATGTACGTTGGTGCCAAAACGGGACGTGACGGAATTCACGGTGCAACATTTGCGTCTGAGGAATTTTCTGATGAATCAGAAGAAAAACGCTCAGCTGTTCAAGTCGGTGATCCGTTCATGGAAAAACTGCTGCTTGAAGCGTGCCTTGAAGTCATCAAAAACGATGCACTCGTTGGGATTCAGGATATGGGAGCGGCTGGCTTAACAAGCTCAAGTGCGGAAATGGCGAGTAAAGCAGGTTCTGGTATCGAGATGAATCTAGATCTCATCCCGCAGCGTGAAACAGGCATGTCAGCATACGAAATGATGCTGTCTGAATCTCAAGAGAGAATGCTTTTGGTCATTGAAAAAGGCCGTGAACAAGAAATCATTGATATTTTTGAAAAATACGATCTTGAAGCGGTATCAGTCGGTCATGTGACAGACGATAAAATGCTTCGTTTACTCCATCAAGGTGAAGTAGTATGTGAGCTTCCTGTTGACGCTCTTGCAGAAGAAGCGCCGGTTTATCACAAGCCGTCAAGTGAGCCTGCCTACTATCGTGAGTTTTTAGAAACAAAAGTTGAAGCACCTGCTATCACAGATGCAGCTGACACGTTAAAGCAGCTCCTTCAGCAGCCAACGATCGCAAGTAAAGAATGGGTCTATGATCAATATGACTACATGGTTCGGACAAATACAGTCGTTGCACCAGGCTCTGATGCGGGCGTTTTAAGAATCCGTGGAACGAAAAAAGCCCTTGCGATGACAACCGATTGTAACGCACGTTATCTGTACCTTGATCCAGAGGTCGGCGGGAAAATCGCAGTCGCAGAAGCAGCACGTAACATTGTGTGCTCAGGCGCTCGTCCACTTGCAGTAACAGATAACTTAAACTTCGGTAACCCAGAAAAACCAGAAATTTTCTGGCAAATTGAAAAATCTGCTGACGGTATTAGCGAAGCGTGCCGCAAGCTAAGCACACCAGTTATCGGTGGTAACGTCTCTTTATATAACGAATCAAATGGAACAGCCATTTACCCAACACCAGTCATTGGGATGGTTGGTTTGGTTGAAGATACAGCTCATATTACGACGCAGTCGTTCCAGCAGGCTGGCGATGTAATTTTCGTGATTGGTGAGACGAAGGAAGAATTCGCAGGCAGTGAGCTACAAAAGATGACAGAAGGCCGTATTTACGGAAAAGCACCGGAAATTGATTTGGATGTAGAGCTCACGCGTCAGGAAGCCCTTCTTGCTGCGATTCAAAACGGACTTGTTCAATCAGCACACGATGTGTCTGAAGGCGGTCTTGGTGTCGCACTTGCTGAAAGTACATTTGGAACAGACGGTCTTGGAGCTCATATCCAAATGGATTTAAACAGCGAAGCTTCATTATTTAGTGAAACACAGTCACGTTTTGTTGTCACAGTGAAACCAGAGCACCGCGAAGCATTTGCTGCGGCTGTCAAAGATGCGAAAGAAGTTGGAACGGTCACAAATGATGGTGTATTCACCGTCAAAAATCAAGAAGGACAACAATGGATTCATGCAGCGGTCAACGAACTTGAACGTGCATGGAAAGGAGCGATCCCATGCTTGCTGAAATCAGAGGCTTAAACGAAGAGTGTGGCGTCTTTGGGGTTTGGGGACACGAAGAAGCCCCGCAAATCACATATTACGGATTGCATAGTCTTCAGCACCGAGGACAAGAAGGTGCGGGAATCATTGCAACAGATGGTGAAAACCTGACGGCACATAAAGGCCTTGGACTGATTACGGAAGTCTTTCAAAACGGTGAGCTAAAGGATTTGAAAGGTAAAGGTGCAATCGGACATGTCCGGTATGCGACAGCAGGCGGAGGCGGCTTTGAAAATGTGCAGCCCCTCTTCTTCCGCTCGCAAAACAACGGCAGTCTTGCCCTTGCTCATAATGGGAACTTAGTGAATGCAACGCAATTAAAGCAGCAGCTAGAGAACCAGGGGAGTATATTTCAGACATCTTCTGACACTGAAGTGCTCGCTCATTTAATTAAACGCAGCGGCTATATTGAATTGAAAGAGCAGATCAAAAATGCTCTGTCCATGCTTAAAGGAGCATATGCTTTCTTAATTATGACGGAAACTGAAATGATTGTGGCACTTGATCCGAACGGCTTACGTCCGCTTTCACTTGGTATGCTTGGGGACGCTTATGTCGTTGCTTCTGAAACATGTGCATTTGACGTTGTCGGCGCCACGTATTTACGAGATGTGGAGCCTGGCGAAATGCTGATTATTAATGATGAAGGCCTCAAATCTGAGCGCTTCTCCATGAATATTAACCGCAGTATGTGCAGCATGGAATACATTTATTTCTCAAGACCTGACAGCAATATCAACGGTATCAACGTGCATAGTGCGAGAAAGAACCTTGGCAAAAAGCTTGCTGAGGAAGCGCATGTCGAAGCAGATGTTGTGACAGGAGTACCAGATTCTAGTATTTCTGCAGCGATTGGATATGCCGAAGCAACAGGTATTCCATATGAGCTCGGTTTAATTAAAAACCGTTATGTCGGCAGAACCTTTATCCAGCCGTCTCAAGCATTGCGTGAGCAGGGCGTGCGCATGAAGCTGTCTGCTGTGCGCGGGGTCGTCGAAGGAAAGCGTGTCGTGATGGTGGATGATTCCATCGTACGCGGAACAACAAGCCGCCGCATTGTGACGATGCTAAGAGAAGCGGGTGCGACGGAAGTCCATGTCCGCATTAGTTCACCGCCAATTGCACATCCGTGTTTTTATGGAATTGATACGTCCACACATGAAGAGCTGATTGCTTCTTCTCATTCAGTGGAAGAAATTAGACAGGAAATCGGTGCAGACTCCATTGCATTTTTATCTGTAGACGGTTTAATGGACGGGATTGGCAGAAAGTATGATGATCCGCAGCGCGGTCAATGCTTAGCATGCTTTACTGGGAAATACCCGACGGAAATTTATGAAGATACTGTTCTTCCGCATGTGAAGGAAACAGCACTGACGAAATAATCGAATAAAGGAGCAGCAGTCAAGATGATTTGATATGCTGCTCTTTCATTCTGCTGGAAATAAATGAAAGAGAAGCAGCTAAAAGGAGTGAATGGGATGTCAGAAGCATATAAAAACGCCGGTGTCGACATCGAAGCAGGATACGAAGCCGTCAAACGAATGAAAACACACGTAGAACGTACAAAAAGAGCAGGCGTCATGGGTGCTCTAGGTGGATTTGGCGGTATGTTTGATTTATCTGAGCTGCCATATAAAAAGCCCGTTCTTGTTTCAGGAACAGATGGTGTCGGAACGAAATTAAAGCTTGCCTTTTTAATGGATCAACACGATACGATCGGTGTCGATGCCGTGGCAATGTGTGTCAACGATGTGCTTGCACAAGGGGCAGAACCGCTCTTTTTCTTAGATTACTTAGCAGTCGGAAAAGCAGATCCTTTGAAAATTGAATCCATTGTCAAAGGTGTGGCTGACGGCTGTGAGCAGTCTGGTTCAGCGCTTGTCGGCGGAGAAACAGCAGAAATGCCGGGTCTTTATACAGAAGATGAATATGATATTGCTGGTTTTTCAGTAGGCGTCGTTGAAAAGGATGAAATCGTGACAGGAGAGAGCATCAAAGAAGGACACTTGCTGATTGGACTCAGCTCAAGCGGAATTCATAGCAATGGGTATTCTCTCGTTCGTAAAGTATTGCTTGAAGACGCTGGTCTTGACCTTCATCAAACGTATGAGCCTTTTACAAGACCGCTTGGAGAAGAGCTTCTTGAACCGACCAAAATTTATGTGAAGCCTGTTCTTAAACAAGTGAAAGCCGGTAAGGTTGACGGTATGGCACATGTGACAGGCGGCGGCTTTATTGAAAATTTACCACGTATGCTGCCTGAAGGGCTTGGCGTTGAGATTGATAACGGCTCATGGCCAGTACCGCCAATTTTCTCCTTTATTCAAGAAAAAGGACAGTTAAAGGCTGAAGAAATGTTCAATGTGTTTAATATGGGCATTGGTTTTGTCTTAGCCGTAAAAGAAGATGACCTTGTCGAAGTGATCAGAGGACTTGAAGAAGACGGAGAGAAAGCTTTTCTCATCGGCCGTGTTCAAAAAGGAGAAGGTGTCACATTCGGCGGTGGAAGCCTCTCATGAAGAAGTTTGCGATCTTCGCCTCTGGAAGCGGGACGAATTTTCAAGCCATTATGGATACATTAAAAAAAGAACAGTGGCAGGCAGAGGCCGCCATTGTGATTTGTGATAAACCGGGGGCAAAGGTGCTGGAGCGTGCTGAGAAAGAGGGCATTCCCTCCTTTGCATTTACCCCGAAGGCTTTTCCGAATAAAGCCGCTTTTGAACAAACGATTATTGAACAGCTTAGGCTGCATGAAGTGGAATGGGTTTTCCTTGCTGGGTATATGAGACTGATTGGTCCGACATTACTTGAAGCATTCAGAGGGAAAATTGTTAATATCCATCCGTCCTTGCTGCCAGCCTTCCCAGGGCTTGATGCTATTGGCCAAGCCTATCAAGCAGGCGTCAAAGTGGCAGGCATCACTGTCCATTTTGTCGATGAAGGCATGGATACGGGTCCGATCATTGACCAAGCGTCGATTTACATCGAACAAGGGGAAGAGCTTGAATCGATTGAAAAAAGAATGCATGAACTAGAACACACACTATATCCAAAAGTGATCAAATCACTTTTAGAATTATCTTAATGAGGTGACGAAGGCATGACGATCAAACGCGCATTAATCAGTGTTTCCGATAAAACGAATCTTGTACCTTTTGTGAAAGGATTAACAGAACTTGGTGTTGAAGTGATTTCAACTGGAGGTACACACAAGCTTCTTCAAGAGAACGGTATTGATGTCATTGGGATTTCAGAAGTCACTGGATTCCCTGAAATCATGGATGGACGACTCAAAACACTTCACCCAAACATTCATGGCGGACTTTTAGCAGTGAGAGAAAACGATGAGCATATGGCACAGATTGAAAAGCATGGCATTCAGCCGATTGATCTAGTTGTCGTGAATCTCTATCCATTCAAAGAGACGATCTCAAAAGCCGATGTGACATATGAAGAAGCAATTGAAAACATTGATATTGGCGGACCGGGAATGCTTCGTGCAGCATCAAAAAACCATCAAGACGTCACAGTGATTGTCGATCCTCGTGATTATGATTCAGTCATTCAGCAAATCAAAGAAGGCGGCGTGTCACTAGAGAAAAAGCGTGAGCTCGCTGCAAAGGTATTCCGTCATACGGCTGCATACGATGCTCTGATTGCGGATTACTTAACAAACTTTGTCGGAGAAACAGAGCCAGAACAGTTCACTGTCACGTTTGAGAAAAAACAATCTCTTCGTTATGGAGAAAACCCGCACCAAGCGGCGACTTTCTATGAAAATGCTCTTCCAGCGAAAGGTTCGTTGGCTACTGCAAAGCAATTACATGGAAAAGAGCTTTCCTATAACAATATTAAAGATGCAGATGCAGCACTCCAAATTGTACGAGAATTCACGGAGCCGGCCGCTGTTGCTGTGAAGCATATGAACCCGTGCGGCGTTGGTACAGGAGAAACGATTGCAGAAGCATTTGACCGAGCGTTCAAGGCAGACGAAACTTCTATTTTTGGCGGCATTGTGGCACTTAACCGTGAAGTAGATAAACAAACGGCTGACGTACTGCATACGATTTTCTTAGAAATTGTCATCGCTCCTTCGTTCAGCCAAGAAGCACTTGACGTGTTAACGGCGAAAAAGAACCTTCGTCTATTAACATTAGATGTAGAAGCGGATCTCGGAAAAAAAGAAAAACAGCTGACAAGTGTCCATGGCGGATTGCTTGTTCAGGATATTGATACGTATGGCTTAGAGGAAGCAACGATCTCTATTCCAACGAAAAGAGAACCAACAGAAGACGAATGGAAAGACTTAAAACTTGCTTGGAAAGTGGTCAAGCATGTGAAATCAAATGCCATTGTTCTTGCGAAAGATCAAATGACAGCAGGGATCGGTGCTGGTCAAATGAACCGTGTTGGCTCAGCGAACATTGCGATTGAGCAAGCAGGTGAAAAGGCAAAAGGAAGCGCACTAGGCTCTGATGCGTTCTTCCCAATGGGCGATACAGTGGAAGCTGCTGCAAAGGCAGGCGTCACAGCGATCATTCAGCCAGGCGGATCTATTCGTGATGAAGAATCGATTCAAAAGGCAGATGAATACGGCATCGCCATGGTCTTCACTGGCGTTAGACATTTCAAACATTAAGGGGATGACAGAGTGAACGTACTAATTATCGGCAGAGGCGGAAGAGAGCATACCATCGCATGGAAAGTGAATCAAAGTGAACTTGTCAGCCAAGTATTTGTCGCACCCGGCAATGATGGAATGACAGATGCTGCGAAGCTTGTACCAATCGACGAAGGCGATCATGAGGCATTAATTCGTTTTGCAAAAGAAAACGAAATCGGCTTAACCATTGTCGGTCCAGAGGTTCCTTTAATCGCAGGTGTCGTTGATGCATTTGAAGAAGCAGGTCTAAAAGTATTTGGACCGAATGCAAAAGCTGCGGTCATTGAAGGCTCAAAGGAATTTGCAAAAGACTTAATGAAAAATTATGATATCCCAACAGCCGCTTATGCTACCTTCACATCGTTTGAAGAAGCGAAGGCATATGTGGAAGAAAAGGGTGCGCCGATTGTGATTAAAGCAGACGGTCTCGCCGCAGGAAAAGGTGTGACAGTCGCGATGACGCTTGAAGAGGCGATCGACTGTCTGCATGATTTCTTAGAGGATGAAAAGTTTGGCGATGCCAGTGCATCTGTTGTTATCGAAGAATTTTTAACAGGCGAGGAATTTTCACTCATGGCCTTTGTCAACGGAGAAAAGGTGTACCCGATGGTGATTGCGCAGGATCACAAACGGGCCTTTGAAGATGACAAAGGGCCGAATACAGGCGGAATGGGCGCTTATTCACCAGTTCCGCAGATTTCAGATGAAGTGGTTCAGAAAGCG
Source organism: Bacillus sp. 11B20 (assembly GCF_056098985.1). NCBI lineage: Bacteria > Bacillati > Bacillota > Bacilli > Caryophanales > Bacillaceae > Bacillus > Bacillus sp. 11B20. Next base: position 60,984 of record NZ_JBLZWZ010000006.1, read on the forward strand.
GTGGAGGACGTCGTCAAACCGGCAGCTCGCGCAATGGTGCAGGAAGGGCGTCCATTTACAGGCATTTTATATGCAGGCTTAATGCTGACACCAGAAGGCTCAAAGGTGATTGAATTCAATGCACGCTTTGGCGACCCTGAAACGCAAGTGGTTCTCCCTCGTCTACAATCAGATCTAGTTCAAGTATTTCTCGATATTCTTGATGGAAAAGATGTGGACTTACAGTGGAAAGACACTGCGGCTGTCAGTGTGGTTCTTGCATCAGAAGGATACCCAGAAGACTATGCAAAAGGCACACCAATCGGTACCTTGCAAACGACTGTCTCTGATGTCGTGACCTTCCACGCAGGAACAAAAAAAGAAAACAATCAATTCGTCACGAATGGCGGCCGTGTAGCGAATGTAACCGCATTTGACGACACATTTGAAGCGGCAAGATCAAGAGTGTATGAAGCGGTTGAAGAAATCATACAGCCAGGTCTATTTTATCGCCGTGACATTGGTGCCCGTGCGCTGAAGGCTGCGGGGAAAAACGTTTAATCAAAACACCTTTCTATCTGACGAGATGGAAAGGTGTTTTTTGTTCATGAGAAGGGATGATGCTCGAATATGAAGAAGTAATATGGGATGACGAATTTATGAGGAGGCAGCATGGTCATTCAAGGAATCATTCTATTTGCCATCGTTCTACTTATTTTATTTATACTGTTCTCAAATCTCATCATGTATGAAGCGAGAAAGCAAAACAAAGCCAAAAAAGGCTCAGCCATTAGGTATATGATCATGTCGATTTTTTCTGGTATCGTCATTGTTTCATGTTCCATTTGGATTTTTTTTAGCTGATTTATAAGAGAGGATGAGTATATGGTGCAATTGAAGGAACTTGCGAACGAGCGTTTTTCTGCCTCGATCTGTATTGATTCATTTAATGAGCGAATCCGTTTGGATGACTATAGCGGCAGGGTGCGGGATGTGATTCAGTCGGTTCTTCAGGAAGCGGCGGACTGTAAGGCTTCTAAGGTCATTGTGAAAGTCAGGCGTGAGCATATGCGTCTTTTTTTAGAAAAAGGCTTTCGGCTTGAAGGTGTGTTTTCTCATTATTTTCTTGGAAGTGATGCGTACGGCATGTCGCTCTTTCTGACGGAGAGTCGAATGAACAGCCCGTATTGGCTGAAGGAAGATGAAATTGTTGCGTCTATTCAAGAAAAGCCTCTCAAAAAAGATCAAGGCACGTGGCAGGATGAGTATGTGATGAGGAAAGCGGATACGCAGGATATTCACAAGCTGGCAAAGCTCTATGATACCGTTTTTGAAACGTATCCTACGCCAATGAATGAGCCAGATTACATCCAAAAGGTGATGGAGGAAGGGACGGTTTTTTATGCCGTTGAACATGACGGGCATATTGTGAGTGCAGCATCTGCTGAAATCAATGCGCCGTATGGTCATGCGGAATTAACAGATTGTGCAACCCTTCCATCATATAGAAAACTAGGATTCATGCATCATTTGATTCTAGCACTCGAAAAGGAACTTCAATCCATGCACATTTATGTCTTTTATTCTCTTGCACGTGCACTGTCCTATGGAATGAATCAAGTGTTTTATCAGCTCGGGTATACGTATACCGGCCGTTTTCAAAACAACTGCTATATTTTTGACAAAATTGAAGATATGAATCTATGGGTCAAAACGCCGAATGAATCATGAAATGGTTCTCATCTGATCAAGCAGACCAGATAGGCGGTACGCCATGATACTGAGCTGCAGCTTCATCCGATCATCCGTGGATTTGAGGCTGCAGCCTGTTCTCGTTTCAATTTGTTTCAGCCGGTAGCTTAATGTATGTCTGTGAATAAACAATTCTCCCGCAGATTTTTGAATATTTTCATTGTGGGCCAAATACACTTCGAGTGTATGGATCAGGTCTGCTCCCTGTTTTTTCGTATAAAGCAAAGGACTTAACAGCTCCACGTAAAAGTCATGCAAATTCATCCCCGCTTCATTCATTTCAAGAAGCATCCCGTATAAGCCAAGCTTCTGATAATGAATGATGCATTCGTCTGTCTTTAAAAGCGGAAGAAGCCTTGCTGCATACTGCGCTTCTTTCGCGCTTTTTGCAAAGAGACCGATCTGGTCATAGGCTCTCCCAATGCCAATCACGATCGGATGGACGGGAAAAAAATAAGACCAAGTGCTCCGGCACTCTTCTGCTGCGCGATACCACTCCGTTTCTTGAAACGCTTTTTTTCCTGCGGGGGTAAGAACAAAAATGGAATCGAGCCTTGTCTTAAGTAAAAAAGGAATATGTCTGCGTTCAAATATCGACGTGAGCAATTGAGATAGGCGCTGCATCATTTGGTGATCGAGCTGTGTGTGCTGATGCTGAAATTGAAAGTAGATGACCACCTGCTCATCGCTCATATCATATTGCAGCTTAGTTGCTTGTTCGATGACATAGCTTTCTTCTGTATATTGCTGCTGCAAAATATCATCTAACAAATGACCTTGCATTTGGTTTTCTGTATCTTGAATGGCTTTTTGCTTCAGCCATTCAATCGCATACACGGCTCCGGCATGCTCGATGGCAATCGCGTCGAGATGATGCCACGCATCCTTTCTCTTCAAAGATACAATAAACCCGAAAATATCACCCATCGCAATCACCGGACATGCAGCAAGGACAAACGCACCGCATGTGTCATAAACGAGCCGTCCTTTCTCCTCAGCCTGCTTGAGAAGAGGTGTCGTTTCAATTGGTTCACGATCTGTCAGAAAGCCAAAAGCAGGAGAGTACGTCACTTCATCTTTGATGAGATGAGCTGCTGTTTGATGTAAAAAAACATCAAGCACAACAATGTTTGCCGAAGTGAGATGTGCCAGCTCATCTGTAATTTGTGTGACATTTTTATTGCTGACATTTAAATGAGTCAGTCTTTGGTGAATGGCTGAAGAATATTTAAGCTGGTGGAGCTGGCTGCTGACGATTTGCTCTAGAACGGCTTTTGTAATGTCTGAGAAGTTGACATGTGAAGGAATCTCGATGAGTGGAATGCCGCTGTTTTTGGCAGCTTCAATCAGTGATGCAGGAATTTCCGTTAAGTACACGCCTTTATAAATGGCAATGGCGGATAGACGATCAGATTGAATCAGTTCTTCAAGCCGGGCGCGCCTTTCCCTATTGTCTGCAAGCCCAAAGCCGGTTGTGACAAGCAGCTCTCCTTCTGAAAGCCTTGAAGTATCTTCGATAATTTCCACGATGGTCACCCACTGAATGAGGCGATCCAGTCCATTTTCTCCAGCAAGCAGCTTTGTTTCCTTCATGATATCGAGCGAGAGTGCATCTTTGACGAGAATCGCCATAGACTCATGACCTCCTTTTGAACACTCTTATACACGATGTATAAAAAATACGTGTGAAATTCGGGCATGTGGCGAATGGAGGATGACTGCCCTCTTGATTAAGCTAATCTTATAACAAGTATACAAAATTTTCTTGCGATTCATGAAAAAAGAAAGATGCAGCTGCTGACGAGAGAGGGAGGAATGACAAAGTGGAGACCCGGGATTACTTAATCAAACCAATGTTGAATCAGCATTATCCTGTGGCTGTGAAAGGAGAGGGGATTTATTTATATGATCGGGACGGGAAAAAATATTTAGACGGCTCATCTGGTGCTGTCACGGCAAGTATTGGACATGGCATAAGAGACATCATTGATGCCATGACAGAGCAAGCGGAAAAGGTGAGCTTTACGTACAGATCACAATTCACAAATGAACCAGCGGAAGAACTTGCCTATGAATTGAGTACGCTCTGCCCAGGGAACCTGAACTGGTCTTTTTTTGTCGGAAGCGGATCAGAGGCTACAGAAACCGCCATGAAAATTGCCATTCAGCATTGGCAGGAGCGGGGAAAGGCTGAAAAGAATCACATCATCTCAAGATGGATGAGTTATCACGGCATCACACTTGGTGCGCTGTCGATGTCAGGACATATTGCAAGGAGAGAGCGCTTTGAACCACTGCTCGAAAAACACCCGGTGCTGTCTCCGCCATACAGCTACCGTTCATGGCTGCCAAAGGAAGAAAGCAAACAGGTCGAATGGTATGTCCAGGAATTTAAAACCGTCATTCAGCGTATAGGAAAAGAGAGGATTGCGGCTTTTATTGCAGAGCCGATTGTTGGAGCAGCGGGCGCGGCACTTGTACCGCCAGATGGATATTTTGAGGCAATGAAGCGTGTCTGTGAGGAAAACGATATTTTAATGATTGCAGATGAAGTCATGACAGGCTTTGGACGAACTGGGAAAATGTTTGCTATGGAACATTGGGGCGTCGTCCCAGACATTATGGTGCTTGGAAAAGGCATGAGTGCCGGCTATTCACCGATTGCGGCAGCTGTCTCAGCGGATCATGTGATTGCACCAATTCTCAGCGGTTCGGGCTCTGTGATGGCAGGCCACACATATAGCGGCAATCCGCTTTCAGCAGCCGTCTCACTGGCTGTCATTCGATATATGAAAAAACACCAGCTTCCAGAACGAGCTGATCTGTCTGGCCGATATTTAATGAATGCTTTAAAGGATTTGCAAACAAACCATTCCATCATAGGAGATGTGAGAGGAAAGGGACTGCTTATTGGCATTGAGTTTGTCGCAGACCGATTATCGAAAACACCATTTCCTGCCCATGCTCAAATGACACATTTAGTTGTGGAGACGGCCAAACAGAATGGTTTGCTTGTTTACCCAGCAAGCGCTGGAGAGGATGGCGTAGGAGGTGCAGCAATCATGATCGCACCGCCGCTTTCCATCGCGCAGCAGGAGATGGATGAACTCATTCATTTATTCGGGCAGACAATGACGCAAGTTGAACAAGAAGTCATCAATCGAGGGTTTTTCCCATCTGCGATGTAGGGAGGAAAGAGGATGAACAAAACAGCGAGTCTTGATGAAGTGATCACACATTTTAAGGACGGGATGACCATCATGTTTGGCGGGTTTGGCGGTGTGGGGTCACCGCCATCATTGATCGATGCCATCCTAGAAGCCAATATCAAAGACCTGACATTGATCGGAAACGATGCAGGCTTCCCGCAAATCGGTGTTGGCAGGCTGATCACAGAAGGAAGGGTGAAGAAAATCATTGCTTCACATATTGGCTCTAATCCAATTGCCGGGCAGAAAATGCAGGCGGGTACACTAGACGTTCTTTTTTACCCGCAGGGCATCCTAGCGGAAAAGATTCGGGCAGGCGGAATGGGTTTAGCGGGCATTGTGACAGATGTCGGCATGGATAGCCTCAATCTTGATGAGAAACAATTGGTTCCGCTAGGTGGAAAGCAGTATATTCTTGAGCCTGCGCTGACTGCGGATATTGCGATTGTGAATGCCCTCAAAGCAGATGAAGCAGGGAACCTGATTTTTGATAAAAGTGCTCGGAATACCAACCCGATTGTGGCGATGGCAGGAGACTGGACCATTGCAGAAGTAGAAGAGATTGTGCCTGTGGGCAGGCTTCATCCAGAGGAAATTGTGACGCCAGGCGTATTTGTGAACCAGATCGTGCAATCAAAAGGAGTGAACTGGACATGGGCATGGGAGACATCGATTTAAGACACCGCATAGCCAAACGTGCGGCACAGGAAATTGAAGATGGGATGATCGTCAATCTTGGGATCGGCATCCCAACCCTTGCAGCTGAATACATCCCACCACATTACGAGGTGTGGCTGCATGCAGAAAACGGCATTATGGGAGCAGGCGCTTCACCAGCACGAGGGGATGAAGATCCGAATTTGTGCAATGCCGGAGGTTTCCCTATTACATTAACAAAAGGCGGCTCATATATGGACAGCACAACCGCTTTTGGCATCATTCGCAAAGGGATGCTGGACATGACGATTTTAGGTGCACTTGAAGTCAGCAGTCAGGGGGATCTTGCGAATTGGATTGTACCGGGTAAACGAGTACCGGGTATGGGCGGAGCGATTGAACTCGCGCAAAAAGCGAAAAAGGTAGTGGTCGTGATGAGCCACCTTGATAAACACGGACAATCTAAGATAAAAGCCGCCTGCACGCTACCTTTAACAGCTAAGTCTTGTGTGGATCTGATTATTACAGATATGGCAGTCATTGAGGTCAAATCACAGCTGCTCATTTTGCGTGAAGTCATGCCGCCGTTTCAGCCGGAAGATGTCATGAGGGCGACAGAGGCGCCGCTCATTTTAGCGCCTGATGTCAAATCTGTTGTGTAGAAAGGATGACTGACTTGCAGCCAACCACACGTATCAGAAACTGGATGAAAGAGCATAAGGAGGAAGCCGTAACGCTTCTTCAGCAAATGGTGCAATGTGACAGCACACAAGGAAATGAGCAAGAAGTACAGCAAATCGTAGCAAATAAACTTTCTGCCATTGGCTTTGATGTTGACGTATGGGACATTGGCGGAGATGACTTGCTGAACCATCCGTATTTTTATTCCCCGAGGCGTTCTTTTAAAGGAAGTCCTAATGTCGCCGGACGATTGAAAGGAAAAGGCGGCGGCAAATCTATTTTATTAAATGGGCATGTGGATGTTGTCCCAGCAGGAGATCACAAACAATGGACATATCCGCCCTACAGCGGGCATATCATAAACGGGAGACTTTATGGACGCGGGGCAACAGATATGAAAGGTGGAAACGTTTCTTTACTCTTTGCACTTGAGGCACTGCATGCACTTCAGATTCCGCTGAAGGGAGATGTCGTGTTTCATAGTGTTGTTGAAGAAGAGAGCGGCGGTGCAGGCACCCTTGCAGCCATACAGAGAGGATATACAGCAGATGCAGCCATCATTCCAGAGCCAAGTCATATGAAAATCTTTCCGATTCAGCAAGGATCTAAATGGTTCAGACTGCATATTAAAGGAAGGGCTGCTCATGGAGGAACAAGATATCACGGCGTTTCTGCTATTGAAAAGAGTACGATTGTCCTTTCACATATAGCAGCACTAGAAGAAGAAAGAAATCAGCGAATCACGGAGCCGCTGTTTCAGCATATCCCAATTCCGATTCCGATCAATATCGGGAAAATTCAAGGCGGTGATTGGCCATCCTCTGTAGCAGACCTTGTCACAATGGAAGGCAGGCTCGGGGTGATGCCGGGTGAAACGGTAGAACAGGCAGAGAAGGAACTAGAAAATTGGATGGCAGAACTCGGAGAAAAAGATGAATGGTTCCAAGAGCATCCTGTTGAGGTCGAATGGTTTGGTGCAAGATGGCTTCCGGGTTCAATCGATACGGATCATCCGCTTTTAGGTTTATTGAAGGAACAATATGAAGCGGTCATGAAGCAGCCGCCGAAGATCGAAGCCGCCCCTTGGGGAACTGACGGCGGATTACTGTCACAGGCAGCAGGTATTCCCATTATCGTGTTTGGACCTGGAACAACAGAGCTCGCCCATTTTCCGAATGAATCTATCGACATTGAGCATGTGATAGAAGCAGCAGAAATTATTGCAGGGACAATGGTCGAATGGTGTGAAGCAGCGGAATGAGATGAAAATGATCACAAAAAAGAAGGCTGCCTTACTCAGCCTTCTCTTTATGTGTGTCCTGCTGCTCACACATATATGTCACTGGACAAAAACGAAGAATGCCAGATCCTAGTTTCATACCGCCAAACATGATGCTAAAAAGAAGCATTTTACTCCATGGTTTTCTAGCATATAAGGATCCAGCTACAGTACATATTGTCATTCCGCAGGCAATTCTAATGAGCGCTTCCATTAAGCCGAGATTAGGTTTCATTGAAGGTGAATCTCCTTTTTTAAATTATTTTAAGTGTGATTTCAAGAAATTGTAACGTTTCATTAATGCGTAACGTGGTTCGTTATGTTACGATAGGGCTAATACAAATGAAGGAGAGTATGTGAATGTCCGAACGTACTTTTAATTGGAGAAATAATGACATCCGCACACAAATCGATGTAGTCGACTCAAAAATAGTTCCAACACTCCTTTTAACGAATGGACTCGTGCTTAACCCGTTTTTGAAGCAATGGGTGAAGGCAAATATTTGGATACATGATGATCGAATTGTTTATGTCGGAGCAGAGCTTCCTCAAAATAAATCAGCTAAACGTGTGATTGATTGTGAAGGGAAATACATTGTGCCTGGGTATATAGAGCCTCACGCGCACCCGTTCCATATTTATAATCCCCAATCACTTGCAGAATATGTGTCTCAATTTGGCACAACAACAATGGTCAGCGATAACTTATTTCTTCTTTTGCAAAGCAATGAAAAGAAAGCGCTTTCCACTCTATGTGAATTAAAAAAGCAGCCATTTCAGTATTTCTGGTGGTCCAGATACGATCTTCAAACGGAAGTCAGATATGAAGATGAGATGCTGCCAGTCAACTACCGGAAGGAATGGATTGATCATCCTGACGTCCTTCAAGGCGGCGAATTAACAAGCTGGCCAAGATTGATGGACGGTGATGATCTCATTTTATATTGCATGCAAGAAACGAAGAAGCAGAGAAAACGAATTGAAGGGCATTTCCCCGGAGCTTCTGAGAAAACGCTAACAAAAATGAAGCTGTTTGGCGCGGACAGTGATCATGAAGCGATGAATGCGGACGATGTGTTAAAACGCTTGTCCCTTGGCTATCATGTTTCATTGCGGCATTCTTCCATCCGCCCAGATTTAGTGAATATTTTAAGAGAATTGCATGAGCGTGATTTTAGACACTATGACCACTTTTTCTATACAACAGATGGTGCTGCTCCTCACTTTTATGAGGAAGGCATGATTAACCGCTTGATTTCGATTGCCCTTGAAGAAGGCGTGCCGATCATTGATGCGTATAATATGGCGACATTTAACATTGCAAAATACCATCAAATTGATGACTTATTAGGCGTTGTCGGTCCTGGACGGCTGGCTTCTTTGAATATTTTAGATGATCCAATGAACCCAAATCCTGAAACGGTCATATCTAAAGGGGTTATCCTCAAATTAGATGGCGAGAACCAGCATCAATTCCAAGAAACAAAATGGGAAAATGGCGGGCTTCTTCCATTAGATTTGGGGTATGATCTGACGATGAGTGATTTGCAATTCTCTATGCCGCTAGGTGTGAAGATGAGAAATGCCGTCATCATGGAGCCTTATACAGTGGAAATTGATAACTCAATCAACCAGCTGTCATGTGATCATGATCAAAGCTTCTTTAGCCTGATTGACCGAAAAGGCGAGTGGCGTGTGAATACGATGCTAAAAGGATTCGCAAACAAAGTGCAAGGCTTTGTCAGCTCATTTTCGCTCACGGGTGACATTTTAGTAATCGGGAAAAATAAAGACGATATGATGCTGGCACATAAGCGGATGAAAGAAATTGGCGGGGGAATCGTCCTCACAGAGAACGGGAAAATACTGCATGAAATCCCGCTGCAATTATCAGGCTGTGCATCGGCTGAACCATTTGAGACTGTTCTTCAGCAGGAACAAACATTACGCGAGCTGCTCATTGAGCGCGGCTATCCATTTGACTGCCCAATTGATACACTTGTCTTTTTCCAAAGTACACATTTGCCGTATATTCGAGTGACACCAAGAGGAATATTTGATGTCATGAAAAAAACTGTACTCTTTCCGTCTATAATGCGTTAAAATATAACAGAGTGGAGCTGTATCATCTTTGCCGCATTTCTGACTGCTGTTATAGGGCAGAAGTGAGCTATGGTTCTCTTCACTGCCATGTAAGTGATCATGATCTTATGTGGAGCTGTTGACAAAGCAGAGGGCTTTGACATGACGAATGAAGTACTCTAATTGTAAAATGATTCTGTCGGTTACGCTGACCGGCCAACATATTTTGAATGATCGAGCAAGGCGGGGCGCATATTTGTGGGTCTCGCTGAGCTTTCCGCAAAGTCTATATATTAGGGCAGAAGACCTAACCAAGCAGAAGTCATCTTTATACAGGAAGCAAACAAGTTTGTCAGATTGTCATACAAGGAAAATGACAGAACTTGTCGAATTTGTTTACGATAAAGAAGCTTCGGCTTACGAAAGAACCTGACGGCATTTTCAGCGTAGAACCAAACCTGTCATGATCTGTTCAAAGCTCATTGCTGAGGTTTTAAAAAAATTAGTCAGGAAAGATACCGCTTTCTTAGAAGAAGATCGTGCGAAGCGGTGTGGCAATAGTAAAGGAGAAGATGTATTAAGATGCAAATTGATAAATTAAGGGGCAAAAGCTTAGATCAGTTATTCAACTCCATCTTATCCCTTAAAGACCTGGAAGAATGTTATCGATTCTTTGATGATTTGTGTACCATCAATGAAATTCAATCTTTATCACAGCGTCTTGAAGTAGCACGTATGCTTCGCGAGGGGAACACGTATCATAAAATTGAGACGGAAACAGGTGCAAGCACTGCAACCATCTCACGTGTCAAACGCTGCTTAAACTACGGCAACGATGCCTATACGATGGCACTTGACCGCGTAGCCGAACAGCAGGAAAATAACGAAACAAAATAAAGCAGCTTTCACTGTAAACAATCCTTTTCACGAAAAATGGACTTGTTTGCAGTTTTTTTATGAAAAGCGGGCAGGGACTGATAAATTGTCCCTGTTTTTTTAATTTAGCTCGCCCATAAATCATCTTTCTCCCTCATAGGAGATGCTATCTTCGTTTGAGATGATTTTCTTAAACTCTACTGTTTGCTAACTTTATACGAAAATGTCAATAAAAAAAGGCGCGTTTCCGCACCTTTTCAAGCTAGACAGATGGCTGTGTGCCTGAGAACATCGGCACTTCGCTTGTCTCGCCATTCTCTTGTCTAAAAATAATATGTTTTTCATTAAAATGAATAGGCGATTCTATTCCCGCAGCTGCGGATAAGTTAAATAAACCTTCTCTAAGAGACAGGATATAATTGCACACTCGGTATTTTTTTTCTTCAATCGATAAACCCTTTTGCAGCTTTGGATCAGTTGTGGCGACCCCGACTGGGCATTTATTCGTGTGGCAGACTTGGGCGCGAATGCATCCGACTGAAAACATGAGACCTCTAGCAATATTCACAAAGTCAGCTCCCATTGAAAGGGCAATCGCAATTTTATCAGGCGAGAGAAGCTTGCCAGAAGCAAAGAGCTTCACCTGATCTCTGACACCGTATTCTTTCAAAATTTGATGAACCATAGGGAGTGCCGTGAAAATTGGCAGCCCTGCGGAATCCGCCAATTCATGAAAGGATGCCCCTGTACCGCCTTCTCCGCCATCAACTGTAATGAAATCAGGGTGTTTCCCGCTTGTTTTCATATAGCTGGCAAGCTCTTCAATATTTTCTTTATGTCCGACAACAAGTTTGATTCCAACTGGCTTTCCGCCTATACTCCGCAGCTCCTCAATGAAATCAAACATGTCAGGAATGGAGTGGAACATCTCAAAGCGGTTTGGGCTGTCAATGGATTGGTGAGGCGGTAATTTACGGATATTCGCAATTTCTTCCGTTACTTTTTCGCCGTCAATATGACCGCCGCGTGTTTTTGCTCCTTGTGCCAGCTTGAGTTCAAAGGCTTTGACTTCCTCGTGCTCGCTTTTTTTCTTGAATTCTTCAAAGGAAAATGCGCCATCCTCTGTTCTAACGCCAAATAAACCGGGCCCAATCTGACAAATGATATCTGCGCCGCCTTTGAGGTGATAAGGAGAAAGCCCGCCTTCACCTGTGTTCATCCACGTACCGCCGGCCATTTTTAATCCTGAGGATAGAGCGGTAATGGCCCTGTCGCCTAAGGAGCCGTAGCTCATAGCGGATTGACCGATCAGTCCTTTCACATGGAAAGGCTTTTGACATGTGTGTTCGCCAATGACTTGTACATCCTCTTGATGGAGAAAATAAGGATTTGCTTCGACTTCTTTGAAATGTTCACTTCTTCGCAGTAAATTGTCTTGATCAATTTGATACACTTTCGTTTTGATTTTTTCAGATTGATCGATTCGTAGTTCATCTCGCTGCTTTGGAAACAGGACGTTTCGAATGTAATAGCCTGGCTTGTCAAAATCACGTTTTGATCCAAAGCCCATCGTCCGGCTTTTGTACTTTCCTGACATGACCGCCTGCTCGTATTCTCTTCTTGAGAAGGGCAGCTCCTCTCGGTCATTCAGAAACAGATATTGGCGAAGCTCAGGTCCTATTTTTTCGAAGATAAACCGCAGCTTTCCAATGACCGGATAATTTCGCAGAACTGAATGTTCTTCTTGTTTTTCATCCCTCATCCAAATCCAGATCAATAGAATGATTGGGATGATCAAAAAAATGATTAGCAATGTGCCGATGATCATTAAGGTTGTGGTCATGAAGATCCCCTCTTTTCTCTTTCATTGCTGTTGTTATTCCACTTTTCATAAAAAGAGAAACCACATCAACATATTGTGACGTTTAGAAATGAAAAGGCGGGGTAACTTACAAATAAGATCATAAGGGGAGGGAACATACATGAATAAGCGTCCAAATGCGTATGTACTTGCAGGATTAGGGGTTGGAGGAGCTGTGTTATTAGCGGTAAAAAATAAACAGCATCTGAAAAAATGGGCAAGCATGTTCCGGTCAGATGAAAAGGTTCCTGAAAAAGCCGGCCACCCAGATCCATTAGATATCCAAGACAACAAGATGGTCGACGAAGGGGCCATGACATCCGTCCATTATTTTAATGAAGCGAGACAATAGTTTGAAAAAAAACCGTTTTGAAAGATCAAAACGGTTTTTTTCTTGTGATGTTATATCGAAGAGGATCGACAATGGTAAAACCGATCAGCCTTTTTTGATCAGGTGTCGAGAATTGGAATTCAACGCCTGACAGATGATAGGTTGAGAGAACTTCCTGATCCGTCAAACGTAAAGAAAGATGATCCTCATAAACCGGAGCGTTCCGCAGCACTTCGGATTCTTCTGCAAATAACTCCAATCCAGCCACTCGGTCCTCTTTATCGATATCTACATTGATACATTCATTGACATCTAATTCAATGGTTTCTTTGATTTTCAAACGCTCCGATTGCGGGGTGATATAGATGTATCCGATATCTATACTTTGTTCATATGTAATTGTTCTTTTCAAAAGAGTCACCTCTGTTCAATAGATCTTTTTTATATCTATAGTAAAATATTCCTTTATTGTATAATAGCATGTGACAAAGTGCCAAAATATCAACCTCTTTCAGCTCCTCTCCAAGTCGATTTTTTCATCTATTCTCCAGCCATTTTATCTAAAGTCACAATCGCTCATTTTCAAAAGAATGAAACTTTTAGCTGAAGGAGGTTACCCATTTTTTGCGGTCACTGATTTTGTTATAATATTTAAATGGAATGAAACGAATGGAGGAACGTTTTTCATGTATGATGTTACCGAGTGGAAGCATGTCTTTAAACTCGATCCAAATAAAGAAATCTCCGATGAACAGCTAGAAGCGATTTGCGAATCTGGGACGGATGCCATATTGATTGGCGGCAGTGACAATGTGACAGAGGACAATGTGCTTCAATTGATGTCAAAGGTCCGCCGGTTTCTAGTTCCTTGTGTGCTCGAAATCTCAACACATGAGATGATTGTGCCGGGCTTCGATCTGTATTTCATCCCGACCGTTTTAAACAGCTCTCATCCTGACTGGATTGTTGGGCTTCATAAGGACGCGATGAAGGAATTCGGTGATTTGATGTCAATGGAAGAGATTGTGCCTGAAGGCTATGTCATCTTAAATGAAGATTGTAAAGCGGCCAAGCTCACAGAGGCAAATACAGCGCTGGATATCGATGACGTCAGGGCATATGCAAGAGTGGCAGAGCATTTGATGAAGCTGCCCATTTTTTATCTGGAATACAGCGGAACGCTTGGAGACATAGAGCTTGTCAAAGAAACAAAAGCAGTGCTTGATGAAACAGTTCTTTTTTATGGCGGCGGCATCGAGAACGCTAAGCAGGCAAAAGACTTCTCCCAGCATGCAGACGTCGTGGTTGTAGGAAACGTCATTTATGACAATTTCAAAGAAGCATTAAAGACAGTGGATGCAGTCAAAAAGTCATCATAGTCAAATAAGATGAAACGGGTTAAAATAGAACATAAGTTCGAATTGGCGGTGAATGGAATGAATGAAATATCGAATCATCTATTAGAAGGGCTGAATGACGCGCAGAGGGAAGCGGTCAAAGCAACAGACGGGCCTTTGCTGTTGATGGCAGGAGCAGGAAGCGGGAAGACACGGGTGCTCACACATCGAATTGCCTACTTAATGGCAGAAAAGCATGTGGCGCCATGGAACATTTTAGCAATTACATTTACAAATAAAGCAGCACGTGAAATGCGTGAACGTGTCCAGGCTATTTTAGGGCCTGGCGCAGATGACATCTGGATCTCTACGTTCCACAGCATGTGTGTCCGTATTTTAAGACGCGATATTGACCGCATTGGTGTGAATCGCAATTTCTCTATTTTAGACACATCTGACCAGCTTTCAGTCATTAAAAACATTTTAAAAGAACGGAATATCGATCCTAAAAAGTTCGATCCACGCAGCATTTTAGGGTCGATCAGCAGTGCAAAAAACGAACTCATTGACGCAGAGGAATACGCCAAAACAGCCGGTGATTTCTATGATCAAGTGGTCAGCGATGTCTATACAGATTATCAAAAGCGTTTGCTCAAAAACCAATCACTCGACTTTGATGATTTAATTATGATGACGATTCGTCTATTTGAGCGCATCCCTGAAGTTTTAGAGCACTATCAGCGGAAATTCCAATACATTCATGTGGATGAGTATCAAGATACGAACAGAGCGCAGTACATGCTTGTGAAACTGCTCGCGCAGCGTTTTCAAAATATATGTGTTGTCGGTGACTCGGATCAGTCTATTTATCGCTGGCGCGGAGCGGATATTACAAACATTCTCTCCTTTGAAAAAGATTATCCATCCAGTGAAGTGATTCTGCTTGAGCAAAATTACAGATCGACGAAACGCATTTTGCATGCTGCAAATACGGTGATTCAAAACAATGCAAACCGAAAGCCAAAAAATCTTTGGACAGAAAATGATGAAGGCGCGAAGATAGCCTATTACCGTGCAGATAATGAATTCGGTGAGGGACAATTTGTCGCAGGAAAGATTCGTCAGCTTCATCAAAGCGGAAAGCGTAAATTATCCGATTTTGCGATCCTTTACCGCACAAATGCCCAGTCTCGTGTCATAGAGGAAACGTTAATGAAAGCCAACATTCAATACAACATTGTCGGCGGCACGAAGTTCTATGACAGAAAAGAGATCAAGGACATCTTGGCATACTTACGCCTAGTGGCAAACCCAGATGACGATATTAGTTTTGCACGAATTGTCAACGTACCAAAGCGCGGAATCGGTGCGACATCTGTTGATAAAATTGCAGCATATGCGGAGATGAATGATCTGTCTATGTTTGAAGCACTTGGTCAGGTGGATTTCATTGGACTGAGTGCACGAGCAGCCAATGCGCTTGATGAGTTCAAACAGCTCATTGATCAAATGACGAACATGCAGGATTATTTATCTGTAACAGAATTAACAGAAGAAATTTTAGAGAAAACAGGCTATCGTGAAGCGCTTAAGCTTGAAAAAACGATTGAAGCACAAAGCCGCTTAGAAAATATTGACGAGTTTTTATCCGTCACGAAGAACTTTGAAGAACAAAATGAAGACAAGTCACTTGTGACCTTCCTGACAGATCTTGCCCTCGTCGCAGATATTGATAAGCTGGATGAAAATGAAGAAGAAGATCAGGATGCTGTCATCTTAATGACACTTCACGCCGCAAAAGGTTTGGAATTCCCTGTTGTTTTCTTAATGGGAATGGAGGAGGGTGTCTTCCCGCACAGCCGTTCATTAATGGAAGATGCAGAGATGGAAGAAGAGCGCCGCCTCGCTTATGTAGGCATCACACGGGCTGAAGAAGAGCTTTATTTATCAAGTGCGAAAATGAGAACACTTTTCGGCCGGACGAACATGAACCTTGAATCAAGATTTATTCGAGAAATACCAGCCGATTTATTGGACAACCTAAATGAGAAAAAAGAAACAAAAACACCGTTTGGCCAAACAAGAGAAAGACCGCAAAGACGGGGACCTGTCTCACGTCCGCAAACACAAACCATTCAAAACACAGGCGGTGGCAGTATTGGCTGGGCTGTGGGCGATAAAGCGGCCCATAAAAAATGGGGCGTTGGTACGGTTGTGAGTGTGAAAGGCAGCGGAGACAGCACAGAGCTTGATATTGCGTTCCCAAGCCCTACAGGCATTAAGCGTCTTCTCGCAGCATTTGCACCAATCGAGAAGCAATAAACTGATAGGACTGACAAAACGGATGAATTGAAAGGAAGAAGCAGATGGATAAAGAAGCAGCGAAACGCCGGATCGAGGAACTGCACCAGATTTTGAATCAATACAACTACGAATATCATACACTTGATCGTCCAAGTGTTCCTGACGCTGAATATGATGCGCGGATGCGTGAGCTGATCTCTTTGGAGGAAGAGCACCCTGACTTAAAAGCAGCGGATTCTCCTTCACAAAGAGTGGGCGGTGCTGTTTTAGACGCCTTTCAAAAAGTGCGTCACGGCACACCAATGCTCAGCCTTGGGAATGCGTTTAATGAACAGGACCTTCTTGATTTTGACCGCCGGGTTCGTCAAGCAGTCGGTGACGATATCGCATACAATGTCGAGCTGAAAATTGATGGACTCGCTGTTTCTCTCCGTTATGAAAATGGCGTGTTTGTCCGAGGAGCGACGCGCGGCGATGGAACAACGGGTGAGGATATTACTGAAAATCTCAAAACGATTCGTTCCATCCCGCTTAAAATCAAACGCCCTCTGTCGATTGAAGTGAGAGGCGAGGCATTTATGCCAAAACCTTCTTTTGAAGCATTAAATGAAAAAAGAATACAAAACGAAGAAGAGCCGTTTGCAAACCCGCGTAATGCGGCTGCAGGTTCACTTCGTCAGCTTGATACGAAAATTGCAGCGAAACGAAACCTTGATATATTCGTCTACAGTATAGCGGAGCTTGATGAAATTGGTGTTGAAACGCAAAGTGCAGGACTTGATTTTCTCGACGAACTTGGCTTTAAAACAAACAAAGAAAGAAGAATGTGCCAAACGATCGAAGAAGTCATCGACCTCATTGAAACATTAAAAATAAAGCGTGCCGATTTTTCATATGAAATCGATGGAATCGTTATTAAAGTCGATTCACTCGCTCAGCAGGAAGAACTCGGCTTCACGGCAAAAAACCCGCGCTGGGCGGTTGCGTATAAGTTTCCGGCTGAAGAGGTCGTAACGAAGCTACTTGATATTGAACTAAGTGTCGGACGTACAGGCGTGATTACACCAACAGCGATTCTTGAGCCTGTCAAAGTCGCAGGGACGACAGTGCAGCGTGCATCTCTTCATAATGAAGATTTGATCAAAGAAAAGGATATTCGCTATTTTGATCAAGTGATTGTGAAAAAAGCCGGGGATATTATTCCTGAAGTCGCAGGTGTCCTTGTTGATCAGCGTACAGGCGAAGAAAAGCCGTTTCACATGCCAACTGAATGTCCAGAGTGTCATAGTGAGCTGGTGCGAATCGAAGGCGAAGTGGCCTTGCGATGCATCAACCCAGAATGTCCTGCCCAAATACGTGAGGGGCTCATTCACTTCGTTTCTCGTAATGCAATGAATATTGATGGACTTGGCGAGCGGGTCATTACTCAGCTCTTCAAGGAACAGCTCGTTTCTCGTGTGTCCGACCTTTATCGATTAACGAAAGAAGAGCTCATTCAGCTTGAACGAATGGGCGAAAAATCTGTCGACAATTTACTGCGTTCAATTGAACAATCGAAAGAAAACTCTCTTGAGCGTTTACTATTTGGACTCGGTATTCGATTTATTGGTTCAAAAGCGGCAAAGACCTTGGCGATGCATTTCGAAAACATCGATCAATTAAAGCAAGCGACGAAAGAACACTTACTTGAAGTCGACGAAATCGGTGAAAAAATGGCTGATGCCGTCGTCACGTACTTTGAGAAAGAAGAAATACTCGATCTGCTGAACGAACTAAAAGAGCTCGGAGTCAATATGACCTACACAGGGCCAAAGCCGGTAAAAGCAGAAGAAAGTGATTCCTACTTTGCAGGAAAAACCATTGTGCTGACAGGAAAATTAGAAGAAATGGCTCGAAACGATGCAAAAGCAGCGATCGAAGCATTAGGCGGAAAGCTGGCAGGCAGTGTGAGTAAAAAAACAGATCTAGTCATTGCCGGAGAAGCAGCGGGAAGTAAGCTGACAAAGGCAGAAGAACTCAATATTGAAATTTGGGACGAAGCTAAAATGCTCGAGGAGCTAAAGAAATAAGAGGAGTGTTTTCTATTGAAAAAGTTGTTATTGCTGCTGACAATGCTCACACTGGTATTGTCAGCGTGTGCACCTTTTGGGGGAAAGGAAGAGGAAGAGGTCACACAAAAAACGGATGAAACGAAGGAAACAAAGGAAACAGCCATCATCCCGATGTACAATATCTCAGACTCCTATTACAAAATGGTGCTGCCGTTTAAACAAGGAGCTGCTAGAGGTCTAACAGCGGAGCGTCTCAATACACGCTTGGACATTGATGAATTTGAAACAGGACTCATGCGCCTTGCAACAGAGTCATTTAATACAAACGACTATCTATTCCAAGAAGGACAGCATTTAGATGAGGACACCGTTCTCAGCTGGCTGGCGCGCAAAAAAACAGGCAGTGATCTGAAAAAGGCAGAAAAAGAAGATAAAGACTTTAAGAATCTAGGCTTAAATCCTGCTCTTCCAAACTCAGGTTCAACAAAGTCTAAAAATGAAAATAGTCCAATTTACTTAGCTTCAATGCTAGAGCATAATTACTTAATTCGAAAAGACAAAAACAGCTTACAGCTTGGCGGAGTTGTCATTGGTCTTGCGCTGAACTCGGTTTATTATTACCGTGAAAAGATCGGTGACCCGCAGCAAGAGGTGACCATCGATTCATCGAAAAATTCAAAGAAACTTTTGGCAGAGGGTGAAAAAATCGCTGAACAAGTGATCAAGCGAATTCGTCAAATGGACGGACTGCAAAAAGTGCCTGTCATGATTGCCCTTTATAAGCAAGCACCAAAATCATCTATCGTTCCAGGTAACTTTATCGCCAAAACAGATGTGAAAGCAGGCTCCGCTGATATCGGAAATTGGGATACGATCAAAGAGGAGAATGTATTCTTCCCTTCAGATAGTGCGAAAAGCACCTACAAAGATGATTCAGAGCGATTTGACCGCTTCAAGACAAAGGTAGAAGATTACTTCCCGAATTACACTGGTGTTGTAGGAAAAGGCTTTTACAAAAACGGCAACCTGCAAAAAATGAAAATCGAAATTCCAATGCAGTTCTATGGAAAAACGGAAGTCGTAGCCTTCACACAATATTTAACCGGAGAAGTCATGGATTACTACAAGAGTACCAATATTGAAATCAACATCACATCTTCTGATCAACAAGAAGCCCTGATCACGAAAAATGCTGAGGACAAAGAACCGACTGTTCATATATATGACTAAATAAGAGGGATTTCCAAACTCTTGTCAAAATATTAGTAGAAACCAAGAAGAAAGGCAGGTATGTTGATGCTCGTATAATGCTGATTACCGTCAAGAACATTTAAAAAGACGATAAAAGGAGAATCAGCATGCATAAAGAAGTAAAAGCACGATACGATGAACAGAAAGTCTTAAAGAAAGCGGCTCACTTGTATGACTTTCAGCTTGACCAAGTGACATTTCTAGCCGATGCAGAAAATTATGTGTATGAATATAAGGCAATGAATGGGGAGAATTATATATTAAAAATCACCCATACCATTCGTCGCTCACCCACATATATTTTAGGAGAAATGGACTGGCTTCGATTCCTGTCTCATCATGGTATTTCCGTAGCAAAGCCGATTTCATCAGCAAGAGGAAAAGACGTTGAAACCATTCCTGATCAAGCCGGAGGCGCATTTTTACTCCGTGTGTATGAAAAAGCACCGGGGAGAAAAGTGAATGAAGGAGATTGGAATGGGAAGCTGTTTGAAGCGTTAGGGTCCTATACAGGACGAATGCATCAAATAACAAAACAATATCAAGTAAAAGATCCTCTCTATAAGCGTCAAGAGTGGTATGAAGAGGAGCAATTAAAGCTTGATCAATATATTCCATCTGATCAAACGGTTGTGCTTCGAAGAAAAGATGAACTGATGCAAAAGCTTCACCAGCTCCGAATTTCGAAGGATGTGTATGGACTGGTGCATGCCGATTTGCATCACGGGAACTTTCATTATCATCAAGGAGAGATTATCGCATTCGATTTTGATGATATTGGATACCACTGGTTTATCAATGATATTAGTATTTTGCTATACAATGTTCTTTGGTATCCAGTGATTCCATATGATGATAAAGCTGAATTTACGGCAGAATTTATGAGTCATTTTCTAAAAGGCTATCGACAGGAGAATGAGCTTGATGACGCGTGGCTGGCAACAATCCCTGATTTTCTCATGCTGCGTCATATGCTTATTTATGGGCTTTTACATCAAGCATTTGATCTCCAAACATTGACTTCTGACGAAAAAGCCATGCTGTCATGTTTTCGAAAGGAAATTGAGCAAAAAACACCCATTACTCCTTTTGACTTTCAACAGCTGGCACGATAAAAGAAACCCCTTGCTGTGTTAAACAGCAAGGGGTTTTTTTATAACTACACCGTATCACACTTCACGCCAACGACGCCTTCTAGATCTTTAATATCAAAGTACACATCGGTTGTATAGCGGTCTTTATGCACACGTACGCGTACTTCCATGATCGGATAGTCTTTTTCTTTTAAATCATCAATTCGTACAGAATGAATGCGAATATTGAGGGCTTTCATTTCTTTTAAAATATCGGTCATACGGTTTCGATCAGAAAGAGACATTCTGATGCGGATTTCTTTTTCCTGCAGGCGAATCGGTCCGATCCGCTGGAAGAGCCATGGCAGGAATTCGACACTAATCAGAATAAAGAAAAGACTGAGGAAGGCCTCTTTATAAAATCCTGCACCGGTTGCAACCCCAAGTCCTGCTGCTCCCCAGATCATCGCAGAAGTCGTGAGACCTGAGATGACATCATTGCTTTTTCGAAGAATCACACCTGCTCCAATAAAACCAACACCAGATATAATTTGCGCCGGTAACCTGAGTGGGTCCATTTGAAGCTTAGAGACTCGAGGGAAATTGTAGGCTGCATCAATGCTGATGATGGTTAAGACGCAGGAGCTGACAGCAATGACAATACACGTTTTTAAGCCGAGGGGCTTTTTCTTCAGCTCTCGTTCAAGCCCGATAATCAGCCCGATTAAGGTGGCCACGGCTAATTTTAAGACTGTATCCCATTCAATTGTCCAAAACATGCGTATCGCTCCTTTCACTTCATGTACGTTTCACAACATGTATATGATCTTCTCACAGCCCATATGGCTGCACAACTCTTATTTTATTCAGTTTCTGAAGAAAGAAAAGCTTTTTATTTTATTTAAAAAGAGAGTCATCCGCATAGGGCAGATGACTCTTCAATTCTTTATTTTGTTTCTTCCTCAAGATGATCTTCCATTTTGTGAAATAGCTGTTTTGATGCTTTTGACGGCTTACTTGTCAATAAGCTGACAATAATGGCAGCTAATCCACTTAGCGTAAAGCCTGGAATCATTTCATAAATACCTGTGGCATGGTTGAGACCTGTCGTAATCCATGTCAGAACCACAACTGCACCAACGATCATCCCAACTAGGGCACCATGATGATTCATTCGTTTCCAGTATAGGCAAAGCAAGATGACTGGACCGAATGAAGAACCAAATCCTGCCCATGCATAACCGACAAGATCAAGAATGGTGTCACTTGGGTTAAGTGAAAGGCATAAGGCAATCACAGCGACAACGAGTACAGACATCCGGCCAATCATGACAAGCTCTTTGTCTGAAGCTGTTTTTCTAAAGAACGTTCTGTATAAATCCTCTGTCATTGCACTTGCTGTGACAAGCAGCTGAGACGAAATTGAACTCATAATCGCAGCTAAAATCGCAGAAAGTAAAAATCCAGTGATATATGGATGGAACAATACTTTAGAAAAGACGATAAAGATGGTTTCAGGGTCAGCAAGGTTCATGCCCGTTTCATGAACATAGGCAACACCCACTAAACCGACAGACAGTGATCCAATCACTGAAATAATCATCCAGCTCATTCCGATTCGGCGTGCTGGTTTTAAATCTTTTACAGACGTAATGGCCATAAAGCGCACGATAATATGCGGCTGTCCAAAGTAACCTAGTCCCCAAGCGAGGAAGGAAATAATGCCAATGACGCTCGTTCCTCTAAAAATATCTAGCAATTTAGGATCAATCTGTTGAATATCTTGGAATGTAGCAACAGGTCCGCCTAATTGTGTAAAGGCAACGATCGGCACGAGCACTAATGCTAAAAACATGATAGCCCCTTGGACAAAGTCCGTTAAGCTCACTGCCAAAAATCCGCCGAACAATGTATACAAAATGACAATACTTGATGTTAAGATCAGTCCAAACATGTAGTTAGCACCGAATGCTGACTCAAATAAACGTCCGCCTGATACCATCCCAGACGATGTATACAGCGTAAAGAAAATTAAAATGATGACGGCTGACACAGCTTTTAATAAAGCAGATGATCCTTTGAATCGTTTATCAAAGAAATCAGGAATCGTAATCGCATCATCCGCAATTTCTGTATAAGAACGTAAACGAGGTGCAAGAATGAGGTAGTTCAAGTAAGCACCAACGATTAAACCAATTGCAAGCCAGGCTGTCGATAAACCTGTTTTATACATTTCACCTGGCACACCCATCAGCATCCATCCGCTCATATCCGCAGCACCTGCTGAAAGGGCTGTAACGAATGGACCAAGCCCGCGTCCGCCAAGCATATAATCATTTAAATCATGTGTTTTCCTGAATGCATACCAGCCAATGGCAAGCATCCCGATAAAATAAATAGATAAGGAAATTGTAACTTCAATACTCATTTTGTGTTCTCACCTTTTTCGTATTAATTTGACATCACCTCAATCAAAATATACAGAAGTGCGATGGCAGCTTTTTTGTTTGACTGTCCCGCTCACTGCTATGGTTACTTAACCTAACAGAGTATTCCCAAGTGATCAACCTGCCTAAACCTCTTCATTTTGAAGAAAAAATGTACCGATCGATGATAAGAATCAATATGTAAGCGATTACAAAAATAATCAAAAGTAAAAATTTTCTGAAAAATAAAAAGTCACCTGATGAATATTTCTTTTATCGATTTGATCATAAAGACGTTTCAAGAGAACGGACCTTTTACCGCACCTGCGTAAAGTTGCTTTAGAACAGTAAAATTTGATATGATAAAGTGTATATGACTTATGATCATGACCACGATCACGCATCATTTTTGGAGGTGAACCTGCATGTCAAGAATTTCAATAGAAGAAGTCAAGCACGTTGCGCATTTAGCAAGGCTTGCGATTACAGAAGAAGAAGCTGAGATGTTTACAGAACAGCTTGATAGCATCATTTCATTTGCAGAGCAGTTAAACGAGGTAGATACGGAAAACGTTGAACCTACTACACACGTATTAAAAATGAAAAACGTCATGAGAGAAGATGTTCCGAATAAAGGTCTTTCCATTGAGGCAGTCGTCAAAAACGCGCCTGATCATAAAGACGGCTATATTCGTGTGCCATCAATTTTGGACTAAAGGAGGCCCGAGACATGTCACTGTTTGATCACAAAATTTCTGAATTAAAAGAGCTTTTACATAAAAAGGAACTGTCTGTTTCTGATTTAGTGGACGAGTCTTATAAACGAATCAATGAAGTAGACGGGAAAGTACAAGCATTCCTTGCACTGGACGAAGAAAAAGCTCGTGCGTATGCAAAGGAATTGGACGAGGCAGTTGGTGAAAAGGACGAGCTTGGCCTATTGTTCGGTATGCCGATCGGTGTGAAAGATAACATTGTTACAAAGGATCTGCGTACAACAGCTTCAAGTAAAATCCTACAAAACTTTGATCCAATTTATGATGCAACCGTTGTGAACCGCTTAAGAGACGCAGAAGCAGTCACAATCGGTAAATTAAATATGGACGAATTCGCAATGGGATCTTCTACGGAGAACTCAGGCTTCAAAGCGACGAAAAACCCGTGGAATTTAAACACCGTTCCAGGCGGATCAAGTGGTGGATCAGCAGCTTCTGTTGCAGCAGGTGAAGTACCGTTCTCACTTGGATCAGATACAGGCGGTTCTATTCGTCAGCCGGCATCTTTCTGCGGAGTTGTAGGTCTTAAACCGACATATGGCCGTGTATCCAGATACGGATTAATTGCATTTGCTTCATCATTAGACCAAATTGGTCCGATTACACGCAATGTAGAGGACAACGCTTATGTTCTTCAAGCGATTGCTGGTGTCGATCAAATGGACGCAACAAGTGCAAATGTCGATGTCCCAGATTTTCTTTCTTCATTAACTGGCGACATCAAAGGTCTGAAAATCGCTGTGCCGAAAGAATATCTTGGCGAAGGCGTTGGCGAGGAAGCAAAAGAGTCTGTTCTTCAAGCGTTAAAAGTATTAGAAGGACTTGGTGCTTCGTGGGAAGAAGTGTCTCTACCGCATTCTAAATATGCGCTTGCGACTTACTACTTATTATCTTCTTCAGAAGCATCTGCAAACCTTGCACGTTTTGACGGCATCCGCTATGGCTACCGTACAGATAATGCAGACAACCTGATTGATTTATACAAAAATACTCGTTCTGAAGGCTTCGGAGACGAAGTGAAGCGCCGCATCATGCTTGGTACATTCGCGCTAAGCTCAGGATATTACGATGCGTACTATAAAAAAGCGCAAAAAGTCCGTACATTGATCAAAAAAGACTTTGAAGATGTTTTCGAAAAGTATGATGTCATTGTTGGACCGACAACGCCAACTCCTGCATTTAACATTGGTGAAAAGACAAGCGATCCATTGACTATGTACGCAAACGATATTTTAACGATCCCTGTTAACCTTGCAGGCGTTCCAGGAATCAGTGTGCCTTGTGGATTTGCAAATGGCCTTCCGTTAGGACTGCAAATCATCGGCAAGCACTTTGACGAAGGAACAGTGTACCGCGTGGCTCACGCTTTTGAGCAAGCAACAGATCATCATAAAGCAAAACCTGAACTGTAAGGGGTGAATCAGAATGAACTTTGAAACGGTAATTGGACTTGAAGTCCACGTAGAGCTAAAAACACAATCGAAAATTTTCTCAAGCTCGCCGACACCTTTTGGTGCAGCTGCCAACACGCAAACAAGTGTCATCGACCTTGGATATCCTGGCGTACTGCCTGTACTGAACAAAGAAGCGGTGAACTTTGCGATGAAAGCGGCTATGGCGCTGAACTGTGAAATCGCAACAGATACAAAATTTGACCGTAAAAACTACTTCTATCCTGATAACCCAAAGGCGTATCAAATTTCTCAATTTGATAAACCGATCGGTGAAAACGGCTGGATTGAAATTGAAGTAGAAGGCAAAACAAAACGAATCGGTATTACGCGTCTCCATTTGGAAGAGGATGCAGGGAAACTAACGCACACAGGCGACGGTTACTCACTCGTCGATTTCAACCGTCAAGGAACACCACTTGTTGAAATCGTATCTGAGCCAGACATTCGCACGCCAGAAGAAGCGTATGCTTACTTAGAAAAATTAAAATCCATTATTCAATATACAGGCGTTTCTGACTGTAAGATGGAAGAAGGCTCACTTCGCTGTGATGCCAACATTTCTCTTCGCCCAATCGGCCGTGAAGAGTTTGGTACAAAGACAGAGCTCAAAAACTTGAACTCATTTGCTTTCGTACAAAAAGGCCTTGAATTCGAAGAGAAGCGTCAAGAGCAAGTATTGCTTTCTGGCGGCTTGATCGAGCAGGAAACACGCCGTTATGATGAAGCGTCTAAAAAGACAATTCTTATGCGCGTTAAAGAAGGCTCTGATGATTACCGCTACTTCCCAGAACCGGATTTGGTGGAGCTGTACATTGATGACGAGTGGAAAGAACGCGTAAGAGCATCCATCCCAGAGCTTCCAGACGAGCGCCGCAAACGCTACATCGATGAGCTTGGACTTCCTGCTTACGATGCAATGGTACTCACGCTGACGAAAGAAATGTCTGATTTCTTTGAAGCGACCATTTCAGAAGGTGCAGAAGCGAAGCAAGCATCGAACTGGCTCATGGGTGAAGTATCTGCATACTTAAACTCTGCTCAAAAAGAGCTGGAAGATACAAAGCTAACGCCGCAAGGGCTGGCTGGTATGATCAAGCTGATTGAAAAAGGAACGATTTCCTCTAAGATTGCGAAAAAGGTATTCAAAGAGCTCATCGAAAATGGAGGAGATGCAGAAACAATCGTCAAAGAAAAAGGACTTGTCCAAATTTCTGACGAAGGTGCACTGCTCAAACTTGTCACAGAAGCACTTGATAACAACCCGCAATCCATTGAAGACTTTAAAAATGGTAAAGACCGCGCGATTGGTTTCTTAGTCGGACAAATCATGAAAGCATCGAAGGGCCAAGCGAACCCACCGATGGTGAACAAGATTCTCCTTGAAGAAATCAAAAAACGCTAAATAGCAAAAAAACCGCCTGATGAAAAAGGCGGTTTTTTTTGATTGAAATGACAGGGTCTTACTATAGATTCGGACCACAGCCGTATATCAATTTAGAGATACTTTTCTTATAATGAAGCATAAGCGAAACTGCACATTCGAAGGGGGAAAGGTGAGCTAAATCAAAAAACAGCACGTTATGTTACTGAAGAAACAGCCTCAATTGTTCCACTGCTCTTAGAACAGCAGGGTCCTCGCACTTTTCTAAATTTGTCAGCATTCCTTGGATGACTGGCTTACGAGGTTCAGCTTTTGCCAGCTCTTCTTCAATCACTTCAATGGATACAACGGTATCATCAGAAAGCAGATGCTCCAGCTTTAACAAACGAAGTTCCTCTTGAAGGGAAGCAGCACTAGGCGCTTCGTCGTCCCAAATGGTTTGCTTCAAAATCGGCTTCGTCTGAGAACGAAGCAATCCTTGAACCAGATCATCAAACCGTTCGAGTATAAAGGATGAGAGCTCATCAAATGATAATTGCATTTGATCCTGTAAAAGCAGAACCTGCACATACGATTGGATAATTCCTTGAATCATGACTGACAGGTCAGTTATATATGGTTCGATCTCCTGTCCATAAGTGGTCAAGATGGAAATTTGAATTTCATCATTCATTTGCTTTTTCACAGTTTTTGAATACTTTTTAATTTGCTGGTTTTCCGGAATAATGTTCTCGCTGAGGATCAGAATGATAAAATCCTTGTTCTCAGCAAAATGCTGAAACTGTTCAGCAATTTGTTTCTGAAAGATCTCTCTCGGCGCGAGATGCTGATTCTCTTTTCGAATCGTTTCGATTGTTTGCATCGAAGTGTCGATATAATATTCAAACGCTCGGTTGAAAAGCTGTTCTTTTGATTTGAAATGTAAATAAAATGCGCCTTTTGATATTCCGCATTCATCTGCAATTTCCTGAATGGTCGTAGAAGAAAAACCCTTTTTCGCAAACAATTGGATGCTTGCTTTAATGATTTTTTCTTTTTTTTCGTTCATGAAATAAGGCCCCTTCAGCTTTAGAATGTTACGTCAAACGCAAGTGAAATGGTTGACGGCATTGTATATCACCGTTTATTATGATATAGAATGACCAGTCAGTCAATACATAAAGGAAAATGGAGGATATAATGAATTCGATCATCAATTTTGTATTAAAGAATAAGTTCGCTGTATGGCTCATGACGATTATCGTAACAGTTGCTGGTCTATATGCCGGATTGAATATGAAACAAGAATCAATCCCGAATATCAACACTCCAGTCATTACGGTTTCTACAACGTACCCTGGCGCAACGCCGGACGAAGTATCAGATAAGGTGACAGATCCAATTGAAAAGTCAATTCAAAACCTCAATGGGGTCAGCGTAGTCACTTCTAATTCTTTTGAAAATGCATCATCCATTCAAATCGAGTACGATTACAGCAAAGACATGGATGAAGCAAAAAAGGAAATTGAAGATGCGATTAGCAATATTGATTTCCCTGAAAATGCAGAAAAACCTAAAATCGCACGCTTTAGTATTAATGCGATTCCAATCCTAGCCCTTAGTGTCTCAGGTGATAAAGAATCATTACAAGACCTTACACAAAAAGTAGAAAATGACCTCGTTCCTTCACTTCAAGGATTAGACGGCGTCTCTTCTGTGGAAGCTTCAGGACAGCAAATCAAAGAAGTTGAATTTTCGTTTAAAGAAAAGAAACTAAAAGAATACGGTTTAGATGAAGAAACCGTCCAAAACATGATCAAAGGCTCTGATGTGAATGTACCATTAGGTCTATACACATTTGGCAACAAACAAAAATCAGTTGTCGTGGACGGCAATATTTTAAGCGTCAAAGATTTGAAAAACATGCGAATTCCAGTCACACCAAGTGCAGGCGGCGGTGCGGGAAGCGCTGGAGCTGGATCCCCTTCTAGCAGCGCAGGTGCGCAAGGTGTCGAGCAGCAGGCGGGAAGTGCAAGTCAGCAGCAAGCAGCAGCACAGCAGCAAACAGGTGCAGCAAGCAGTCAATCTGTAGAGCTGCCAACGATCAAGCTGTCTGAGATTGCAGATATTAAAGTCGTCAAAGAGGCAGAATCGATCTCTAGAACGAATGGGAAAGACAGTATCGGTCTGCAAATTGTCAAAGGCTCTGATGCCAACACAGTGAGTGTTGCAGAAGAAGTGACAAAAGAGCTTGAGAAATTCAAAAAAGACAACAAAGGAATCAAAGTAAGCACCACATATGATCAAGCAGAGCCGATTAAAGAGTCTGTCAGCACAATGCTGAACAAGGCGATCATCGGAGCAATCTTTGCGATCATTATCATTCTCTTGTTCCTGCGAGATATCAAATCAACATTAATCTCGGTCATCTCCATTCCGTTATCTCTGTTGATTGCTGTCTTACTATTAAATCAGCTGGATATCACGCTAAATATCATGACACTTGGTGCCATGACCGTCGCCATCGGGCGTGTTGTCGATGACTCGATAGTGGTCATAGAAAATATCTATCGACGAATGGCGTTAAAGGATGAACCGTTAAAAGGCAAGGCACTCGTCAGAGAAGCCACAAAAGAAATGTTTATCCCAATCATGTCTTCAACGATTGTGACAATTGCGGTATTCTTACCGTTAGCATTAGTAGGTGGAATGATTGGTGAACTATTCATCCCATTTGCCTTAACGATTGTGTTTGCGTTACTTGCTTCACTGCTTGTCGCCATTACAATTGTTCCAATGATGGCACACACTCTATTTAAAAAGAACCTGTACGGCACAGCGAAAAAGGTAAAAGAACATAAACCAAGTAAGCTTGCTGGCGGTTATAGACGTGTACTGAATTGGACACTCAACCATAAATGGATCACATCAGGAATTGCCATTCTTATGCTTGTCGGAAGCTTATTCTTAGCACCACTTGTTGGTGTCAGCTTCTTACCACAGGAAGCAGAGAAAACCGCGATGGTGACATATACACCTGAACCTGGACAAACGAGAGAGCAAGCAATTGATGAAACGAAAAAAGCTGAAGAATATTTGATGAAACGTGACCATGTCAATACAGTTCAGTATTCTCTTGGCTCTTCAAATGCCATGACAGCAAGTGTTGGCGGTAACTCTAACGGTGCATTATTCTTCGTACAATATGACGAGGACACACCGAATTTTGATAAAGAAAAAGATCGTGTAGTCAAAGCCCTGCAAGACAAAGCGTCTAAAGGGGAATGGAAATCACAAGACTTTTCATCTGCTGGCGCCAGCAATACTGTGACGTACTATGTGTACGGTGACAAAGCAAGCGATATTGAAGGCACAGTAAAAGATGTTGAGAACATCTTAAAAGATGAGAAAAACCTGAAAAATGTCAGCACAAGCTTATCTGAGAAATACGACGAATATACGTTTAATGCAGATCAAGAAAAACTGGCGAAACTGGGTCTAACTGCTTCACAAATCGCTCAAGCGATTGCACCTCAAAATAGTGAAACAACACTGACGAAAGTCACAGAGGACGGCAAAGAACTTGATGTGAAGCTTCAAACGGAAAAAGATGAATATAAGAGCAAAAAAGATTTAGAAAATAAAAAGATCACTACACCAACAGGGCAAGAAGTCCGAATTGGTGATGTCGTCAAAGTAAAAGATGGGACGACAGCAAATACGGTGACAAAACGTGATGGAAAAATCTACGCAGAAGTGTCTGGTGACATGACAACAGACGACGTCTCAAGTGTGACACAAGATGTTCAGAAGAAAGTTGACAAGCTTGATCTGAAATCCGGCGTAACGATTGACACAGGCGGCGTAAGTGCGGATATACAAGAATCCTTTACACAGCTTGGCCTTGCAATGCTTGCAGCGATTGCCATTGTGTATCTCGTTCTCGTCATCACATTTGGCGGAGGTCTTGCACCATTTGCAATTCTCTTCTCACTTCCATTTACAGTTATTGGCGCTCTCGCTGGATTGTTTATAGCAAAAGAAACCATCAGCTTAAATGCCATGATTGGATTGCTCATGCTGATCGGTATCGTTGTAACAAATGCCATTGTCTTGATTGACCGCGTGATTCATAAAGAACAAGAAGGTCTCTCAACAAGAGAAGCGTTACTTGAAGCAGGTGCAACAAGATTACGTCCAATCTTAATGACGGCACTTGCGACAATTGGTGCACTGCTGCCACTCGCATTAGGATTTGAAGGCGGAAGCCAGATCGTATCAAAAGGACTTGGTGTTACCGTAATTGGCGGTTTAACAAGTTCTACACTTCTCACATTGGTCATCGTTCCAATCGTGTATGAAATGTTAAGCAAGTTTAAACGTAAGAATAAATACGCAGAAGAAGAATAAGAGGAAGCCCCGCTCATTGGCGGGGCTTTTTTTTATTTTGAAATCTGGCAAACAGCTTTTCTCATAAGTTCTTCAAATGCGTGGAAAAAGGCATCACGATCGACATGGTCAATCACTTGAATTGATTTTCCATCTGGATGTTCTTCTGTCCGTCCTTGCTTTGGCGTCTCGGTATAAACGATCGCATTCACTTCTTTTGAACGGGTAAATGATAATGATGTAGAAGCAAGAGTAATTGTTGTCAGCACATCCCATAGGTAATACGTCGAATTGGTTTCATGATGAATGAGCGGCGGACAAAAGGCGTAGCACTGTCCGATAAAATCTATTCCAATATGAGAACGAAGAGAAGCCCAGCGCTGGCGTACATCAAGTGTAAGCGGGACTTGATTTGTACTTTCAAGTGCGACCATTTCAATAGGAAACGGTTCCTGAAAGACAGTGCTCACAGCATAAGGATCCCAAAATGCATTCCATTCTGCTGTCCCGTCATGCTCGGGTTCTTCAACATTGCCTTTTTCAAGGAACGTGCCGCCCATCCACACCAATTTCTCAATTTTGTTAGAGATTGAAGGATCTTCTTCTAAAGCTCGTGCAAGATCTGTGAGCGGACCAGTAAAGAGCAGGGTGACAGGTTCTTTTGCCTTCTTAACTGTTTCAATCAGATGAAGGTGTGCTGGCAGCTTGGACACCTTTGTATCAACATTGCCTTTTTCATTTAAAATTGGCAAAGCATCTACATAGAAAGCATGCATACGCCACTCCTTCGGAAATGGATTGACGCCTCTAGAAGTTGAAGCAGCGACTTCAATTTCATAAGGGCTGAATCGATCAATGATTTTTTGAGATGCACTGAGCGCAGGCTCTAAATAACAATCAGCAGGAATCACAGACATTCCGATGACTTCCAGATGTTCCATTTGAAGGAGAAGAAATAAAGAGACGAGGTCATCAACACCGCCGTCATGATTAAAATAGACAGGCTTTTTCATCGCATATCATCCTTTACAGCGTTTTCTTTTATCTTATCAGAATGCTTTCTTACTGAGGGAAATGTGCTTGGAAATTTTACATATTAGGCGGTTGTTTTGTTGCCATTTTCAAATCTCATAGTATAATTAAAGGTTGTTAGTGGTGAAAATAGATTGCATAATGAATATAGGATGATGATGAATGAAACGTGCTCGAATTATATACAATCCGACATCTGGGCGTGAACTCTTCAAGAAGAATTTACCGCAGGTTTTGCAAAAATTTGAACAAGCTGGCTATGAAACTTCTTGTCATGCGACGACATGTGCAGGAGATGCCACGCAAGCAGCAGAAAAGGCCGCACAGAGAGATTTTGATTTAATTGTAGCAGCAGGTGGAGACGGCACGATCAATGAAGTCGTCAACGGACTAGCACCGCTTGAAAAAAGACCAAAACTAGGAATTATTCCAGTTGGAACGACAAATGATTTCGCAAGAGCACTTGGAATTCCACGAGAAGGTGTTTTGAAAGCGACAGATGCCATTATTGAGGGTGTAGCGA
This sequence comes from Bacillus sp. 11B20, assembly GCF_056098985.1. Taxonomy (NCBI): domain Bacteria; kingdom Bacillati; phylum Bacillota; class Bacilli; order Caryophanales; family Bacillaceae; genus Bacillus; species Bacillus sp. 11B20. Next base: position 93,667 of record NZ_JBLZWZ010000006.1, read on the forward strand.
AGCCGCTTGATATCGGTAAAGTCAATGGCCATTATTTTATTAATATTGCTGGCGGCGGCCGATTAACAGAGCTCACCTATGAGGTGCCTAGTAAACTGAAGACCATGCTTGGACAGCTTGCTTATTATTTAAAAGGCATGGAGATGCTTCCTTCAATCCGCCCGACAGAAGTCGAAATTGAATATGACGGCAAATTGTTTCATGGAGAAATCATGCTGTTCCTTGTTTCACTCACAAACTCAGTAGGCGGCTTTGAAAAACTAGCGCCAGATTCCATTTTAGATGATGGGATGTTTGATCTAATTATTTTAAAGAAGGTCAATTTAGCAGAAGCCATTCGAGTGGTCAGCCTTGCTCTCAGAGGCGAGCATATTCATGATAACAATGTCATCTACGCAAAAGCGAATCGCGTGAAGGTAGATGTAAAAGATAAAATGCAATTGAATTTAGATGGTGAATACGGCGGCATGCTGCCAGGTGAATTTGAAAACCTGTATCGCCATATCGAATTTATTGTGCCAAAAGAAACAGCTGAAAAAATAGGGTGAAGACTGAACTTGGTTCCTTATGGCGGCCAAGTTTTTCTTTGCAAATGAGGTGATAAAATTGGTGAAAATGAAACCGCCTGTTGAAAAGAATGAATACTACAATGTAACCTTCGAAGACTTAACGCATGAAGGTGCAGGTGTAGCGAAAATTGAAGGATTCCCTGTCTTTGTACCGAATGCCCTTCCTGACGAACAAGGGCAAATCAAAGTCACACGAGTCAAAAAAGGATTTGCTTTTGGACGACTCATGGAGCTGACAAAGGAAAGTCAGCACAGGCAAGATGCGCCATGTCCCATTTACAAGCAGTGCGGCGGCTGTCAAATTCAGCATATGAGCTATGAAGGCCAGCTGCTATTTAAACAGAAACAAGTAAAGGACGTTTTAGAGCGGATCGGCAAGCTTGATATGAGCCGTGTAAAAGTTCATCCTGTACTCGGCATGGAAGACCCCTGGAATTACCGAAACAAAGCACAAGTTCCAGTTGGCGAACGCGAAGGCGGACTTGTTGCAGGGTTTTATCAGCAGCGTACCCATGAAATCATTGATATGGAAAAATGTTTGATTCAGCAGTCAGAAAACGACGAAGTGGTACAGGCAGTAAAAGACATATGCAATGCGTTTGGCATCAAAGCATATAACGAAGAGCGGCACAAAGGCTGGCTGCGTCATGTGATGGTTCGCTACGGTATTGCAACAGGTGAAATGATGGTTGTGTTTGTTACTAGAACGGCTGACTTTCCGCAAAAGCAGCAGGTGATTGAGCAGATTATAGCACGCTTCCCACACGTTCGGTCAATTGTACAAAACGTGAATTCAAAGAAAACAAATGTCATTTTCGGAGACGAAACAACCATTTTATGGGGCGAAGAATACATTTATGACACGATTGGCGACATCAAATTTGCCATTTCAGCCCGCTCGTTTTATCAAGTGAACCCAGCCCAAACAAAGGTGCTTTATGACAAAGCGCTTGAATATGCCGAGCTGCAAGGCGAAGAAACTGTTATCGATGCCTACTGCGGAATCGGTACGATTTCCTTATTTCTCGCACAAAAAGCAGGCAGAGTATATGGGGTTGAAATTGTTCCAGAAGCAATTGAAGATGCAAAACGCAATGCTGCCTTAAACGGAATCAATAACGTCGAATTCGCAGTCGGCGAAGCAGAAACCGTCATCCCAAACTGGTACAAAGAAGGCATCAAAGCAGACACGCTCGTCGTCGATCCGCCAAGAAAAGGCTGCGACGAAGCACTGCTTGACACGATTTTAAAAATGAAACCAAACCGTGTTGTTTACGTCTCCTGTAACCCAGGGACGCTTGCTCGTGATTTGCGCATTCTTGAAGATGGCGGGTATGTGACGGAGGAAGTGCAGCCTGTGGATATGTTTCCGCATACGAGTCATGTGGAGTGCTGTGCATTGTTAGTTAGAAGTAAAGAATAAGCAGGAGAGTCCGAGAGTCTGTAAAAGATTCTAGGACTCCCAACTGATTTAATATCAATGCGATCAATTAGTCTGTGAAGGAATCCGTTTTAGAGATTTCCTGTGAAAATAAACAGCATCGGTGTTGAAGGTATGATCGCCTAAAAGTTTAACTTAGGAACTAACCTTTCCTTGCCGTGTCGTTGACGGTGGTCGTTTTTTGCCTTGGAAGTTCGGTAGTTGAAAAGCATTGCGATGTATACAAACCTGTTCATCATGATTTATACTAATAGATGGAGCGGGTTCGTTCTTCTTTAATCATTTTTATTAGGAGATGTTTTTCTTGATCATCAAATTCATTCGTTTACGTTAATGGAAGGTACAGTCTATGTATACTCACGTCATTTTTAAAAAACTATGACCTGGGTTTATTTAACTGTGCCTTTTTCATTTACTAAATACGAATGAATGAGGTGTTTTTATTTTGTCTAAAAACAATCGGAAAATGACAAACGCATGTCTTCTCTCTGAGTATGAAGACATTTTTAGATGTCCAATATGTTCAAATCCAATTGAGGTAGTAAATTTAAGGAGTTTAATTTGTTACAATCATCATTGTTTTGATATATCTAAGCAAGGATATGTTAACTTATTGTCTCATCCTCCTAAAACAAAATACGATAAAAAACTGTTTAAGTCTAGAAAGATGTTTAGCCAAAGCGGCTTTTTTGATCCGTTGATTGCTCAGGTTTGTGAGAATATGTTAGAAGAGTTGAAACCAACGAGTGATACCATAAAAATATTAGATGCTGGATGCGGTGAAGGTTCACATTTGTCGAAGATACAGCAGAGGATAATTGAACAATCGCAATGTAACTTGTTGGGAATAGGTGTTGATATCTCAAAAGAGGGAATCGATATTGCTTCAAGGAGTCCTTCTAAAACAATCTGGTGCGTAGCCGATCTCGCAAAGTGTCCATTAATTGATAAACAATTCAATTTCTTATTGAATATATTATCTCCATCCAACTATTCTGAGTTCCATAGAATGCTTGCAGATGATGGAATGGTTATAAAAGTTATACCTGAAAGTAAGTACCTTCAAGAATTAAGAGAGATATTTTACAATCAAACAGATAGAACTGTATATTCAAATGAAAATACATTAGAGCTTTTCAATCGTAATTTTGATCTTGTTGACATCCAGCGTGTTCAGTACGGTATAACAATGGAAAGTAAGTACATTAAACAGTTGATCCATATGACCCCCTTGTCTTGGGGAGCATCGGAAGAGCTTATACAACAAGTTCTGAGCGAAAATAAATTGGAAATCACTTTTGACTTTTCAGTCTTGCTTGGGAAGAAAATGAAGGCTCATAGATCAATTAATTAAAAACTTATGATTAAAAAAGCTTATAAGGCTATATGGTTCGAAGACTAAAAACAGCTTGATGTTCGAAATATCTATTATTAAATACCCCCTTAATGGATAGGGGGGTATTCTTCTATGTTCTGATTCTTTTGATCAAGCGCAGAGGATATGATATCAAGTCCAATGTATAAAAAACTAACAAAGAAAGATAAAATCAATGCACCATTTCCCCATATTGAAACTTCAACTAACTTTAAATTTAATACATATTTAATCGTGAAGTAAATAAGCGCCCACGAAGCAAAAAATTCTAAAATATAAGTTATCCATTTTGGGATCTTCAACAAAAAAGTGATTCCTTTCCCTATAAATAAAACTATAAACGACCAAAAAACTACGATGATGCTGACTAACAATGAAAAGGTAATCAAAGAAAATAATGAATCATAAGTGATGTATTCACCGAATAGAAAATTCACTCCCAATGAGACTAGAAAAAGCATAACAGTTGGAAGCGCAATAACAATACTAAGGGAAAAACATATTAGTAAAATAAGAAGAACGGCAGCAAAAGCGCCAGGTGCTTCATCTACAATGTTTTTCTTTCTGAAAAATGTATAGAGCATGATAGATACTAAAAGGAGTACTAAAAAAGTCATTAGAATAACGTAAGATAAAGACATGATCACCCTCCATAAAAAAGTGCTATTTAGTACTTATTGTTTATTTAGAGAAGATTAATAATGAATTTGCCATAGTTTTAGTAACTTTTAATAAAAGCATAGTGAACTGTTTTATGTATTATTACTATAAGATAATTACTCCTTTCTATAAAATAAACAAATATCATAATAATATCCATATTAAGGTTGATTGGTATTTTTGCTATTTGTATAATGTGATATTTGTCGATTTCAAATTTGAAATAATTGAGGTTTTTTTCATTAGTTTGGCGAATGCCTTACCTTCTCCCATTGAATGACACGTTTCTCAGCAGCACTTTTGAAAGGCGTTTACGTCTCCTCAAATTTTTGATATTTTATAAAGTGCTGATAGCATTTTGTTATTGTTCATTTTATGCTCCTTTTGCGTTGAATCCTAACTAAAGTATATAATGATAATAGAAGGACATGCCCTTTAGGCGCTATGTCATGAGAGGAATTGGATGAAAGATGAGTAAAAATTTCTGGCGTGATTTACCGCGGCCATTTTTTATATTAGCACCAATGGAAGAAGTGACAGATGTTGTGTTTCGTCATGTTGTGAGTGAGGCGGCGAGACCTGATGTGTTTTTTACAGAGTTTACGAATAGTGAGAGCTATTGCCATCCTGATGGCATTCAAAGTGTGAAGGGGCGTTTAACGTTTACAGAGGATGAGCAGCCGATTGTTGCTCATATTTGGGGAGACAAGCCTGAGAACTTTAGACAAATGAGTATTGGAATGGCGGAATTAGGATTTCAGGGGCTTGATATTAATATGGGCTGTCCTGTTCCAAATGTCACGCAAAACGGGAAGGGCAGCGGCTTAATTCTTCGTCCAGATGTTGCTGCAGAGCTGATTCAAGCAGCAAAAGCTGGGGGATTACCTGTCAGCGTGAAAACAAGACTTGGTTTTACTGAGGTCGATGAATGGCGCGGGTGGCTTCGACACATTTTGGAGCAAGATATTGTGAATTTATCGATCCACCTTCGCACAAGAAAGGAAATGAGCCAGGTGGATGCGCATTGGGAGCTCATTCCTGAGATCAAAAAACTTCGTGATGAAGTAGCACCTGATACGCTTTTGACGATCAATGGTGATATTCCTGATCGTCAAACAGGCTTAAAGCTCGCTGAACAGTATGGAGTGGACGGAGTGATGATTGGGCGCGGGATTTTCCATAACCCATTTGCTTTTGAAAAAGAGCCGAAGGAGCATACAAGTGATGAACTGCTCGGTCTGTTAAGGTTACATCTTGATCTCCATGATCAATACTCATCACTAGGCTTGCGTCCATTCAAGGCACTGCACCGTTTCTTTAAGATTTATGTAAAAGGATTCAGAGGAGCGAGTTTCTTAAGAAATCAATTAATGAATACATCATCAACAGATGAAGTGCGTGCAATGCTGGATGAATTTGAAGCGAGAAATCAAGAACAATCATGACCAACAAGAGGAGGGGGCGAACCCTTCTCTTTTTTTATTAAATAGGACTATTAAACTAGTTCTCTTAAATGGTAAAATGAGATAGAAATAACAATTGGAGGTATTTCATTTGAAACCATTTTGGGATAAAGACAGTGAAAGCGAAGAAACATTTAAGAAAATCAATGAGAAAGGCATTGCAAAAGCGGAAAAGAAGCTAGGCGTCATCTTGCCGGATACATATAAAAAACTGATTCTCGAACAAAATGGCGGGTATACCCTGCATAACGCTTTTCCCACGGATCAGCCGAATGGATGGGCAGAGGATCATGTGTCATTTGATCATTTAAGAGGAATTGCCAAAAATGAAGGCATTATGGATAGTGATTATTTAATAGAAGAATGGGAATTGCCTGAGGGACTTGTGCTCATTTGTGGAGATGGTCATACGTGGATTGCATTGGATTACAGAGAAACAAAGGAACATCCGCCGGTTCATTACTTTGATCTAGAATATGAGACGGATTTCAAATTAGCGGATTCGTTTGATGAACTGCTCGCTGGGCATTATACTGCTGAATAGGAAAAGGCAGCCGCAAGTAGATATATTTCATTAAATCCGCTGTTATACAGTGTTTTTTGAGAGAGACAAAAGAGTCTCTCTTTTTTTTGCGAAGCAACATTGAATCTCTCTCCAAAACGGTACCTGTTATGTTTAAGTCCTATTATTCAATTGGTTCACTTTCCACTCACTATATTTTCTGACGATAATATCTGCCACAATGTAAAATGGCAGAAAGCTGGAGTTGTCCACTTTGTTATATAAGTGAAACGGGGTGCTGCTTACATAGATGTTAAACATGGCATTTTGTGCAAGGAGGTTATTCCTTAATGTGGTCATGCTGATAAATTTGATATGTCTCGTTTTCACCAATTGAATGATTTCATCTAAATTCTTCGATTCACCCGATAAAGAAATGATAAATAAAAGGTCATCCTCACCAAATTCAATGATTCCATCTGTTAAGTCCCGCTTGCTTCGTAATACTTGAGATTTTTTATGCAGTGACCATAGCTGCCGCTGTACATCATTGGCCAAATCGAGTTGTGCAGTTCCTGTACCATAAATATAAATATACGGTGCGCGATCTATCAGTTGATTTAATTGATGAAAGTCCAGCTGCTCCATATATTTTCTTGTCTGCCGGATATCTTGATCAAGCAGCTGCATTAAATCTTGTGTTGTCTCTTCAGTGAAAGCATTTAATTTCACATAAGACTTTAAGTCACTATAGCCGTCGAACCCTATTTTCTTGGCAAGCCGATGGATGGATGAGATGGAAGTATGAGCATAACGGGCAAGGTCCTGAATTTTCATTGTCTTCATTTCTTCAAGATGATCATGGATCGTTTTAATAATGTGTAGGTCATTCTTATTTAAATCTTCGAAGTATTCATTAACCAGCTTGTCCAGTATCATGCGATGTGCCCTCCAACATGAAAATATTTTCTTCCTATGAAAATATAATCTAATGTTACAACTTGATTTCTAAATACGTCAAACCTATTGGTTTTTGTAAGCGCTGCCTTTACAGTGGTGTTATGGATCAAGCAAAGGGGTAATGCTTATGAATGCAATCAAGCGGTTTGGCAGTGCTATGGTAGTTCCTGTACTTTTATTCGCGTTTTTTGGTATTGTTGTCGGCCTCGCGACTTTATGTAAGAATCCAGCGATTATGGGGGAAATGGCTGCAGAAGGTACGATGTGGTATAAGGTTTGGACACTGATTGAAAGCGGAGGATGGACGATTTTCAATCATATGGAATTAGCCTTTGTGATTGGATTGCCTATCTCACTTGCAAAAAAAGCGCAAGCCCGTGCGACGCTCGCAGCTTTGATGATTTATCTCGTATTTAACAATTATATTCATGCTATTTTGACACTTTGGCCGTCTGCTTTTGGTGTTGATTTATCGCAAGGTGTTGAGAATGTAGCGGGAGTAAAAGAAATTGCGGGTATACCTACGCTGGATACAAGTATCATTGGTGCGGTGATGATATCTGGAATCGTCATTTGGATCCATAATCGTTTTTATGATCAAAAGCTGCCTGAAATGCTTGGGATTTTCCAGGGGCTTGTATTTGTTGTCATCATCGGATTCTTTGTGATGATTCCTATTGCTTTTATCGTTGCTTTTGTATGGCCCTATGTTCAGCAGGGGATTCAATCTCTCCAAGGGTTCATGGCACAGTCTGGTTATATTGGTGTCTGGCTGTTTCATTTCTTGGAAAGGGTGTTAATTCCAACAGGACTTCACCATTTTATTTATACACCTTTTGAGTTTGGTCCAGCGGCTGTAAATGGAGGGTTAAAACCATATTGGATTGCTCACTTAAATGAATTTGCGTCCTCAACTTCCGATTTGAAGGATCTTTATCCATACGGATTTTTATTACATGGGAACATTAAGATGTTCGGCTGTTTAGGGATAGCTCTAGCCATGTATTTTTCTACACCGAAGGAAAATAGAAAAAAGGTTTTGGCTTTGGTATTACCCGCCACATTGACAGCCATATTTGCGGGAATTACAGAACCGCTTGAATTTACGTTTCTATTTCTCGCGCCTTATTTATTTGTGATACATGCACTTCTTGGAGCGACCATGGTGACAATCATGAATATGTTTGGTGTTGTCGGAATGATGGGTTCCGGGCTGATTGAAATAGCTGCATTGAACTGGATTCCGCTCTCCTCAAATCATGGAGGGATTTATCTGATCCAAGCGATGATTGGGCTTCTCTTTACTGCATTGTATTTTGTCATATTTAGATGGATGATTGTGAAATTTGATATTCCATTACCAGGACGAAAAGATGAGGAGGAGACGAGGCTATATACAAAACAAGATTATGAGAGTCATAAAAAAGGTCATGACAAAAAGGAATCACCCGTTTATGCATCAGAGTATGAAGAGAAAGCCGTTTATTTCTTAGAAGGCCTTGGCGGTAAAGAAAACATTAAAGATGTGACAAACTGTGCCACACGACTGCGTATTACAGTGATTGACCCTAGCTTGGTGAAAGATAGGGACTACTTTACAGAAAATAAACTGGCACACGGCATGGCTAAGAGTGGTCAAAGCATTCAAATCATTGTTGGCTTAAGTGTACCGCAAGTAAGAGAGTCCTTTGAGACTAAACTTTCATTAGATTGAAAAAGGAGCTGGATATCATGAAAAGATTTAATATTACCATCGCTGGAGGCGGAAGTACATTTACACCGGGAATCATTTTGATGCTGTTAGACTATTTAGAGGAGTTCCCAATTCATACAATTAAACTCTATGATAATGATGAAGCTAGACAAAAGACGATTGCAGATGCATGTGAGATTATGTTAAAAGAACGAGCACCAGAAGTGCAATTACTGGCAAGCACGGACCCAGAAGAAGCGTTTACTCAAGTCGATTTTGTGATGGCACATATTCGTGTCGGAAAATATGCAATGCGTGAATTAGATGAGAAAATTCCATTGAAGCATGGAGTCGTCGGACAGGAAACATGCGGTCCAGGCGGGATAGCTTACGGAATGCGTTCTATTCCAGGTGTATTAGAACTTGTCGATTATATGGAAAAATACTCACCTGAAGCTTGGATGTTAAACTATTCGAACCCTGCAGCGATAGTAGCTGAGGCAACACGTAAGCTAAGACCGAATTCTAAGATTTTAAACATATGTGATATGCCAATTGGCATCGAAGAATTAATTGCAAAAAATTTAGGCTTATCTTCACGGAAAGAACTAGAAGTAGATTACTATGGTTTGAATCACTTTGGCTGGTGGACAGATATTCGAGATAAATCAGGAAATAGCTTAATGCCTGAGGTGATTAAGCATGTAAGCCAGCATGGTTATGCAACAGATGGAACATCTGAACTAGAACAGCAGAAGAGCTGGAACAGCACATTAAAAAAGGCCAAAGATATTCAAGCGCTTGATCCAAAAACGGTCCCTAATACGTATTTGAAATACTATCTATTTCCAGATGAAGAAGTAGCACATTCCAATATAGAATTCACACGTGCCAATGAAGTCATGGAGGGACGGGAAGCTTTTGTTTTTAGTGAGTGTCAGGCCATCATTGATAAAGGAACTGCAAAGGAAACAAAGCTGACCATTGATGAGCACGCTTCCTATATCGTTGATTTGGCAAGAGCCATTGCTTTTAATAAAAAAGAACGGATGCTGATGATTGTAGAGAACAATGGCGCCATTAGAAACTTTGACCCAACAGCAATGGTCGAAATTCCTTGTATCGTTGGCAGCAATGGTCCAGAAAAATTAGTAGTTGGAGAAATTCCTAGATTTCAAAAAAGTCTCATGGAGCAGCAAGTTGGCGTAGAAAAATTAGTAGTAGAAGCATTTGAAGAAGGTTCCTATCAAAAACTATGGCAGGCCATCACATTATCGAAAACGGTGCCGAGTGCAAAAGTAGCAAAAGATATTTTAGACGACTTAATTGTGGCAAATCAAGCATTTTGGCCAGAATTAACATAACAGGAGAATAAGCAATATGGGCGTGACAGCGCTCATATTGCTTATTTATTGTGATGGAGACGAAAAGAACCCTTACCAAAAGGGGCCCGTCATTCCTTACTCCGCACTCTCCTCAACCTCACGGCTATCCTCAGTTTCACCAATATAAATAGGGCCGTTTGCGTGGTCGATTCGGATTGGCCATTCGTATGGAATTTGAAGACGTCTAGCAATGGTTCTCCAGAATTTTGTGGAATCCAATTCGAATTCTTGGAAGTCTTTTAATAAGTCTTTGTAAGACGAGCCGTCAAATTGAATGTACATATCTTGAAGGCGCATGAACGCGACATGTCTCACTTCTAGTGCTGCTGCGGCTTCCATTTCTTCTTCTGTTGCTTCTCCGATGATTGTACCTGCGGGCGGTAGCATGTCGTATACGTTAAATTCCTCTTCTTCTTCGTGTGCTGCATTGTGCTGTTGATCTGACATTTTTCTTCACTCCTTCTCGTTTTCAAGCAAAACTTTATTCCGTGCTTACTTCTATTATCGGAAGGAAATGTGAAATGTGGAATGAAAAGAGGAGCAGATCCACAGTACTTGCTTTTTTCTCTTGAATCATCTATGATCAATTACAGATATAAAAGGTCTATAATAGATAGAAAGGAGCTTCCTTATGAAATATTCTAAAGCGACCAACTATGCGCTACATACGATGGTGTTTTTAACTATTGCGCCAAAGGGTAAAGCGATTGGCGTTGAGCCACTTGCTAAGATGCAAGATCTTTCACCAACCTATTTATCCAAAATTTTAACAAAGCTTGTGAAGGCGGGATTGATTGAATCAACACCTGGTGCAAAGGGAGGATACACCCTTATCAAACGAAAGGAAGACATTTCGTTTTTAGATGTCATTCAGGCTGTAGAAGGACAAACGAATTTATTTCGCTGCTCTTTAGAGCATGACTCCTTCATGCCTCATGATGGCTGTTTGATTGAACAAGTCATGCAGGATGTGGAAACGAAAATGCAGGAGACGTTAAGTCAAAAACGGTTAATTGATATTGCGAACCAAATTGAGCAGACAGAAAAAAATCCATTTTTCAAGATGTGATTTTTTTGAACTAATTATAGATATTAAGAGTCTTTAAAATCTTTAATAAAAAGGAGAGATTGATATGTTATTAGATTGCGCCATTATCGGAGGCGGGCCAGCCGGATTAAATGCAGCACTTGTTGTGGGCCGGGGCAGAAAGCAGGTCATTGTATTTGATGACGAGCTGCCGAGAAATCGAGTGACTCAGGAATCACATGGATTTATTACAAACGATGGAATGACACCGTTTGAGATCAGACAAGCCGGAGAGGCAGATCTTCAAAAATACCCTAATATCCAAATCAAACGAAGTAGAATTAATGATATACAAAAGCGAGAGGAATTCTTTACGTTACTGACACACGAAGGGGATACATTCGAAGCGAAAAAAATCATCTTGGCAACTGGACTTCAGGATATATTACCAGAGATCGAAGGAATTCATGATGTGTATGGAAAAACGTTGTTTAGCTGCCCTTTCTGTGATGGATGGGAATTAAAGGATAAAGCGCTTGCCCTTATTGCGGAGAATCAGCGAGCCTTGCATATGGCTAAGCTTCTATCCAATTGGACAAAGGATTTGATCGTGTTTACGAATGGGCACGTGTTGGCTGAAGAGGACAAGTCACTTCTGACGGAGCATTCTATTCAAGTCATTGATGTGCCTATTGTATCGATTGATCATGACAATGGTGAGCTGCGCTCTCTCCAGCTTGCAAATGGGGAGACAGTAAAAAGGGAAGGCGGTTTTGTCGCAAGTGAATTCAAGCAGTCAGCCCCATTTGCTGAAAAGCTTGGCTGTCAAATGACGAAGAATGCAGGGATTGAAACAGATATTCTTGGACGTACAACCGTCAGTGGTGTCTTTGCATGTGGTGATAATCTAGGCGGTCCTGCTCAGTTAGTTCTCGCAGCAGCAGCTGGAAGCCAGGCAGGAATGGGTGTCATTCATGAACTTGTGCAAGAAGAGTTTCAAGAAAAAACATCTCTATGAAAAGAGATGTTCAGCGATGAGCGGTTTTCTGTTTTGCTAAGACGTGAGCTGTCCATTCAAAAAGTGCGTAGATGACAAAGAAGATCAGGATCCAGCTGCTGGCATCGACCCAAACATTGGTAATATGAATGATGTTCGCCTGATCAAGTCCAGTCTGTATCCACATAGTGATCAATGCGGTGAGGAACACCTGTAAAAACCATTTTTTCAATTGGTCACACCTCCATCTCTTTCTATCATATAAGAAATGACAGTTAATTCCTAATTGTTTTCCTGTATGTTTCAACGGTAAAATAAGAAATAAAATCAATGGAAGGACATGACATGAGCGATCAAACAAATAGCTTTTTAAAAAGTCATTTTCCTGATCTTGTCCTCACCCCGCCTCTTTTTTATGGGTGGCCTTTTAGTCTTCGCTTTGAAGTGGCAGATTGGTCATTAGGAAAAGAATCGATTGTATTAGAAAAATCGGGAGATCGTGCTTTTGAGATTGTAAAATATGCTTTTGATCCAGAAGACGAAATGCTGCTTGTAACGGATGTGTATACAGAACATGAACATGAATTAACGAAGCGTAAGCTCCTGGTTTATCAAAAATATGTGCATCGGCAAGTAAGGAAGCGGTTGCGTCACGAGCTTTTGACTTATGTACGTCCAGAAATAGAAGATTCACTGACATTAGAGAGATTTACACTCAAATGCCAGCTGCAAGACATTCGATTGCGTCCGCTTCTCCATGCGATCTGCCAGGAGGACTTTTATACGCCGAATCAAATCTTGAAGGGAAAGCTTGGTTATGAAATTTACCTAATGAATGTCTCGAAAAAAATGATTTTTCACTTATATGATGATCGAGGCTGTGATCTCATTGCAGCAGAGCCAGAGCGTTTAAGACCAGTCTATGAAGGATTACAGCACTGGCTATTAGACTATGATCGTTCTAAGATGGACCGGCTGTTTGCAGCCAAATAAAAAACCGCACTTTTGACAAGTGCGGCTTCTTTTTATGCCTCTACTTTATTGAAAAACTGTGGCAAATATTCTTTGTGTGCTTCTAGCATTTCATCTAGGATGCTTTTTGCAACAGCATCTGATGGGACAAGCGGGTTGATGGTCATTGCGACAAGGGCTGTGTTGTAATCGCCTGTCACGGCTGCTTCAGCAGCTACACGTTCAAAGGATTTAATTTGAGAAATGAGTCCTTTGACAGCGACCGGCATTTCACCAACAGCGATTGGTTTAGGACCGTCTTTTGTGATAACGCAGTTGAGTTCAACGGCAGAATCATTTGGAATGTCACTGATGGCGCCATTGTTAATCGTGTTGACAGGCTGAATGTCATGTTTATCGTTATAAATGGATGCAATTAAGTTACAAGCTGCATCACTGTAGTAGGCACCGCCTCGTTTTTCAAGCTGTGGCGGCTTGATGTCTAGATCAGGGTCTTTGTAAAGCTCGAACAGATCATTTTCTAATGCGCGAACGACTTCTGCACGAGTTCCTTCGTTTGCTGCTGCTTTCTTTTCCTCAGCCAGCATATCACTTGTTTTGTAGTAGTAGCGGTGATATGGACAAGGAATAACGCCAAGCCCTTTTAAGAAATCAGCATCCCACGGAATCGCTTGAATGTTGTTCATCGACATGCTGGAGTTTGGATCCGCCATGTCTTCGATCACTTGATCCATGATGCTTTTGCCGTCTAAGAATACATTGAGTCCAAAGACCATATGGTTTAATCCAGCAAAGCTGACTTCGACTCTGCTTGCGTCGACATCAAGCCCTTTGGCGATTCCCATGCGAATACCGATTGGCACGTTGCATAAGCCAACGACTTTTCGATGGTTTGAATAACGAAGAACTGCTTCAGTGACCATACCAGCTGGATTTGTGAAATTCACAAGCCATGCATTCGGGCAAAGCTCTTCAATATCTTTGACAATATCAAGAATGACAGGAATGGTGCGAAGTCCTTTGAATAGACCCCCTGGACCATTTGTTTCTTGACCAATGACATCATATTTTAAAGGAATGCGTTCATCCTTCATACGTGCTTCAAGAAGTCCGACACGGAATTGTGTTGTGACGAAATCAGCATCTACAAGCGCTTTTCTGCGATCTAATGTTAAATGAACCTCGATTGGAAGTCCTGCTTTTTTGACCATGCGTTTTGCAAGATTTCCGACGATCTCAAGCTTTTCTTTTCCCGCTTCAATATCAACGAGCCAAAGCTCGCTAATCGGAAATTCATCGTATCGTTTAATGAATCCTTCTACAAGCTCTGGTGTATAGCTTGATCCTCCGCCAATTGTGACAACCTTTAATCCTTTTGCCATGCTCTGCACCTCCGAATAATGTAACGCGCAATGTTATAATAGAGAAAAGTCTTTTTTATTTTGTACATCTATAGCTTATCGTGAGAGCATCTCATGCGTAAATGACTTCAGTGTCTTTAGGCAAGGGTGCCCTATTTAGAGATTTGTTACATAAAAGAAACACGATGTGACATGTTGTTGGAGAAAGGGGAAGTCAGATGTTTTCAAGTGAGGTCATTTCCAGCTTTAATGAACTAGAAAGCGCTTTATACCGATATATCATGGAAAACAGTGAAAAGGTCGTGTACATGAGAATTCGAGACCTTGCAGATGCTGCACATATTTCCACCTCGTCTGTCCTTCGTTTTTGCCGAAAAGTAAATTGTGAAGGCTTTTCAGAGTTTAAAGTGAAGCTCAAAATGTATTTAGAATCAGAGCAGACACCTTCTTTAAAAAGCACACAGCACTTTCTATATGAATTTATTGAACGAACATTAAAGGGAGACTTTGAGGGGAAAATTAAGGAGGCAGCGAAACTCATTGCTGAGGCAAAAAATGTGCTGTTTATCGGGACTGGCAGTTCTGGCATTTTGGCGCAGTATGGGGCGAGGTACTTTTCAAGTCTTGAGAAATTTTCCTTTTACATCAATGATCCATTTTTCCCGATGAATATGCAGTATTTAGACAATAGTGTCACCATTGTGCTGTCTGTATCAGGGGAGAACAGTATTACGATCGATCATATTTCAAAGTTAAAAAGGGAAGGCAGCACAATCATTAGTATTACGAATAACCAGCACTGCACGATTTCGCGCATTTCAGATTTAAATATTGCCTACTACGTCACAGATGAGCGGGTACACAGAGCCAATATCACCACACAGACGCCAGTTGTGTATATTTTAGAAGCAATGGCCCGTGACATGTTCGCGATGTTAAAAGAAAAGTAAAAGAGCCGCTGCATGAATCAGCTGCTCTCTTTTTTCTGCTTCATAAAAGAAAGGATGGCAATACCAGAACAGACGAGCACAAACAGACCGCCTAGCAAATACACAGACCTCGCCCCATATGCATCCGCAATCAATCCAACAAAGAAAATAGATAAACCGACAGATACAGAAGAAAGGACGTAATGAGCTGAGTACACCTTTGATAAATCTTGGACAGGTGTTTCCGTTTGAAGAATGGTTTGCTGCGAAACATCACGAATTTGATAAGCAGGCCCCATCAAAATACAAAGCAGTAATGCAAGCCATGGCAGGTTGTTCAGTGAATAGACAATAGTCAGCACTGCATAAATGAATGACCCAGCTGCCATAAAGAGAAGAAGCTGTTTTTGAATAAATTGACTCATCCATGCAGCTAAGAGACCGCCTAGAATGGTGCCGATATAATAAGCGGCATTGATAAAGCCCCACCATTCCTCACCTTGCTTTAAATCTTGTGTGACAAAGGCAAGCGTAATTGCCCCGATCCATACAGCACCCGCAATATTTTCACAAACATCCATAAACGTCAGGGTGCGCACCGTTTTATTTGTCCAAATGATCGTCCAGCCATCTTTGAAGCTGTTCGTCTTATTTGCTTTTCGAACCGTCTCTTCTTGCTTGAGAAGAGGAAAGACAGGGATGAAAAATAGGTAAGACAACACAATCATGACACAAGTGATCCACATTAAATAAAATGGCCCGATCCATAGGACGAGCATTCCAGTGAACGAATAGCCGGCGATTTGAACCATTTGATGAAATATGGACGCTGTACTGTTTGCTTTCACAAGCTGATTTGCTGGCACAAGCATCGGCATGATCGCCTGCATTAAAGGACTGATGAACCCGCCTGTGAGGGAAATCAAAATGAGTGCACTAAACAGCCAGACCATATGCTGCTGAAAGAAATGAAATTGGGCTGTAAACACGACGAGCATCCCAAGACGTAAAAGCGGGACCCATTTCAATAGGCGGCCAGCTTGAAAGTAATCAGTTAAAACAGGAGAGAAAAGCCCAGCCAATAGCTGGCATATCGTTCTGATCAGTGGAAAGACAGCCGCATAGGCAACAGATTGTGTATCTTGATAAATGACAAACGTGATCGTCATGACAAATAAAATATCACTTAGCATGAGAAGGCTTTTACTGCTTGTATAACACCAAAACTTGTTTCCCATATTAAACCGGCTCCTTTTCAAAAACATGTTTAGTATAGCATGGTGATGAAGGGTTCAGAGGCTTTCCATTGAAAAATACATCTTAAGGATGAGAAGATTGTGATAAGCTAAATGAAGGACATTGTAAGGAAAGGGGTTCAATCACTTGAGAAAATTACCAGCACATGACTTTTTGGACAAACATGGCATCCCATATGAGATCAAAACATTTTCTGCCGAAACAGAAAAAGGAGCAGCAAATGTAGCGGCAGCCCTTGGTTTTCGTGAAAGACAAATGATCAAAACATTGATCTTTGAAACAGGAGAAGGGGAGCAGCTGCTTGTGATGGTTGGCGCTGACCAGCATATTAAGTCAGGGAAACTAAAGAAAGCGGCCGGCTCCCGTAATATTAAAATGGCTTCACCGGAGAAGGTTCTTGAAGTGACGGGCTATCGAATTGGTTCGATTCCGCCGTTTTGCTGGCAGCCAGAAGGATTCCGCACGATCATTGAAGCTTCATTATTAGAGGAAGAGATATTAGGGGTTGGAGCAGGAGAATGGGGAAATGAAATCCTCATCACACCAGAACAATTAGTGAAAGCCTCAAAGGCTGTACCGTTTGACATCGTGCAGCCAGCCGAATAAAAAAAGTGCCTGTTTTTGGAGCAGGCACTTTTTTAATTGGCAGCAGGCGTAGTGAATGGACCGATACCTTTCATTTGCAGGAAGGCATCCACGGTTCTATTTTCTTCAAGATCATTCGCCCGCTTGCACACAACAACTGGTCTGACGATCTCAATGCCTTCAATGTACACCCGCCCAATTTCTTTCCGCTTGAGACTGCCTTGAACCGCATCACGGGGAACAAGTGTGATACCATATCCAGCTTTGATCATTTGTATCGCTTCATGAACACCGCTGAACTGTAAGTCCACGGTCGGTTTTTTGATCCCTTTCGAGGTAAAAAGAGAAAAAAGTTTATCTCTTGTGGAACTGCCTTCTTCTCGCATCAAAAAAGGCTCCTGGCTCAGCCGCTCTAGCGGGACAGTTTTTCCGTTCAACGGATGGTCTGCCGGGACAATAAAATCATAGCTTAAATTCGTTAAATGAGAGGTGAGAATCTCCTCATGGTGCAAATCCTCGATCACAGCGATGGCCACATCTGATTCATATTGAAGCAGGCTTTCTAAAACCTGAGCGGAGTTTCCACTTTTTAATTCAATTTCCGTTTCGGATGAAGATGTTTTAAAAGCAGCGAGCCAATCTGGCAGTAAAAAGTTGAGTGGTACATAGGTAGAAGCGATGCGGAGCCGCCCCTTTTTTCCGTTTTGTAAAAGTGCAATCTGATATTCTACTTCCTTTTCAGCCTCGAATACTTGCCTGGCATAAGGGTATAGAATTTTCCCCATTTCCGTAAGTGTAATCCCTCTGCCATTTCGTTTAAAAAGACGGAACCCGATCTCACTTTCAATGCTTCTAAGCTGAGCCGTCACAGCTGGCTGTGTCAAAGATAGCACGTCTGCTGTTTGTGTAACACTTTTTGTTTCTGCGACTTTTGCAAAAATTCGAAGAGCATGTAAATTCAACTTTGCACCACCTATCAATTATTTTGATGGTTCAATCAAAAACATTCATTAGATTTATTATAAGGCATCCCTTATTGTAAAGATAGCGAAGGGGGAAGGGAAAATGGATCATCGTCAAAAGCAAGTGGTGTCAATATCGCTTATCACAGCATTTGCACTGATTGGGGATTCAATGCTTTATATTGTTCTTCCGATCTATTGGAAAGAGATTGGTTTATCATCTATTTGGGAGGTTGGGCTGCTGCTGTCCATCAACCGATTCATCCGCATCCCGCTAACGCCTGTCGTTTGGTGGCTCTATCGGTTTGTCCCAATGAAAACAGGTGTATTGATCGCTATATTGATTGCATCAGTAACCACGATGCTATATGGTGTGAGCGGTTTTTGGCTGCTGCTGATTTGCCGCTGCGCTTGGGGGCTGGCATGGACGTTATTGCGTATGAGTGGAATGAGGTTAATTGCTGAGATGGACGAAGGCTCACAGGGGCATTATACGGGCATTTATAATGGGCTTTACCGGCTGGGCAGTTTATTTGGCATGTTATTTGGCGGAATATTTGCCAGCCTGATCGGCTTCCAGTCCATGACGCTTGTTTTTGGTTTACTCACATTACTAGGGGTCATTTTTTATGTCTCTTTGGATGAGATTGAAAAGGGAGAAGAGGGGCAGGTGTATCAAGTCATCAAACAGCGGTGGCTTGTACGAGATGTTGTAAAAGTATTAATGACAGGTATGCTGATCGCACTTGTGATACAAGGGTTATTCGCATCAACACTCAGTCATGTCATTGAAGCAAGGATCGGTGATGGTGAATTTGCTCTGTTCGGCTTTGTCATCGGAGCTTCGGCTTTAAGTGGAATCATTCAAGCGCTCAGATGGGGGTGGGAACCATTTGTAGCACCGAAAACGGGCAGATGGTTTGATGGCCTTGTGATGAAGGAACGAACGCTTTGCTGGATGTTTCTTTCATTTGGAGGTCTCAGTCTTCTGGCGGTCATGCTGAAGGTCAGCGGCTGGTTTCTTGTGATGCTGCTTTTGATCCAGCTGCTGTCAACAGTCTTAACGACATTAACGGATACGCTTGCCTTTCAAAAAGCCTCTGCTCAAACCGATAAAAACCGCTTCCTCGCAAGCTATTCCTTTGTTCAAGATATGGGAGCAGCTTTAGGACCCTTGTTTGGATATACGATGATTCAGTTTTTTGGATCAAGCAGCGTCTTTTGGCTGATGCTCATCATAAGCTTATTGCTTGTCAGCATGTGGGCAAGAGGCAGAGAGCTGCATGTTTCTTCTGATCCAGCATAATAAATTCAGGTCTTATACAAAAAAACTGCCTCTTGCGCTGAATGCAAGAGGCAGTCATGGTTTCTTATTCTACATCTGAATCATAGGCTTTTTGCGTCAGCTGGCTGACCACCTCTTTTAACCCATTTGGTTTATGAAACTCAACAGGTGTGCTTCCTTTTTCAAAGACGATTTGATCTGCTTCAACGAGCACGACATATCGATTGTTGAGCTTTGCAATATGGATCGAGTGGCCAAAGTCTGCTAGAAGACCTTTGATTTCCGTCTCGCCTAGACGCATTTTCATTGTGATATCAGGAGTTTGTTCAACAATATGAGAGGCTGCTTGTGTAACCTGCTCTGTATCGAGTGTTTCTCTAATTTCTCGTTTTTCACTCGCTTCCCATATTTCAAGATCCTCTTCAAACTGCTTTAATTCTTCACTTTCATCCTGTAATGTTTCAAAAACTTGTTCCTGTACCATATTCATGACCTGTGATTTCATGATTTCAGGCATGGATTCACCGTATTCGACGAACTTCAAAAAGTCCTCAAAATAACGAGCGTGTGAGGATTGGTGAATTTTCACTTCAGCTTCCTCAGTCATGCCCTCTTCTGGCATAAACGGGTATTGAATTGATTTCATGTTTTTTGTCGTAATGGCCATTTCGACTTTTCTGATCAAGGTAGATGTATCAGCGATAGAAGCCACTTTCTGCTCGAAATCGCATTTCATAATAAAGACAAAGGAATCGTCGAAATACTTTTTAGGAACGGCAGAAGCCACTAAAAAAACGCCGCCTCTGACAGCACTTGTATCTAAATATGTGCGAACAAACTGTTCACTGCATTCATTAAACAATTCTTTTGTATCTGCAAATCTCGTTTGATGAAATAGGTTGTAGTTTGGGTTTGAATCGAGCTCATGACCGGGTTCTACAATAAATCGGCCAATTTTGGTCGGTACTTGTTCAGATTTAGGGTGTCTGTCCACTTTTCGTTTGACGATTTTTTTCAGTTCACCGTCTAAAAAGTCCTTCAGCTCACTTTGTTCAAATTCCTCTTGATCTAGTGTTTGATAATGTTTAAATCGTTTATTTGCTTGTTCATCTTTGCCTTCGATTTCTACGACAAAGAATGATAGAAAACGTATCGTAAAATCCATTGATTGGTCACCACTTTTTCTTCTTCGGATATGTTGAGTATAGAAAAAGGAGTGAAAATCGTCAACGAATGGAGAAATATCGTGTCATTATTTCCCGAGAAATGTTTATTGAAAAACACTTGATAATAATTATCATTCTTGATAGAATGATAAAAGAAAAGAAGGAACCTGCCAGTTCCTTCATCTCAGAGAAAAATAGATTATTTTGTTTCAAATGTTTCGCAATCAGTTTCAGTATTGCGAGTCACTTCAGTCATCGTGTTTTTACCAATTTTAATGGTAGAAGCGGTACAGCTGTTTTCAGCCCAGAAACGGCAAGAGTTCACTTCACAAAGAACGTTTTGTGCCATGGGAATTCACCTCCGTGATTCATATTGAGAATGAAGCAAGCTGCCACTTGAATTCATTCAATCTAGTAGTCTCTTTATAGAAAGAGGCTGTTTGTGCTGGTTATGCACATGTTTATCATACCATCTACCCTGAAAATATACAATTTAAACTTTGAAAGAGCGAGAATATGAATCTCGCTCTTTTTTTATTTGTAAAAATAGTTAAATGCTAGGTGGCACACTCTCTCATTTCGACATATGAATAGAGTAGATTCAAAACCTGATGTCGGACAAAGTATGAGGGTACATGTACTGATTTTCCGCATAAAGATAGGGTTTTAATCAAAAATCTTCATAGAGAGATGAGGGGAGAAGATGAAAGCAGTCATTCTCTGCGGAGGAAAGGGAACGAGAATGAGTGAGGTCACACAAGCGCTTCCTAAACCACTTGCTATGATCGGAGATCGGCCTATTCTATGGCATATTATGAAAATCTATCAGTATTACGGTGTAGACGAATTTATCCTATTGCTTGGTTATAAAGGAGAGAAGATCAAAGAGTACTTTCTAAACTACGACTGGCAGCACCACAGCATGCAGCTCGATATGGCGACAGGAGAAATGAAGCTATTAGGGAAATCGGAGAACTGGAAAATCACCTTTTTAGATACAGGTGAAGATACGATGACAGGCGGACGTTTAAAGCAGGCACGGGATTACATCGGTGATGAGACCTTTATGATGACGTATGGTGATGGACTGGCCAATATCAATATGTTTCATTTGCTGAAACGTCATCAGGATCTTGGTGCAGCTGCGACTGTCACAGGCATTGAAAAGAAGTCCCAGTACGGGACACTGAAGGTGTATAACGGGATGGCACAATCCTTCTCTGAGAAGACAGACAGTATCGGGATGATCAATGGAGGATTTTTTGTGTTGTCTCCAAAGGTATTTGATTATTTGACAGACGATGACCAATGCGTGTTTGAAGCGGAGCCTCTTCAAAACCTAGCGGATGATGGAGAGCTTGCCGTTTATGAGCATCACGGATTTTGGACAGCAATTGATACGTATAAAAACCTGAAGGAAATCAACGACATGTGGACAGATGGAAAACAACCATGGAAGGTTTGGTGACAGCATGAGCGGATTTTGGAATGGAAAGAACGTATTTGTAACTGGATGTACAGGGCTGTTAGGGAGCTATCTCGTCAAGGAATTGATTGATCAAGGGGCAAACGTGACTGGCCTTGTGCGTGATCAGGTGCCTCGATCGAATTTATATCAAGGCAGTCAATTTGAAAAAATGAATGTGGTGCAAGGCGCATTAGAGGATATGCAAACGATTGAACGTGCGTTAGGAGAATATGAAATTGACACCGTCTTCCATTTGGCTGCCCAAGCCATTGTTGGGGTCGCGAATAGACATCCTGTTTCTACATTTGAAGCGAATATCTTAGGGACATGGAATGTACTGGAGGCTTGCAGAAGACAGCCGCTGATCAAACGAGTGATCGTGGCATCAAGTGACAAAGCATACGGTGATCAAGAGCAGCTTCCATATGATGAAGACATGCCATTAAACGGGAAACATCCGTATGATGTCTCGAAGAGCTGTGCAGATCTTATTTCTCATACGTACTACAACACATATGGTCTTCCGGTTTGTATTACACGCTGCGGTAATTTATACGGAGGCGGAGATTTGAATTTCAACAGAATCATTCCGCAAACCATTCAGCTTGTGTTAGAAGGGAAGGCGCCGGAAATTAGAAGTGACGGGACATTTATTCGTGATTACTTCTACATTGAAGATGCAGTGAAGGCTTATTTGCTGCTAGCTGAGAAGATGGAGGAAAAAGGGCTGGCGGGAGAAGCCTTTAACTTTAGTAACGAAATTCAGCTGACAGTGCTTGACCTTGTGGATAAGATTTTAAAGGCAATGGGAAGTGAGCTGAAGCCTCGTATTTTGAACCAAGGAACACATGAGATTAAGCATCAATATTTGTCGGCAGAGAAAGCGAGAAAGCTGCTTGATTGGAAGCCTGACTACTCCATTGATGAAGGTTTAGAGAAGACGATTGAATGGTACCGCGAATTCTTTCAAAAATAGAGGTGTAAAAAGATGAACAGCATATATTGTACGGTTCTTTCAAGTGGAAGACTTTATCAAGCCATTGCGTTTTTCTTATCGTTGAAGCAAGTAGAAGATGATGCTGTCATCAAGACGTTATGTATGGATGATGCTGCATTTGATTTGCTTCATCAAATGAATTTTCCGCATGTGGATCTTGTTCATGTACGGGAGCTCGAAACACCTGAGCTGCTAGAGAAAAAAGAGGAACGGGATGCATCGGAATATTGCTGGACCTTAAAGCCGATTTGGATTGAGTGGTTATTTGAACAGGAGCAGGCAGAGAGCGTGACTTATCTTGATGCGGATTTATTCTTTTATGAGAGCCCTCAGGTTATTTTTCAACATCAGCCGAATGCCTCTGTTTTAATTTCAAGAGGGGATATTGTCATTCCAAGCTTTGATGCTGAGGAAGTGAAGATGCTTCAGAAGCTTTTAGGCCGCTATAATTCAGGCTTTCTGCATTTTAAAGGAGATGAAGCCGGACGAAAATGCCTCAGCTGGTGGAAAGAAGAATGCTTAAAAGAATGTAAAAATGCACCGGGAGAAGGCAAGTTTGGCGATCAAGGATATCTGGATCATATGCCGAGGCTGTTTGACAATGTAGAAGATATTGAGACAAAAGGTGTGAATATTGGTCATTGGAACTATGGGCAGCATTCTTATCGGGAGGAGAATGGACGTATTCTTCTGGAGGATGGGCACCCGCTCATTTGCTATCATTTCAGCGGCTTTCGGATTGTGAGCAAGGATGAGATGCAGCAAATTCATGAAAAAGGACGAAATGACCTGCCGTTTTTCCAAGAAGCCTATCGGCAAGTGCTTCGCCATGTGATTGAATCTGTGGAGCAGGTCGATCCGCTGTTTAACGGATATGCCAAACGGGAGGAGGATGACGCATGAACGAAAAGCCAAAGGTGAGCGTCATTATTCCAAGCTATAATGCCAAAGAGCGGTTAGAAGGAAGCCTTTTTTCCTTAACACTTCAGGAAACAGATATTCCATTTGAGGTCATTGTTGCCGATAATGGCTCAACAGATGGCACGATGGAAATGCTCGAGAACATTGAAGTGAACTTTCCGTTTAAAAAGGTGCGTATTCCTGTCAATCAAGGGATTGCAAAGGGGCGTAATCATGCCATTCGCGAGGCGGAGGGAGATCTGCTCATTTTCCATGACAGTGATATGCTGGCAGAACCGAGATTTATTGAAAAGCATGCAGAGGCCCATGCTGACAGGGAGGATCTCGTTATTTGCGGTGTGTGCTGGAAGCGGATTTATCGCTATTTTTACACAGCTTTTGATAAGGATCATATGAAGCGGTTGAAAAAGCAAGGGCTGTATAAACGGAAAATGGAGGACAAAACGCCTCTTTTATCATTGGAAGAAGTCGAAAATGGTGCATTTCTTGAGAAAAGTTTCGATTTGCAGTCTGAGTTTATAGATATCCTGAAAGACATTTTAAATACGTACCACTATGATTTAGGTTCTTATGAGCTGCCATGGCGATTTTTTATTACAAATAACTCCTCTGTCAAACGGAAGCATGTCATGGCACTAGGGATGTTTGATGAAAATATCGTTCGGTACGGATTTGAGGATTATGATTTAGGGATTCGTCTGCATCAGCTTGGTCTCTCCTTTGAATTGCGAGAGGATATCATGAGCGTGCATCAAGAGCATCCAAGTAATTTAACGTCGTTTGATGACATCAAATACAACATTTTGTATATGTGTGAGAAGTACAACAATATTGATTCTATTGATGTCCATTTGGCTTTCTCCGGTCCGTTTTCTCATACTGTGACAAATGATATTGTGAAAGAAGTTCGGCAGCTGCGTGAGAATTCAGCATTTGATGACCTGTTATCTTATTTTTTAGAACTGATTCACTTGATCACAGAGCGGAATGTAGGCATCAAACGCGATAAAAAAGATATGCTGACAGCCAAGCATGTTCCTTTGAAAAAGCTGGCAGAAGCGGCGCAGCTTGCACGGCAGGAGTATGGCTGCACGGTACTTGTAGAAGCCATTCAAGGGCTGACGAAAGAGCTGTTACACGTTGATTTGTTCCAAGTGGATGTGTTGTAAATGGCGTCTTATCACTTTACAACCATTGTGTCGAATACCCACGTCTTTAAGCTTTTGGCGCTGATTCATTCGCTTGAGAAAAACGCTCATGCATTCAAGCTATCGGTTTTATGTGCAGACCCTTTGGCTTACAAGGTGTTAAAGGAGTTCCCTCACCCGAATGTTCAATATGAACAGCTTGAAAACATTGAGGATGACTCCCTGCGCAAGGCAAAAGAGGATCGTACGTTTCATGAGTATTGCTGGACATTAAAACCTGCCTTTTTGCTCAAAACTCTTGAGTTCTCAGATGCGGATTATCTTGCTCATTTGGATACGGATTTGTATTTTTATCATGATCCAGAGGCAATTTTTGCAGAGAATCCAAGCGCTCATTTATTTTTAACGGATCATATGAATTCCAAGCGGTTCTATCGTTATTACGAGTTGTCTGGCCGTTTTAATACTGGGTTTGTAGGCTGTCGTAACACAGATGTTGCCAAACAGGCAGTCACGCAATGGAAAGAAAACTGTCTTGCCCATTGTACAGTAGAAATGGATACAGAAAAAAAGACGTACGGAGATCAGCGGTATGTGGAAAGATGGGTTGATGATTTTGAAGGGGTTCATATCGTTGCATCTAAAGGAGCCAATGCGGCGATTTGGAACATTGAAAACTACAAGCTTTCAGTTGTAAAAGAGGATATGTATCTCGACGAATGTCCACTTTTGTTCTATCATTTTTCTGCCTTTACGATCATTGATGAGAAGACCTTTAATCTGAATTGGTATTACTATATGACAGAACAAAAGCTTGTGGATCACCTGTATATTCCTTATGCTGACTTGATTCATCGAAAAATCAAACAGGTGCAAAAGGTATTTCCAGAATTTAAGCAAGGGTTTATTGCAAAGAAGCATGTTCCTGATACACATTTCTATGAGATGTGAAAAAAACCGCTCATATTGATTTGAGCGGTTTTTCCTTTTATGATTCATTCCATTTGGAGATGGTTTGGTCGCTAGGAAGTAAGAAGGCTAGGATGCCTAATATCGGTAAAAAGGCAACACCGAGCATGGTAGGCGTTAAGCCAAAGGCATCAATGAATGAACCGAGGGCAACCGATCCGATTGCACCCATACCAAACGCAAGCCCAACAGTTAAACCAGACATTGTGCCAATTTTCCCGGGAAATAGTTCTTGGGCATAAACCACGGTGACAGAGAAGCTTGATGTCAAAATGAGCCCAATCAGCCCGAGTAAAACATAAGCAAAAACGGGTCCGGCAAATGGCAGCAGCAGGGCAAGCGGGAAGGATGCCAATAAGGAAACTAAAATCACGTTTTTTTTGCCAAAGCGGTCTGCAAGTGGCCCGCCTAAAAATGTCCCAATTGCACCTAGAATGAGAAATAAGAAAATATAAGTCTGTGATTCTTTAATCGTCAAACCGTATTGTTCAATCGCATAAAACGCATAGAAATTCGAAATGGCATTTCCATACCAAGAGCGGGCGAAGATGAGAAAGACGATAATGCCAAGTGCAATGAGTGCTGATTTACGATGAATATCAGATCTAGCAGCTTTTGCAGGTGTTTTTTTCGCTTGGGCCCGAATGGTTTGAAGTCTTCCGGCATACCATCTTGAAATATAAAGAAGAAAACCGACCGCTATCATTCCAACAATCGTAAACCAAGCCACGCCTGTCTGACCGAGCGGTACGAGCATTAATGCAGCGATAAGCGGAGCAAAGGCTTGACCTGTATTCCCGCCTACTTGATAGATGGACTGTGCAAGTCCTCGTCTTGGACCAGCTGCCATGTTCGCAACACGGGAGCCCTCTGGATGGAAGATCGCAGAGCCAAGTCCGATAAAGACAACGCAAAGCAGAATGGTGGCAAAAGATGGAGCAAACGCGAGTCCGAATATACCGATAGCACTTGAAAATAAAGCAATCGGAAGTGCATAAGGCATCGGCCGTTTATCTGTGTACCAACCAATAGCAGGCTGCATCACGGAGGAGACCATATTTAATGTAAAGGCAATCAGCCCTAATTGTGTAAAGGTCAGCCCCATTGAGCGTTCCAAAATAGGGAACATCGCAGGAATAACGGCTTGAAGTGTGTCGTTCAGCATATGACAAATACCAATAATCAATAGGATGGGATAAACCGTTGAACCGGTAACAGAATGTTGAGGTTTATCCTTTGTACGAGCAGCAATGGCCAATGAGACTTCCTCCCTTCATTTATCTGTTTTCTGATTTTTGCATTCTTCTCATTTTATTCATAAGGTGAACTATAAAACAATAGCAAATTGTCATGATTTAGAAAAAAAGAGACACAAGCGCTTGATTGAGCTTGTGTCTCTAAAGAGTTATTTGTAAAAAGAAGCAATCACAGGCTTCATTTTTTGAACGACGAGTCCACTGCCGCCGCGGTTTTTCACACCTTCGATCATGCCGACGAGGACGTAATCTTCTTTTTTAGGATTAAACGCAAGTAAAAATCCATTTTCAGTGCCGTCTGTTGCACCTTGTTTGCTCTTTAATTCTGCCGTTCCTGTTTTAGCGGCAATATCCGCTCCTTCGATTTGTAAGGAGTGGGCTGTTCCGTTTGGACTGGTCACGACCTTAGTCAACGCGTCTTTCACTGTGTTTGCCGAGCCTTCTTTGATGATTTGTTTTGGTGATGCTGTTTTTTCATCTTGAATCACTCGAGGGTAGACAAGCTTGCCTCCTGTGGCAAATGGAGAATAGGCATGTACTTGTTCAATCGGTGACATGAGTAATTCGCCTTGGCCATACGCCGAGTCAGCGAGTAAGATATCCGATTGAATGCCATCGTTTGATACTTGTGCAGGCTTCATTGTAAATGGCATGTGTAAGTCTTCGCCAAACCCAAATGCTTTCACTTTTTTCTCGTAGGTGTCTTTGCCGATTTCGAGTGCTTCCTGTCCAAAATAAATATTGTCTGAGTACACAAGGGCATCGACCATATTTACTTTTTCTTTATCGTGAACCCGTGTGATCCGATAATTTCCCCAAGATTGATCCTTTTGCCATTTTAGTCCGTGAATGGTACGCACTTTGTCAGGCTTTGTGACACCTGTTTCCAGCCCAATGGCTGCTGTAATGGTTTTGAATGTGGACCCTGGCGCATACCGGCTCGCATATCGAGCTTGGAATGGAAGGTCTGGATTTTCACTGTATGCCTGATATTGCTTAGGTGTAATCCCGTTTGTCATGAGATTGACATCGTAGGAAGGGGTGCTGACAAGCGCTAATAGATCGCCTGATGATGGATTCATGATTGTGACGGCCCCTTTTTCGCCTTTCAACTGATCATAGGCTTTTTTCTGTAAAGAAGCATCAATCGTCAGCTTCACTGTTTTTCCATCTTTTCGATCTGATTTTTGCAATGTTTCTTCAATACCTGTTTCATCATGGACGATGAGAATGCTTCCGCCATCTTGTCCGCGTAAGTTTTTGTCAAATGTAAATTCAAGGCCGGTTTTGCCGATGATTTGATCTGCCTTTAATGCTGGATTTCTTTTGATATCATCCGCATTTGCTTTTCCGACATACCCGGTGAGATGAGCGGCGGCTTTGTTATATGGATAGTAGCGCATTTCCTTCGTTTGATAGGTAACGCCATTTACGTCCTTTGGAATCGGCTCCTGTTTTAACATCGATTTGAGCGGGACAAACGTGTCGTCTGTGACCCATGCTTGTTTCAATTGATTGTTGATTAGTTCTTCCTCTATATCAAAAGCTTTGCTGATCTTTTTGATATTGCGTTCTTTTTCTTCTCCTGTTCCGAGCTTTCCTGGGATGACGCCAAGTGCGTTTCCACCAGTTGTTTCTGCCAGTGTACGTCCTTTTCGGTCGACAATGTTTCCGCGGACAGCAGGGTCAGCTTTGACCTTGATGGTATCTCCTTTCTCCATTTGCGGGAAGATGAGATTTGGCTTCCAGTCCACTTTCCACTTGTCGTCCTCTTCGGAAAGAACGCCCTTGTAAGACAGCTTATGCAGCTTGCCAAGAGACGTTTTCATCGTGACATCATAGGAAAATTGATACCCATTTCCTTTGTCCTGTTTTTCAACGTTGAGCTTTGAAATGTTCAGGTCATAAGCACCAATACCGTTGAAAATATTGTCGTATTTTTCGGCTAGTTGTTTTTTTGAAAAGTCATTGGCTTTCAAAGATGCACTTGTCACCTCATCTGCCAGCTTCGTAAAGTCTTTCTTCTTCATATGTTCCGTAAAGTTTTGAGCGGCTTTTAAAGCTTCTTTTTCCTTAGAGAAAAGAGTATCTTTTAAGAAAAAGAAAGCAGCAGCAACTACGATGATGCTAAGAAGAGGGATGATGACTTTTTTCTGTTTCCAAAATGATTTTCGTTGATCCGTATACAATGAAAACACCTCAATTTTTGATTAGATCCTCTATATTTTACAGTGAATGGTCGTGATTTGTATAGTTTCTCCTATGAAAATAGACCAAGGGATCATGTCAAGGTTTGGGGAATGGGGTTAAAAAACAGCTATTTCGTAATGAAAGATATCTTCATTTTTTCTTATGATTTAAAGGATTTCTTAAAAGATCATCGAATGTGAAAAATTAGAAAAAATATGACAAGCGCTTTCATTAGGGGGAATTGTTATCGTTTATAAAAAGGTGAATTTGATTGGACTTGTTCTTGGACCGACACTCTTTTTGCTCATTTTTTTTCTCATACCTGAAGATGAATTGACCTATGCTGCGAGGGTAGTCTTGGGCATTACGGTTTGGACGGCCACATGGTGGGTGACTGAAGCACTTCCCATTCCTGCTACATCTTTATTGCCCATCATCCTGCTGCCGACACTTGGCGGGCTTTCTATGGAACAAACATCAAGGTCTTATGGAGATCCGATCGTCTTTATGTACATGGGAGGATTTATGATCGCAATTGCCATTGAAAAATGGAAATTACATAGAAGAATGGCTTTACACATTTTAAGGGTGATTGGCACAAGAAGTGACCGCATTGTATTAGGTGTCATGATCGCGACTGCTTTTTTATCTATGTGGATTTCGAATGCAGCGACTGCCCTCATGATGCTGCCAGTGGCACTTGCAGTGATTAAAGAGGTTAAGACAAATGAAATCTTATCTGGTCCATCTCTTGATCGATTCAGTAAAAGCATCTTATTGTCGGTTGCGTATTCAGCGTCAATAGGAGGATTGGCGACACTTGTCGGTTCTGTGCCAAATGCGGTGTTTGCTGCGATGTCAAAAAAACTGCTAGATCGGGAGATTATGTTTTTTGAATGGTTTATGTTTGGTTTTCCTGTTGCGCTGATTCTGCTCATTCTCTTATTTTTGTATTTGACGAGGGTACAGTTTAAGGTAGAACACACAGGTGAAATGAGTGCATCGTTCATTCAAAAGGGATTAGAGGATTTAGGAAAAATGAAAAGAGAAGAAAAATGGGTATTTGTTGTTTTTCTCATGACGGCGTTCTTATGGATTTTTAAGCTCTTTTTGTTTGGAGGGATGACCGTATCTGATACGTCTATCGCCATTTTCGGTGCCATGCTGTTATTTCTCATTCCAGCAACAAATGGAGAGAGAATATTAGAATGGCAGGATATGAAACAACTGCCTTGGGGACTTTTGCTTTTGTTTGGAGGAGGGCTTTCGCTCGCTACGGGCTTTGCAGAAACCAATCTAACAGGATGGATCGGAGAAAATCTACAGCATTTAAACGGGCTTTCGTATATCATGCTGTTGATTATTTTAACGGGAGCGATTCTGTTTATGACTGAAATTATGTCAAATACGGCTGTTGCCAATATGATTATTCCGATAACGGTAGGGCTTGGGCTTGCGATTGGAATCGAGCCGTATGGGTTAATGGCCGCTGCTGCTTTGGCTTCCTCTTGCGCGTTTATGCTGCCGATATCCACACCGCCAAACGCCGCTGTCTTTAGTGCGGATGTGCTGAAAATATCAGATATGGTCAGGGCAGGCTTTTGGTTAAATATCATCAGTATTGTGGTGATTGTTCTTG
Organism: Bacillus sp. 11B20; assembly: GCF_056098985.1. Lineage (NCBI taxonomy): Bacteria > Bacillati > Bacillota > Bacilli > Caryophanales > Bacillaceae > Bacillus > Bacillus sp. 11B20. The sequence goes on from NZ_JBLZWZ010000006.1 coordinate 124,844, forward strand.
CGGTCTATTTCTGGCTGCCGATTGTGCTGAAAAGCTGAGTGCATTAAGAAGAAGAAGGCTTTGATCGAATTGAGACGACCGGTGTTTTTGTTTCTTTTGGCTTCGGTGTTTGTGTGGATTTTTTGATGCGCGTTTCCTTTGGCGTGTAATAGGTTGCCCCAATATTGAGCCTGCCTTGAAGCTGGTCAATAGAAAGCTCCCCAAATTCTAAGTGGTAATCAATTTTGTCCACGTGCAGGGATTCGATATGGATGTGTGTATCTTCTGAGACAGGAGGAGCTGGTGCAGACATTTTTTGCTCAAGAGCGGCGAGTCTTTTTTCTAGCTCAACGACAGATGGGGATGGACTGGATTCAGTTTTTTTAAAGAGTGATTGAATGAAATGTTTCAAGTAGACCACAACCTTTTCTTCCGCCTTGCTCTAGTCTATGGAAAAGCTATCGCATATATACTTATAGAGATGACAAGAAAGGGGAGAAGTATATGCTGCCTACTCAGATTCACATTGCCCATATGAAAACGAATTCGATTGGCACAGGTTCATCCATGACGTTTGGCTCGACGTTTGTTCGCAATCATTGCAGTACGATCAAAAGAAACAATGGATTTGGGGAACAGAATGCTGATGGCGTGATCACGATCCTGCCAATTGAAACAATTGATGATCGTGATCAAATAGACGCAGTGAGTATCAATATTCGTCATCTATGATGATAGCAGTCGCTTTTCCTTCATCCTTTTGCAGGCGGATGTAAAGTACCCCGTCTTTAAAGGCAGCATTCATTTGACCAAGAATCATTTCTGGAAGGCGGATTTTCTTTTCAAACGGACCATACTTCCCTTGCTTTTGGCGAAAGTCCTGCTCGTTAAAAAAGGAAAAACGCTGTCCTTTCACAACCAAATATTCACCATATGATAACACCTGAACATCTTCCTTTCGGTAGCCAGGCAAGTAAATTAAGTATTGAATTTCTGTAGGGGTTTCCACCATGTCGATTGGTGGAAACGACGCATCTGATCCCCGCTGATCCTGCTGTGTGAATGTAAATGGAGATGGACCGTTTGCCATAAAGGGGGATCTTTGCTCATCGTCGAAGATCATTTTCCAAAAATCATCTCCATGCATTTGCTGGGCAATATCCATCCACTGTTTCATTTTTTCGAAGTCCATGTGAAGACCTCCCGTTAACATACTTGATGGGTGCTTGCATATACCTATAAAAAGGAGGTTTATCTGTGGTTCAACCAACTCCGTATATCAATATTAATATTTTCATGTTAAAAATTAATTCCTTTGAAAATGCGTCGGCGGTGAATGTCGGACAAAATTTGTTAGCAGAGTGGCAAAACTCAGATAAAAAAAATCAGGGTTACGGACAGAATTTTGGAGATGCCAGCGGTTTTGTCGGTACAAAAAGCCATGTAGATGATCGAGATCAAGTGGACTCACCTGCCTCTTTTTCACCAGCAGCTAAACCCATTCAAAGGAAGTGACGTGTGATGTTATTCTCACCTTCAGTCGTCAATGTCGGTGCTTTTAAAATCAATGCAATGGATCGGGGTGCATCACTGACGCTAGGACCTTATCAGCAGATTGATTATTTTCTCTCGATGAAATTGAATCAAGGTTTTGGTGAGGACAATGGAGATTGTTCACCGCTTGTCATTCCGATTTCAAGCGTGTTAGATCCAGATATGGTGGACTCAAATTCAGTCAAAAACAGCGTGGTTTAAGAAAAAAAGAGACCGGGAATCCCCGAGTCTCTTTTCTAATTTGTTTCATTCAGATGGCTTTTTCGTCTTGCATAGGTGAAATAGACAACAACACCGATGGCGATCCAGATGAGGAAGGCTCTCCATGTCTCCCATTTCAGTGTGGCAGCCAATGTCATACAAATGATCGCACTGATAATCGGAAGCACAGGCACGAACGGTACTTTAAATGCTGCTTTAAGATTCGGATGTTTTTTCCGTAAAATGATGACCGCAATGGAAATCACCGTGAAGGCTGCCAGTGTACCGATGCTGACTAAATTCGCAAGCGTCGATAAATTCACAAAACCTACGATACACGCTGCGACTGCACCTGTCAGCCAAGTGTTGGCAACGGGCGTTTGTGATTTTGGATGAACCTTTGAGAAAATATTTGGCATAAGCCCATCGCGGCTCATCGCAAAGGTTAAGCGAACCTGTGCATATACCAAGGCAATGAGAACCGTGGTAATCCCAATAATAGCACCAGCTGATATGATACCTGCCACACTATTCAGGCCAACCACTTGAAGAGCAAATGCGACAGGATCACTGACATTCAGCTTCGTATAGTGAACCATGCCTGTTAAGACAAAGGAAACCCCGATGTATAAAATGGTACAAACACCGAGCGCTCCGATAATCCCAACCGGCATCGCCTTTTGCGGATTTTTGACCTCTTCAGATGCATTAGCGATCGCATCAAATCCGAGGTAAGCAAAAAAGACGGTTGCCGCGCCTGCAATCACGCCGTTAAAGCCCATTGGCATAAACGGTGTCCAGTTTTCAGGTTTGACGTAAGCAAAGCCTGAGATGATAAAAAGTAAGACGATGGCGATTTTGATCAGCACAATGATGTTATTCAGCTTTGTGCTTTCTTTGACGCCTCTTGAGACGATAAAGGTGATGAGCAAAATAATGAGTGCGCCTGGAAGGTTAAAGACGGCCCCATCAGCGGCTCCAGGTGCAGCTGATAAAGCCTTCGGTATGTGAAGACCGAATCCGCTGAGCAGTGATTGAAAATAGGACGACCATCCACTTGCCACAGCAGAGAGGGCAATGACATATTCAAGCATGAGATCCCAGCCCATTAAAAAGGCGAGAAATTCCCCAAGTGTTGCGTAGGAATACGTATAGACGCTTCCTGACACAGGAATAGACGAGGAGAATTCAGCGTAGCAAAAAGCGGCAAGGGCGCATGCGATCGCAGCCAAAATAAAAGATATAATAATCGCAGGTCCTGCATCATTTGCCGCAGCAACCCCCGTAATGACAAAGATCCCAGTCCCGACCACACAGCCAATGCCAAGCAAGATTAAATCAAACGTATTTAATGAACGACTGAGCCGCTTCGTTTGACTTTCAAGCATGAGCTGGTCGAGAGATTTTTTTCGAAATAAAGAACTCATGTTGACCTCCTAATGGATAAATCTTTTCGTAAGACGAATGTTAGTATATGCGCAAATGATAATTTAGTCAATTGGTTGAAAAACGCTTTAAATCACTAAAGTATTAAACGTCACAACCGAAGAAGTGTATAAAAAGAGACATCCGCCGGGAGATCGAAGGCGGATGTGGTGTCAGACAATCTAAGTCTGTTCAGCAAATATTTTTTCATTGTACAGCACACTTGGATGAGTTGGATGATGGGCCGAGGAGGCACGGTGATGTATTTTGGCTTGTTCCAGGTTGCCGAGCTGATAATAACAGTAGCAAAGCTGAAGGTGAGGATACCACGTTTTATATTGTGTCAGTGTGAAGGCTGTTTCGTTTTCAGGAGCCTTCAGCGCCTGCTCATACCAAAAGATGGCTGCCTGATGTTTATTTTGTATTTTTAAATGATCCCCGATCCGGCAGCAAAATTCTGGCCGGGGCTGATCATATAAGAAGGAACGTAATAATGAGGATAAGGCTGCTTCCTCATAGCCTACCGCATAATAGCAGTCCGCTAAATATTGGCATGTGCGAATTTCATCCTCAATCCAGCACTGTTTTGTGTTTAAAAATTCATGATAAAAACGAATCGCTTTGACACGCTGACCGTTGTCTCTTAATTCATTGGCAAAGTAAAAGAGATCACGGGGCGTCATATCCTCTCCTTTTGCCAGCATGTCTTCATAAATTCGCAAGTTGCGCCCAGGCTCACCAGCAGTTGTTTTCTTGCGTTTTTGATGTGTGACGGCGATATCTGCAGGAAGGATGTTTCCATACACTTGAAGAAACTCATGAACGGCCCCGTACCACTGAAAGTTCAAGGAACGCTTCACAAGGCGATTTCTTCTATATTTGAAATTGACTTGACCGTTTTCATCGAATCCCACATGATAAAACATCGAAACAGCATCCACCGAGGGATCAAGTGTCTGCTTGAGCTGAAGCAGTTTTTGGCGGTCTTCTTCAAGCAGAACATCGTCAGCATCGAGCCATAAAATATACTCTTTCGCTGCATGTGAGAAAGCAAAGTTGCGTGCTTTTGCAAAATGCTGGACCCATTCAAAATCCAGCACTTTTGCTGAAAAGGAATGAGCGATTTCCTTCGTTTGATCTGTTGATCCTGTATCAACGATGATCATCTCATCGACAATGTCTTGAACAGACGAAAGGCAGTCCGCCAGCACCTCCTCTTCATTTTTCACAATCATACATAAGCTAATGGTTATCATCTTTAGATCACCTCTTCATAGTGTATCGAGCATCAAAAGGAAACATTCTTTTCTGCAGCGGGTTTTTTAAAACTAGTTTTCTGCTACTGGCTGATTTAAAATAAAGAAAGAATCTATGTAAGGGCTGATAAAATGAGTTTATTGAATGTTGAAGGATTATATAAAACCTATGGCGAGAAAACGCTGTTTGATCATATTTCTTTTCATATAGAACCAAAGGAACGCATCGGATTGATTGGACCAAATGGAACAGGGAAGTCAACGCTTCTAAAGGTCATTGCAGGACTTGAATCGTTTGAAGAGGGTGACATCACGAAAGCAGGGACACTTGATATCGAATTTCTCGAGCAAGATCCTGAAATGAGCGGGAATGAAACGATTCTTGACTATATTTTTTCGGGAACGGCACCAATGATTCAAACGATGAAGGCGTATGAAAAGGCACTCGCCGATTTAGAGCATGATCCGCAAAATGAGGTAAAACAAGAGGCACTGATGCGTATGCAAAATCGAATGGATCAGGAGGATGCTTGGGATGCGAACCTTTCAGCCAAAACGATTTTGACAAAGCTTGGCGTGAAGGATGTAAGCCGCTCTGTCCATGCATTATCAGGCGGACAGAAAAAACGTGTCGCCATTGCTAAAAATTTAATTCAGCCTGCTGGTTTGTTGATTTTAGATGAGCCAACCAACCATCTTGATAATGCAACGATTGAATGGCTTGAAGGATACTTAAGCCAATATAGCGGTGCTGTCATCCTCGTGACGCACGATCGTTATTTCTTAAATCGGGTGGCCAATCGGATTTATGAGTTAAATCAAGGACAGCTTTATACGTATAAAGGAAATTATGAAGTCTTTTTAGAAAAAAGAGCGGAGCGGGAAGCAGAAGCTCAGGTGAAAGAAACGAAGCGTCAAAACTTGCTTAGACGAGAGCTTGCATGGCTCAGACGAGGAGCAAAAGCAAGAACGACAAAGCAAAAAGCACGTATAGGCAGAGTCGAAGAGCTGAAGGATCAAAAAGGACCTGATGCGAAGGGAGAGCTTGATTTTGCCATTGGCTCACACCGCTTGGGAAAACAAGTGATAGAGGCAGAAGACTTATCAATTTCATTTGCTGGCCAGACCCTTGTGGAGCGGTTTACAGATTTAGTCGTGCCAGGTGATCGTATCGGATTTATCGGACCGAATGGAGTCGGCAAAACCACTTTACTGAACTGTCTAGCAGGTAAGATTGAACCGACTTCAGGACAATTGACCATTGGACAAACCGTTCGTATTGGTTACTACACGCAGGATCACAAGGAAATGAATGATGAGCTGACCATCATTGAGTACATCAAGGAAACAGCTGAGATCGTCAAGACGTCTGATGGCGCCATTGTAACAGCAGAGCAGATGCTGGAGCGCTTCCTTTTCCCAAGATCGATGCAGCGGACGTATATTCGTAAACTGTCAGGGGGAGAACGCCGCAGATTGTATTTATTGAAGGTCTTAATGGAAGAGCCGAATGTTCTCTTTTTAGATGAGCCGACGAACGACCTTGATACAGAAACCCTCAGTATTTTAGAGGATTATTTAGAGCAGTTCCCTGGCGTCGTCATCACCGTGTCCCATGATCGTTATTTCTTAGACCGAGTGGTTCACCGCCTGCTTGTCTTTGAAGGAAATGGGCGAATCTCACACTTCCAAGGTGCATACAGCGATTATATGGAACAGGAAAAAGAGCAGAAACGGACAGAGACAAAGCCTGCTGAAAAACAAGTAGAAGCTGCGCCTAAAAAGAGAAAAAAACTTTCTTATAAAGACCAGCTTGAATGGGATGGGATTGAAGACCGGATACAAGCATTAGAGGAAAAACATCAGCAGCTTGAAGCCAGCATTGCAGAGGCAGGCAGTGATTTTGGGAAAATTCAAGAGCTGATGGACGAACAAAAAGCCGTTGCGGAAGAATTAGAACAAGCAATGGACCGCTGGACAGAACTATCTCTTATGATTGAGGAAATGAATGAATAAAGATGTGGAAATAAAAAACCTGTAGAGCGATCTACAGGTTTTTTTGATAGGAGCATTTGGCATACGCATCATGCTGGTGGATGGATTCCTCATTACGACACTCGACTTGAAAGCCTCTGATCCATGGCTGCTCATATAATTCAATGGCAATTAACCTTGTGATATCTTCTACAAAGCGCGGATTTTCATAAGCCTCTTCTGTCACTTTCTTTTCATCAGGTCTTTTGAGCACGGGATAAAGCGGTGCGCTCGCATTGGACTCAATGATATGTAAAAGAGCGGTCTTGATGTCGTCAGGGAGCGCTACTTGTTCAAACAACTCTACTTGAATGGAAACAGACCCACGCTGATTATGGGCACCATATTCACTGATTTCTTTGGAACAGGGACATAATGTCGTGACCTGTGCATCGCACCCAACGTGACAGGTCCATCCGTCCTTTTCATGAAAATGGACGTCATATTTGACAGTTGCATGCATCAAGCCTGACCGCCCGGTGACTGGACTCTGTTTTTCCATGTACCATGGAAATGAAACTTGAATGGAAGCAGAGGATTGATTCATTTTCCGGGCGAGCGCTGCCGTCAATTCTTTTAGGGTATTCACATCAAGAGGCTTGCTGCTCTCATAAAACGAGTGCAGCTGTTCAGTGAGACGGCTCATATGAATGCCTTTTTGATGGGCTGGCAGGGATGTGCTCAGTGAGAATTCAGCAGTGGTTGTTTGGCGCTGTGGTGCTGTTTTAGATACGATATGTATGGGATAGGACATGCGGCAGATCCCGACTTGTTCAAGATGAAAATAAAAGTCCTGCTCTGTTTTTTGAATGTCAGACATGTCCTCTTTTTGCCAAGGCTTTGTGCCAAGACTTGGCGGTACTGATCCAAATAGCTGGTGCCGTTCTACTTTAGGTGGAAATGAGCGCATATAGTACCTCCTGTAAATCGTAATTATTACTATTTATTTTGCGATAACATATGAAATAAATCAAGTGTTAAAACTTTGACGTTTACGTTAAGGTTATAAAGGTGTATAATAAAACATGAATTGATGAGCAGGAGGCACTGGCGATGGAATGGATGAAAATTGATCAAGTGGCGAAAAGAAGCGGACTGACAAAACGGACGATTCGTTTCTATGAAGAGATTGGTTTATTATCAGCACCAAAGCGGACTGAGGGCGGTGTCAGACTTTACTCAGAGGACGATATGGAAGAGCTAGAGAAAGTGATGCAGGCAAAAGAGGTACTCGGTTTTTCTTTACAGGAGCTTCAATCGTTTATGGAAATCGGAAAGCAGCTAGAGTTGAATAAAGAAGGCTACTTGCTGTCGCTTGATCCGAAGGAACGATTAGAGAAGCTTTTAGATATTGATGCGCAGCTCAACATACAGCATCAATTGATAACAAAAAAGCTTGAAACGATTCAATCCTTTAAAAAGGATCTTGAAGCGATGAAAGAAAGAGCGGCTCATGCAATTGAGCAACTACAAAAATAAACACCTCTGCGTGTTTATTTTATTTTGTCAACATTTGAAGGAAAGGTTCTGATGGAATGAAGGAAGAAGAAGTGTTGAAACAGCGTACAAGTCTGCTTAGGCAGCCAAAAGCCGTTTGGGCTGTTGCCTTTGCGTGTGTGATTTCGTTTATGGGAATAGGACTCGTCGACCCGATCCTGCCAGCCATTGCATCGCAATTACACGCATCTCCAAGCCAGGTCTCTCTTTTATTTACAAGCTACTTACTTGTGACCGGCTTTGTGATGTTCTTTACCGGCTTTATTTCTAGTCGGATTGGTGCGAAATGGACGTTATTAGTTGGACTCATTTTTATTATTGTTTTTTCTGCTTTAGGTGGTACTTCTTCAACGATTAATGAATTAATTGGCTTTAGAGGCGGATGGGGCATTGGGAATGCTTTATTTATTTCAACTGCACTCTCTGTCATTGTTGGTGTATCTGTTGGAGGAAGTGCGAAGGCTATTATTTTATACGAGGCAGCACTAGGTCTTGGGATATCGGTTGGACCGCTGCTTGGCGGTGAGCTTGGCACAATTTCTTGGCGCGGGCCTTTCTTTGGTGTTGCCGTGTTAATGCTTATTGCTCTTTTAGCGATTACCTTTATGCTTCCACCTATGCAAAAGCCGCAGAAAAAAGTGAAATTATTTGAGGCTGTCGGGGCGTTAAAATATAAAGGGCTTTTAACGATGGCATCTGCCGCTTTCTTATACAATTTCGGTTTCTTTGTGCTTTTAGCGTATTCGCCATTTGTGCTCCATCTTGATGAGCATGGACTTGGATATGTCTTTTTTGGATGGGGGCTATTCTTGGCTGTGACCTCTGTCTTCTCAGCGCCAGTCATTCATCGCAAACTTGGGACATTGACCTCGCTTGTCGTTCTGTTTGCTTCGTTTGCTGTGATTTTATTCGGTATTGGGGTATGGACGTCTCATGCTGTGGTCGTGATCTGCGGAATTGTCATTGCTGGGGGAATTCTCGGTATGATCAATACAGTGCTCACGACAGCTGTGATGGGGTCAGCACCGGTTGAACGTTCAATTGCTTCATCCTCTTACAGTGCTGTACGATTTATTGGGGGCGCGATTGCTCCTTGGATTGCCGGAGTTCTCGCTGAATCCTATACAGCAAGTACACCTTATTATGTCGGGGCTGCTGTGGTTCTCTTAGGCATGATCATCCTCCTCCTTGGACGTAAGCATTTGGTGAATATCCAAGCAGGTCATTAATGAGAAAAAGCCTTATATCTTTAGAAGATATAAGGCTTTTTTGTCGTTATAATACTTTTGTTGTCCAAGATTCGCAATTCCAAGTTTCGGTTGCCACATCTTGATAAAATTCAGGTTCGTGAGAAATCAATAAGACGCTGCCTTTATATTCTTTTAACGCGCGTTTTAGTTCTTCTTTTGCATCGACATCTAAGTGGTTTGTCGGCTCATCGAGAACAAGTAAGTTGGTTTCTTCGTTGATCAGCTTGCAAAGACGGACCTTTGCTTTTTCTCCTCCACTTAAAACAGATACACGGCTTTCAATATGTTTTGTCGTTAATCCGCATTTTGCAAGAGCGGCTCTGACTTCATATTGCGTGTAAGAAGGGAAGGTGCTCCATACTTCTTCAATACAAGTATTGCTGTTCTGCTCTTTTACTTCTTGCTCAAAGTAGCCAATATGCAAGAATTCTCCACGTTCCACCTCACCAGAAATAGGTGTGATTTCCCCAAGAAGACTTCGGAGCAGCGTCGTTTTACCGATACCGTTAGCACCGTACAACGCAATTTTTTGCCCGCGTTCCATTTTCAAATTCAATGGGCGGGAGAGCGGTTCATCATAACCGATGACCAAATCTTTCGTTTCAAAAATCAGTTTCCCAGAAGTACGTGCCGGTTTAAAATGGAATTCAGGTTTTGGCTTTTCTGCTGCGAGTTCAATCATATCCATCTTATCCAGTTTCTTTTGGCGGGACATCGCCATATTTCTTGTGCTGACACGTGCTTTGTTTCTTGCGACAAAATCCTTTAGTTCAGCCACTTCCTGCTGCTGTCTTTTATAGGCTGCTTCGAGCTGCTGCTTTTTGACTTCGTACACTTGTTTAAATTGGTCGTAGTCGCCAACATAGCGCGTGAGTTCTTGATTTTCAACATGATAAATCAAGTTGATGACACTGTTTAAAAACGGAATATCATGTGAAATGAGGATAAACGCATTTTCATATTCTTGTAAATAACGCTTCAGCCACTCAATATGCTGCTCATCCAAATAGTTGGTCGGCTCATCGAGAAGGAGAATTTCTGGCTTCTCTAACAGCAATTTCGCTAGCAGCACCTTCGTACGCTGACCGCCGCTGAGCTCCGTCACATCACGGTCCAGCCCGAGATCCGTTAAGCCAAGACCTCTTGCAATCTCCTCGACCTTAGAATCAATGATATAGAAATCATTGTTTGTCAGTGCATCCTGAATGACGCCCACTTCCTCTAACAGCTTTTCCAGCTCATCAGGATCGGCTTCACCCATTTTGCCATAAATGTCATTCATCGCGGCTTCCATTGAAAATAAATAATGGAATGCATCCTGAAGGACTTCACGGATCGTTCTTCCCTTTTCTAGCACGGTATGCTGATCAAGATAGCCGACACGGACATTTTTCGCCCATTCGACTTTTCCTGCATCTGGCTCCAGCTTGCCAGTAATAATATTCATAAACGTTGACTTTCCTTCACCGTTGGCGCCGATTAAGCCGACATGCTCGCCTTTTAATAAACGGAAGGACACTTCGTGGAAAATGGCTCTGTCGCCAAAGCCATGACTTAAATCTTTAACAGATAATATCATTTTTTACACCTCAAATAGATTCAAAACGGCTAGTGCCTCTCATGATTATATCGAACTGTCCGGCTCGATAAAAGCATCAAAAGAAAAATTGCGTTTCAAAGCTGATTTTGAGATACTAAAGGATAGATTGAATGAGGATAAAGGAGATCGACATGACGGAAAATTGGGCATTTTTGAAAGAAGCAAAGCCATTTATTCAAGAGAACTTTCAAGCGGCTGGCTTCGAAAAACCAACAGCTATACAAGAAAAAACAGCAGAGTGGATTACGGAGAAGCGTGATGTGATCGCAGAATCGCCAACTGGAACGGGGAAGACACTTGCGTATGTTCTGCCGCTTTTAAATAAAATTGATGTCAATATCAAGCATCCGCAAGTCTTAATCTTGGCACCTTCAAGAGAGCTTGTGATGCAAATCTTTGATGTCGTGCAAGAGTTCAAACAAGGATCAGACATCAAAGCGGTTTCCTTGATTGGTGGAGCGAACATCAAGAAGCAGCAAGAAAAGCTAAAGAAACACCCGAACATCGTTGTGGCGACACCTGGCCGAGTACAAGAATTAATCAAAATCAAGAAACTGAAAATGCATGAAGTCAAAACGATCGTATTAGACGAAGCAGATCAACTTCTTGTGCCAGAGCATATGAAAACGATCCAAGCGATCATTAAGTCCACATTAAAAGAAAGACAAATCCTTTGTTTTTCTGCCACGTTGAAAGAAGAAACCGTTCAGCTGATCAAAGAAATGACATCTGAACCAGAAGTATTGAAAATTGCTAGAAGTGAGGAAGAAGCGCAGAAAGTGGGTCACTATTATCTGTTATGTGATCAGCGTGACAAAGTGAAACTACTGCAAAAGCTATCACGGCTTGAGGACATGCAGGCGCTCGTTTTTGTGCGTGACATTACGAACTTAAGCATTTATGCAGAGAAATTAGCGTATCACCATGTCGACCTTGGTGTCCTTCATAGTGAAGCAAAAAAAGCTGAGCGTGCTGTAATATTAAAATCATTTGAACAGCGTGAATTCCCGCTCCTCCTTGCAACAGATATTGCAGCAAGAGGAATCGATATTGATGACCTGCCATATGTCATTCATGCAGATATGCCAAATGAAGAGGGCTACATCCACCGTTCAGGCAGAACCGGACGTGCTGGAAAAGAAGGCGCAGTCATCAGTCTTGTCACACCTCAAGAGCAATCAATGCTGAAAAAAATGGCGAAAAAGCTAAATCTTTCGCTTGAAGAAATTGTGTATAAGCAAGGCCAGCTGCAGCTTGCGCCCAAGCAGGCATAAGAAAAGGACCCTTCCACATGGAGGGTCCTTTTTTGTTATGAAATTTTGACAAGCTGTTTTCCGACATTTTCCCCTTTGAATAATCCAAGGAATGCATCAGGAATGTTATCAAAGCCTTCAATGATTGTTTCTTTATATGTGAGTTTGTCTTCTTTTACCCATTGTGCGAGATCCTTCGCTGCCTCTCCAAAACGATCTGAATAGTTGGCAACGATGAATCCCTGCATCAATGCGCTTGTTTTGATGAGTTTTGTTTGCACACGCGGACCGATATCTTCGCTTGCGCTAATATTATAAGAAGAAATGGCACCGCATACTGGAATGCGTGCAAAACGGTTCAAATGATTCATCACCGCATCTGAAATTTCGCCGCCTACGTTGTCAAAGTACACATCAACGCCGTTAGGACAGGCTTTTGCAATCGCATCATCTAAATCATTCGTTGTTTTATAATTAATCGTTTCATCAAAGCCTAATTCTTTTAAATAAGCGAGTTTATCATCAGATCCGGCAATTCCCACGACGTGTGCGCCTTTGATCTTAGCGATTTGTCCCACAACGGAACCAACGGCACCTGCGGCTCCAGAAATGACAACCGTCTCGCCTTCTTTTGGCTGACCAATCGCAAGCAGGCCAAAGTAAGCGGTTTGCCCTGGCATCCCCAAGATGCCTAAATAATAGGACAATGGCGCAATGGACGGATCAATTTTAGTCAGAGATTCAGCTTTGGCAGTGGAATATTCTTGCCAGCCAAGGAATCCAAGGACAAAATCACCCTTTTCAAATTGAGGCGATTTCGACTCAACGACTTCTCCGACGACACCGCCCTGAATCACTTCATTTAGCTTGAACGGAGGTGTATAGGATTTTGTATCCTGCATTCGTCCTCTCATATAAGGATCTACAGAAACATATTTCGTTTGAACCAAGACCTCTCCATCTTGCGGTACAGGTATATCTACTGTTTCAAAATGAAAAACATCTTTTGTAGGTAATCCTTTTGGACGTTTAGCTAATTGAATTTGCTTTTGTTGACTCATGTCAAATCCTCCCTTTCACTTACAGCCTAGATTTACATTAACATGATGCTTCTTTTCGTTCAAAACATACGGTCTTTTCAAAACACACACAAAAAAGCAGCCGCCATCTCATCGAAGGGGACTACTTTTTCTGAAAAGATACAGAGAGGAGCGGCGGGAGACAGCCAAACAGCTGATACACATCCGCATCACGTTCTTTTAACAAATATTCGTTTGCATTTTGCATGGAGGCTTTCATCATATCGCGCGTCACAAAAGGAAAAAGGATATTCAAATATGAGGACAACAGGTCTTGTGGATCTTGATCAATTGACTCGATATCTCCAATGTTAATAATGATGGAAAAGAGATAATCAATGGAGATGCGAAAGTGCTGTTCGGCAAACAATGTAAGCGGCTTTGTATTCGCTTCTTCAGGATTCCACTTTTGAAAAAGCTGTTTCACCAAATCACTGACAACCCAAGCATTAAACTGCTGCTCCGCTGAAAAGTAATACATCAGCTCTCCCTCATTTCTAGCCTCCAGTATAAGAATTGTACAACAAATCAACAGGAATGAACACGATATTTCAGAAAATTTAGTCATTTCAACAGGCTTTTTGTCAAAAATAAGTCGATAGGCATGGTATGTTCATTAAGCAAATTGGATGTGCTCTTGTAAGGTTTAATGTCAAAAGTGACGGGTAAAAGATTCGTAAGACGTTAAAGGAGGAATATAAAATGAAACCTGTTGTAAGAGAGTATTCAAATGATGAAACACTTCAAAGAGATGTAGAGCAATTAAAATCGATCGGTGTTGCAAGAGAGGACATTTATGTTCTATCCCATGACGATGATCGAACAGAGCGTATTGCAAATAATGCAGATGCCAATACGATAGGCTCAAGAGAAGTTGGACTTAAACATGCGGTTGGGAACATCTTTAGTAAAAAGGGAGATGAACTCCGCAATAAAATTCATGAAATTGGTTTCACCAAAGAAGAAGCTGAGACATTTGAAGAACATTTAGATGAAGGGAAAGTGCTTCTCTTTGTCACAGATCATGAAAAAGTGAAAAACTGGGCGTAAACGCCAACTGAAAAAGCCTCTTACTTTTGTAAGGGGCTTTTTTTCATGCTTCCATGTCTGAAGGAGAGACATATATCTTTTTTATGATAATAAATAAATACATAAGTATGGAATAAATAGTAAACGCTCTAATTGAAAATGCCGCTATACCAAAGAAAAACATGGGGAATCAGAAAAAAATAGTCGAAATATCACAAAAAACCATTCGGGAAATAATTATTGTATCTTTCTATTTTGATTTAAAATTAAATAAAAAACTTGTGTAATTTAGTAGATAAATTTCTTAGTTCTATTGGTTTAAATTGTATTTTTATGTAGAAATAATTGTTTTAAGGTCAAAAAACCACGAAAAATACCTGTATTTTCAATTAGGAAATTCATTTTAATGTTTAGGAAATAATTTGTTGACAAAATAAACTAAAAACAATATATTTGGCTTATTCCAGTCATTATGGAATTAGTTGTTAAATTTCTGATGAGTTTATTCGGAGCATCACTTAGTGAAAGGGGGTGGCAGAAACCAAGGCCTAAGCGCCTTTAAGTTACAAAAGGGTTTACTAAAACAAAGCAAAGAATCATGTACTTGAAGAAAAAATGATAGTCAATCTAAACAGTAGATTGGTTTTTCTACTATGAACACTTTGCAAGAGATAGTCAAAAGGCGTTAAGTCCTTATACAAAAGAGAAAGCGGTTTCAATAAAGAGTGTGAGTTGATCGAACGGTGAAGGAGGTGAACTCATATGAAAAAAAGAGAGAATAAGCTGAGGCGAGGCGGCCTTCAAACGGCTGCATATGAGGAGGATGAATGCTGAAAAAGAAGAGTGAACATGTGGGATGCTTCTCTCCTTTTTCAGACAAACAGATTTTCCTAAAAAATCCATCTTTCATTTTAACATAAGGTTTTTGGCTTGAAAACCACCTTTACCCGAAAAGACGATTGTGAATTGAAGGAGGTTTCATGATGAAAAAGGCTTTGTACCATGAAGACAGTGAATTGTATTTAGAAAAGATGCGCATGGCATTCCAAGAGCATTATGAGCAAAGAACAGATATGTGGTCCACTGATCCATCCTTAACAGACGCAGCAGTGATGTCATTAAAGGCATGGCGTTCAAGGGAAAAGAATGCACTTGCTTCTGTACTGGATATCGGGTGCGGCAACGGCCGTGCACTTGAACATTTAAGCGGGCTTTCCGCATATGTCGGTATCGATCTGTATGAGCATGAGGAGTGGGAAGGGTTACAGAAAAGAGAAACAGTTCCTGTCCACTTTGTTCATCAAGATTTTATGTCATGGTCCATGGATCAGGGACGCGGGATGCAGTTTGATTTGATTTTAGATCATGGCTGCTTTCATCATCAACATCCTGATGATCATGAACGTTATTTAAAACAGGTCTCTTCTTTACTTCATGAAGGCGGTGTCTTTTCACTTGTTGTCTGGGGAGAAGAGTGGAAAACAGGATTAATCGGAGAAGATGGCCGTTTTCATTTTTCGTTTTCAGATTCTCAGCTTGGCGAAAAAATTTGTACATCAGGTCTTGAGCTTGTATCCATATCACCATTACAAGCGAAGGCCGGAATAAGCCAGCATCATGTCATTGCCGTCAAAATCTAGTACAAAGGTGAGTGATTCAAAGCTAGCAGAGGTGTTCATGTTAAGAAAGAGCGCCTGCCAATCAAGGGTGTTTGCTGCTCTGACAAAAAAAGCATATGAACCAAGATTTCTGCTCCTTTGTACTGGAAATGGACAAGGTCTAAAGCGATGAGAGACACTGCACATTCATTTCCTTCTGCGGGAGCACACAGGCAGAGGGAGTGCGTACACATATTCATCACTCCATCACTGCGCTATGGGTGCAGTGATGAATAGGGGGGAGACAAATGAACAAGTTTGTAGATGAATTACAATCAATGATTCATCATTTTACCTTTCAAGAAAAACACTATTTGCTCGTGGGGCCTGTGAATTTGCCAATTTCCATTCAACATGAAGAAGTGCCATTTAAGTGGTATGCCTTCGCACCTGTTGAACGGGATACAAAACCAACGATCGAATCGATTGTCCAAATGAGTACCGCGCAGCAAACCTTTTCCTCTTGTCTCTTATTTGGCGACTTTGAAAATGAACGGCCGCCGCTTGTGCGAATCCATAGTGTCTGCCAAACAGGTGATGTGTTTGGGTCACTGAAATGTGACTGTGGTCCACAGCTTGCATTATCACTGAAGAAAATCACCGATTACGGAAAAGGTATGCTGGTGTATATGGCCAATCAAGAAGGGCGGTCTATTGGGCTGATGGCAAAAGCATTGACGTATAAATTACAGGAAATGCAGCTGGATACTTTTGAAGCCAACCGCCTGATCGGCTGCGGGGATGATGATCGGCATTACGAGGAAGCAGCAGCAGTTTTGCACTATTTAAACAAAGGGAAACCATTGCATTTACTAACGAACAATCCAGATAAAGTCGATTCTATTGCAGCTTACGGTCTTCCTGTTTTGCGGTTTGATCATACGGTCGAAGCCTCTCTCTACAATGAAGCCTATTTAAAGGCAAAAGCAGCCTCAGGGCATATGGTCGATGAGAAGAAATTAATTAATCAATAGACGAGTTTATTGAAAGAAGGCGGGAGAAAAGCGTGAAACCTGATATCAATTGGATTCAAATTCCAAGCGGCTATGCAACGATTGGAAGTAATGAAGAAGATATGAAAAAGGCATCAGAATACTGGAAGGACAAGCTGCTCAATCCAACCTACGGCCGTGAGAAAAAATTTCAAAAATGGCTGTACAAAGAATTTCCATCCTATCAGCCGTATATCAACGAATTTTTTATCTCAGATACGGTCGTCAGCAATGAACTGTATCAAAGCTATTGTGATGAAACAGGACAGACATACCCAGAGAGCTTAACGAACGAAGAGCTTGGCGGGGGAAAAGATCATCCAGCTTGGGGCATGGACATTGAGGAAGCCTTCTCGTTCTGTCAGTGGCTGAGCGGGAAACTGGGGATGGATGTGTCGATTCCTACGGAAGAAGAATGGGAGTATGCTGCCCGGGGAAACACGAGAAATCAATACCCGTGGGGAGATGAGTTTGATCCTTCTTACTGCAATACACACGAATCAAATATTGAAAAAACGACGCCTGTCCGTCATTACGAAAAGGGCAGATCCTTATTTGGTCTTTATGATATGGGGGGCAACGTCGAGGAATGGGTCAACACCAAATATCACGTATATGAAGGCGGCATCGAGGTCGTCGATGATTTAACGGAAACACTCGGAAGTGACTACTACATTTTAAAAGGCGGCTCCTTCGCAAGAGGTGGAGATTTATGCAGAGTCGCAAGAAGACACGGGAAGCACCCAGATCCCGTTTTTCGATTTACTGGTTTTCGTTTAGTGACTCGTCAAAAACAACATATAAAGGTGGGAGTGTAAAACTATGCATAGAGGACCAATTACATCTGTTTTATCAACTCAGCACGACCAAATCGTTTACACTGGCGGCTATGACCGCTGTATTTATCAGTGGAACCGGGAGACAGGAGAAGGAACGTTCATTGGCAGTCACGAGCATATCATTAACTCAATATCTCTTTCTGAAAACGGAAAGTATTTAGCGAGTGCATCGTCAGACTATACCATTCAATTATATGATACAGGCACAAATACACGAATCCGCACGTTGTTTGGTCATGCGGATGATGTAGAAGCCGTCGCTTTTGCGAAGCAGGATACTTTGCTTGTATCCGTATCCAGAGATAGAAGATGCTTAGTCTGGGATATCGAAACGGGTGCTATTTTAAGAGAATTCCATGGTCATAGCAAAGATGTATTAGCTGTATGGATACATGGTGATAAAGCTTACACAACAGGTGATGATGGATACGTCCTTGTATGGCTGTATGAGACCGGAGAAATTGTAGGGGAAATTGGCCCGTTTGATTATGAACTGGATACGATCAGCGGCAGCAATCAAAAAGAAGTATTCGCACTTGGCAGAGATGATGGCACCGTTATTATTTACGATGCGGCGACTTTACAGGAGAAGAAAATCATCAAAGCCCATTTACAGGGCGTCAAGCGCGTGAATTTTTCTCCAAGCGGTAATTACTTGCTGACAGCAGGCTACGACCATTTAATTAAGCTGTGGAATTATGAAACAGGTGATTTAGTCGATACACTGCTGCCTCATAAATATCAGTGGGAGCGCTCGCTTGTCTGGACAGAGGATGAGAAGTCAATACTAGGAGCCAGCTTTGGAAAAACATATTGTGAATGGTCGATTGAAAAGGGCAAAGTCATATCAGATGAGATCGAAATGGCGACACCATCTATCAATGACATTGCGCTGACTGATGCAGGTGATATTATTACCGCATCAGATGATGGAAAATTCAGAAAAAATGGAATGGAAATTGCTAAATCAACGGGCGTTTTAACGAATGGAGTAGCTGTTGCACGGGATGGAAGCTATTATGCGTGGGGAGACCATGCAAGTCAGGTGCATATTGTTCATGAATCATTACAGCAAATGGTTTCGTTTGATCTCAACACAGGTCCGGTCAACAGCGTGTATTTCCACGAGGAGGATCGTCAATTTTATATTGGAACTTACGGCGGTTATGTCCATGTCATTTCAACAGAACACTTAAAGGAAATCGGCCGTTCCAAAGCACACGATTGTGCGGTCAAAGCATTAAAGGTAGAAGGAGATCATATCATCACAGCAGCGGTTGAAGGAACCATCTGTCTTTTAGATAAAAAGAGTTTATCCTTAAAAGCGGAATACATCGGTGCGACAGAGCTGTTAAATGATGTCTTTATTGATAGTAAACGAGATCGTATCGCCATTGTCAGCCGTGACAAGAATGTGAGATTGTTTGATTTGCATACTGGAAGAATTTTAGACCAGCATAACGAACACCAGTATTCGATTAAATCGGTCACAGTCACAGACTCTGGCTATATTGTAAGCGGCGATTATTGGGGCTATATCGTAGTGTGGAATCCAGAGCTGGATGTCAACACCGGCCCAATTAGAATTGCCAAAAATGGGATTAGTGCCATCAGACAATTAGGCAATGATGTATACGCAAGCTCATACGACGGCGGGATTTATCACGTTCGAGAAGATGGGACGCATACCGAAGTATTACGCTTATTTGAACAATTTCCGAAAGAAGTAATCTCTCATTAAGAAAAAGAATGTAAGCGGGGGATTCTCATGATAAGTGTTTGCAAGGAACATATGAAAAAAGGTCTGTCTGTACTCAATTGTCCGCATGTGCTCCTCATTAATAAATATGAATGTCGCAAATGCTGTTTTTGTAAACAACGAGCATCTTATAAACTTTTTTATTCCTTGCCTTACTATGATCGATCTGAAAAGAAACGGATGGAAAAAATATAGCACATGAGAATAGAACTCCTTCATTCCCTGAAGGAGTTCTTTCCCTTGAAAGAGAGGAAAGGAGACTTACATGAAAGACGATGTTTTTTATATGAAGCTAGCGATTGCCAACGCAAAGGCCATGAAAGGACAAACCTCACCAAATCCGCTTGTCGGGGCAGTGGTAGTCAAAAAAGGTGAGATTGTTGGAATTGGTGCTCACATGAAGGCTGGCGAACCGCATGCTGAAATTCATGCGCTGCAAATGGCAGGAGATAAGGCGAAGGGAGCTCATATGTATGTGACGCTCGAACCTTGTTCGCATCATGGAAAAACAGGGCCTTGCTCAGCAGCGATAATAAAGAGCGGGGTGAAACGTGTGGTCATTGCCACTGGGGATCCAAATCCGCGTGTAGCAGGTAAAGGGGTCACGATGTTGAAACAAGCAGGGATAGAAGTAGAAGAAGGGATATGTAAACGGGAAGCGGACAGCTTAAATCTTCCTTTTTTTCATTCCATACAATCAGATCTTCCATATGTCATATTAAAAACAGCCATTTCGTTAGACGGAAAAATTGCAACAGCTCATCAAGAAAGCAAATGGATTACGGGAACAGAAGCGAGGAATGAAGTGCAGCAATTACGTCAAGAAGCAGATGCTGTGATAACAGGCGTCGAAACCATTATTCAAGATGATGCAGGTCTTATTGTAAAAGATTCATTCGTGACACAGCCCATTCGTGTCATTTTAGATTCCACCTTAAGGATTCCGCTTCATGCGAAATGTTTAAACGATCATATGGCAGAAACCATTATTTGTACCTCAAACAAGTACGATCAAAAAAAATACCATCAACTGGTGCAAAAAGGACATCAGGTCTTTATCACAAGCGGAGAAAATCGGACAGACATCCATGATGTGTTACGCATGCTGAAGAAGCGTTCTGTCATGTCGGTACTTGTGGAGGCGGGAGGAAGTGTGAGTGCATCCTTTTTAGAAGCATCACTTGTGAACGAAGTCATTATTTATATGGCACCATTATTAATTGGAGGGAAAGATGCACCTACTTTCTTTGAAGGAGAAGGTACGAAAACATTAAAAGAAGCCATCCGTCCAAAAGATATGGATTATAGTATGGTAGGAAAAGATTTAAAAATGACGATGAGACTTTAATGAAAGAAAGACCTTGTATATGAAGTGCAAGGTCTTTTGATTAATAAAAAAATAAAAGTGTACATACACCTTTCTAAATCATGATGAATACGATGGATGGGGGTGATTCTATGAGAAGATGTAGACAATGCGAAAAGACATATCCAACTCATTCGACAGACCACTACCAAAAAGGAAGCTGGTATGATGCGTATAAGGATGATGGCTGGGAATGTGATAGTTGTAAGAAAGGAAGATCAGGGAAGCCAGGAAAACCAGTGAAAAATCCTTGCTGCGGAAAAGATCCTTGTGTTTGTGTGATTCAAGGTCCGCCAGGCGGGAGAGGAAGAAGAGGCCCAGCAGGTCCAGCGGGTGCAGTGGGTCCAGCGGGTCCGGCAGGTCCAGCAGGTCCAATCGGTCCAACAGGCGTAGGTTTAACAGGCATTCTGGCATTTGATCCAGCAGTAGCATCAGCCTACCCAGTAGGGCAAGTGGTGACATACGATGGCAGTACGTATGTGGTCAATTCAGCACCGCCATTAGGGACGCCTGATACATCACCGGACTATACGCTTTTAGCTGCTGCAGGAGCAACAGGTACAGGACCAACAGGTGTTACGGGAGATCCCGGTCCGACTGGGGCAACCGGCGCTACCGGTGTAGGTCTAACTGGAGTTGTTCCGTTTGATGCGGCAGCGGCACCAGGGTATCCAGTAGGTCAAGTGGTGACATATGAAGGCGAGACGTATCTTGTAAACACAGCATCGCCAACAGGTACACCCGATACTTCCCCAGATTATACGCTTTTAGCTGCTGCAGGAGCGACAGGAGTTACGGGCGCCACCGGCACAGGAGCAACCGGTGCAACAGGTGAAACGGGAGCGACCGGCGTCACAGGAGCAACGGGGGAAATTGGTCCAACCGGCGCCACTGGAACAGGAGCAACCGGAGCCACAGGTGAAACGGGAGCGACTGGCGTCACAGGAGCAACGGGGGAAATTGGTCCAACCGGCGCCACCGGCACAGGAGCAACCGGAGCCACAGGTGAAACGGGAGCGACTGGCGTCACAGGAGCAACGGGGGAAATTGGTCCAACCGGCGCCACTGGTACAGGAGCAACCGGTGCAACAGGTGAAACAGGAGCAACCGGCGTCACAGGACCAACAGGTTTAACTGGGGTAACTGGTGAAACAGGGGCAACAGGAGTGACCGGAGCGACTGGAGTCGGTTTATCCGGAGTCGCAGCGTTTGATCCAGCAGTAGCGCCAACTTATCCAGTAGGTCAAGTGGTGACATATGAAGGAGGAACCTACCTTGTTAACACGGCGCCACCAACAGGCACACCAGATACGTCACCAGATTATACGTTATTGGCCGCTGCAGGAGCGACTGGCGTTACAGGAGCAACCGGTACAGGAGTCACGGGTTCCACCGGCGCAACAGGAGTGACAGGACCAACGGGAGAGGTTGGTCCAACCGGAGTCACTGGCGTCACAGGAGCAACAGGAGAAATTGGTCCAACCGGTGCCACTGGTGTTACGGGAGCGACGGGGGAAATTGGTCCAACGGGAGCTACTGGTACGGGAGCCACCGGTGAAACAGGTGCAACAGGGGTCACAGGAGCGACAGGAGAAACTGGTGCCACCGGCGTCACAGGACCAACAGGTGCAACAGGGGTAACTGGTGAAACCGGGGCAACAGGAGTGACTGGAGCGACTGGAGTCGGTTTATCCGGAGTCGCAGCGTTTGATCCAGCAGTAGCGCCAACCTATCCAGTAGGTCAAGTGGTGACATATGAAGGCGGAACATATCTGGTCAATACAGCACCGCCAACAGGCACACCGGATACTTCTCCAGACTATACGTTATTAGCAGCCGCAGGT
The DNA here is from genome assembly GCF_056098985.1 of Bacillus sp. 11B20. NCBI lineage: Bacteria > Bacillati > Bacillota > Bacilli > Caryophanales > Bacillaceae > Bacillus > Bacillus sp. 11B20. Next base: position 147,459 of record NZ_JBLZWZ010000006.1, read on the forward strand.
GTTACCGGAGCCACCGGCGTCACAGGAGCAACTGGGGTAACCGGTGATACTGGAGTCACAGGAGTAACCGGAGCGACAGGAGCAACTGGTGTAACGGGTGATACAGGAGCAACGGGAGTCACGGGTACAGGAGTGACCGGAGCCACAGGAGATACAGGAGCGACCGGCGTCACAGGTGTTACTGGAGCAACGGGAGCAACGGGAGCAACGGGAGCAACGGGAGCCACCGGAGTAACGGGTGTAGGATTAACTGGCATCCTGGCGTTTGACCCAGCTACAGCCCCAACCTATCCAGTAGGTCAAGTGGTGACATATGAAGGTGGAACCTATGTTGTGAATACAACACCACCAACAGGTACACCAGATACGTCCCCAGACTATACGTTATTGGCCGCCGCAGGTATTACCGGAGCAACAGGAGTAACCGGGGCAACTGGGGTAACAGGTGATACAGGAGCAACGGGAGCAACAGGAGTAACCGGAGCAACTGGGGTAACGGGTGATACAGGAGCAACGGGAGTCACGGGTACAGGAGCGACCGGAGCCACCGGCGTCACAGGAGTAACAGGAGCGACCGGAGCCACTGGCGCCACGGGTTTAACAGGTGCAACTGGGGTAACCGGAGCAACAGGAGCAACGGGAGCAACGGGAGTAACCGGAGCCACTGGTGTTACGGGTGATACAGGAGCAACGGGAGTCACGGGTACAGGAGCGACCGGAGCCACCGGCGTCACAGGAGTAACAGGAGCAACCGGAGCCACTGGCGCCACGGGTTTAACAGGTGCAACTGGGGTAACCGGAGCAACAGGAGCAACGGGAGTAACCGGAGCCACTGGTGCCACAGGTTTAACAGGTGCAACAGGAGTAACCGGAGCCACCGGCGTCACAGGTACCGGAGCAACAGGTCCAACAGGTGTGACAGGATCGAGTGCGATCATTCCATTTGCTTCAGGTACACCTGCTGTCCTGACAACAATTGCAGGCGGACTTGTTGGAACATCCAGTTTGATCGGATTTGGTAACTCAGCGACAGGTGTCAGTATTGTAGGCGGAGTTATTGATTTAACAGGCGCTGCGGGTACATTAATCAACATGGCGTTCTCAGTTCCGAGAGCTGGAACAATCACGTCATTTGCCGGCTATTTCAGCACAACAGCAGCTCTTTCTTTAGTTGGCACGAGTGTTACCGTAACGGCTAGTCTGTTCGCTTCACCGACACCAAATAACAGCTTTACACAAGTAGCGAGTGTCACATTAGCCCCAGCTTTAACTGGAGTTTTAACACTGGGTGCTATTTCAAACGGTATTGCGACTGGTCTAAATGTACCAGTCACACCTGAAACAAGATTGCTTGTTGTATTCTCTGCATCCGCTACAGGACTATCCTTAGTAAATACCGTAGCAGGCTATGCGAGTGCTGGTTTATCGATCACGTAATAGGTATACAGGGATGACTCGATTCTGAGTCGTCCTTTTTTGTTTGAAAGAATTTTCTCTTAACTTAGTAAGAAAAAATGATATCATTTTCTTAGAGTCTATTCGGGTGAATCTACTGAATTAGGGGTTGTGGCGGTGAGGATGGGCAAAAGGAAAGTTACTTTACAAACGAAAATTTTGGGGTTAATTATCGGGCTTTTGCTTGTTGTCATTGCATTATTAACCATTTGTTTTGGTTTTCTGCAGACATCGGAAAGGCAGGGACAAGCTGAACAGCTGGCGGTGCAGACCGCTAGAACGATATCATATATGCCGCCCATTAAAGCATCGGTGGCGGTGTCAGCTTCCCAAAATGAAGAACAGGCAGTGCTTGAGCAAATGAAGGAGCAAGTAAGAGCACATGCCATCTTCATTACCAACCGAAAAGGAAAGGTTCTTATTCATACGAATCATGAGGACGTAGGAAAAACCATCAGTGTATCGGAAGGAAGAAGTACCCTCTTATTTGGAGGAACTTCTATATCCACTGATGATTCTAATGGTGAAACCGTTGTCAGAGGCAGTGCACCCATTATGAAAGAAACAGAAGGGCATGAAGAAATTATTGGGACAGTCACCGTCGAATTTTTAAAAAAGGAAATCGATCAAGCAACAGCTCATCAGCTATTGAAGCTTAGCTATATTGCCCTTTTAGTGCTCTTGCCTGGCATATTCGGTGCGATTTTTTTAACGAAGAGTATTCGAAAAGATACATTAGGGCTTGAGCCGCATGAAATTGCTTCGCTGTATCGAGAAAGAGAAGCGATGCTGCTCGCTATAAAAGAAGGGATCATTGCGTTTGACCAGAAAGGCGCGATTACGATGATGAATACATCAGCTGAACATATGCTGCGCGTCTCATCAGAACTGCCCCTTCATATTGATCAAGTCTTGCCAAATGCCAAACTTCTTTTCTATTTAAAGGCAGAGACGATTGAACCTAACATCGAAACCGTCGTCAATGATAAAACCTATGTTTTAAATGTGAAAAAGGTAATGCAGGACAATCGAGTATTCGGAGGGATTGTGAGCTTTAGGGAGAAAACCGAACTGACGAAGCTGCTGGATACATTAACAGAGGTCAGCCAGTATTCAGAAGACCTGAGAGCACAAACGCACGAATTCTCAAATAAGCTGTATGCCATCTTAGGCCTGCTTGAGCTGAATCAAGTCGATGAAGCCATCGACTTGATTAAAGAAGAATATCATCTGCAAAACCGACAGCACGATTTACTCATGAAGCAGATTCGGTCTCCTAAAATACAAGCGATCTTACTTGGCAAGCTAGGGAAAGCATCTGAGAAGAAAGTCCATTTCCACATTGATGAAAATAGCTCACTAGAGCCGCTCCCAGCTCATTTAAGTCTATCTCACTTTATCACCATCATTGGCAATCTCGTAGATAATGCTTTTGAAGCTGTATTAAATAAGGAGAAGCGCGAGGTAGACCTATTCATCACAGATATTGGGTTTGATATTATCATAGAAGTGTCAGATTCAGGTGATGGAGTGAATGAAGAGGAACTGTCACAGATTTTCACAAGAGGCCATTCGTCAAAGGGAGAAGGACGAGGCTACGGGCTTGCGAATGTGAAAGAAGTATTGGACGAGCTTGGGGGCTGGATTGAAGTTGCGAACCAAAAAGAAGGCGGTGCCATCTTTACTGTATACATACCGAAAGGCACAAAGGGGGAATAGATGGTGATTAAGGTACTCATTGCGGAGGATGATTTTCGAATCGCTGCCATTCATGAATCTTATATACAAAAGATAGAAGGATTTAAAGTCGCCGGAAAGGCAAAGAGTGCAAAGGATATGTGGGAGGCGCTCCAAAGGGAACAAGTTGATCTCATCTTGCTTGATGTCTATATGCCTGATGAACTTGGCACAAACCTGCTGCCGTTTTTAAGAGAACGCTGTCCTGAAGTAGATGTGATCATTATCACGGCTGCAACGGAAACGACGCTTTTAAGAGATGCACTTCATTACGGAGTGGTTCATTATTTAATCAAACCGGTGACCGCACAAAAGTTTGCACAAGTCTTAACCGAATATAAAGAAAAGAAAGACATCATCAATTCAAAGGATGAAGTCAATCAAACGATGATCGATCTGTTTTTTGGGCAAATGCAGGAAGAGCCAAAACAAAGGGATGACAGAGATCTTCCCACGGGCATCAATTCACTGACCTTGGATAAAGTGAAAACATTGATGGCATCTGAAAATAGCGGAATTACAGCAGAAGAACTCGGGGAAAAGATGGGCGCATCACGTACAACTGCGAGACGCTACGTAGAGTATCTCGTGACAACAGGGGAATGCCGGGCAGAGCTTGCATACGGAATCATTGGTAGACCTGAACGGAAATATTATCCTGCCAAACAAGCGGAGTCATAAAAGATGAAAAAAGCAATATTTTTTGTTATCGTGCTCTGCCTTTGTATCACGCTCACCTTTAATGAAAAAAAGGCCGGAGATTCTTTCCTTCAGCAAAGCTCCTTATATATTGTGGTGTCGGGTGTACCAGAGGGGGGATTTGACCAAACGGCTCAGGTGATGAAATCAGTGCTTGAACAAGAGAAGCTGGTGAAACGGCCTGTGAACATTCTTTATCAAAGAGGCGGAACGGTGGATAAAGGATGGACCTACATGATGGAGCGAGAAGCCAACTATATCAGTTTAAATTCAAGCTTATTGTTAAGCCGTAACTTGCTTGGCAGCAGTAACGTGACGATGAATGATGTGACACCGCTGGCAATCCTTGCAGAAGAGTGGCAGGTCGTCGCAGTCCCAGTAGATTCTCCTTTTGCAAATGGGAAGGAGCTGTTACACGCACTCAAGAAAAAACCAGATTCCTTAAAAATTGGGTTTGCCCCTGACTTTGGAAATGATGATCAAATCTCATTCGCCCGGGCAGCAGAAATGGCAGGGATTGATCCATATCGCATTCAATTTCTGAAATTTGACAGTGCAGATGATTTATTTCAGGCGCTCATCGACCATGAGGTAGATGCAGCAACGACTACTATTACAGAGGTTCGTCATGATTATGACAAAAAGAGGCTGAAGCTCGTAGCCACGACAACCAGCGAGCGCTTAGATGGATTTGAAGATGTGCCGACATGGAAAGAGCAGGGCATTCCGCTCATCTTTTCCCATTGGCGCGGTGTGATGGGCCCTAAACAAATGAGTCAGCATGACATTCGTGAATGGGATCAGCTTCTTCAAAAAATGACGAAAACGAGGTTATGGAAAAAACGATTAAAGCAAAAGGGCTGGACAAGTCGTTATATGAACAGCAAAGAGGCAAAGATCTTTATGGAAGATCAATTAAGGCAATACGAGCAATTGATACAAGGAGAACAAGCGGTCGAGTGAGACCGCTTCCAGCATGTAGACAAACCCTTGCATTCGCCCGCATTCCTGTGTGCCGGTGCTCACGAATCTCACATTCGCTCCAGTACTCGTCTTTCCTAGACTTCTATCAAGAAGACAAAGGGCTAAAATAAACCCTTTGTTTTTTTCATGGAATGAAAAAGGCCAATGTTTGAACAAAATGAACAAAAAGCATTTATCGACCGAAAAAGAATTAAAATTCATAATATTTACTTCAATTCTCACCTCAGATATGATGACAAAAAGGGTTGGAAATGGGATACCAACACATTAATGAAAGCGTATACAACATAAGGGGTGAACAATATGTTAGCAATCTTAGGATTTCTTATGATGATAGTATTTATGGTTTTGATTATGACGAAACGTATGTCTGTTTTAACGGCATTGGTGTTAACACCGATTGCATTTGCTCTTATCGCAGGTTTTCATTTTACTGAAATTTCAGACATGATTGTCAAAGGTGTGCAGCAAGTAGCACCGACAGCGGTCATGATCATGTTTGCGATTTTGTACTTTGGCATTATGATTGATGCGGGTTTATTTGACCCAATGGTGGCGAAAATTTTAAAAATCGTTAAAGGCGATCCATTAAAAATCGTAGTCGGAACAGCTGTCCTGACGATGCTTGTTGCACTTGATGGTGACGGAACAACGACATATATGATTACAACAACAGCGATGCTTCCACTATTTACACTGCTTGGCATCCGACCAATTATTTTAGCCGGAATTGCCGGAGTTGGCATGGGAATTATGAATACAATTCCGTGGGGAGGAGCCACACCTAGAGCGGCGAGTGCACTTGGGGTCGATCCTTCACTTTTATTTGGCCCGATGATTCCAGTCATTGGTGCAGGGGTTCTCAGTATGATTATTGTTGCTTATTTTCTTGGAAAAGCCGAAAGAAAACGTCTTGGTGTCATTGAACTTGACCAGCCGATTCATGCAAATGAAATGGCAGCTGCACTGCAAGATGACATCAAACGACCGAAGCTTTGGTGGTTTAACCTGGCGCTAACTTTGTTATTGGTGCTGCTGCTTGTATCAGGTAAAGTCAGTTTAACTGTTCTATTTGTTCTTGCTTTCTGTGTGGCAATTATTGTGAACTATCCGAACTTGGACCAGCAGCGTGAGCGAATTGCGGCTCACTCCACAAACGTTTTAGCCATTGCCTCGATGATTTTTGCGGCAGGTGTTTTTACAGGTATTCTAACTGGAACGAAAATGGTTGATGAAATGGCGATTTCGATTGTATCTGCAATTCCAGAGCAGCTTGGCGGCTTTATTCCAGTCATTGTCGCATTAACAAGCGGGATCTTTACTTTCTTTATGCCGAATGATGCATACTTTTATGGCGTACTGCCGATCCTATCAGAAACAGCGGCAGCTTACGGTGTCGATAAAATTGAGATTGCCAGAGCCTCTATTATTGGTCAGCCGATTCATATGTTAAGTCCACTTGTTCCATCGACTCATTTACTTGTTGGACTTGTTGGCGTATCACTGGATCAGCATCAGAAATTTGGGATGAAATGGGCTGTGCTGGCAGTTGTCGCTATGACTGTCATGGCAGTTCTCATTGGGGCTATTTCCATCTGGTAAATAAAAAGTGTCTGCTGTGAGCAGGCACTTTTTTTAGGTCATATTGCTGGGGAGGCTCCATTCATTTGCCCTAGACAAAGAGATGCCTGTTCCTCCAAAAGATTTATTTTTGAAAAATACTGACACTTTTGCTGTTTTTTTCTTTATAATGCAAATCAACGAAGGGAGAGGATAGCATGTCCAAACGAAAAGGCACGATTCTTTTTGCTGCTGTATGCCTCATGGCAGGCAGTTTGTCGATGGTGAGCCCAGCTTCAGCTCATGCAGAAACCCCTTATTACGGAAAGAATTATGAACAGCCGGCTTCAGTGAAAAAGCTATACCCTGAGCCTGACGAGACGTTTGATACCCCTGCCTTTCAGAAAAAAGAAGAAACATTTACAACACAAGAAGAGCTTCAAACTTTCTTACGAGACATTGTCCACAAAAGTCCTTACGCCACGCAGAAACAGATTGGAACATCCATTGAAGGCAGGTCCATCCAGGCCCTGTACTTTACAAAGGATCGCTCGATTACTCCACTTTCAAAAAAGCCAACAATCTGGCTCCAAGCACAAATACACGGAAATGAACCAGCCTCCGGTGAATCTGCTCTCGTCATTGCAAAACGATTAGCAGGTAAAGAAGGAGACCGTATACTTAATCATGTCAATATCATCATTGTCCCAAGAATCAATCCTGATGGTTCTTATGCGTTTGACCGCAGACTGGCAAACAGATTAGATGGTAATCGTGATCATATGACATTAGAATCTCCAGAACTGACAGCCCTGCATCAAGAATTTAATCGGTATGCGCCAGAAGTGGTCATTGATGCCCATGAATACGATGTGGGCCAAAAGCAGTTTGAAGATATCGGTTCATCAGGCGCTCTCAAATATCATGATTTGCTTATTCTATCAGGGAAGAATCTAAACATTCCTGAAAACATCCGGCTGACATCAAATGAGTTATATGTTAACGGAGTTCGTGAAACGCTGACGAATAAAGGGTTTTCTAACGATTTGTATTATACAAACACAAGAGGAAAGGATGGCAAGATCGACATTTATGAAGGTGGAACGGATGCGCGAATTGGCCGAAATGCCTTTGCACTTTCGCCAGCCCTGTCATTTCTTGTAGAAAGCAGAGGGATTGGGATTGGGAGAGAGGATTTTGCCCGCCGCGTCGCTGCGCAAGTAGCCACCCATGAAAAAATCATTGAGACCACGGTGAAACATGCCAAGCAGGTGAAGCAGCAAATGGTGACGGAGCGGTTGAAGCTTGTGAAAAAAGGGCTTCATCCAAAAGATGACGATCAAGTCGTCATTCAAGATGCTTTCAAATCACCTGTTGATGACACGCTGGAAATGGTTGATATTGAGAAAGGACAGACCACCAATGTTCCTGTACGTTTTCATAGTGCGAGCGATGCTGTTCCTGTCTTAACAAGAGAACGGCCGACAGCTTACCTCATTCTTCCGGGGCATGAAGGAGTAGAAAGGAAACTCAGAACATTAGGGTTAAAAAGTGTCACATTGCCGGTTGGCATGAAGTTGCCGGTACAAGCCTACAAGGTGACAAAACGAGAGGAAAAGAGCAAATCAGATATTCAGCTTGAAACAAAACTCGTTGACAAGAAACGTCAGCTGCCAAAAGGAACAAAGGTATATGTCACGGCACAGCCGCAAACCAATTTGCTGTCACTTGCCCTTGAACCAGAATCAAAGGACAGCTATATGTCATCAGGGTTTATCGCTTCAAAAACAGGTGATGAACTACCAGTCTATCGTTTCGTGCTTCCTCAAAATACGTTAGGCATTCAATAAAAAGGGGCTAAGATTTTATCAAATGTAAAAGCGGCACTAGGCGTGCCGCTTTTTTATTTTCGTCCAGCTCTTATTTCATCTGTCATGCCTTCATATGGTGCTTCTGCGATAATGGTTTCGTCATTCACACCTGCATGATGGATATACGTAATGTCCGCAAATTCTGGGACAACATATTTCGGATAGGTTTCGTATTTTTCACGAGATTCTTTCATGAGATCGATGTAGTCATTTTGATAGCAGACGGTGATGTCTGGACGTTCATGCACCCATTTTGGGAAGAAGATGACGCCATGCATGCGTTTTTCTTCAGGCATAAAGTTTAGAGAGACGTCTGTCCCAGTTGGTTCTGTCCAAGAGACTTTGTATACGCCTTTTGTCAGCTTTACAATATTTACTTCCTGATCACGGACCCAACGTCCTCCAACCATTCCGCTATGAATGCGGTAATCAATGGTGTGATCGTTTTTAATGTAAATCTCATATTCCCAGCCATTTTCATACGTATAAATCATATGAAGTCCAACGAATTGATCCATGTTTATTCCTTCTTTCATTAGAATGATGTTTTTTCAAACATGTTGTGATTTACATGTTTATTTTAAAGTCTATGGTATACTATTGTCAAAGAATAAGCGTTGGAGGCACATCATGAGAGTACTAAAATATGCCATTCTTGGCTTGCTGGATCAGCATGAGCTGACAGGATACGATATTACGAAACATTTTAAGGACTCCCTTGGACAGTTTTGGAGTGCAAAGCACAGTCAGATTTACCCTGAGCTGAAGCGTCTCACAGAGGAAGGGTTTATTGAATTTGATATTCACATACAAGGAAAAAAGCTGGAGAAGAAGGTCTATCAAATCACAGCGGCAGGAAAAGAAGAATTGCGTCAGTGGTTAAGAACAAAAGATCCGATTCCAGAAACAACAAAGGATGAATTCATGCTCAAAACATTTTTCATCTCCTCCATGGACAAAAAAGAAGCGGCTGACCTCTTTGCATATCAACTTTTAGAGCGCACCAAGAAAGTAGATGTGCTGGAACAAAAGCTGCACGCTTTGACAGAGGAAGACCCTTCTGCTGAATCACTGCATTCAGCGCAATTTGGGCATTACTTAGTGCTGACAAGGGCAATCGAAAGAGAAAAAGGCTATGTCCGCTGGCTCCAAAAGACCCTTATACGTATTGATTCATCTATGGTCTAAGGACAATGGTCGGATGATTTGATAAAAAATGGTTTGAAACGAGTGAATTTATCAATAGAAACCGCTACAATGGATATATTCGTATTAAAGTGAGGCGAGTATGTTTGAGTAATCAAGAAGCGTTGTGGAATGAAGCAGAAGCTTTTATTTCTGTATGCTATGAAGAATTAAATAAGTCAAATGAAGAGAAAGCAGCACGTCTGCATGAAATAAAAAAAGAAATTGAGTCTGAAGGTAGTTATACGCATACACTAGAGGAATTAGCTCACGGGGCGAAAATGGCATGGCGCAACAGTAACCGCTGCATTGGCCGTTTGTTTTGGTCGACCCTGCAAGTGCATGACTGCCGGCATGTAAAGACAGAGGATGAGGTGAAAGAGGCGCTCTTTCATCATATTGAGTATGCGACAAATGGCGGGAAAATCAAACCGTCCATCACGATCTTTCCCCCAGAGAGTCACAAGCAGAAGGAAGTCGTCATTTATAATCATCAGCTCGTTCGTTATGCAGGCTATGAGACGGAATATGGCATCATCGGCGACGAGGCATCTCTTGAATTAACAAAATTATGTGAAGCCCATGGCTGGAAAGGAGAGGGCACACATTTTGATATTCTACCTCTCATGTTTCAGCTAAAAGATCAGCCACCTGTTCTGTATGAGCTTCCGAAAGAAATCGTTCAAGAGGTAGAGATCACCCATCCTGAATATGATGGATTCCGTGATTTGGGACTAAGATGGTATGCGGTTCCGATTATTGCTGATATGAAATTAGAGATTGGCGGTATTCATTACAATGCTGCACCGTTCAACGGCTGGTATATGGGCACAGAAATTGGCGCACGCAACCTAGCGGATGAAAACCGCTATAATATGCTAAAAAAAGTTGCTTCTCTTTTAGGACTGGACACGACCAAGAATTCGTCCCTTTGGAAGGATAAAGCCATTGTCGAATTGAATGTGGCGGTTCTCCATTCTTATCGCGAAGCAGGGGTAACCATTGTCGATCACCATACAGCAGCACATCAATTCAAGCAGTTTGAAAAGCAGGAAGAAAAGGCTGACCGCAAGCTGACTGGGGACTGGACATGGCTGATTCCCCCTGTATCACCAGCTGCTACCCACATATTCCACAAGCATTACGACAATACGATTGTGAAACCAAACTATTTTTATCAGGACAAGCCCTATCACGGGACAGAAAAAGCCTAGCGATAGTTATATGTATGTTCTCTAATATGATGTTGAACATTTAAATTGATTAAAAAACAAGGGATAGATATCTATCCCTTGTTTTTTATTTATGATGACCACAAAAGATCTCTTCCTTACTACAACAAGGGGCGAAAAATTGCGCTCTCGCATTCCACTTCTGTATGACTTTCTCACCCTGGGGTTGTTTATCCTTTTGCATTCCCTACCAAGTTTGATCCCATGAGGACCATTCCTTGATATTAACAATTGTTATAACATTCAACTCCTATTTTTATTTTTTGTTTTAATTGCTTTTACTCGGTTCATCCAATTGCTCAGAATTTCTGAGTCGCAGACTTATAAATACTAAGATCAATGCAATGACCGTTAGGAAAACCCCCAGCAATCGGAATCCTGTAAAGTTGAACGCACCTCCCATAATGATACCTGTCAACAGTGAAGATAAAATTGTTCCCAAGTATCTCGATGTATTAAATAGGCCAGATGCTACACCGGCAATTTCTTTTGGAGAGCTTTTAAACAAAGCTGCCTGCATACCAACAGCGTTTAGCCCATTGCTAAAACCGAATGCGGCTAACGCCAGACACACACTGATGACTGGTGAACTTTGCGTCCATGTCACGATCCACACTGCCCCTACTACCATCAGTAATGAGGATACAATCAATACAGGTCTGGGTCCTGATTTATCGACCCATTTCCCTGCTATTGGCGAAGCTACAATCGAGCTCAAGCCCAAGGTTAACATAAGAATCCCTGTCTGGAATTCACTGACATGACGTACCATTTGCAGGTATGATGGAATCCCAAAAAAGAGTGAATAATAAAGTAAGTTAACTAGCAAGTATTGTATATTGACCCAAGTCATCTCTGGATATTTGGCGAAGATGCGTAAAGGAATAAATGGCGACACTGTTTTTAGCTCATGTCGTACGAATATTCCCACCGCAACGAGACCGATTAGCACAATAACGATATTCCACATAGAGAAATGCCCAGATGATTTCGCTGCCAGCAAGCCAACTAGAAGGGCAATCAGACCCACCGCAAAGAGCAGAATTCCTGGCACATCAATCACACCCAGTAATTTTCGAAATGACATGTCACGTGAAACCGTTGCTGCTGATCCATCATTAGGGATCATTTTCCAAGCTAATATAAAGCTCGCCACTACAAACGGGGTATTGACGATGAAGATCGCTGGCCAGTCCCACCATTGAATAAGTACTCCTCCGGCAAAAGGCCCTATAGCTGCTGCACCGGATAGGAAAATTGATAAACCTGCTAAAGCATCTGATTGCTTTTCAGTAATATGAATGCGTATTATAGCTGTTCCAACTGCAATCAGCATACTAGTTCCGATTGATTGTACGATTCTGAACACAATTAGCCATCCGAAATTTGGAGAAAATGGAGCCAGAATAGAAGAAACTAAAGATACAACAAGACCAGCCAGAAATATCTTCCTCCGACCGAATAAATCACTAGCCTTCCCCATGACAGGTTGGGCGATAGCACTAGCGATATAAAATGAAAACACAATCCAGGAAACAGCAGTAAAATCAATGCTATACACATGTTGCAACCTAGCAATGGCAACAGAAATCATTGATGAATTTAAAGGGTTTAATAATATTCCTAGTCCAACGGATATCATTAACCATCTGCTACGAGAATTCATTTTTTTCTCCCCCTTTAAATTTGTTACATTGATATCTTACTTGGAATTTTACATTCATTCCAACGCATTTAAAGTTATGATATCATTGACCAAAAGGAATGATTGGAGAGAAAATGAAATGGAACTCCTTCAACTACAATATTTTCTAGAGGTAGCTCGATTAGAGCATGTAACCGAAGCTGCACGAAGCCTCCACGTTACGCAATCGTCGCTAAGCAAAACGATTCAGCGTCTGGAAGAAGATTTAGGGGTACCTTTATTTGATCGCACAGGCAGGAAACTGCGATTAAATGAATTTGGCAACAAATTCATTCGTCGCGCGGAAAGGGCTTTGTTTGAGTTGGAACAGGGAAAACAAGAGATTAGCGATTTGTCTAGAGCAGAATCTGGCACACTAAAGCTTGCGGTAACCACAGCAAGCACTTTGCCTCAGATTATGCGAGAGTTTCGTAAAAAACGCCCTAATATCCAATTTCATGTGCAAATGCTGACCACACTCGAAATGGTCACGCTTTTACATCGAGGCGAAGTCGATTTTTGCTTGTCGTCCTCTCCTTTTCAAGGGGAAGACATCGAATGTCAAGTAGTCTTTGTTGATCCCATTCTTGTAGCAGTTCCTAATGGGCATCGACTGGCAGACCGAGGTAGCGTATGTTTAACAGAACTTAAGGATGAATGCTTTGTCGGTGTGAAAAGAGGATACGGCACTCGTGATTTAGTAGACTCTGTATGCAAATCGGCTGGAATTGACCTTAAATATGTGTATGAGGGCGATGAACCTACACGTTTGATCAGTCTTGTAGAAGCTGAAATTGGACTTGCCTTCATACCAAGCACAGCAAAAATATCATGGGGAAAGATTAAATATTTGCAAGTTGAGAATCATGAACTTGTACGTGATATCGCTTTATTATGGCATACAAGCCGATACATGACGCAAGCTTCATTGGAATTCCGCAAGGTAGTTCTAGACTATTTTGAGGCAATATCGAACCAGTCCAATTAATCTTATGCATGACTTGTACCGATTCGATGTTATACGAGGTCTAAGTCCCAACCAGCCTCAAACATATCTCTACAAGTAGGTGGTAAACTGTTTACTTGACGGAAATCAATGTCCTACGCCCCCGTACGTTCTACCCTGGCTACTGATAGATTAAATCTAAATAAAAAAAGTTCAACCAGAAAGTTCTGGCTGAACTATATAATACGAACGCTCTGTCTAACTATCATGAATAGGAATAATGTTTACAAATAGCTAGTTTTTTATGACCGTATTCGAAAAAACTTATAATGAGCCAGCTCGGTGAGCGGTTCCATGTGCATGCCGGTGACTTTTGAAAAAGGACTTCCTTTCCGGACAGTTTCTAAGAAATCAATCACTTTCTGATGCTCACCTTCTACCTTTAACTCGACATGACCTTCATCTGTGTTGCGTACCCAGCCTTTCATTCCACGATTGACGGCTTCTCCCTGAACAAAATAACGAAAGCCGACTCCTTGCACACGTCCTTTTACAATGGCGTGATAATGAACCATGGTCATCTCTCCTTTTTTCACATCGTACCATAGCTTGCATCTGATCTTCACGCCTCGACTTTGATTTGTTTGTCAAACGATGTAAAATAAAAGCCAGTAGACAACCAAAGGAGATGGCCATCGTGGGACAGAAGAGATATGCCATAGAAGGAATCCAGGTGGGACAACCTATCATTACCTATGCGAACGGAAAAGAAATCAAAACAGCCATCAACAAAAAGCGCATTCATGAGCCTGTGTATTTAAGTCAGATCAATTTTGAGGGAGATGGCCAAGGTGATTTGATTCATCATGGGGGTTATGATAAAGCCGTCTGCGTCTTTCCGTACGATCATTATGCTTACTTTGAGCAATTTTTAGGGATTCCTTTACAGGAAGCTGCCTTTGGCGAGAATGTAACAGTACGCAAGCTAGTCGAGACGAATGTGCATATTGGCGATGTGTTTCAGCTTGGAGATGCATTTGTTGAGGTGAGCCAGCCAAGACAGCCTTGTGTGAAATTATCTGTTAAGCATGGCAACATGAAGCTCGTAAAGGAAGTGCAAAAAACAGGGTATACAGGCTTTTATTTACGTGTACTGAAAGAAGGCATGGTGCCGCCTGATGCATCGCTTGTACTCGTAGAAAAAGCGTCCCATCACATTACGGTCCATGAGGTCAATGAAGTCAAATATCGTCAAACAAGTCCAGAGAGACTGAAAGCCGTTCTTGAAGTAGAAGCTTTAGCAGATGTGGTGAGGAAGTCTTTAGAAAAACGAATTCAGCACATTTAAAAAAAGCCGTACATCAGCTTAAGATGTACGGCTTTTCAGCGTTTATGAGCTGCGTTTCTTTTGCTCAAGAAGATTTGCAAGGAAATATGTTTTTAAGCTTTGAAGCTTTCTTCCTTCATGCTTAGTCACACCAAGCTTCTTTAATTCTTCGACATACCAGCCTTTGCTACCATAATGCATGATAGAAAACTCCTTTCAATTGAAACTGCCTGCATTGTAACATCTCAAAAAAGGACGTGAAAAGTGTGCAGGTGTCAAGAAATGAAAACTGATTCTATCTGCCTATGATCCATGTATATGCTGGAAATATTGATTTATGAATTTGGCGGGTTGAGGGTAACGAGGATCATGCCGACCGTCATAATCATGATGATAACACCAAGATAGGTCATCATGGATTGTTTTTTCTTAATCCCTACAACCGTTAAAATAATACTTTCGATGAAAAAGATAACACCTATGATGATGAACCACATATCAAATAAGACCCCTTTCGCATATCTTTGCCTATTTTACCACAGGCATTTTTGTTTAGTCGTGACAGATTCGTGAAACGGGCATGAAAAAATCCCCTCCAGTAAAGGAAGGGACCCGCTGGCTTACAGCTTTGTTAAAATAATCGGTTCGTCTTTAGTGATCACAATGGTATGTTCAATCTGTGCGACTAGACTTTTATCTGGTGTTTTAAATGTCCAGCCATCATCAGCCTGATAAATCGATTCAGCATTTGTTGAAATGAAGGGCTCGAAGGCAATAACTGTGCCATTTTTAAACAAAGCATTATCGAATGGATCATAGTAGTTCAAAATATGGTTAGGTGCTTCATGCAGGTTCTTCCCAATGCCGTGTCCTGTCAGGTTTTTAATAACGGTAAATCCTTGTTCTTTCGCTGTATTGTAGACCGCACGGCCAATTTGGTTTTGTCTTTTACCGGCTTTTGCATGTTTTAATCCTTCTAGGAACGCATCCTCCGCACACTTACATAATGCTTCAAGACGAGCATCACCTGTACCTAAAACAAATGAAATGCCTGTATCGGAATAATATCCGTCAAGCTCTGCTGAGATATCAATGTTTACGAGGTCACCCTCTTGTAAAATGGTTTTTTCACTAGGGATACCGTGTGCCACTTCATCGTTTACACTGATACAAGTGGTACCAGGGAAGTCATATTCCTTTTCAGGTGCTGAATTGGCCCCATGCTCTTCTAATATTTTTTTCCCAATCAAATCTAATTCTTTTGTAGACATGCCTGGTTTCGCTTGGCTTTTCATTTCTTCTCTTGCCAAAGCGACAATTCGGCCGACTTTTTTTAAGGCTTCTAACTCATGATCATGTTTGACAATCACTGTTCATTCCCGCTTTCTATAACTTCATTCTATTCAATAGCTTACCACATTTTACGCAAAAAGAGTAAAGAGCGGAATTCAAATGGATGTGGACAAATTGGTATAGATAACTAGACGTGCATATGATATATTTTTTATGAACATCATGAACGTTTTAGTCATGATGATGACAAAGGGGGGAGAAGTCAGATGGTGTTTCAGTTTTTTCAAAAGCTAGGAAAATCATTTATGCTTCCAATCGCTGTACTTCCAGCAGCAGGGATTATTTTGGCCATTGGGCGTGAGGATGTATTCAATATCCCGTTTATTTATGAGGCAGGGAATGCAATTTTTGCGAACTTGGCTTTAATTTTTGCAATGGGTGTAGCGATTGGTATTTCAAAGGATGGGAATGGGGCAGCGGCATTATCAGGTGCGATTTCTTATTTTATTTTGTCAGCCGGTACAACATCGATCAACTCCACCAACAATATGGGGGTATTGGGCGGTATTTTGTGCGGGCTTTTGGCAGGTTATGTTTACAATAAATTTAAGGATACGAAACTGCCGGAATACTTAGGTTTCTTTAGCGGAAGGCGGCTTGTGCCTATTATGACGGCACTTTTCACCATTCTATTAGCAGCCGTTTTCGGATATGTATGGCCTCCGATTCAAAGTGTGATCAATGATTTAGGGGAATGGATTTTAAGTCTCGGTGCAACAGGTGCAGGGCTGTTTGGTTTCTTTAACCGATTGCTCATTCCATTAGGACTTCACCATGTTTTGAATAACTTATTTTGGTTTCAATTCGGGGAATTCAGCGGGGCAACAGGGGATTTAGCGCGATTCTTTAAAGGAGATCCAAGCGCGGGTGTCTTTATGACAGGATTCTTCCCAGTGATGATGTTTGGTCTGCCAGCGGCATGTCTAGCCATGGTTGTGACTGCAAAACCTGAGAAGCGAAAAGCAACAGCTGGTCTGATGATTGGGATGGCACTTACATCATTTATTACAGGGATCACTGAACCAATTGAATTTTCTTTCATGTTTTTATCTCCACTTTTATATGGTGTCCATGCTATTTTAACAGGGCTTTCGCTTTTTATTGTGAACACCCTCGGGATTCATAGCGGTTTTGCCTTTTCAGCAGGTGCGATTGATTACGTCTTAAGCTTCGGCATTGCGCAAAAGCCGATCTTGCTTCTTGCAGTAGGAATCATTTATGGCGTCGTGTACTTTGTCGTTTTCTATTTCCTCATTAAACTATTAAAGCTGAAAACACCAGGCAGGGAAGATGATGACATGGAAGATATCGCAGCGGATGATGCGGTGACAACAGGAGGAGCAAGTATGCTCGTAGAGGGACTTGGGGGCAAAGACAATATCACCACGATTGATCATTGTGCCACACGTCTTCGCTTAACAGTAGAGGATACAAATTTATTAAATGAAGGTACATTGAAAAAAGCAGGCGCCAAAGGGGTGCTGACTTCTGGAAAAACATCCGTACAAATTATCATTGGAACGAATGTAGAATTTGTCGCAGATGATCTCCGTAAGGAAGTCGATCGAGATTAAAAAAAGCGTTCAGCCAGGTCAAATGGGCTGAACGTTTTTTTGTTTACGCTGTTCGATCACTAGCACAATACTGATCACGACGAGTAAGAACCATGAACTAATTTTCCCTAGATGAACAATGGACCAAGCATGCTGCTGATTTGGATATTGCCATGCGCCTAAAAAGGTGGTGACATTTTCGGCAATCCAAATGAAAAAGCCAATCAGGAAAAATGAAACAACAAGCGGCATTCGAAAGGAAGATGGACCAACCTGAAACGAAACCGACGTTTTCCAAAACACAAGAACAAGCAGACATGTCAGCCACCACCTGACATCATAAAGCCAGTGATGCGTAAAGAAATTGAGATAAATGCACAAACTGATACCAATTGAAAGAAATGGATGAGGCCAGTCGGTCACTTTTACATGAAGTCGTGAAAATGCCTGATAAATATAACTAGCCACACTCGCATACATAAAGCCGCTATAAAGTGGAACCCCAAATATTTTTGTATAAGCTTCTTCTGGATAGGACCAAGAGCCCATATGTACTTTATACACTTCCAAACAGATTCCTATGAGATGAAATAGACAAATGACCTTTAGCTCCGCCCAACTCTCCAGCCGCAGCGCAAGCATCAGGATTTGAGCTGCGAGGCAAAGCAGTAGAATGAAATCATACCGGTGAAGAAAAGGAATAGACACCGTCTTTGATAGGGCAAGCGCCGCAAAGATCATGACGGGGAATAGACATGAGATGGCCTGTAAATAAGCAAAATGAAATAGTGTTTTCATACAAAATTAAACCCCTTTTTACTGTCTGAAATGACTTAGACGGTTTTCGCAAGGGAAAAGTTTACCTCTATGAAGCAGAAAGAACAAGATAAGATGAATTCTGGTGGTGACCTGTTCAGTTTTGACTCAGCTCAAAGAACACCCTCTTAATAGAGGGTGTTTTTATAAAGTTTAATCAAAAATACCTCATAAACCCTTATTTTACGATAAATTAGAAGAATCCATTTTGAAAAAAGTATGATCAAAATGGATTCTTCTCTAGCATATTTAAGTTTTGGTTTTATAAAAAAGTTTGATCATTTTTTATCAGGAATTTAATTAAATTTATAGTAATCAACCATTATGGCAACTTTCAAAGCATGATCAATCTCATTTACTCTTAATTGTAAATGGATTGTGCTTCTTCTTCCTAAACTGTGATGTTTCTTTTGCTTCCTGTTTTATGCAGGAACAGTTTTTTTCCTTAAGAAACGTCTTTCTACCAAATATACGACGAACATAGACAACAAGCCGACACCGATCGGTATGCCGAACGCTTCGTACGAAAATGGTGCTCCTTTAAGCTTAAGCTGGCTTGTGGCGCGGTACTCGAGCCGCTTGGCGGCGAATTTCGCCGTCAAGATATCTTCTTGCTTCGCCAAATCTTCAAACGCAGGTTCCATCGCGAACCGCTCTGGCGAATCACTGTGCAGGAAAAGCTGCTCAGCCTTTCCACCGTTCACGTTCCAGTTTCGGATATCATCTGCAGCGCGCGTCTTCACGTCCGGTCCCACAAAAATCATTTTGTCGAGTTTTGGAGCATCCTCTATTTGATATCGGGCGATCAGGTTCAGACCGTGCCGAGTAACAACCGGCTCGCGTTTGTTGGATATCGTCAATGTTGTTGTTGTTCCAGAAGCCCCGTACGTGTCAAAAGCCGAGGATAACATAAGCTCGTCGGCACCGTCATACAGCAGGACTCCGTTCTTTTCCTTGCTCCATTGAAACGCATTGTTCAAAATATAGACGATATCGCTCAATCCGGCCGTGAAAGGCTCCATTTGCGGATGCTGAACAAAATCGTAGGAAGGGTAATTCATTTCCTTCGCCACTTTCTCCGCTACAGGATCTCCCATTTGCTGGGATATAACATACAGTGTGGCATCAATCCCCGAAGTCAGGCCGGCGGAGGAGACTATGTTACCGTCATGCACGTAACGCTGATCCCTTTTCCAAGTAATCTCGGTATATTTCTTTTCCAATCTGCCGATATCTCCCCAATGTGTTGCTGCAGATTTCCTGTTCAGCAGGCCGGTATCCGCCAAATTTTCCGCCCCATTGCAGATGGACAACAATATCGTTTCCTTGCCGGAGTGCTTCCTTATCCAATCGCGGACGGGCTTGTATTGCGCTTCATCCAAAATCGGCATGAAAGGGATCACAATTATATCCGGGCTTTTGCCTGTCAATTTGTCCAACTCGTCGAAAGAGTAATGCGGTACGACATCAAGCCCGCCCGTCAACGATTTTATGTTTTTGTTGGGAGCTGCCGCAAATACATTGTACGAACCCGTCATGGAGAACATTTCGTATGGTACGAGAAAATCAAACACCTCGGTTACTTCATTCGCCAAAATAACGACCACTGTTGGCTTTTTCGAATCATAGGTAGGAGTTTGGATGCTTTGTAGAGAAGCAGGAACTGGCTTATCATAAACCGACATAGCCTCCTGCATCGTGCTCATGAAACCGATCGCTCCGGTTCCTCCAACAACCAGAACGAAAACGCATACATACACGATGAAACGCCATAATTTATTCAATTGTCTTCTCTCCCTTAATGTTCTCTAGTTAATTGTGACGTGTTACTTACTTTGATAATAAAGGGAGGAGGAAATTGATTAAACCCGCTCGAGGCTTATATTTTCTCTGACTAAGGTCTTAGTAAAGGACTTTTTTCTCGAACAGCAGACGAAAGCTTATTTTAAAATATTAACTGACCGGACAGGTTGTTAGAGTATTACTTCTGGTTCTTTAAAGGTACACATCACTACTAACCAATACCTCATCCCTATCGTACTTTGACACAGCAGTTGAGTTGTTTGAAAACCATGAAACGCGTCACACTCCAAAAGTTTATTTCTACAAGCTGCACACACTTTTGAGATTTGCATAAATTAGATATTCATGAACAATTTGTGAATATATATGTGAAAAAGATCACAAATAAGATATAACATAGTATAATAAGATCATAAAGAAAATGTGAAATATTTCACATAATTTAAAAGGAGGCATCATCATGTTTACAAAAT
Organism: Bacillus sp. 11B20; assembly: GCF_056098985.1. Taxonomy (NCBI): domain Bacteria; kingdom Bacillati; phylum Bacillota; class Bacilli; order Caryophanales; family Bacillaceae; genus Bacillus; species Bacillus sp. 11B20. The sequence goes on from NZ_JBLZWZ010000006.1 coordinate 168,137, forward strand.
TCTTACAAACGAATGTATGGGCAGCCGTTATCCTTTTGGCAGCAAGACTTTATATCGGATGGACTTGGCTGACATCTGGTATTGGAAAACTAACAGGTGGATTTGATGCATCAGGCTATTTGCAATTTGCGATATCTGAACCTGTCGTCAAAGATGGTCATCTTGTGTATCCATTCTATGTATGGTTTTTAGAAAATGTCGCTTTGCCGAATGCCGGATTATTTAGTGCCATGGTCATGTGGGGTGAAATCTTAGTAGGCCTAGGATTAATTGTCGGATTATTCACAACAACGGCAGCCTTTTTTGGAAGCGTGATGAATGTCTCTTTCTTACTAGCTGGAACCGTCTCTGTGAACCCGCTGCTTCTTCTGATCGCAGTCTTCATCATGGCAGCGAAAGGAAATGCCGGAAAACTTGGTCTTGATTATGTAGCAGGTCCAGTCCTCAAACGAAAACTGAAAAGAAAGCCGCAATTAGAAGTGGCATCATAATAAAGAAAAGCATCCAGAGCATGTGCTCAGGATGCTTTTTTATTTAAGAATTGGCTTTTATCAAGTTGATATGCAGCACGGTGAGTTCATGCTGGCTAATATCTGGATCATGGCCTACAATAAATTCGAGTTCATAATCACTGGTTCGATACACATATTTTTTCTCTTTTGTTTGCGGGATGGTGCTCACTGAATCCGCTGATCCGAGCTGTTTCTTTAGTAGTGCAGGGGTCATTCCACCAATATTCGTTTCTTTTTCTACATTCGTTCCGAAATAACGGATTTCATCAATCTTGCCTTTTGCATCATAGTGAAAAGCAAATCCTGGATTCCCCATTTCAGCGTGATAGAGATCAAAGCTGCTTTGTCCTGTTTCTGGGTATGGATTTCCGAGCTTATGATGAACGTCTTTTTTTGTTTGAACGCCTATTTTGAGCCCTTTTGCATAGTAAGGCATCTGCCCTTTATGTGCCAGCTCATAAATGCTGTTAAGTGCGGCTTTTGGACCTTGAGGAACGGATTGTTCTGCTGCTGGTTTGGTCATGGCGTGTGCTGAGACCGCAGGGCTGAAACCGAATAAAGCGGACGAAGCAAGCGAGGCAGTCACGACAAAAGCTGCTGTTTTCTTCATGATAAATCCCTCCTTCTTCTCCTATACCCGGAGTAATCATGATCAAACGTAAAAAGAACCAGCTGATCAAGGATCGGCTGGTTCTTAGCATGAGAAAGTTATTTTGAAGAAGAGCTGGATTCATCTTTGGCGGAAGAGGAATCCTTTTCATCCTGTACTTTCTTTGTATAGTCATAGTCGTTGCGGTCAATCGGTGTAAAGCCTTTAGGCTTGTAGAAACGGAGTAAATCTTCGGTGACAATCTTATCAGATGTCTCCAGCATCTTTTTCACCGTTTCATTTTCTTGTGATGCCTTGTCAGTTGGCTCGATTTTCTCGCCTGTTTTGTTGCTGTAATAGTTATTGCCTACTTTTGTGTAGTCTTTAGACACGAAGTCACCGTTTCTAAATGGCACAAGCTCTTTAAAGTTCTTCGATAAGATATCAGAACCAGACATTAAATAGTTCTTCGTATCATCGCCAAGCAGGTGCAGAAGGGTTGGTGCGACGTCGACTTCACCAGAGTATTTATGAATCTGACCACCTTTTACGCCAGGTACATGGATAAAGAGCGGCACACGCATGAGCTGTGCATTTTCATAATCTCCAATTTTTTGTCCTGTCACTTTTTCCATCGCTTCATTATGGTTTTCAGAAATGCCGTAATGATCTCCGTACATAATGACGACTGTATTGTCATAGAGACCTGACTTTTTCAAATCGTTGAAGAACTGTTCAATCGCTTCATCTAAATAATGAGCCGATTGGAAGTAGTTATCGACGACAGAGTCACCGAAGTCACCAGGTTCGAAATCAGTGTCACCTTCGTCCATTCCAAATGGGAAATGGTTCGATAAGGTAATGAATTTCGAATAAAACGGCTGCTTCAGGTTTTTAAGCATTGGCATCGATTCTTTGAAGAACGGTTTGTCTTTCAGTCCGTAGTTCTTCGTATCCTGCTCGTTCATATCGTAGTACTCAGAATCGTAAAATCTGTCATACCCAAAGGATTTAAACATTTCATTACGGTTCCAGAAGGTTTTCGTATTACCATGGAATTCTGCTGACGTATATTGATCCTTCTTTAAAATACCAGGAAGTGCTTGATATGTGTTTTGCGCTTTGTTAATAAAAACAGAGCCCTGTGATAATGGGAATAATCCAGTATCCATCATAAATTCAGCATCAGACGTTTTTCCCTGTCCTGTTTGATGGAAGAAGTTATCAAAGTAAAACGTTTTGTTGTCGTGTGCCAATGAGTTAAGGAACGGCGTTACTTCTTTTCCATTCACTTTATAATCAATGACAAAGTTTTGCAGAGATTCAAGAGAAATTGTAATCACGTTCATGCCTTTCGCTTTCCCGTAATAAGCCGGGTTAGGATCAGCGCTGTTCGCTTTTAAATAATTCTCTACATCTGTCACGTCATTTGAATTTGCGAGAGCACGCTGGCTGTTTGATTTCACATTTTGAATGGCATCAAACACAGTAAAGTTATAAGCACCTAAATATTTAACTAAATAATTGCGGTCGAACGATCTTGATAAAAGCTCTGGACGATCGATCTCTGCAGCAACTAAGTTTAAAACAAAGATCACAACAGAGGACACAAGGACGAGTCTAAACGATTTTGACTTTTGTACAGGTACAGTCGTGGCTGTACTTGTTTGCTGCTGCCTTTTCATGCGGACTGCAAGTACGATCAAAATGATTGTATCAATAAAGTAAAACACATCAGTCCAACGCATGAGTGAAAATGCACTATCACCTAATTGTCCGCCATTCGTTCCTGCCTGCATCACTGTAGGCAGCGTGATAAAGTCATTGAAGAATCGATAGTACACGATGTTTGCGTATAGTAAAAAAGACATGAAAAAGTGAATCACAATGATAGCGGCAGGCTGCCATTTTTTCTTGAACAATAAAGCAAAGCCAAGAAAGAACAAGCTGGAGCTAATAGGATTCACGAAAAGCAAAATATGCTGAAGCACATTTGATATACCAAGTTTAAATTCGATTAAATACGCTGAATACGTTTTGAGCCATAGTAAGATGGCTGCAATCAGAAAGAAGCCGAGACCTCTTTTTTGAATAAATGTTTTCATATAAACACTCCTTTTCTCCGATACACGGAAGAGGCGGAACGAAAGAAAACGAACCATTAGAATATACCACGAAATGCACAAATAGAAAAGTCATAACCGGTGAGGCGCCTTTGCAAGCCTGTCCGAGCAATAAAAGGAGAGAAAATGAAAATATTCGCCCATCGAAAAACTTTTTATGAAAATCGACCTATTATTGACAGAAAATTCAGCAATTTTCCAGTTGCTATATCAATAAAACAGGTAAAAAGGCATAAGTCTAAAGAATTAATTTAATTTCTACAATGGTCATTTAGAGAGTTTTTCCATTGTTTATTAATGTTTATGCAGGTTAAGCAAAAAAAATGAACAATGGAATGGAACAAGATGATGGATAAAAATTCCTCTCATACGATATATCAATATATTTTTGTATTTCATCAACATAATGCTTTTAATGTGTTTTTTAAGGGTTTTATTTATTTTAATAAGTAAACAAATTATCTAGATATACTTAAGTGAACATATCGAGACTATAAACTTCTGAATTGGGGTCGATATAGACAGTGACAGGAAATCTTCCATTGAAAGGATTGATAGTATATGACTGTACGAGCAGAGAACCTCGTTCAGAACTGGTTTCCGAGTGAGGACGGAAATGCAGGAGAGCGTAAAGAACTCGTCAAATTGATGGAGCAGATCATTTCAGGGGTCGATGACCTGAAGGATCCCAACCGTGCACACCTTAAAGGTGAAAAGAATCGTGGGGAGGACTTTTACAAAAAGCTCACTGAAACAAGTCAAATTCCGATGAACGGCCAGCAAGCGGAACTTGTGAATGAAGAATTACTGAAGCTTTTACATAACCATCCATACCACACCAAGTATTTCTTCACGAACATTTTGCCAATGGCAAGTACACCAGGAATTTTAGGCATGCTGACAGCTATGCTGGTAAACGGAAACAACCTATGGGATGTTTACGGGCCAGCAGGTGCGGAAGCTGAGGTCAGAGTGGTCTCAATGATGTCTAAGCTCATCGGATATGATCCAAACGTGAGCGGGGGATACACAACATGGGGAGGTCAAGGAGCGATTTTTTCAGGACTTCGTTTAGCGATTGCCAAAGCAGCGCCGGAGTCACTGCGAAAAGGAGTTCCGCAAAATCTTTATGCGTTTTGTTCTGATGCCGCACATTACAGCTTATTTAAGTCAATGGAAGCAACAGGACTTGGCACAAACAACTTAATCAGAATTAAGACGAATAAAGATCATTCAATGGATATGGAAGATTTGCGTTGTCAAATGGAACGTGTTGCACAGGATGGCGGGATTCCCGTTTATATTGTGGCAACAACCGGAACAACAGATGCCATTGCAATTGATGATGTAAAAGGGGTACGTGAAACAGCAGAAGCGATTGCTGAAAAGTATGATCTGAAGGTGCCGCATATTCATGCAGATTCGGCGCTGGGTGGATTCTTTGCTTTCTTTAATGAGTATGATGTATCAGAAAACCCGCTGCAATTCTCAGACGGTGTTCTTCGTATGCTAAAAGAAATCAAAGCGAAATTCCAGCATCTTTCTCTTGCAGACTCGATGTGCTTTGATTTTCAAAAGCTCGGCCAAACACCTTACACATCCAGTTTATTCTTAGTGAAAAACGCTGCTGACTTAAAGCGTTTGGATCTGGAAGAACAAGAGACGCCATATGTTGGCCATAGAGGCTACGGGGAATACCATACGGGTTATACACTTGAGTGCTCAAGAATGGGAAGCTCAATCAGCATGCTGAGTGTGCTGTTAACGTTTGGGATTGAAGGCTACCAGCGCTTGCTCGGTCAATTCTTAGAAGTAAACCTTGCCTTCAGAGAAGCACTTAGTAGGGAAATTCCGCAAGCAGAAGTCGTGAATGATGACAACGTCGGAATGGCTACATTATTTAGAATTTACCTAGACGGCTCACCGCGTTTTCAAGAAGAGATTTCTGGCGAAGCGACTTCAATGGAAATTGAGCGAAACAATGAATTGAACAAAATGCTGTTTGAAAAACTTGGAGAGAAAAGAGACGAGATGTTCTTTGGCGATACAACGAAGTTTTTACTTGTTAACTCAAAAGAAGGTCAAGAATTCTATCTAAGTGTTAGTAAGTTTTTTGTCATCTCACCTTATACGTTACCAGAGCATATCCCTCATATCGTATCTTATTTAAAAGATGTGATTGCATCTGTTTGTGGACAATTTGAAAATGTACATGCTTAAATCAAATCTGAGAGTGGAGATGTAGGAAAAAATGGCGAAACAAAGGAAATTTGGAGGATACACGATATCCTCTAAAATCATGTCAGTCGTTACCGTAACATTACTCGCAACCGTTGCATTATTCGTTCTAACATTTTATCTAGTCAGCCAGGATTTATCATCCCAGTTATTAAAGCAATTTGATTATCGATTAACAACAGATATTGATACCGCCAAAAAAGAAATCGATAACATCGATGGAAACGTGCTCAGCATTAGCGGGAAGGATGATCCCATTTATGTCGATATCAAAAAGAAATTCACAGAGCTTCAAAAAGATCATACGCTTGAGAACTTATACGTGTTATCTAATAAAGGCGGTAAAGAAAGAATTATCGTATTAACTGGGGAAGACAATGATTTTGACCAGGATTATGCATTTTCAGATGAGATGAAGCAAGCTCTTTCAGAAGATAAAATGGTCAAAAGTGATATTTACCATGATTCATATGGAACACATAAATCAGTCTTTTTGCCAATCAAAGATTCAGGCGGTGAGCTGACAGGGATTTTAGGGATTGATCTAGATGCATCAATTGTTCCAGCCACTACGAAGAAGCTCACAATCTACATTACGGTTGCATCGGCTATTGTGCTCATCGGTGGATTGCTCTTCTCCTTTATCATGGGAAGAAGAATTGCGAAACCAGCACGTTCATTGATGGAATCAGCGAACCGAATTGCTGACGGTGATTTAACTGGAATGGTAGAAGTTGAGAGTAAAGACGAGATCGGCCAGCTTGCCGCATCCTTCCAAAAGATGCAGGGGCGGATCAAAGAGCTCATTTCGAAGATCTCGCACTCATCTAGTGAAGTATCAAAAATGTCTTCACAGCTTCGCACGGTGACGAACGAATCAAGTCAAAGTGCGCAGCAAGTGTCAGAAGCCATGACGAATATGAGTGAAGGAATCAATGATTCTGTCGCAAATATTACGGATTGTACGAGATCTGTTGCAGAGATCGATACTCAAATCGAAGGCGTCACAAAAGAAGTCGATGAAATGAAATCTGTTTCATCTGACGTACAGGAGCAGTCAGAATCTGGTCAAAAACTTGTGAACCATGTGCTTGATCATCTGAACTTGTTACATGACAAGATGACCAACTCGAAGCAGGCAGCAGAAGAATTACAATCCCATTCAACGGAGATTGAAAGTGTGATCTCGATTATTACGGACATTTCAGCACAAACGAATCTTCTTGCACTGAATGCTTCCATTGAAGCGGCACGTGTTGGGGAAGAAGGAAAAGGGTTTGCTGTTGTGGCAGATGAGGTACGTAAATTAGCAGAGCAATCAGCAGATGCAGCTAAAACTGTTTCAGACCTCGTTATCGGTACACAGGAAAACAGCCAGCGTGTTCTTGAAAGCGTAGAGGAAAGCAGTAAAGCAGTGGAAGAAGGACGTGAGCAAATGGAAGGCACGTCACAGAACTTCGCTGTGATTTACGACGGTGTATCTCAGTTTTCAAGAAGAACGAACAATTTGCTTGCTTCTATTAAGCAAGTTGAGCGAGCATATCAAACGATTTCTACATCGATTGAGCAAATTTCTGTTGTATCGGAAGAACATGCAGCCAGCTCTCAAGAAGTAGCGGCAGCAACAGAACAGCAAAGTGCTGGTATGCAGCAAATTTCAAGTGCGATTGAACAGCTCTCTGACATGTCAGACGACTTAGCACAAATGGTCTCAACTTTCAAAATCGACAAGAAATAACGAGAAAGGGCTAAAATATTTTAGCCCTTTTTCTCTTTTCAGTGAAGTAGGGATGAGCACCGAATGCGGTTTGTCTAGACGCTGAAGTTGGCTCTTGTGAGAGAGGCAGCTTTTTTGCTATGCTTAATCACATACTTGCGGTGAAAGGAGAAACGCTATGGATTTTGCGCAGAGATTATCAGAAGAACGGATCAAAAAAGCGATGGATAATGGGGCTTTTGAAGGATTATCTGGCTTTGGGAAGCCTCTGCCAAAAGATGACGCTGCTCATGTACCAGAAGAACTTAGAATGGGCTACCGCATTATGAAAAATGCCGGATTTGCTGGGGAAGAAACAGCGCTGAAAAAAGAACTTATGACTGTCAAAGAATTACTTCAATCGAGTATAGATGGAGAGGTAAGAAAGAAACTGTCTCTCATATGTGAAGAAAAACAAAAACGTCTGGATGAACTTACATCTAAGCGTCAAACTTTTGCCCGCCCAGCCTCCTCCTTTTACAAAAATAAGGTCTACGAGAAATTAACGGAGCATAAAAAAAGATGATGACACGCTGCCTCCCTGAGCACATTGAGGGAGCTTTTTTATGTAAGCGCTACATTTTATTGTTGACTACATGTATATACAAATATAAAATATGAAGTAAACATGTATATACAAGTTTTTTGGTTCTTTTTTCTTATATAAAAAAACGATCTCGGAGGGGATAGTATGGCTGATTATCAGGCAGCAGCAGATCAGATTGTGAAAGCCATCGGCGGAAAAGAAAATATCGATCAAGCGACACATTGTGTAACAAGGCTGCGCTTTGTGCTGAAAGATGAAGGTAAGGTGGATGAGAAAGCACTTGAACAAATTGATGAAGTGAAGGGATCTTTCTCAGCGAACGGTCAATACCAAGTTGTTATCGGCCAAGGGGTCGTCAATCGAGTATATGCCGAAATGGTCAAAAGGACGGGAATTGGGGAAGCCACAAAAGAGGACGTCAAGCGTGCCTCTGATCAAAAATTGAATCCATTGCAGCGTGCTGTGAAAACGCTTGCTGATATCTTTATACCGATTCTTCCTGCTATCGTCACAGCCGGTTTATTAATGGGGATTAATAATATTTTAACAGCTCCTGATATTTTCTTCGATCAAAAATCGATTGTGGATGTGTACCCGGCATGGGCTGATTTAGCGAATATGATCAACTTAATTGCTGGCACTGCCTTCACGTTCCTGCCAGCATTAATTGGCTGGTCAGCTGTGAAGCGATTTGGGGGGAATCCACTTTTAGGGATGGTCCTCGGTCTGATGCTCGTACATCCAGACTTGTTAAACGCATGGGGCTATGGAGCGGCAGAGAAGACCGGTGACATTCCTGTTTGGAACTTGTTTGGACTTGAAGTGCAGAAGGTAGGCTATCAAGGACAGGTTCTTCCGATACTCGTTGCCTCCTATTTACTTGCAAAGCTCGAATTATTTATCACAAAACGGACACCTGAAAGTATTCAGCTGTTAGTTGTTGCACCGATTACGTTATTAGTCATTGGATTTTTATCATTTATCGTCATTGGACCTGTTACATTTGCAATCGGTAACGTTTTAACATCTGGACTTGTAGCGGTATTCCAGCAATTCGCAGCACTTGGCGGTCTATTATACGGCGGACTGTATGCAGCATTAGTCATTACAGGAATGCACCATACGTTCCTCGCTGTTGATATTCAATTGATTAACTCAAAGCTGCACGGCACGTTCCTATGGCCAATGCTTGCCTTATCCAACATTGCACAAGGATCAGCTGCCCTTGCGATGATGTTTGTCTTAAAAGATGAAAAGCAAAAAGGACTTTCGTTAACATCCAGTATTTCTGCTTATTTAGGAATTACTGAACCGGCCATGTTTGGGGTCAACCTGCGTTATCGATTCCCATTTATTTTTGCTCTGATCAGCTCAGGATTAGCCGGTATGTTTATCGCTTCTCAAGGGGTGCTGGCAAGTTCAGTTGGTGTTGGAGGCATTCCAGGAATCTTCTCCATTATCCCGAAATATTGGGGTGCATTTGCAATCGGAATGGTGATTGTACTCATCCTCCCATTCATCGGTACTCTTTTATATGCAAAACTAAAAAAGAAGAAGGATTTTTCAGACGAACTTAACTAGTGGTGGTGAAGGAAATTGAATCAGCAAACAAATGAACCGTGGTGGAAAAAAGCGGTGGTCTATCAAATTTATCCGAAAAGCTTTTTAGATACAACAGGCTCTGGGACAGGTGATATCAATGGCGTGACGAAAAAGCTTGATTATATCAAAGAGCTTGGGGCGGATTGTATTTGGCTCACGCCAATGTATGAGTCCCCGCAGCATGACAACGGCTATGATATTAGTGATTATACAAAAATCCATGAGATGTACGGCACAATGACAGATTTTGAACGCATGCTGAAGGAAGCGCATGAGAGAGGAATAAGGGTCATCATGGATTTAGCCGTTAACCATACATCCATTTTCCATGAGTGGTTTCAAGCCTCGCGTGAGTCAAAGGATAACCCTTATCGAGATTATTATATTTGGAAGGAGCCAAAAGCGGATGGATCTCCGCCGAATGATTGGCAGTCGAAATTTGGCGGTCCAGCCTGGGAACTCGATGAAGTAACAGGAGATTATTATCTTCATTTATATGATGTCACTCAGGCGGATCTCAATTGGGAGAAGGATGAAGTGCGCAGGAAAGTATATGACATCATGCACTTTTGGTTTGAAAAAGGAATTGATGGGTTTAGGCTGGATGTCATCAACAACATCTCAAAGGATCAGCGTTTCTTAGATGATGCCGGACAATCTGTGCAAGGCGACGGCCGCATGTACTATACAGACGGGCCAAGAATTCATGAATTTCTGCATGAAATGAACCAGGAGGTTTTTTCGAAATACGATAGCATGACAGTGGGAGAAATGTCTTCAACGAATATCGCAGACTGTATTCGGTATACAAGACCTGATCGGCAGGAGCTGGATATGACGTTTAACTTCCATCATTTAAAGGTGGATTATCCAAACGGTGAAAAGTGGGCGATCGCACCATTTGATTTTCAAGAATTGAAGTCGATTCTTTCTGAATGGCAGACGAAAATGCATGAGGGCGGCGGCTGGAATGCGCTGTTCTGGTGCAATCATGATCAGCCGCGTATCGTCTCAAGGTATGGTGATGATGACACGTATCATCAGCAATCAGCGAAGATGCTGGCAACCACAATGCATCTCATGCAAGGGACTCCTTATATTTATCAAGGTGAGGAAATAGGCATGAAGAATCCTCGCTTTGAGGACATTTCGTCTTACCGTGATATCGAATCACTCAATATGTACGAAGTCATGCTTGAAAAGGGGAAATCAAAGGAAGAAGCACTCGCCATTTTACAGGTCAAGTCAAGAGATAATGCGCGAACACCAATGCAGTGGACCTCAGAGAAGAATGCAGGTTTCTCAACAGGAACGCCTTGGATTGAGCCAGCCAATAACGACATTTCGGTCGAGGCTTCATTAAAAGATCGGACGTCCATTTTCTATCATTACCAAGCCCTTTGCAGACTGCGTAAAGAACTTGACGTGATCACATATGGCAGCTTCTCCTTACTCCTAGCAGAAGATCCAAAGATTTTTGCTTATGTTAGAGAAAGCAAGGATGAGAAGCTCCTCGTGATCAACCACTTTTATGCAGGGGAGACGGACTTTACGCTTCCTGATGAGCTTGTGCAGGCTGCTGATGAGATGGAGAGTCAAGTGCTGTTATCCAATTATGAGGATGTGCCGGCACATATCAAGGGATTTACGTTGCGCCCATATGAGTCAATCGTTTATCATTTAACCAAACGCTAGAAAATGGGGCGGAGGGAAAATGAAAGAGAATAAGTTTCGAGTGATTTATGATCAGCTCGCAAGACGAATTGAACAAGGTGAATGGCAGGATAAAGGTATCCTCCCATCAGAGCATGAGCTTTCGATCATGTACGACACGTCCCGGGAGACGGTGAGAAAGGCATTAAATATTCTTGTGCAAAATGGCTATATCCAAAAAATCCGCGGGAAAGGCTCTGTATTGCTGAATCGGGAGAAAATGCAGTTCCCTGTATCAGGTCTTGTCAGCTTTAAAGAGCTTTCCAAAACGCTTGGCCGAAAGACAGTCACAACGGTTCATGAATTTGGTTTAATCAAACCGGATCAGTATATTCAGTCTCAGCTAAAAATTGACGAACAGACGGACGTCTGGAAAGTCATTCGCTCTCGCAATATTAGCGGGGAAGAAGTGATTTTAGACAAGGACTACTTTTTGCAAAAGCATGTTGAAGTATTGTCTAAAGACATATGCGAAGGATCAATCTACGAGTATATTGAAGGAGAACTCGGTGTATCAATCAGCTATGCTCAAAAGGAATTTGTGGTAGAGCCATGTACAGAAGAGGACGCCAAGTACCTTGATTTAAAGGGATTTGACCATGTCGTCGTGGTAAAGAATTATGTGTTCTTAGAGGATACGAGTCTATTTCAATACACAGAAAGCCGTCACAGGTTAGACCGCTTCAGGTTCGTCGATTTTGCTAGAAGAGAAAAAAAGGACAGAGCATAGGCTCTGTCCTTTTCTTTTAAGATGATACATTTTTTCTTGTACGCTTACGCTGGTAGTAATAGAGGATACCGCCTGAGGCAAGCATGAGTACGCCAATCAATACAGCTGTATACATCATTGTTGCTGTATTCGGCAGTGTGCCGCCTGGGAGTCCGGTTCCATCTTGGTTTGGATCTGTACCTGTACCTCCGCCTGGCGCTGAACTTCCGCCGTCTCCACCAGTTTGATCTGGCGTTGTTCCAGCTGCCCCGCTTTGGTTGAGTACGGTGTATTCGCTGAAGTGCTCAGTTTGACCTGAAACGACCCCATTTTCGAATGATCCATTACTTGTTTTGGCATAACGATTTTTCTTGCGGTCTACATAATATACACCAGGTTTCTTTGCCTTTTGAGGCTCATCTAATGTAAAGGATAGTGTAACAGGATCTTTAAAGGTAGAAACCTTTTTCTGATCTTGTTTGATTTGGAAATCATACGTATCCGTTAATGCATTTTTCACCTTATCCGTCTTTGTCATCGATATTTCTGCGTTTTTCTCGGACAAGTTAGAGAGCGGTAATGCGAGTCCCACTTTGTCATGATAGATAGTGACGTTCGGATCTTGCTCTCTTTTCTTCAGCTCGGTTACCTGTGCTTTTGATAGTGACAATTGAACGTTTTTCGCTTCGCTCGCTTTGTCTAAATAGAGCAATGCTTTGTTTGTATGCTGCACATACGTTTGGAATTTCTCATCATCTTGAATGTCATAAGCGCCTTTTCCTTTCGCACGTGGAAGGAACACTTCTTTCACTCGATGATCGATGACAGGAGAAATATGCCCGCCGTCTGCCTGTTCAATTTGCTCTTTGAAGATTTCATAGTCAACATAGCCTAAGTCTTCGCCGTGAGAGGCTTCTGTAAAGACGCTGTAGCCATCGCCGCCTGTCCCGACAAATGCGTTTGTTGCCACGCGGTATGTTTTCTTATCATCAATGTCTGTTAGTTTGCCGTTTTTGTCTTTCAGTTTGACATCAATGAGTCTGCTGCCAGCTGGTTTACTCAGTGTAAACGTATATTCAATGCCGGCTACATGAGGGAATGCGCCGCCGCCTTCCTCAATGCCTGAAAGCCCTTGTTCGAGCGCTTTCTTAATTTGGCTGCCTTTTAAATCCGCGACATAGAGTGTGTTTCCGAATGGCATGACCGTTAAAATATCACCTAAAGTGATATCTCCTTTTTCAATGCTGCCTCGAATACCGCCGCCGTTTGTGATGGCAAGATCGGCACCAGCAGATTCCTGCGCTTTCTTCAGCATGCCGTCAGCAATAAAGTTCCCAAGGTTTGTTTCCTTCGCCCGGACATGCTCTCGTTGTCCGTCTAAGAGGACATCAGTAGACCCGACTTTTTCCGTTTTTAAATCTTGAATATCTGCCTTGTACTGATCGAGGATCGCTTTTGCATCGGCATCTTCTTTGACAGAGTCATCGATGGTGATGAGGTCAAAAGAAGATTTCTTTGGCTGTACGACGCCTTTTTGATTAAAGGCCACATCTACTTTCCCTAAGAATTGTCCGTAGTCTTTCACCTGCGCGACAATCGTTGGTTCTTTCTTATTGACGACCTTTAATTTTTCTACAAGGGTGTGCGTGTGACCGCCAATGATTAAATCAATACCGTCTACTTTTTGAGCCAGCTCAAGGTCACGGTTATAGCCAATGTGTGTTAAAGCAATGATTTTATTGATTTTTTCTTCTGTTTGAATGGTGTTGACTGTTTCCTTTGCTTTCTTGTATGCATCTTTGAATTGAATGTTAGGGCCGCTGCTGGATGTAATGGCCGTGTCTTCAGTGGTTAAACCGAATACCGCCACCTTTTCACCGTTTACATCAAGCAGGATGTATGGGTAAATCCCAGCTTCTTTTTTCTCACCAGCTTTAAATGTGGCTGGCTTTTTCACTAAGCCGCTCAATTGTTTTTCCTTAGAGACATCAACGTTTGATGACACAATCGGGAATGCAGGCTTTTCAAATTGATGACGGTTTTTCGCATCTACATCTGATGCATCACCTGTCAGGAATTGACGAAGAACAGAAGGACCTTTGTCAAATTCATGATTACCAAACGTCATGGCATCATATTTCATTAAGTTCATCAGTTTGAGATCGGCAAGTCCTTGCCATTTTGTGAAATATAGGTCACCAGAGAAGACATCTCCAGCATCTAATAAAATGTTGTTCTTGCTTTCGGCCCGAACTTCTTTAATCTTTGTGGCACGTCTTGCCGCATCATCAAGGTGGGCGTGTGTATCGTTTGTATGCATCACCGTTAAATTCCAGTTGTCTGATGCAGGCGGTTCTGTTGTGCCATCCTCTTTAAAGGCTAGCTTGTACACACCAAGACCATCTGTGCTGGCGTTACGAACAAAGTCTACGCTGCTAGATTTTTCAGCAAACGGCTTAGCTAAAAGAGAAGATTCGAATGTGACTGTTGCGCCTTTGATTGGTGCAATGGACCAGTTTTGGTCCGCACTTGGGTTGATGGTTTTTTGTTCGATAATATAATCCATCAGCACTTGGCGGTTCTCATCGGCTGAGGCAAGCACCACTTTATCTTGCGTCAGATGCGGGAAGCCACCGCCGCCAGAAGCTCGATAGTTGTTTGTCACGACTAAAAATTCTTGATTGTCAGAGACTGGTTTTCCGTTGTAGGACAGGTTTTTGATGCGGTTTGCATTCGCATTGACAAGAGTGCCTGTTGTGCTGTACTTAGCAGGCTGCGTCACATCAACTTGATAGGTGACACCATCGATCACATCAAAGTTATACGAGCGGTATTCTTCGTTTAAAATAGGCTGTTCATTTGAATAGTTTGGTTTGATCTGATTAAACTGTCCGGCAGACATCTCGAGCCAGTCTTTCACTTCACTGCCTTTCAGTTTGACAATTTGCACGGTGTTATCGTAAAGGTAGAGATCGCCGATGTTTTTAATCGCTAAATCACCTTTTGCGATATTTGTATAATAATTTACACCGTTTCGGCCGCCGGCTTTAAACGGGGCGCCTGCAGATAAAATCGGTAAGTTTTTGTATGACGTATCCTTCATTTTTTCTTGTGCATACCATTTTTGTGCATCCGTCACAATTTGAATAGAAGGGTCATCCATCACTTGAGCAAAAAAGCTGTTAATGTCTGCTTCTGTTTTACCGACAGGCTTTCTTACATAATCAAGTGTGTTTTGATGCGTCGTTTGAATAGCATCTTTTACAGTGCTGTTTTGAGAGGTGACTCCTGCAACAGATTCAATCTTTCCTGTTCCATCTGTGACTTTCCAGTTGCTGCCGTCAGGCTCTAATGTTAAATCAATGACGCCGAGGTAGCTTCCCCAGTTTTTAGACATGACGACTGGAATGCCGTTGATGGTTCCTTTTGAGACATCGAATTTGTCAACGCCGCTATATTCAGCGCTTGGGAATGTGCCGTGCTGGTGGCCAGACACGATCGCATCAATGCCTTTCGTTTTCGTGGCAAGGTCAAAGATCATATTTTCTGATCCTTTAGGCGAAGCGGTTTTTTCAATTCCTGTATGGGCAAGAGCGACGATGATATCTGCCCCTTTTTCCTTCATTTCAGGAATGGTTTCATTGGCAGATTCGACGATATCCTGCACTTGAACTTGTCCATATAAATGCTTCTTATCCCACGTCATAATTTGTGGTGGAACGAATCCTATGTAACCGACTTTCACAGTTTGTGAGGCTCCGTTTGCGTCTTTAAATGTTTTTTCTTGAATCACATAAGGCGTAAAACGGTGTTCTCCATTTAACTTTTTGACGTTCGCATTGACAATTGGGAAGTTAGCCCCGGCAATAGTACCGTCAAGAAATGATAATCCGTAGTTAAATTCATGATTGCCAAGTGTTCCTGCATCGTACTTTAGTTTGTTGAGTGTATGAATAATGGGGTGAACCTTTGTTTGATTGATGATGCCGTCTTTCTCATTTTTGTAAACGTATTCTCCAAGAGGGGTTCCTTGAATCAGGTCTCCGTTATCAACAAGGAGTGTATTTGGATTTTGTGAACGGTGCTTTTCAATTAGCTCGGCTGTTTTTGCCAAACCAAATTCATTTGTTTCTTTGTCGCTGTAATAATCATAATTCATCATGTTCGCATGAACATCCGTTGTGGCTAAGATGCTGACTTTTACGGCATCGCCGTTTTCTATTGCTGCATGAGTAGGTACTGCTGGGAGAATGAGACTAATCATCATAATGGAAGTGAGCAGAATAGACAGGTTTTTCCTTCGTTTAGACCTATGTGTTTGCTTCTTCACCTGATCTCCGCCTTTCTAATTTTTTTGACCACAATACCTATTGTAGAAATGTTTCGTTAACTTTTGTAGTTATTTTTTGCAGATTATTGTAAAGATAACATAAATCATACGAATTACCTTGTTGAGGAAATATAAATAAGTCTAAATACTTATTTTTATCATAAGGGGTTTTCTGATCGGGATAGGATGTTTGATTTCAATGTACCCGGGTATAGTGTGTAGTGTAAACGATAATCAAGCAGGAGGGTTTCTACATGGGTAAGAAAATTGCAGTTGTATTAACAGATTACTTTGAGGATGTTGAATTCACCGAGCCTGCAAAAGCCTTTAAAGATGCAGGCCATGAGGTCACAGTAATTGAAAACGAAAAAGGAAAAACAGTGAAAGGGAAGCAAGGAGAAGCAGAAGTGAGAGTGGATGCGTCCATTGATAACGTGAAGCCTGAAGACTTCGATGCACTACTGATTCCTGGCGGTTTCTCACCAGACATTCTGCGTGCAGACGATCGCTATGTCCAATTCACAAGAGCATTTATGGACGAGAAAAAACCAGTATTTGCGATCTGTCACGGACCGCAATTGCTCATTACAGCGAAGACGCTGGAAGGCAGAGGCGCGACTGGCTATACATCCATTCAAGTAGATATGGAAAACGCAGGCGCCAAATTCAAAGATGAAGAAGTTGTTGTTTGTCAGGATCAGCTTGTGACAA
The DNA here is from genome assembly GCF_056098985.1 of Bacillus sp. 11B20. Classification (NCBI taxonomy): domain Bacteria; kingdom Bacillati; phylum Bacillota; class Bacilli; order Caryophanales; family Bacillaceae; genus Bacillus; species Bacillus sp. 11B20. Next base: position 184,967 of record NZ_JBLZWZ010000006.1, read on the forward strand.
GCCGTACACCTGATGACATTCCAGCATTTAACCGTGAATCATTAAAACTGCTCGCAAAATAAGCAGTTTTTTACAGGATAAATAAAGCCAGCACCTTGCGGGGTGCTGGCTTTTTCTGTGCATGGATGGAAGAAAGCGGCGTAAACCGCAATCTGGTTTCCTTTGCACGTTTATTTTCTTAAGTTTTTTAGCTCGCTTGCGATGGCTTGCATTTCACTTGGGCTGAATGAAGATTTTTTCATCACCATTTGGTGTAGAAATTCAATATCTTCGTACTTGTCTGGACTGAAGTCTTCGGCTTTGATGACTCCAATGTTCAGCATATTTAACTTTTGCGAAATGTCTTCAATCAGCTGATTGACTTCAGCCGCTTTTTGCTCTGACAAGGGCGGCACGTCCTTTCCTGCATATGTGAATAACATGTCTATTTTAACAGAAATGCAAAAGAATAAAAGGGCTATTAAGACGACACCGAGATGTTTTTCTCCTTTTTCTCCTGCTTGATCTTATCAATGATTCGTTTAGATTCAAACACGACAACTCCTGATAAACCGATAAGGCCGATTAAGTTCGGAACAGCCATCAGTCCGTTTAGCATATCCGCCACGCCCCAGACGAAATCATTCTTAAACACGGCACCGAAAAAGACAGCAATAACAAACACAACACGATAATACATCACATACGAATCTTTTGCCAAATATGTAAAGCATTTTTCACCGTAATAGGACCAGCCAATAATGGTGGAATAAGCGAATAAAAGTAAGCCGATTGCAACAATGATTGAGCCGATTGGTCCAAGGAAATGAGCAAAGGATAACGAGGTGAGTGCATCACTTTTTTCTGTGACGTACATATCGGCCATGACAATTGTGATCCCTGTAATGGAACAAACAATCATCGTATCAATAAATACTTGCGTCATTGACACAAGCGCTTGACGAGCAGGCATATCTGTTTTGGCAGCAGCTGCAGCGATTGGTGCAGAACCAAGACCTGCTTCATTGGAAAATACCCCTCTCGCCACACCCCAGCGGATTACGGTACCGATCGCACCGCCTGCAACGGCTTGACCTGTAAATGCATCCGTAAAAATGAGCCCGACTGCACTTGGGACAAGATCCGCATTCATGACAAGAATGATCAGCCCGCAAATGACGTAGAATAAAGCCATGACCGGTACAAAAATAGCCGTCACCCGGCCAATGCTTTTAATCCCGCCTAAAATCACGAGCGCAGTAAAGGCCGTAATAATAATGCCTGTGATCCATGTTGGAATCTGAAAGGTTGAATTCATGACACCAGAAATCGAATTTGACTGCACGAGATTCCCAATTCCAAAGGCAGCCGCAGCACCAAAAATAGCAAACAGCACCCCTAGCCATTTTTGCTTCAAGCCATGCTCCAAATAGTACATCGGCCCGCCGGACATTTCACCTTTTTCATTTTTGACACGGTATTTCACTGCGAGAACAGCTTCAGCATATTTTGTCGCCATTCCAAAGAACGCTGCAAACCACATCCAAAACACAGCGCCTGGTCCGCCGGCAATGACAGCAGAGGCGACCCCTACAATATTTCCCGTTCCAACCGTTGCAGCAAGAGCTGTCATTAATGCTTGGAAGTGAGAAATATCACCTTCTGATGTCTTGTCTTGCTTTGAAAATGCAAGCTTCAGCGAATAGGGGAGCAGCCTAATTTGAATAAAGAGTACGCGAAAGGTAAGGTAAATCCCAGTCCCCACGATCAAAAACAAAAGCGGCGGTCCCCATAATACATCATTGATATTGCTGACAATCTGTTCTACCCATCCCATATGTATCCCCCTTTATTTGTGCAATTCTCCTAAAGTGTCCCCTTTTTTTGTATAATGTGTCAATGCCGATGGGAGTTTTTCTTGCAAAGTTTTCAAAAGAAAAAGGGCTTGATATGATAGAGAAAAGGTTTTCGAAAGCAGTTTCTAGGGAAAAGATAGGAGGAGAATGAAGGATGATTCATGTATTATTCGTATGTCTTGGCAATATTTGTAGGTCACCGATGGCAGAGGCCATGTTTAGAAAACGAGTAGAAGATGAAGGACTAAGCGAGCACTTTGTCATTGATTCAGCAGGCATTGGCGGCTGGCATCAAGGCAGTCCTCCGCATGAAGGAACACGAAAGCTGCTTGATGAAAAAGGGATCAGCTATGAAGGGATGTCCGCAAGACAAATCATACATGAGGACATCACAGCATACGACTATATCATTGCGATGGATGCTGAAAATGTAGGGGCACTTCGCAGTATAGCCGGTTATGGGAAACATCACTTTATTGGCCGTCTTCTTGACTTTGTTGAAGACGATGATCGAGATGATGTGCCAGACCCTTATTACACTGGAAACTTTGAGGAAGTACATGATTTAATTGAAACAGGAATTGATCGTTTTTTGACGTATGTAAAGAAAGAGAAACACCTTTAACTGAAAGGAGATCAGACGAGATGGAAGAGAAAAATCAAATCATGCTTCGAGGAGCTGTGATAGGAGCAGCTTGCGGCGCACTGCTGACATTATTTCATCGGCCAACGAGAATTGCGCTTAAAGACAAATGGGATGACTGTCAGGAAAAGCTGGCGGAATACCGTCAGGAGCCAGCCAGAATTTCTGCTTGCGTGAAAGAAAAAATGGAAGAAACGAAGCAGCTGATGCGAACAGTCTCAGATGATTTGTCATTTTTAAATGAACAAGTCAATCAGTTAAAGGAAACAACCCCAAAAGTATTAGAGATTATTGAAGAAACAAAGGATCACTTTCGATCGAAATAGAAAGATTGATCATTGGAGATGAGGCGTATGGGTTTTATTAAAGCGTTAATTGAACGCTTTTTGCTGCATGAAGGACCAGCAAAATCTGCTGAGCTTGCTTACTTCTTTTTGCTTTCATTATTTCCGTTTCTCATCTTCGTGCTGACACTCGTTGGATATTTGCCGCTGACGTCGAAGGATGTCCTGAGCGTCATCTCTGGTTATGCGCCAGAAGGAGCGCTTTCGATGATTGAATCCATCGCCGAAGAGACACTGAACAGCCGCAACGGCGGATTGTTGTCATTCGGGATTATTGCCGCCCTTTGGTCTGCATCTAACGGGATTAATGCCGTCGTCAGAGCATTTAACCATGCTTACGAAGTTGAGGAAAATCGTTCCTTCATTCTCGTACGTTTAACATCAATCATCTTAACCATAGCGATGGTTCTTACGATTATTTTTGCCTTAATGCTACCTGTCTTTGGAAAAGAACTTGGCTTATTTGTCGCTAAATTAGTTGGGCAGTCAGATGCCTTTCTCACCATTTGGACGGCCATGAGGTGGATCATTAGCCCGCTGATTTTATTGATTGTGTTTACAGCCTTGTACTATTTCGCCCCAAACATCAGACTGAAATTGAAATTTGTTCTGCCAGGCGCCATTTTTGCATCGATTGGATGGATTTTGGTCAGCATGCTGTTCTCATTTTACGTAGGCGAGTTTGCTAATTACAGCGCGATGTACGGAAGTATTGGGGGAATCATTATTTTAATGATCTGGTTCTATTTAACCGGCATCATGATTATCCTTGGCGGCGAGCTCAATGCGCTTTTACATAAGCGTAAAATCGTACCAGGCAAGGTGTGAAGAAATCTGGGCATCCTAAAGAAGAACGAACATGTTCAATCTTGATGGATGGGGGAATCACATATGTCCAAACAATCGAAAAAAGGCGGAAGCAACACGAAACAAAACAAAGGCCATCAGCCAAAACACAAAACAAGCGGCAGTGCGAACGGGCAAAATGGTTATCATTAAATGAAAAAACTCCTCTGCAGTGCAGGGGAGTTTTTTAATTAGAAATGGATTCATTGGGACTTTCCAGCACTGCCGTCGTTCTCCCAAACCGAACGCAGCAAAACACAAATAATATCACGATACTGACAAGGTAAAGTAAATTCATTCCTTCAAACGTTTGCACAAAGAATCCTCCGAGTACCGGCCCGAGAATACTGCCGGCACTAAACGCCATCCCGCACATCAAGTTCCCGGCGGGAAGCAGATGCTTTGGCAATAAGTCGGTCATATAACTGATGCCAAGTGAGAAGGTAGAGCCTACAGCCATTCCAGCGATAAAGAAACAGATGGCGACAGCCAAAACGGATTGAATGAAGATCCCTGCTAAAAGGAAAAAGAATGATCCAGCGAGTGTCACACATAAAATGATGCGGCGTCTGCCAAACCGGTCACTGAGCATCCCAAGAGGAAGCTGAAAGACAATGCTCCCAATGGCAAACGCAGGTAAAATAAACGCAACTGCATCTACTGTCACCCCGCTTCTTAGCGCATACACAGGGAAGTTACTATTAAGTGTCGTTTCTAAAAATCCATAGCAAAATGGCATCATAAAGGCGACCCAGCCAAATTGAAAGGCCTTTTTGAAGCGCTTCAAACTGTTTGTCTGCTCTGACGTTTGCACTTCGCCCGTATCTGGATATGTATTTTTTAAAACAAAAACAAGCAGCCAAATACATAAACTAACGGCACCAGAAACAATAAAAGGCAAAGCTGGATTGATCTCAATGAGCGGCGTTAAAAAAGGGCCGGCGGCAAAACCGAGTCCAAACGATAATCCATACAGTGAAATGTTTCTTCCGCGATTTCTCGAGGATGAAGCATAGGTCACCCACGTCTGTGTAGAGAAATGCAGCATATGGTCACCAATCCCGATCATAAGCCGGAGGAAGAACCAGACGACATAAGATTCAAAAAACACAAAGCTAAACAAGCTTAAAAAGACAGCGGCGCCTCCAATGACGATTAACGGCTTAAATCCAAACCGGCGAAGCGGTGTTTCCATAAAAGGAGACGCAAGCAGCACACCGAGATATAAGCCTGTGGCATGCAGGCCGTTTAACGTGGGAGATGTACCGGCATGTTCGAAAATAATGGAAATGACAGGAAGTAATGCACCCTGTGAAAAACCAGATACGGATACAAGTAAAATTAAAATCATAAAGTGAATTCTCGACATAAGAAGCTCCTTACAAGTTCATGCTTTCATCGTACAATGGAACCATAGGGGTTTCAATAGAAAGGTGGAAAAGGAATGAAGCTGACATACGAAAAGGATCGTTGGATTGCACATATTGAGGACAGGCAGCTGACTATATCAGGAACAGAAGAAATGGGGTACCGTCCATCTCAATTGTTCACCTCAGCCATTGCAGGCTGCTTTGGAGAAATGCTCATTCATGTGTGCCGTAAAAAGCGAATATCCTATGAAGGGCTGACGATCACACCTGAAACGACAAGAGCAGGAGCTGTAAACAAGATTTCCAGCATTCATTTACATATCTTATTTGAAGACATTAATACATCTGATGAACAAATCGATAAAGTGATCACCCTTGCATTGAAGCATTGCTCAATGGTGCAGTCCGTGAAAGGAAGTATTGATATCACCTTTTCACACGCGCGAATCTAAAATGTATATGATGACGGCACTCACGAAAGAATAACAGTCAGACATATGTAAAGGAGAATGGCTGTATGAATCGTTTATTTCTTGTGATTGTCGCAATCGGTGTTCCGCTATCGGTGATTGGCAGTTTTCTTCATTTCCCGCAGGTCGTCATGTTTGCCGTTTATTGTATCGCCATTATTGGTCTTGCTAGTTTTATGGGAAGAGCCACAGAAAGTCTTGCCATCATTGCGGGGCCCAGAATTGGCGGACTTTTAAACGCTACATTTGGAAATGCGGTGGAGTTAATCATTTCGTTTTTTGCTTTAAAACAAGGACTGACGGCCATCGTACTTGCATCATTAACAGGATCGGTCATCGGAAATTTACTGCTTGTGGCTGGCTTGTCTTTTTTCGTTGGCGGATTAAAATATAAGCGCCAAGTATTCAATGTCCATGATGCAAGGCACAATTCAGGCTTGCTCATGTTTGCCATTATTGTAGCGTTTGTCATTCCAGAAGTATTTTCGATGGAGATGGCAGAGAATAAACAGTTTGTTTTAAGCATTGGGATCAGCATTGTGATGATTTTGCTTTATGTCGCGGCGCTCTATTTCAAACTGGTCAGCCACCGCGGGGTGTATGTTGCCAAGCTGGAGAGTATGGAAGGCGAAGCAGAGACGGAAGAAGAAACACCTGAATGGTCTGGAAAGTTTGCCACTGTCATTTTGCTGCTTTCGACGATCGCAGTTGCGTACATTTCAGAGCGCCTTGTTCATACATTTGATACGGTAGGAGAACAATTTGGCTGGAGTGAGCTGTTTATCGGTGTCATTATTGTGGCCATCGTCGGCAACGCAGCAGAACATGCCTCAGCTGTCATCATGGCGTATAAAAACAAAATGGATGTAGCAGTAGAAATCGCCTTTGGCTCCACACTTCAGGTTGCTATGATGGTCGCGCCAATCCTTGTCATCAGCTCTCTATTTTTCGACAAGCAGATGCCGCTCATTTTTTCCTTACCAGAGCTCATTGCGATGGCATCCTCTGTGCTGCTCACGGTCATTTTATCAAATGATGGTGATACAAACTGGTTTGAAGGCGCCACATTACTCGCTGCCTATTTTATTATGGCGATTGGATTTTTCCTTTTATAATCTTTTGTGGATAAGGGGCGTCTTTCGGGAAAATACTATGGAAAAATGAATGAGAAAGAGTGATGATATGAAAAAGATGCCCCGCATCATGTTTGTTGTTCTCTTATCCTTAAGTTTTCTATACAGCTTTCCAGCGGAGGCGGCAAAGCCATTTAAAGTGCCGTCCTCTGTCGCAAGTATTTCAAAGGAGAATACGTATCCGAACGCGTCACAGGATCAGCCGCTGCTCCAGCCGAGCGAGCTGACGGCTGAATTGTTCAAAACAACAAGTGTCCCGATTGAGAATACTCATTTGATTAAAATGCTGAATGAATCCAGCATTTCAGGGACGCCATTAGCAGTTGGATACCGCGCGACCATTTTCCTTGGGAGATGGGCACTGAGCTATGATTCAAACGAAACAGTCGCCAATTGGGAATACAAAAAAGTGAACACGAATCACATTGATAACAGAGGCGGCAATAAAACAGCCATTGGCAAATACGTTCAAAAGCAGCAAGTGAAAGTAAGCGGCGGACTCACAGCAAAAGTACCAAACCCAGAAGATGTGAAAACATTGATGATGCAAAAAGCCATTCAAAAAACAAAGCTGCCCCTCGCGTTTGACACCGTAATTGGTGCAGGAACAAAACGAGATCAGTCTTACCATGTCTCTCCAAAAAAAGCAGCATCGCTTCATGCCTATGCACCAGCGATTAACGAAAAAGGTAAGGTTACTTACGGAGAAGTGTACCTTGTGCTAAAAGGAAATAAACGCAAACTCGTCGTAAAAAACGTGACTTCGCAAGGAATCGGCGCTTGGATACCTGTTCAGGATCACCTGACGTTTGGGTTTCAAGGGATGAATTAAAACAGTCATCTCCTCTTATCAACAGAGGAGATGACTGTTTTTTGCTAATATGTGTTCTCTTTTTTTCTCTTTAGTTCATTTTTGTAAAAGTCAAAGGCGTTATATAAATACCAAATGATAAAAAGAAAGAAGATAACTTTAGTCAATATCGGTAAGTCGTTGGAAATAAGACATAGGCCAAGATAAGGGATGATCATAAATCCATAATAAGAAAACCACCATGTTTTAAAAATGAAACTCATCTCCTTGAAAATTGTAGACATTAACACATTATACATATATTACATTTTATTGAGAAAATAAAAAAGCCATAGTAGAAGTTGAATGAACTCAACGACTACTATGGCTTAAGTTTTTTATTCCCCTAAATCCACATTATGATAAACCTGCTGCACGTCTTCAAGCTCTTCTAAAACATCGATCAGCTTTTCAAATTGTGCCTTAGATTCATCATCTAACGTCACTTCGTTTTGCGGGAGCATTGTGATTTCAGCGACAGTGAATTCTTCAACACCGGCTTGTTTGAATGCTTCTTGTACTTGATGGAATTGATCTGGTTCAGCGTACACAATCACCGTTTCATCTTCTTCCATGATGTCACGTACATCAACATCTGCTTCCATTAAAAGCTCAAGTGTTTCTTCTTCGCTTTTCCCTTCGACACCGATGACAGCTATTTCGTCAAACATGTAAGCAACAGAGCCGCTTACGCCCATGTTTCCGCCGTTTTTCCCAAATGCTGCTCGAACATCTGAAGCTGTACGGTTCACGTTATTGGTGAGGGCATCAACGATTACCATTGATCCGTTTGGACCAAATCCTTCGTAGCGCAGCTCATCGAAGTTCTCTTCCGCACCGCCTTTGGCTTTTTCAATGGCACGGTCCACAATATGTTTTGGGACACTATATGTTTTTGCACGTTCTAGGACAAAACGAAGTGCTTGGTTTGATTCTGGGTTTGGCTCACCTTGTTTGGCAGCCACATAGATTTCACGCCCGAATTTTGCGTAAATACGACTTGTACTGGCATCCTTTGATGCTTTCTTTTCTTTAATGTTGTTCCACTTACGACCCATCTTATTCACTCTCTTTCACTTAGAAAATACACAGTATGAGGGTCCCCATGCTGCATGAAATCATTCTGCTATCTATTATACATGAATCAGTCAAGAGGATAGAAGTAAGAGGGCTGAAAGGAAGAGAATTGTTAGCTGATGTGCCCAAGCTGTTCAAGCATTTCATGTTTTTCGTGAGCCCGAGTCAGCTCGTCGCACCGAATGATCCTGCCATCTGATAAGGTGAAAAGAGCTGTGACATCTATTAAACCCCCGTCTCCGCTTGCAAGGTCAACATGTACCGTGTAACGAAAACACGCTTGCTGCGTTTCTTCATCAAATAACACATCATGAAAGGCGGGGATCGCAAGCTGTGTTGTCATTTCTTTTAATGTGGATAGATGCTTTTTAAATTCATCAAGCGTGGACACCTTCCCATCGGTCACTTGCTGATAGTCAGGTGAAAAATATGTCTCCACCTTTTTTGTATCGAACTTGGTTAACACCTCTTGATACATCTCCTTGATGAAAGAAATTGCTTCTGTTTTTGTCATTCCATACATCCTCTCGATTATTAACTGGTTAACTAAATAACATTATAATTAACCAGTTAACAAAATGCAAATAAAAAAATAACCTCATATAGAATGAGGTTATTTTGCAGGTTGGGGATAAGCGAGATCCTCAAGCAATTTGACATCATGATGATGAAGTTGCTTGATCATTTCTTTTCGCACAGCGAGAGCGGCTTCAAAGTATTTTTCGTCTTCGACCATTCCCTTAACTGTAATTTCAATCCCGCGATTCAGCTTATTCAAGCCCATAATTCCATGAACTTGAAAGGGTTCAATGGCGTTTTGGAATTCATCTTTTTTAAGTAAATCATGATGCATTTGATTTAAATTGTCACATGCTGATTCAAGTGCTTGGAAGGCGATATCTGGGTTTTGATTCGCGCTAATTAACACAGATTCCGTAATCCGCATATATTGCATGTTATAGTTTTGGATTTGCCGGATATCCCCGTTAGAAATGGTTAACAGCTTGCCGCTCCATTCTCTAATTTGCAGAGAGCGGAGACCAATCTCTTCGATGGTTCCATTAAAGAGGTTATTCACCGTCACATAATCCCCTTTATGAATCTGGCGTTCATAGATGAGAAAAATGCCTGCTAAAATATCACGAATGAGCGTCTGGGCGCCAAAACCGATGACGATCCCAGCGACACCAGCACCCGCAAGAATTTTCCCGAAGTCATGAAAGAAAAGAGAAATGACATAGAGCACAAAGCAAATCGAAGCGGTGTATTTCGTGACCGATTTGACCAAGCTCTCGATCGTTTTCTTCTTTTTATCCTCTATAAACTCAGTTCGTTTAAAGAAAATTTGAAGGGCTTTGTTGATCATAAAGACAGCAAGCCAAAGAACAAGCCCAACAAGGAGAATTTCAATGTATTTATTTTTGACCACTGTCAGAAATGTATCGTCCATCTATCGGTTACCCCCTGGCTGTTCGAGAAGTAAAATCAACATCTTGATAATAGCTGTTTTTCACTAGAACATTCGGACCGAGGCACTGCACGCTTGGGCAATGACAATTCAGCTCTTTTGCTAATTTCGTGTCCATCCAGCGTGTATAGGCTGATTGCAAAGTATCAGTTGCAATGTTTCCAAGCGGCGGTGTATCGCCAAAGTCTGTCACAATAATATTCCCATCAAAAATATTCACATTCAACCGTGAACGGCCGTCAGGGTCATTTCGTACTGTGACATTTTTCTCCTGGCGCAATCGATTGAGGAGGCGCTGGTCTTCTTCGTCTGTGCTGCATGAATAAAATGGCAGGGTGCCAAACAGCATCCATGTGTTTTGATCACGAATATCAAGCAGCTGATGAATCGCATCCCGCATTTGCGGAAGCGTCAATGATTCAAGGGCGCTGGCGAAATCACTTGGGTACATCGGGTGAACTTCGTGGCGCTGGCATTTCATTTCCTCGACGATCTGCCGGTGGATGTGCTCAATATATGGAAGCGTGCGCTTATTCAGCATAGTTTCAGCGGATACAGTTACGCCCGCTTTGACAAGTGCCTGACTATTTTCAATCATGCGGTTAAATAATTTCTCGCGCTGCTCAAAGGTTGGTTTACGATCCATCATAGCAAAACCGACTGTTGCAAACTCTTCAACAGTGCCCCAGTTATGTGAAATGTGAAGGACGTCTAAGTATGGAATAATTTCTTCATAGCGCGCCAAATCAAGGGTTAAATTTGAATTGATTTGTGTACGCACGCCGCGTTCATGGGCATACTTTAATAAAGGGACGACATATTCCCGTACAGATTTAAGAGAAAGCATAGGCTCTCCGCCTGTAATACTGAGTGAGCGCAGGAGCGGAACTTCATCTAAACGTCGGAGTAACAAATCGATCGGCAGCGCATTCGGGTCTTTAGGCTGTAAGGTATAGCCGACCGCACAATGCTCACATCTCATGTTACAGAGCGTTGTTGTCGTAAATTCAATATTTGTCAGCTTCATTTCTCCGTAATCCTGCACATCGAGATAGGCTTCCCAAGGGTCGTATGCAGGTGTGATCGGACGAAGTGCTGTTTTTTGGTTCATGGTATCTATCTCCTTTTCATTCGGGCAAACGTAGACCCGCCAACAGTTAATTTTAAGCCTCATCACGGTTATACGCAAGAGGGACACAATTGATTTACAAGGGAAAAAAAGATAAGCTATAAACAAACGCTAAAGGGAGTGTATCGATGGGCAAGGCAGCAGACAGCAAAGAGCAGCAGGTTGATTATTTAAAGAACCGATTAGATATGTTTATGAATGTGATTGATTCATTAGATCCCGAATCAACAGACGTTGAGGATATAGACAGACTGATCCAGATGATTGACGACCTGGAAGCGAAATATGAACGGTTTAAAAATGATTGGAAGGAAGAATAGCTCGCGCAATGCGGGCTTTTTTCTTTAAATTGGCAGGTGAATCGGTGTATGAGTCTCGGTCTTATTCTGCACAATAGAAGAAAAACCGGGAAGTGACGTAAATGAAAAAATTCATGCTGATCTGTTTATGTGCGCTTTTTGTTTCCATGCCTCTTTCAGAAGCAGGAGCCGTGTCTAATAAGCCCATCCACTGGGGATTTGCGAAAAGCAAAGAGCACAGGCCGCCGGATGTGGGCAAAGAATTGACGGCACTCTTAAAAAAGTATGATGCCTTCTATTTAGGTAACACGAAAAAGAAAGAGATTTATTTTACCTTCGACAACGGCTATGAAAATGGGTACACACCCAAAATTTTAGACGTGCTGAAAAAACATCAAGTACCAGGCACCTTTTTTGTGACAGGTCATTTTGTAAAGGACCAGCCCGGGCTTGTCAAACGTATGGCACAAGAAGGTCATATCATTGGCAACCATTCCTATCATCATCCAGATTTAACAACAAAAAGTACGAAAGAAATCAAAGAAGAACTGGACCGTGTCAATGAAGCTGTGTACAAAATCACAGGAAAACAAGATAACCTCTATCTTCGTCCGCCGCGCGGTGTGTTCAGTGAAAGGGTACTAAAAGAAACGAAACAGCTCGGCTACCAAACTGTTTTCTGGTCAGTAGCGTTTGTAGACTGGCATATCCATCATCAAAAAGGAAAACAGTATGCTTATGATCAAATGATGAAGCAGGCGCACCCAGGTGCCATTTACTTACTTCATACCGTCTCAAGAGACAATGCCGAAGCGCTGGATGATGCCATCACCGCTCTGAAAAAACAAGGATATTCCTTTAAAAGCCTAGACGATCTCATGCTTGAAAAAGTATGGCATCTGCCTCAGCTATAGAAAGAAGCCTGCAGAAGATCTGCAGGCTTTTTGATTATCCTTCTCTGATTTTACGCTGAAACAAAAGAGGGGGATGAACTGAACAAACATTATTTAAAAATCCTAAACCACCCTTTATGTTTAAACCACAAAAGCATACCCGAAACGAGCAGACCCATGAAAATCAGCACGCCAAAATAGCCGTATTTCCAATGTAATTCAGGCATGTTGTCAAAGTTCATTCCGTACACCCCAACAATAAAGGTCAGTGGAATAAAAATGGTCGACACAATGGTCAATGTCATCATAATCGCATTCATCCGGTTGGAATTCAGCGTCTGATAGCTGTCTCGTAAATCCGCTGTCATGTCCCGGTTCGACTCAACGATCTCTGTGAGCTTCAAAAGATGATCGTAAATATCATTAAAATACGCTTGGCGGTTTGTATCGCTTTTCATCGTATTTGTGTTCACAATCCGATATAAAAGGTCCCTCATCGGGATAATCGTTCTTCGCAGTTTGAGCAAATCGGATCGGATTCCGAATACTTCGTTCATCAACGTGCCATACGTTTTATGACCTTCTTCATCCTCAATTTCATTCAGCCTGTCCTCTATTTGATAAATAATAGGGAAATAATCATCAACAAGCTGATCAATCAGCATGTAGGCAATATGCTCAGGTCCGCTGTTTCTTTCTTTATCAGACCCCTTGAGCTTTCGAATGACACGCTCAATGTATGGCGCTTCCTTTAAATGAAAGGTCACGATATAGTTTTCACCAACAAACAGATCAACTTCCTCAGAACGCAGCGTTTTTTGATTAAGGGCATGCAGCACGAAAAATAAATAACCCTCATAAAAATCAAGCTTCGGCCGCTGCAAATAATGGAAGCAATCCTCAATCGCAAGCGGATGGAACTGAAAATATTCCTTCAAAAGCGCTGCTTCCTTTTCCGTTGGTGCATGAAAATCAATCCAATACCAGGCGATTTCGGGGCTTGAAAGCTGCTGCATTGTTGCATGTTCAATCAAGTCGCCGTTTTTTGTTACTGCAAGTTTTCTCAGCATGTGCACCCCTCCAGACTTGCATTATATCATGAAGCAGCGTCGGTGAACTTATACGTTTTCTACATAAAAAAGCCGATCTCAGAAAGAGATCGGTTAAATGTGCGTGTATGATTGATGGATAAAACCGAGAATTAAGGACGATGGAACGTAACGAATTTATCTTGACGGTCAAACCAGCCTCTAAACGCCCAGTTATCCCAGCCGCCATCGCCGTTGTTTTTAAATGTACCGCTTTCGAATACCCAAATTCCGTAAACAACATTACCAAGATTAGCAGTAGCAAAAGTTTTGACGCCGTTAAAACGGTCTTCGTAGTTCTGGCTTAGGTTAAAGACCATGACATTATATCTGCCGCCAGCAGCGTAGAATGTGCTTTCCATGACGCTTTTCACGAATCCAGAACGGTTTGCATTTGCGTTTACTGCGTTTACAATGGCATTGGCAATCCCAAGAACATCAAAGTTTACGTTAACATTAGGGCTAGCCGTAGTGCCAGCTTTACCTTCAGCAGCAGCTTTGTTTAAGACAGTTTGCTGAAGTGTAGTAGAAACAGGTGCTGAAGTTTTTGGCTCAGCAGCGTCAGCGAATAATGGCAGTGTCGAAGAAACAGCAGTGGCAAGTGCAACAGAAAGAATGGTTTTTTTCATTGGTCGGATCTCCTTTGTTTTTTAATTTTGGGTCTTCTTTTTTGTAAAATGTGAAACTAGGTGAAGCCGGTTATCAATGAGGTAAATATGTTCTTGCAAGATAAAACAAATGATTGCCTAATCCGCTAATTCCTTTGTTCACCTCCTTGATATGTCATAATTATACAAATATATTCAGGGAGGAAGATATCACCCAGAGGTTCTATTTCTAATTTAAGGAAAATGATCCTAAAATGTTGAAGATTGCTGTCGAATGTTAGCTGAATTCGACTAAAAACTTTCGTCTATCCAAAAGGAGAATGACCACAAATAAGGAAGATATAACTGATAAATTCTTGTACTCTTTATGTTAAAAAGTATTCAATAAAGAGAATCATTCATGCAAAATGAAACAATTACATCTGCGTATGTTGGCAGAAAGGAAGAGGACATGTATGTGGGAAAAACAGCTGGTGATAGAGCCGCCGTATCATTTCGATCAAGTGCTTAGACGCTTATCAAGTGATCCATTAAAAGCAGTCGATTTGAGTCAAAGAGAAATCAAAGTGCCGATCAGATTGGAGCAAAAACCGTATGTGGTCATCGTTCAAGCTACTGGAACAATAGATGCGCCTATGTTCCGGGTGCGATCAAACGGCCCAGAGGAACCCCTTCTTTCTGAGGTAAAACGGATATTTGGCATGGAGCATCAATTACACATGATTCAAGACCATTTTTCTCAAACCAATTTAGCGCCCATTTTTGAGGAGCATATCGGAACGCCACTCATGCTGGATTTTCATTTATATCATTGTTTCATGAAATGCATCATTCATCAGCAGCTGAACCTTTCGTTTGCTTACGAGCTCACGAAACGATTTGTCCATACGTACGGCGAGCAAATAGAAGGTGTATGGTTTGATCCTTTACCAGAAACCATTGCCTCTCTTGAAACAGAGGATTTGAGAAAGCTGCAGTTTAGTCAGCGAAAAGCAGAATATGTTATCGATGTATCGAAACGAATTGTGAGCGGCTCTCTTTGTTTAGAGGAATTACACGATTTATCTGATCTGGAGGTAGAAGAGCGATTGCTTCCGATTAGAGGGATTGGACCTTGGACGGTTCAAAATGTGCTCATGAATGGGCTTGGAAGACCAAATCTCTTTCCAATGGCAGATATCGGCATTCAAAATGCAATCAAACAGCACTTCGACCTGCCTGAAAAACCGACAAAAGAAGAGATGGCAGTGCTAAGCAAGGAATGGACTCCATATTTAAGCTACGCTTCTCTATATTTATGGAGAAGCATTGAGACAGATAAATAAATGAAAGGCATTTTCTCTCTTTGTCCAAGACGTGATATACTAAGGAGATGGAATAAAATGAAGACAACCTATCAATGGTTTAAATAGAACGGAGAGAATAAAGTGAAAGAAAAACAGCAAGGTGCCCTTTTGCAAAAGGGACAGCAGTTCCCGCTTACCATTAAACGCCTTGGCATTAATGGAGAAGGGGTCGGTTATTTTAAAAAACAAGTGGTCTTTGTCCCAGGCGCGCTTCCAGGTGAGGAAGTGGTGGTTGAAGCAACGAATGTCCAAGCAAAATATGCAGAAGGTACGGTCAGGAAAGTGCGAAAGCGCTCTGAGCATCGAGTCAAACCGCCATGCCCAGTATACGAGCAGTGCGGCGGCTGTCAGCTTCAGCATTTGGCGTATGAGCAGCAGCTAAATGAAAAGCGTGATATTGTCATTCAATCAATGGAGCGCCATACAAAGCTATCGGTTGAAAAGCTTGATATCAGGCCAACGATCGGCATGGAAGACCCGTGGCATTACCGAAACAAAAGTCAGTTCCAAGTAGGACGTTCTCACAGCGGGGACATCATTGCAGGACTTTATGGACTGAATTCTCATAAGCTTGTACCGATCAAGGAATGTATCGTGCAGCATCCAAAAACGAACAAAACAACGGGTGTTGTTCGCAAAATTTTAGAGAAGCTCGGCGTATCTGTTTACAATGAACGGACAAGAAAAGGCGACGTGCGTTCGATTGTCGTGCGTGTCGGCTTTGAAACAGGGGAAGTACAGGTCGTTCTTGTCACATCAAAACCTGAATTTCCAAAGAAAAAAGAAATTGCCGAAGCCATTCAAAAACGTCTGCCTGAAGTGACGTCCATTATGCATAATATCAATGGCGAAAAAACATCAGTCATCTTCGGCCATAAAACATCTCACCTAGCTGGCAATATGGTCATCCAAGAATTTTTAGGAGACGTCTCTTTCGAACTAAGTGCACGTGCTTTCTTCCAATTGAATCCGAAGCAGACGCTAAAGCTTTATGATGAAGCGAAAAAAGCGGCCAAACTGACTGGCAAAGAAAAGGTTGTCGATGCGTATTGCGGCGTTGGAACCATTGGGATGTGGCTCTCAGATGGCGCAAAAGAAGTAAGAGGAATGGATGTTATCAAAGAATCAATTGATGATGCTAAGAAAAATGCCAAAAAACACGGCATGAAAAACGCGACCTATGTGACAGGAACAGCTGAACATTGGCTGCCAAAATGGGTCAAAGAAGGCTTCCGTCCTGACGTCATCGTCGTCGACCCGCCAAGAACAGGCTGCGAGCGCACCTTCTTAGACACCGTCAAACAAGTCAAACCAAAACGCTTTGTCTACGTCTCTTGCAACCCATCCACACTAGCAAAAGACCTTGAATACATGTCAAAAGACTACAAAATCGAATACATGCAGCCAGTTGATATGTTCCCGCATACGGCGCATGTGGAGTGTGTAGTGTCTTTAGCCCTTAAATAATAAGGGTTAAAGAGCCACAAACCTTCATATGACCACATTTTGACCACTTAGCCTTCTAATTTTATGTAATCGCCAAATTTTTTTGCTGTTCTAACTTTAATTTTTGGTGTTACGTGAGCATAAATATCACCAGTCATTTTAATAGATGAATGGCCTAGCCGCATCCTGATAAGGGCGCGAAAAACAATGGGATTAACGGCTATTATGGATCAAAAACAGCGGATGCAGTAAAACGGTTCATGAAATAAGTCACCCCCTAATCATGAAGGTTAGGGGGGTATTTGTGTTTATTAGATACAAAATGTTCATCAGCAAAATTGTTATATTTTCTCGGTATATCGCAAAACAAGAAACAAAAGTAATGTTCCATCTAGCAAGTATCATGCTTCTTATTGCTTATTTTTACATAAATGTTGGAAAATGAATATGCTATCTGCGATAATAAGTCTAAATTGTGCTGAATAGAAGAGGAGGGAATTGATGAATCACTTTAAAGTTACGATATTGAGCCTTACCTTATTAATGGGGATCACAGCTACAGTACATATAAATTCCTCGGATTTTCAAACTGCAGAAAACGGATACTTTGGGTGATTTTTAAAAAAAGTAGACTCTCTACAAGTCTACTTTATTTATTTTCTAATGTGAGGTGAACTATAATGAATGGTATAGATATATTAGAAGACGTATCAAAAATTGGTCAATTAATTCTTTTGTTCTCTGGTTATGCTCTTCATTGGCGATTGTCTAAATTAAAGAAGGAACGTCCTCTTACAAAGTACGAAAGTTTTCTTAAATTTTTTGTAATGCTTGGTATACTTACTTGGGCGCTATCATTCTTCCTTTTATTTATGTGGGGTTAACGTGTCGCAAAATGTCGATATTTGCAAGAAAACTTTAACTCTCTCTTAAAAACCTTTATTTTACATAAAAGTATGATAAAGTAAATTTTGGTTAAAAAAAGGGGGAGTTAATATGAAAAGATTGATATTTTTAATGTTAGCATTAGTTCTAGCTGTGACTGCCTTTGCTCCAGCTGCTTCTGCAAAGACGCAAAGCACAAAGGGATTAGAAGGTTTGACAGAAGAGCAAATTGAGACGTCTTTAAAAGAAATTGAATACATCTTCACAAAGATTATCATTTCTGAAAAAGAAAAAGGCTTCGTCATTAATGAGGAAGAGCTTGCAAAATCGCCTTATTCGGATGAAGTGAAAGATGGAATGGTCGCTTTTGCAAAATTAATGAATCAAGAAATTGTCACTCAAAGCAACACTGTTACGAGATGTATTGAAGATGCAGCTGGTATCGCTAGAGGTACTTTAAAGAATGTACAAAAATCAATAGACAGGGGAGATTGGTTGGCGGTAGCAGGCGCTATTGGTCTTGCGGGTGCAGCTGTTCATCCTACCGTTGTGTTCATATTCATGCTAACTTGTGGTGCGCCAGTAGCCAAAATTGCTCCTGCTCATGAATAATGTACAAGCACATAAAAACACCCTGACTAATGTTAGGGTGTTTTTACATTCAAAATATCTGCAAACCGTATAAAGTTTGTGTCGCCACGATCATCCTTAACCCTGAATTCTTTTCTTAGATGATCCACATACCCGACTTTCCCAGTGATCTCACGAACAAACCCATTATCAAATAGATCGAAATTCAGAGCCAAGTCTTCGCTCATAGCAGTCGCTATTGTATATTCAAACTCTTCCAATTGTTCCGGGCTTAAAACTAGTCGCTCAATTTTTTTTGCAAGATGCAGTTGTCTTAATGCCTCATTATGTTCTGGCAAGATGAATTTCATCTTCCACCTATTTCGATCTTTTCTTCGTTCTACATTTCATCCACCTCACTTGAGATTATAAGCGAATATTTGTTCGGTATCTAAATGTGGTGTATAATTAGAGTATACGGTTTACCCGCGGAAACGGGGTTTTAAAAAATTCGTATATATTTCAATGATTAACTTCTTCTTATATTACTCACACCCGGCCGTCCTTATGGATAGCTTTTTTTGACCACCGACCACATAATTGACCACATTTGATCTAAAGGTTTGAGAACGTATATTCTTTTTCGTGATTATTAAGATTTTAGTTTATACTGGTTGTGAAGGTCGAAAAAAGTTGACGAGCTAGATGATTTATACGCCGCATGTTGAGTGTGTGGTGTCTTTAGCCCTTTTGATTACTTAACCTTCTGATTCCATGTAATCAATCGCTGAACTTTTTTACTGTTCTAACTTTCATTTTCGGAGTTAAATGAGCGAAAATATCACTAGACCAAGCTTTTGACAATTGGCGCGAGAGTAAAAGCATCTAAATGAATAAAAAACTAACAATCTATTTTATTTTTTTCTAAGCTCCCATTTCGTATTTCCTCCTTATCTTGCACCTAGTCCTCTATAATGAGACACCCATCATGAGTTCTCGATTCTCAAACAAATTTTTTTATTGTTTCACTCAAATATCAGCTGAATGAATATAAAATAAATGTTAAAAACAAGGTCTTCGGCAAGGTCCTCTTTAAATATAATTTTAAGTATTTTTAAAGGGAGTGATTAAATATGAGACTAAAAGAACATGAAATATAACAACTTTATATATTCGTAAGAGGCCCACCAATTATTTAATCATTAAAACTGCAAAATGATAATTGGAGGGATTATGATGAATGACAAACAGTTTTCTTCATTTATAAAACAAGCAGATGCACCTTTTGTTGGGTGGGATTTCTCATTCATATCTGAAACGGGAAGAATGAAAAGTGAGTTGCTTTCATGGTCATATGGTAGTATAGCTACTTCTCTTGTTCAAAGTGCAAAATCAATGCTGGACATGGGAACAGGTGGTGGAGAGTTTTTATCAAAATTAAGACCTTTTCCAACATCAGTTTATGCTACAGAAGGTTACTTACCTAATGTACCTGTCGCAAAAGAACGATTAACCCCTTTAGGAGTTAAGGTAGTTCAAATTTCTAATGATGAAAATTTGCCGTTTGAGACTGGAAAATTTAATCTTATCATCAATCAACATGAGTCATTTTCATCTCAAGAGGTGAGAAGAATTATCTCGAAAGAAGGTATTTTTCTAACTCAACAAGTCGGTGGACTCGATTGCATAGAGATTAATGAGAATCTAAGGGTACCAATAAATGAAGAATTTATTGATTGGAACTTAAAGCTAGCTTTAAAAGAGATACAGGAGAATCATTTTGAGGTGTTGAAAAGTGCTGAAGAGTTCCCCATTCTAAGATTTTATGATATCGGAGCATTGGTGTATTATCTAAAAGCAATTCCTTGGCAAGTGCCAGGTTTTGAAATAAGTAATTTCAAGGATGAATTATACACCATTCATAAAACCATTGAACAAAAGGGTTATTTTGACGCAAAACAACACCGATTTATGATTTTAGCTAAAGCAATTTAGTTGGAAATGGAGCCTTCGATCTATTTGAAGGCTCCAGCTTAATTCTGAACTAATGTCACTCCTGTATGCACGATACATGGCCTGAAAATGTTTCCTTTTATTATTGTCGGGCTTGAAAGCATTCTAAAAAAATAGAGGAGGATAACCATGAAACAATTCGAGATTCTAACAAAATACATACCGATGCTTCACGAGGACCATATCGGAGAATGGGTGATCGACCAGGAAAATGATGGAACAGCTGAACGCCCAATCCAGATGCCCTTTGTGAATTATTCCGAAACGGTCCAACGCTTTATTGAAGATGTCTATACCTTTGCAGAACAGCATCAAGAAATGGAACTTACCCACTATAGAGAAATCCTCAAAGAAATTGGCATTGAATGGGGAACGAACGATATGGTGCATGTGGACATTTCAAATTTAAATGCGCAGTGTGTACTTGCTCTCATCATGGGGGCTTTGAGAGCTGAGCGATTTAGTGAAGGAGCCATATTCAATTTCTTTAAAAGTGGAAACATGTTGAAGTGTCTTGAAAGATTGGATTGTTTGGAGTAAGAGCGGTTTATTTCAATTATTGGAGTGATCATATGAAAAATAAAACAGATGCAGCCGATACTTTTCCTCCTATGAAAATAGAAGAAATTGATCAAATTTTATTATATGATCTTGATGCAATAAAAATTGAAAAAGAAGATGAGCGTATAAAATTCATTTTACAAGATCCCTATTGTCCTGATAAAAGTCATATTCACAGTGTGTATGTCATTTATAAGAAGTCTATACTCAATTTACTTGAAGGTAGGATTCGTTCTATTCATAGTCATGAATTCATGAGTGCTAAGAAAAAAGATCGAACGATTTCTAAAGAAGATATAGAGTATGTATTAGAGATGGCTACAGTTGTGGTTCTTGCAAGTGAAAATAATGGAGTATTGACGAATTATTTTTATAGTGGAGACGGAGAAAGGTTAGATCGTATTTTTAATATATGCTTAGGTTATTCAACAGACTTACAAAAAGAGAATAAAGTAAGTTTGGAATGATTTATGAATGATATGAAGATTGTTGAGCAGATGGGATTGTTAGAAAAAATTTTAGGATAATGGGAAAAGCCTAGATTTTAGAGAAATCTAGGCTTTTTGCGCTTTTGAAAAATTTATTCAACTTCATCAAATGATTATGCAAATGAAAAACTTCTATTGACTTTCCCCTTAACTGAAAGGTTTATACTTTGATCAGATCAACAAAACGGAGGAGATCAGGATGTTCAAGATTGGTGATTTTTCTATGTTAAGTAAAGTCCCTGTCAAAACCTTAAGGTATTATGACCAAATCGATTTATTAAAGCCTAAACAGATCGATCAAGATTCTGGATACCGGTATTACTCAGCTGAGCAGCTGCTTGAGGTCAATCGGATTTTTCTATACAAGGAATTAGGTTTTACGTTAAAGCAAATGAGTCAGCTTCTTCGTGAAGATATTTCTGTCGACCAGATTCAGGGCATGTTTCTCTTGAAAGAGAGTGAGATTCAGCAATTGATCGAGAGAGAACAGCAGAAATTAGCGCGTATTAAGGAGCGGATGCACCTCATCAAACGAGAGGGGTGTGTTGAAAAAGAGCAGGAGGTCATCATCAAATCGGTTGAAAGCAAACACATCATGTCTTTTCAAGTCAACGGAACTGTTGACGAAATCCCATCATTCTTTGAAACGTTTCATCATTTGTTACAAAAACATCCGCAAGAATTGAACTCTGAGCCACAAATCGTGCTGTGGAGGGAATCACTTGCTAAAGAAAGTGAGTTCGAATTTCAGGTTGGGTATTCCGCTAAAGCGTTAAGGGGCTCTCTGCCTCAGGGAATTACGATGCGCACGTTACCAGCTGAAGAAACCATGGCGACGCTCCTATTTCATTCAGATTCTCCATTTGCACAATCTGCTTGTGTTGACCTGGCGACATGGATCGAAAATAACGGATACCGCGTGAAAGAAGATCAGCCTGGCAGAGAGATTTATTACCCATTGTCTGAAAATGAAGAAGGAAGACTCATTGAAATACAAATTCCTATAAAAAATGAAGTGTAAACATTGCCCAAAGGAGAAACTTCACGATGAAAAATAAAGCCGTTGTTTATTTACTT
Source organism: Bacillus sp. 11B20 (assembly GCF_056098985.1). Classification (NCBI taxonomy): domain Bacteria; kingdom Bacillati; phylum Bacillota; class Bacilli; order Caryophanales; family Bacillaceae; genus Bacillus; species Bacillus sp. 11B20. The sequence goes on from NZ_JBLZWZ010000006.1 coordinate 207,406, forward strand.
GCTTTAGCAGCCTTCTTAATCGGAACAATCGAATATATCATTACAGGGATTATTCAAATGGTCGCAGATGATTTACAGGTCACGACATCAGCTGCTGGTTTATTGGTCACATCCTTAGCGCTCTCAGCAGCAATCGGCGCACCGATTGTCATTGCACTAACCATCAATATCGACCGCAGAAAAATATTATCATGGATGCTGATCATTTTTACTTTAAGTAATATCCTCACAAGTGTCAGCCATTCGTTTGAAATGGTGCTGATGACAAGGATTTTACAAGGAATTAGTGGAGGGACGGCCATTGTGGTGGCAATGGCTGTGGCTACTCGTCTTGTCGAGCGAGAAAAAAGAGGAACAGCCATTGGCATCATTTTAATGGGATTAAGCAGTTCCTTGGTTTTAGGTGTGCCAATCGGGACATTTCTAAGCAGCATGATTGGATGGAAAGCATTATTTGCAGCCATTGGATTGATCACGCTCATTCCGCTGATTGTTGTATATAGGCGCATCCCTTCTATGAAAGAACAAGAACCGGTGACGCTAGGTATGCAGTTATCAATTTTAAAAGATAAGAGAATTTTGCTGGCAGTGGCAGTGACGCTATTCTATGTTGGGGGATATTCCACTTTATTTACCTATTTAACGCCCTTCCTGCAAGAATCAGCAAACCTTAGCATTACAGAAATCAGTGGCATTTTATTACTAGCGGGAATATGCAGCTTTTTGGGCTCCAGTCTTGGAGGGGTAGCAGCAGATAAAAAAGGCCCAACATTCACGATTTTCTCCGGAATTATTCTACAAATCATCATGCTTATGCTGCTAGCATTTGTGACAGGGAACCTCGTGGTCATGGTGGCGGTGATCATGATATGGATGATTGCAACATGGAGCACATCGCCAGCTCAGCAGCTATATCTTGTCACACTTGTACCGAAATCTCCTGATATCGCATTAAGTGTCAATACATCATTTATTCAATTCGGATTTGCTTTAGGCTCTGGTTTAGGAGGTCTTGTACTAAGCAGGACATCTATATTGAACCTAAGCTGGATCAGCGCTGGAACGGTTCTTCTCGCTTTACTCATGACCATTCTGATGGTGGCGTTTGATCGAATCTCTCAGCAGAAGAGTTTGAAGGTGATGGAGCAAGTAAGGTAACATGAACGATTTCACTAGTGAACATACAAATTTAGTTTTGTATTGTGGGAACTACTTATTTAGGGTAGTTCCTTTGCCCATTTCCTGGGCTTTTTTTATAAAAATTTTTATCTCTTCACTTCTGCTTTATTACTTCTGTAAATACCTGATCATCTCATTGTCATACTTTTGAATGAAATTGACTCAATAGAATTGACGCAAGAACCATGAATAGGTGAAGATGAAATAAACTGTAAGATAAAGGGAGACGGATGATGATACATATCATATTTGGGGCGGCAGCTGCCGGTAGTTTAAAACAAGCAATACGTGAAATGAAGCAAAAACAAATAGATGATGTCATCGCTTTTGATGATATTTATTCAATTGGGCCACTTCTACATTTACACGAACATGAAGGACAAGCGAACCGTATAGAGTGGCTGCGTAACGTGATGTCAAATGAATTTGGCTATTTTGATGACATGGTCAACGATCAGCATAGAATGCTTCAGCAAATAAAAGAAATAAAAGCTGGCAGTCGTATACTCATCTGGACAGGCAGTAATGCACATGAGCAAATTGGCTTGCGATATGCCGTCTATTTATTAAAAGAGAAAAGGGTTGAATTGTCTGTAATCAATATAACGACAGCATTTGATCAGCTGTTCAATACGAATACAAGAAGAATGATCCTTCGACATTCCGGAGAAATCGCATCTGAAAAATTTAAAATTTTGTATGAGAGTAAATCGCATATTCACCCAGTGACAAAAGAAGAGAGAGAAAGATTACAAAACGAATGGGTTTCACTTGCTAAAGAAAATCATACGCTGCGGATATGGCAAAAAGGACAAGTGATCATCGTACCAGAAGATGAATTTGATGCTTATTTAGTGAAAATGGCTAAGCGGCTTCATCAGTCCGCGCCAGAAGAGGAGTATATCGTCACTCCACGCTTAATAGGAGAAGTCATTGGTCATTTAGATCAGTATATCGGTGATGATTTTATTGAATATCGATTGAAGACATTAATTGATCAAGGGATGTTTGACATGAAAGGAAAACGAACTTCCATGCGTTATTACTCGATTAAACTGACAGAGTTCGGTCAGCACTTCAAAAAATGGGTGTGCTGCCGAGAGTTTGAGGATCATCCTTTTGTGAAAATTGAAGGAGATTACGGTAGTGAACCTTTTCATTGCGGGCATTGTCAATGTCATTTAGAAAGAGATGATGTACCAATGAGTGATACTCTTTTCTCAAAGTTATGGAATTGGAATATACAGTATGGCCGCTGGTTTGACGAAGAAACCGATGATTTGCAGCCAAATGGCGTAGACATGGAAAGAAAGTTCAATCAAGAAGGAGAGCGAATCACTGAAGAAGTGAAACGAGCCTTATCTCCTGCGTTTGAAATTGAATACAGCCCAAGTGAATACACACAATATTACATTTAAAGAATGAATTTCGTTATCACTGCACAAAATAATCCTTTACATCATCCATCATCATCATGTAAGATATGGAGAAATTAAAAGCGAAGAAAAGGACATGAGCCATTTTTACTGGTTATCAGAGAGGGAAGTCACGCTGAAATCTTCCTAACACAGAAAAGTTGTCTTACCACCTTTGAGCTGTATTGGGGAAATTACAGTATCCAATATCGTCTACGCCACGTTACGGCACCAGAGCCATAAAGCGAATACGCATTATGGGAATTTGGGTGGAACCACGGATCACACATTCGTCCCTCTATGAGGGATGGGTGTGTTTTTTTGTACACTCATATAGGATCATTGCTTTGAAAAGGACATGAGCAGCTTTTATCGGTTACCAGAGAGGGAAGTCACGCTGAAATCTTCCTAACGCAGAAAAGCTGTCTTACCACCTTTGAGCTGTATTGGGGAAAATTGCAGTATCCAATACCGTCAATGCCGCGTTACGGCACCAGAGCCATAAAGCGAATACGCGTTATGGGAATTTGGGTGGAACCACGGATTACACATTCGTCCCTCTATGAGGGATGGGTGTGTTTTTTTTATTTCAAAAAATAGGAAAGGTGTGTCAGTTATGAGAGAAAACATGGTGAAGATTCAATTTCCAGATGGAAAGATAAAGGAGTTTCCCGCAGGTACGACTGTTGCAGATGTTGCCTCCCATATTAGTCCGAGCTTAAGAAAAAAAGCAGTGGCGGGAAAGGTCAATGATCAAATGGTTGATTTAAGTGAAAAGCTAAACAGCGATGCTGGGCTGTCTATTGTCACACTTGATTCAAAAGAAGGGGTTGAAGTGCTGCGCCATACATCAGCACACGTATTAGCCCAGGCTGTGAAAAGGTTATATGACAATGTCACACTGGGGATCGGACCTGTCATTGAAAATGGATTTTACTATGATATGAAGCTCGATCAAACATTAAGCGTAGAGGATTTGGAAGAAATTGAAAAAGAGATGAAAAACATCATAAATGAGAATCATCCCATCCAAAGAAAAGAGGTCTCTTACAAAGAAGCAGAAGCGCTGTTTGCACATGATCCATATAAGCTGGATATTTTAAAAGGGTTACCCTCTCAAGAAGCCATCACAGTTTATCAGCAAGGAGAATTTGTAGATTTATGCCGCGGGCCGCATGTACCTTCTACAGGGTACTTAAAGTCATTTAAACTAACACGTGTTGCAGGGGCTTATTGGCGGGGAGATAGCAATCAGGATGTCTTGCAGCGAGTGTATGGTGTAGCGTTTCAGCATCCAAATCATCTAGCTGATTATCTTCATTTCATGGAAGAAGCAAATAAACGTGATCACCGGAAATTAGGGAAACAGTTATCCCTCTTTATGTTTTCAGAAGAAGCGCCAGGCATGCCGTTTTATTTACCAAAAGGTCAGATTGTCAGAAATGAATTAATGGCCTTTTCAAGAGAAGTGCGAGGAAAAGCGCAATACGAAGAAGTGAGTACACCGTTTATGATGAACCAAGAGCTTTGGGAAAAGTCAGGGCACTGGGATCATTATCATGAAAATATGTATTTCTCAGAAGTAGACCATACAAGCTTTGCTTTAAAACCGATGAACTGTCCAGGGCATATGCTCATGTTCAAAAACAGCTTATATTCATACAGAGACCTTCCAATCAGAATGGCTGAGTTTGGTCAGGTGCATCGTCATGAATTTAGCGGAGCGTTAAATGGATTGTTCAGGGTCAGGACATTTTGCCAAGATGATGCTCACATTTTTTTAAGAGAAGATCAAATCGAAGCTGAAATCAAACGGATTTTCCAATTAGTTGATCATGTGTATCGGACATTTGGGTTTGAGTATTCAGTCGAGCTATCCACTCGTCCAGAAAAAGCCTTAGGGGATGATGCTATTTGGGAAATATCCGAAACAGCACTAAAAAATGTGCTTGATCGTCTAAAGGTCGACTACCAGCTAAATGAAGGAGATGGGGCATTTTATGGCCCGAAGATCGATTTTCATATTAAAGATGCCCTGCAGCGGAGCCATCAGTGCGCCACAATTCAGCTGGATTTTCAAATGCCTGAGAAATTTGATTTAACATATATCAATGAAAAAAATGAAAAGGTACGGCCAGTTGTGATTCACAGCGCCATTTTTGGTTCTCTAGATCGTTTCCTTGGCATTCTCATTGAGCATTTTGCGGGTGTCTTTCCATTATGGCTAGCACCAGTACAAGTACAAATCATCCCAGTCTCAACTGTTCACCTTGATCACTGCTTAAAGGTGCAGCAGCAATTAAGAAGTATCGGAATAAGAGCAACAATCGATGAACGGGATGAAAAACTTGGCTATAAAATGAGAGAAGCACAATTGCAAAAAATTCCTTATATCGCTGTCATTGGCGATAAAGAAATGCAAGAAAAATCACTAAATATTAGACAGCACGGAGAAAAGACTTCAAAGCAGCTGTCTGTCGAGGATTTTAAACGTTTGGCAGCTGAGCAAATAAAAGACAGAACAGCTGCTCAAGACATGCTGTGATGATTTCATTACGAAGGGTGAGACGTCTATTGAATGATGGGCGTCTTTCCATTTCTGCAATGGAAAGGGGAAATATTGAAACATTTTTTCAATAAAATCGTAATAGAGATAGAGCGCTTAACAGAAACATTTGAAACGAGGAGGAGTATTGTATGGAACAAGCTGCATTAAAAAAGATGAGGACAAAACAAATAATCGTCTCTAATTTAATAGCCGGTATCATAATCGTCGCTTTTTTTATCTTGATTCAAATGTCTGACATTCGATTTACACATTTCTTTCTTTGTTTAGGAATTATTATGCTCTTTCTAAGTATTTATGGTTTTATTAAAAAAGGATCAACAAAGTCTTTCATTCCCCTTTTCGAGCAGATAGCCATTTATGAAAAAGAAAAATTGGGGGAAGAGTGGGAGAAAGAAAAGAAGGCAGAAAATATTTCAAGAGTAGTATTAAGTGGTCTGATGTTCCTTCAGTCATTCAGCTTCCAAGATGTAACAAATCCATTCTTAAACATACAACCTACGCTTTTAATTTTCTTATTATTTGTAACTCTAGCCCTTATTAATTTAAGCATGCTTTTTCGCTTTAGAAAAATCGACCGGTCGACTGAAGAGCATGAATTAAAAGGCTTTACAAAGAAAACAAACATGGTGTCAATGGTTTTAGGATTATTAACAGCGATCGTTATCTTCGGCTTTATCGTCATCTTTGTTCTTCCATAAGACTGAATCATTTTGAGGTGAAAAAAATGAATGCAAACATTCAACAACTGATCGATCAGACAAAGGCGAAATTTGGCTTAGAGCTTTACTATCTAAAAAGGCACAGTTTTCATCGTTACGTCAATATGTTCAATGAAACGGTGTATACATTGAATATGGAATGGTTTCCCACCCATGAAGCTGAACCAGAGGACGATGATCTAAACCCAGACGGCACAGCCGTGATTGACGTGAATTTGAATACAGGGCAGGTTGAAACAGTTATTTTTGTCATGGATAAAACCTTCGCGAAGAATGGTGTCACATTTAAAAGCCCTTATCCAGCTCATGCCATTCAATGGATTGAACAAGAAACAGGGTTGATTGATGGTGAGCATTTTCACTTGCAACAAAAGGAGAAAGGGGAACTTTTTTTCGAAGAAGCAATAGATGGTGTGAAAGTGACGCCTTCAGGTAGAATCGAGGTGAAATGGGATGAACATGGGCAGCTCATTCACTTTATACATCGAGGGCCATTTATGGCAAAAAAACGACTAAGAGCTGAAGAATATGTGCTTTCCATTGATAGGATCGAGGATTTAGCTGAGCAGCAAGTGCAGCGGTTTGATTGGCCCTCCTTCGAGCAGAATCGAATCCGCCCTATATTTGCGTTAGAAGAAATTTATGTCAAGAACGATGGAACAGGAACGATACCATTTGAAATTGGGCGTGAAGAAACACATTGTATACACATGAATCAGGTCATGGAGTGGAATGAACCGTTAACCAAAGCCTTTGAAAAAAAGGAAATCAATATAAACGAGAACATTACTGCTGAACAAGCCTTCTCACTGGAGCCTTCGCCAGATACATTCCCGATCTCAAAAGAAGAGCAAGCTGAGTGTATCAAAGCGGTTCGCACCTTTTTGGCGCAAAAATATTCAAAGGATACAGGGAAGTGGGTGCTTAAAACACTCCACCGTGATCATGGCTATATCGAAGCGATATTAAAAACGAATGAGCAAGAAGGCTGTGGATTTATGGATAAGATCAAGGTCTTCATTGATGCCAGCACTTTTGAAGCCATTAATTACATAGATAAAAAAGAGATGTTTCAAGTATGCGGGATACTCAATCCATCTCAATCAGCTAGTGAAATCACCATATCTCAGAAAGAAGCCTTTGAAACATTGAGAGAACGCCTCGAACTTACACCGATCTATGTCTATGACGATGTGCAAAAACAATATGTTTTATGCGGCAAGCTTGACTGTCATGATGGCGTTGATGCAGTGAGCGGCGAAGTATTCTCTTTGACAGACCTTTCATAACTTCTAAAAGAACAGTGAGCAGCTGTTCTTTTTTGGCCTATTTTCCTCTTTTTAGAATAAAAATGGAATTTTGTAGAAGGAAGTTGTCGTTTCATCACGAAAGAAACAGATAAGAATATGATCATAGGTCCATCGGTGGGAATTCGTATTTCATATAGTAAACGTCATACATATGGAAAACTCATGACAGTAAAGTTGATCTACAAATCTTTTAGAAGAAAAAATGACATTGTGTCTCTAGTAGTATGCGAAAATAGGCGGACTGAGATCATAGGGTGAGTTGAACATGTTTGTTTTAGGTAAGCTTAAAGCTATAAATAGAAGAAAGTGAGGATATCTAACTTGAGTACATTGGAAGTGTTTCGTCAGTTTTTGGTTGATCATTATCCTGCGTTACAAGATGAGCTTTGGTTGCAAGATGTTGATACCCTTCGAATCTCTCCTATTCTTCATCCTTTTCTGAAAAGCAAGCTGCCAGAAGGAATCGAAAAATTCACTTGTGTCCTATTCACGCAGCAGACAGATCAAACTGCTGCACCGCTCAAAGTCTACCTTCTATTAGATGAATATGAGCAATCGCTTTATGCTATTGATTTGATGAATGAACAAATAGCGCTTCATTAATACAGAAGCAAAAAGCTGCTTGAGAGAGCTCCTCAGCAGCTTTTTTTTGGTGAATCTTAGTTTGTCATATCAACCAATCTTGAGTGCAAGTTGTCCACTTCTTTCTTTGTTGGAAAAGAGCTGATCAGCAGCGTAGACCGTCCTAATTGATTAGGAAGTTCAGTATCGGTCACAATCATATCAATCCCAAGTCGATCCATTGTCTGTTCATTTAATGTATTTTCTGGACTTGTGAAAATATGAATGAGAGGAGGCAATCTTAATTTAATTAAATCCGCAATAAACAAACTATGATTATAACCTAATGTTGAAATGACAAAAATGTTCAACACGTTTCTCCGATCCATTTCCAAATGAACAAGCCCCCTCCAGTTAGAAGTAATGATACGAATCAATTCTCGTTCATTTTTCACAAAAGAAGCAAGTATATCGTCTGTTTTTAACTCTTGGATGATATGAGTAATCCTCGAATAGAAGTAAGGAAGCTGTTTTTTTACCTCTGATAAATACCTCGATTTCTTTTTGAAAAGGAATCCATCTCTTACGGTAATTTCCCTAGAATACACATAATATTGGAGAAGAATCAGTGTCATCGCCTTGCGATTAGCCACCTCTTGATGAAATATCAACTCCAGTTGGTTGATAAAGGAATGAATGGCTTCGAAGAGGTGTGGTGTATGCGATTGAAAGAACGTCAATTTTTCTTCGACAGTTTCAATTGATTTATAATGGCCAATAGCTGGTTCAATCAATAGTAAAAAGACAAATTCGTGACGATCCAACGTAACACCAAAAGTGTCCTTTGTCATTTGGCAAACGTGTTCTTCCAAGTTTTTGATTTGATTATAGATACCTTTAGCTGTAGATGTTTGTTTTTCCTTATCCATTGAGTACCTATAATTGCGTCGTATTGAAAAATTTTTCCTCACTCGGTGTATGGAAACGGCGAGCCATAGGCAAAATTTATCTATCGCCACATCAGGTAGATTGACTTCGAGCACCTGAAATAGCTTTTGTAAAAAATCAACTGCATCTTGCTTTTGAATATCATCGAATGGCCAAAGCCTGCTTCCATAGACTTCAAACAAAAATTCCACAAAAAATTGACGAATCTCCTTCTCATTTCCATGGAACTGCATACTATCTGGTCGTAACTCAATGTCATACGAGATAAGAAGCGAATTGATTTTATGAATGGTGTTATACAATGTGGATCTACTGATATTCAGTATGTCCATCCATTCATAGAAAGACCTGTTTTGTTCAAAGAAAACGCCATCAATCAATCGAATTTCAATCGTATCTTTTAGAATTTCTTTGATATAGTAGTCGACTCGTATCGTCTGTGTATAACAAATGGATATGCCTTGTCTTGGCTTTATGTGGATTAACGGCTCTCCGTTCTCTGTTTGGAACGACTTCATTTGTTCTAAATCGCTTTGAATGGCACGAACCGAACCGATTTGTTCATTCGATATTTCTTGAAGGCTCCACCACTTATCTTTTGATACAAGCAGTTTTAAAATTTTTATCCATCTCTTTGATTTATTATCAATGAGCTCCATTAAACAACTAACTCCTTCCCTTGGCTTGCCTCTATATTATGAAGTTCACTTAAAGAACATTTGATTTTCTAAATAGGCATAAAATGATTTTAATATTTAGGCTAAATCGTTTTGTCTTCACTTTTCATGATAAAAGAGAAAAAAATTAGACGAAAACAAATATTATTCGTTAATTCTCCATATTTTTCTTTTAAAAGGTGATAAGTAAGCCATGAATCCTATAAAAATGGATCATTTTAGATATTTTGTTTATTTTTTTGCTGTTGAAACGGTAAATGAAAGAATAAAATGCAGCAGATTTTTGATTACCATATGAAAGGGAGTAGAAAGGAATGCGGTCTATAAGATGCTGAACTGTCTAACCATACATACCATATGATACATGCTTGTTTCATATGAACGAACTATATGTGAATACATGCTTATATATGCATGTACACATCGTTTATTGTTCATTCAAGTATCAATAGAAAAATTCATATTTATTCTTTCATGATCCCTCTCACTATTCCCCATTTCTATGGACCCCAATCCAGTTATTGAATCCACTACTCATGATTGACAACTCATTTTATTCATAGGGTCTTAAGGTGCAATTTTTAGAAAATATTTGATCAGAAGCGGAGTGATTGATCTGACAGTATACAACTGATTTTTTTATCATTGTTGAAAATTAATTTTAGAAAAGGGTGGATGTATTGAAAAGAATATTGTCGCTGGCACTCATTGCGGTGCTAGTCATACAGTCTAGTATATTAGGAGTCTTGCCTTTAGCAGGGGCACAAGCAAAAGAAATTCAAGAAAATATTTATGGGGATATTGAGTTTGCTGATAGCGAAGGCAACAAGTTATCAAGCATGGAAGATCAGCAAGTAAGAAAGGCCACTGTGCATTGGTCAATAAAAGGAATTGATCTAAAAAAACAATATCCGTATGTTTTCACTCTTCCTTCAGCCATCCAGGTAGAGAAGGAGCAGAAGGAACCCATTACTGTAGGTGACATACCTGTTGGCGAGTATACCGTTTCAAAACAAAATGAAGTGACGGTAAAATTTAAAGAAGATGTTGAGATCGATCCAAATTTAGAAGGATCAATTGACATCGATGTCACCAGTATAACTCAGCAAGAAGAGAAAACAAAGCAAAATGAGGGTGAAGAAAGCCTTCCAAAAGATGACTCAACCTCATCTGAGAAAGATAAAGCTTCTAACAATCAAGAAGCCGCTCAAACGAAACAAAACGAAGAAGATGAATTACTAAAAAACAAAGTGAGCGTGTCTAAGCGTGCAGGGCTGCAAAGTGTTACAAAACAAACGCTGATACAAGAAAATCTCCTCACTGATGCGAAATTAATATTTGAAGATCCGGAAGGAAATTCAATTGAGAAACCTGATATCAACTCGCTGATTTCCATTAACTATGAGTGGGCCATCCCGAATGGGCATAGCTATAATGGCGGAGATGAATTCCATTTCAAGGTTCCAGAGGAATTAGTGATTTACGAAAAAATCGATCGTCTCGAGATGAAATTTAATCAGGCAACCGTTGGTTATTTCTCTGTAGATGAGAGCGGAAATGCCTCCATCGAGTTCACCGATTTTATTAAACAATATTCAAATATCCATGGAACACTTCAAGTTTGGACGCAATTAGATCAACAAACAGTCATCACTGAAGAAAAAGAAGTCATCATTACCCCGATTGAAGGCAAGGATACGGTATCCATTCCGATTCAATACATTCCAAATGGTCCAAACGTCTCTAAAAAGGGAAAACCAAATCGATCTTACAATGCTGAAACCATTCAATGGACAGTAGATTTTAATATGGACTTAGACGATGTGAAACAAGCGAAGCTATTAGATCCGATTCAAGAAGGTCAGGCATTGAAAAAAGATTCAATCAAGCTTTATCGTATTGATACAAAGCTAAATGGGGAAACATCGATTGGTCAGCTGCTTGACGAAAACCACTACACAATCGGCCAAACAGCAGATGGTCAAGATTTCACGATTGAATTTAAAGATGACGTGCATCTAGCTTACCGTTTAATGTATGAAACGGACATTACAAATCAAGATCAGTCTGCATTTCGTAATAAAGCGTCCCTTGTTTCTGGTGATAAAGTGATCAGTTCAGCAGAAGGCACAGTGAATGTGACAAGAGGCAGTCCTTTAAATAAAAAAGCCGCTCACTACGATCCAGTCACACAAACGATTACTTGGGAAATTCGATATAACTATAACGAAAAAAAGCTGGCTCAAAAGGATGCTTTGTTAGAAGACTACTTTAATGGCACACAGGCGCTGATTTCTGATTCATTTCAAGTCAAAGAAGTCACAATTGATCAAAATGGCAACGAAGCAGGGACAAAAGCGTTTGAAAATTATGTAGTTCAACCTCAAAAAAAGGATGAACAAAACGGGTTTACCTTGCAATTCAATCAAGATATTCAATCAGCTTATCTCATCACCTATCAAACAAAAGCAACCGAGCGGGTTTTTGAAGCTGAAGAGATCATCAATACGGTAACAGCTGGCAAAGAGAGCAAACAAGGGAAGCAAAGAATTGACCAGCAAATCCTAACGAAAAATCATGGAACACCGAATTACAAGACCAAGACCATTCCATGGCGTATCACCTTCAACAAAGATCAACAAACGATGAACAATTTGATATTAAAAGATACGTTTACAAACGAAGGATTGACGCTGCAAAAAGATAGTTTAAAAGTGACGACAGGCAATTCAGTGCTTGAAGAAGGCACAGATTACCTAATAATTGAACATGAAAATGGATTTGATATTCAATTTACAAAAGAAATTAAGACAGAACATATCGTCACATATACAACGTCTTTTGATTATGAAAAAAGAGCAGATAAAGACCAAAAGAATCTGCGTAATCATGTAAAGCTTGAATGGGTAAATGAAGATGGCAAGGATTTGACGAAGGAAAATCAATCTGTCTTCACACCTGACACATACACGCAGTCAAATGGTTTTAAGAACGGAACTTATGATGCAAAGAAAAAAGAGATCACATGGAATATCGGTGTGAACTATAATTTGAAACATCTAGAAGAGGCGAGAATCGAGGATTTCATTCAAGGAAATCAGCGTTTGCTTAAAGATTCAATCACCGTCTATTCGCTTGATTTACAGGGCGGGGAAAATGGAGCAGAAGAAAAAGAGGTATTAGCGAAAGAACATTATGACATCAAATTCCTTGAAAATGAAAAGGGAGAAACAGGCTTCGAAGTCATTTTCAAAAAAGCCATTGATTCCCCTTATAAAATCACGTATCAAACAAGTGTTGAAGGAATGGATTTAGTACAGAAAACCTACGAAAATAAAGCGACCCTTTATGATGGACAGACAAAAGAATCAGATGTGAATGCTGTGGTGTCCATTCCAAATGGAGGGAAATACACGAGCAAATCAGGAAATCAACAAGGGAAAGTTATTGATTGGAAAGTGAATATCAATTTTGGTCAATCAACAGTCCAAGAAGCGACGATTATAGACCATCCAAGCAGTAACCAAGCCATAATAGAAAACTCATTTCATCTCTATTCGACGACAATAGATGAAAAGGGGCAAGTGACAAAAGCAGAAGAGCTGGAAAAAGGGAAGGATTACGAACTAGACCTTGAATTCGACCCAGATTCTTTTCAAATCAAATTTAAAGAAGAAATCACGAGACCATATATTTTAGAATACCAATCTCTCATTTTAGATAAGGTGGGAAGTACACTTCAAAACGAAGTAACGTTTAGAGGTGAAAATGTAAAAGAAATCAAAAAGGAATCCGAAGCCTCAATTGTGGTCAAACGCACCGCTGGCATGGGGGACGGCACAGGAGCGATTGGTGCTTTAACCGTTAAAAAGGTAGATGCGAGTACTGGAAAAGCGCTAAAAGGAGCAACCTTCTCTCTGACAGATGCTGCGAGCGGCATCGTCATTGGTACAAAGACAACAGATGAAGAAGGATCTCTTCGATTTGATCGTCTTCTGTATGGTGATTATATCGTGACAGAAGAGAAAGCACCTGATGGTTATATTAAAACCAAGGATCCGATCCATGTAACGATTGATCAGCCTTACGAATCTGGAGATCAAGCGAAAACAGGAAATAGCATGACGGTGCAAAACCAAGAAATCCGCCAGCATGTCAAGTTAACGAAAAAAGACAAAGAGACGGGTGTAGCATTAGAGAATGCAGAATTTGAACTGAAAAATGAATCTGGAGATACCGTCCAAACTGATTTGAAAACGGACGAAAAAGGAGAAATCCTTTTCAAACATCTTGAGCCAGGTTCCTATTATTTTGTTGAGACAAACGCACCGAAAGGCTATCAATTAAATCAGCAAAAATGGCCGTTCACCATTAAAGAAAATCAAACAGAAACAACAATTGTAACTGCAGTAAATGACATCATCAAAGGCTCAGCAGAATTGAGCAAAATAGGTGAAGGCGGAGAGCGACTAGAAGGTGCACAGTTCAAGCTTTTAGATCAAGATGGGCATGAGCTAAATGGTTCGCTTGTCACAGGAGAAAATGGCAAGATCACGATAAACGAACTAAGGCCGGGCACGTATCAGCTCATTGAAACAAAAGCACCCGATGGTTATGTATTAGATGAAACGCCAATCAAATTTGAAGTACCACTTGATCCAAAGGAACCAATCGTCATTTCGCAAAAGAACTTCTATGAAACAAGTGCATTAGAAGTGATAAAAGAAGGGGAAGATGGCAAGAAGCTTCAAGGTGTTCAATTTGAAGTCTTGGATCAAAATGACAAAGTCGTACGTAAAGATTTGACAACAGATGAAGATGGGAAGCTTTTGGTTGATAACCTCAAACCGGGCAAATATCAGCTCGTGGAGACAGAGAGTATTGATGGTTACCAAAAGAAAAATAAATCTTATCCTTTTACCATCGAAATCGCACAAAAAACACCGGCAGAAATCAAAGTGATCAATGATCTCAAAACTGGATCTGTCCAGCTCACGAAGCTCGGCGAAAAGGATGATGTGCTTGAAGGAGCAGAATTCAAGCTTGTAGATGCAAATGGAAAAGAGATGAAAACAGGTCTTGTCACTGATCAGAACGGGAAGATCATCGTCAACGATCTGAAGCCTGGAACCTATCAGTTTGTTGAAACGAAGGCGCCATTCGGTCACGAGCTTGACGAAACACCTGTCACTTTTGCTATTCCATTTAACCCTGAGAAGCTGGTCAGTGTGACAAAAGAAAATAGCCGCAAAACAGGCGGAGTGCTGCTCCACAAAAAAGGCGAAGATGGGAAATCATTAGAAGGGGTTGTCTTTGATCTATCTGATGATAAAGGAAAGATAGTGGCAGGAGGAGAAGGAATTACAACCAATCAGGATGGAAAGATCACCTTCACAGGGCTAAAACCTGGAACCTATCAATTTGTTGAAAGAATGAGTCTTGAAGGCTATGAATTGAGTACAAAACCACTTGTCTTTGAAGTTGAATTAGGTCAAAAAGAATTGATTCAAGTGGAGGCAATCAATCAGCTCAAGAAAGGTTCTGTAGAACTCACAAAAATAGGGGAAGAAAAAGAAAGATTGAAAGGCGCAGAATTTACACTTTTCAATGACGATGGCAAAGAAATGATGTCAGGTTTAACAACAAACGAGAAAGGCATCATCACTGTCAACGATTTGAAACCAGGCGCTTACCAATTGGTTGAAACGAAGGCTCCGTTTGGACATAAACTAGATGTAGAACCAGTAGAATTTAAAATTGATTTCAACCCAAATCAACTGGTGAAAGTGACAAAAGAAAATATTCGGACGACAAGTGCTGTGAAGCTTCAGAAAAAAGGAGAGGATGGTCAGTTGCTCGCTGGGGTGACCTTCGATCTGATGGATGAGCATGATCAGCGTATTCAGAAAGACTTAAAGACAGACAAAAACGGTCAACTGACAGTCGATCAACTGAAGCCAGGAACCTATCGATTTGTCGAAACAGCAAGCATTGCCGGCTATGAATTGGATCAGACACCAGTCTCATTTACGATTCGTTTAGGTCAAGACAAACCAGCAAAAGTAGAAATGATCAACAAACTGACGCCGGGAGCAGTGGAACTGACCAAAATCGATGATGAGGGACATCCGCTGGAAAATGCAGAGTTTGCTCTTCTGAGTAAAGAAGGAAAAACGTTGAAGAAATCACTTGTAACGGACCAAAAAGGAAAGCTTCACATCAACGATCTAAAACCGGGAGAATATCAATTCGTTGAAACGAAAGCACCTCATGGTTATGAATTGGATAATAAGCCGATCCTGTTCACAATTGAGAAAAATCAGCAGAAGCCGCTTCATTTAACAGCGAAGAATCACTTGATCTTAGGAAGTCTGCGTATCATAAAGGTAGACCAGCAGACAGATAGAACCTTAAAAGGGGCAGCCTTTGACATTCGTACAAAAGCTGGGAAAACCATAAAATCTGTGACAACAGGAAAAGACGGAGAAGCCATTGTCAAAGGGCTTAAACCTGGAGAGTATCTACTCACAGAGACGAAAGCACCAGATGGTTATGTAGCTTTAAAGAAACCGCTCGCTTTTACAATTCAAATGGGCGAAGTGGAGATCAAGACAATGATTGTGAAAAATGCACCAGTGAAGAATGAAGAGGACCACACGAATCCTCCAGCTTCAGATAAAGGGGATCAACATCCGCCTCATGACTCAAACGGAGAGCTGCCAAAGACTGGAGAAGAATGGCTGCGTTACTTGATGTATGCAGGGATTTTACTAGTAGCTTCTGGAACTGTTCTTCTTGTTCTTAGAAGAAGAACCATTCAGTAAGAGGAAGGAACGAGTGTATTGATGAAAAAAAGAACCTTATTAGGCAGCTTTTTGGTGGTCACGGGGCTGATGCTCATCTCCGTTCCTTTTCTATATGAGTGGCGAACTTCTCAAGAGACAGCAGCAATGGAACAGGCATTAAAGATGATTGAAGAAAATGAAAGTGATGCCCTTTCTTCTATTCCACATTTAACTGTGTCAGAAGAAGACCTGCGAGATGTGATGGAGCTAGAGATCCCGTCAATTGATTTAAACGAAAAAGTGCTGCCTGTTACAACAAAAGAAAATTTAGGCATTGCATTGACTCAAATCAAATCTCATCAAATGCCAGGTGAAGGAAATTTCACGATTGCAGGCCATAGAGGGTATAGAGGCGACCGCCTTTTCCGGCAGCTGCCAGAGGTACCTAAAGGAGAAAAAGTCGTCTTACATCATCAAGCTGAAACATACGAATATAAAATTGTCAGCTCTGCTACGATAGAACCGACGGATGTGGATGTATTAAAGGATCGCGGGAAAAATGAACTGACATTGATCACTTGTACACTTGATGGTCAGAAACGCTTTGTCTTAAAAGGAATACGAATCAACGCTTCAAAGGGTGAACAGCTGTCGGATGTATAACACCAACATAATAAATGATGGATGCGATGGAAAAGCAGCGCTCACGACCGGCATGTTACACCAATTGTTATCAGAGCAATATCCAACTTTAAAAAACGAATGTTGGGATGTTGATGTAGATACAATTCGGGCTTCACCTATTCTTCACCCTTTATTAAAAAGAAAGCTGCCAGTTGGTATTGAAAAATTCACATGTGTTTTGTTCACGCAACAGACAGCAGCTTTTGGAGAACCTTTGATTGTGTACTTTCTGTTGGATGAGAAAGGCGAATCGATTTACGCAATGGATCTATTGCTTGAGCAGCAAGATACCCATTAAACGAGAAAGATTTTAAGGTAGAAAAATAAAATCAGTCATATCATGAGGACTCTAATTCGTATACGAATTAGAGTTCTTTTATTTGTTTATATATAGGCGTTTTACTAACTTTATTATCTACTAAAATTAGCATATCAATTGGTAGAAGTCCGCTGCCTAGCAGATAGTCTCCATGACTGCTCCATAAGAAATAGTAGAAAATGCTAAAGATCATAATGTGTTGACTCCAAAATACTGATAAAATTTATTTGGATATTCCTTAATTATAGGTGTGGAGGTAAAAGCATGCGAAAAGAAGACCCCCAATATATTTTTCATCATGATAAACGACCAGAAGTTGTTCATGATTTAGCCGATGTAGATGAAAATTCTACTGACTTGTTAATTACAGGGAAAACAATAAACATTGAAAGGTTGAAATCTTTTTCTAACCTGACGAAATTGTGGATTTACAAAGTGGACCAAAAGGAATTCAATACGATTTTGAGTTTAGTTAATCCCAAAATGCTCTTTGTGCATGAACTGAGAGTAGAAGATTTATCAATGATAAGTTCTCTTAAAGATGTTGAGGTATTGGCACTTGAATGGAATACAAAGGCACAAAGTTTATGGGATCTATCAAAAAACACGTTTTTAAAAGCTTTATCCATAACAGATTTTTCAAAGTTGAATGACATAGCCCCTTTGCAAAAAAACACTGGTTTAGAATTGCTGCAATTGTCAGGCGGGGTTTGGAATTCATTAAATTTAAATACGCTTCAACCTTTAAGATACCTCAAGAATTTAAAATATCTGTGCTTATCAAATATAAAAGTGAAGGACGAGTCTTTAGAGCCAATATCGGAATTAGACGGACTCAAGGAACTTGAAATCTCGAACCAATTCCCGACAGAAGAATATGCTAGATTATCCGTAACCCTCCCAAATACGAAGTGTGATCGTTTTGCACCATACATCTTTTTATCAAGTTCTATTGTAGATAAAGATGTGATGGTGATTGGAAAACGAAAACCGAAATTAAATTCAAAAGTGGATGGAGCAAAGTTGCAAAAATACGAAGAACAATTTAAAGCGTACCAACAAAAGTATATAAATTAACTCAAAAAGCAATGGGAAATCAATTCCATTGCTTTTTCTATTACGCAAACAACTTCAGCCCAACCACACCAATCACAATCAGCAGCAGGCTGAGTATACGAATCATGTTTTTCGGCTCTTTAAATAGAATCATATTAAACAAGACAGAGCCCGCCGTTCCAAGCCCGATCCAGACCGTATAAGCGACGGATACTTGAACGGACGAGAACGAGGCGTATAAAAACAAAAAGGATAACGCAAACCCGCCGACAAATAAAATGCCTGTCGTGATTTGCTTTTTCTTACTAAACATATTGAGGCCAATGGTCCCGCCGATTTCGCAGGCAGAGGCTAACAGTACAAAAAACCAGCCCATGTTATACCGCTTCTCCTTTCTGCTCATGTGCATCTCCATCAGACACTTTCAGTCCAATAATTCCGAGAATTAAAATGCCCATAAATAAGAGCTTTTCTAATGAAAATGAACCGCCAAACAGCGCATAATCCATCAAAGATGTCCCAATCGTTCCAACTCCGGCAAACACGGCGTACACGGTCCCTGTCGGCAGCTTTTCGCAGGCCTTCATTAAAAAATAAAAATCAACCGGGATCAGGCAAATAATGATGGCCCACTCCCACAACGCATCTGCTCTATTTAAACCAAACACCCAAAGTAATTCGAATAAACAAGTGAGTGCAACATACATCCAGCTTTTTTTCATTGTATTTCCTCCTAAAACTCAAAACTGACGATTCGTCATTTTAAAGCCAAAAAAGAGTGTACAGCAAGTGCTGTATTCAGAATGTCGACAAAGGGCTAAAATGAACTTTATTTTAGCCCTTTGTCTTCTTTTCAGCGTGATAGAAAACCTTTGCAGTCTAGGAAGGACGGCTACTTTTGCGGAGCGAATTTGACATTCGTGAGCACCAGCGCGCAGGACTGACAACGAATGCGAGGGTTTGTCTACACGCTGCGTACAGCAAGTGCTGTACTAAGTTAAGGTGTCTCTATGCCAAGTGCGTAAAGAAGAAATTGCTTTACCTCTCGCTTTTGAATCAGAACCTCTTCTGTATCTGTTTCCGTAAATAAGTACATTTGCTCAGCAGACGATTCGAGTAAACCGATAATGAATTTCGCCGCGTAATGACAGTTCAAATTCGCACGGACTCGTTTGTCCTGCTTTGCTTTTTCTAGAAAAGCAGCGACCCATTTGTAAATCGGCTCATAAATATCTTCCCATTCCTTTAAATGCTCGGTGGCGGCTAAGCCTGAGTAGGTGAGGGCAAGGACATCACGGTATTGCCTTGTAAAAGCAAAAATGAATTCAACAAGCGCATCTGCTTGATCGAGGACATCTGCATGCTGAGTGAATTCCTTTTCGATCGCAGGCACCATCTGAGCGATCAGATGTTCAGCGATCGCAGGCATGACGGAAAGCTTTGAAGGAAAATATAAATAAAACGTTCCTTGCGCTACTCCTGCTGCTTTCACAATATCCGAAATGGTCGTCTTTTCAATGCCTTTTTCTTTAAACGCATCAATGGCAGCAAGCATAATCTTTTCTCGTTTCGACATATCATCACCGACCTTAAATGACTGAATGTCATTCAGTTTAGCGAGAAAATGACGATTTGTCAATATGGTTTTCTCTACATTGAATGTGAGAATAAGTGATGAATAGATGCGGGCAAGCCTGAATAAGCTGTAAATATGGTCAAGCATCATCATGTGAGAAAGGGGCAGCTCTCTGTATGACATCCAGTGCTATGTTTTCCATTGCTTATTTTCTCCTGCTCGTCCCGCTCTATTTACATATGAGATACAGACAGGCAAAAAAGCAACATCGTTTTATCTATTTACGAACAGAATTGATCCTTGCCTGCCTGTTTATTTATACGAATGTTTTATTATATTTGACGGTCTTTCCAAATCGTTTTTCCGCCCCAAGGGATCAGGTGAGTGTGAATCTCATACCTTTGCAGTCCATTTATCAAAATCTTCACGCCTACCATCACGGCTATCCAAATCTCGTCTTTTTAAATTTAGCAGGGAACATATTGTTATTTGTCCCACTCGGTTTTTTTCTTTATCAAGCCTTTCGAACCATGCGCTGGCAAAAGGCGCTTCTTGGCGGCTTTCTCCTGTCAACCATGATCGAAGTGCTCCAATGGATGTTCTCGCAATCTGGTATCATTACAAGAAGCAGCGATATTGATGATATTCTTTTAAATACACTTGGCACAGCGCTAGGCTGTATCGTGTATCAGATCTATCGAAAAAGGAAGGAGAAAACCTGAGTGAAGCGAGTTTGTATTATTCCATGTGGCGCGAAGAAAATTTGGGACGTCGATCCAGAGGCAGGAAGCCAGCCAGCGAACCTTGTTTATTTAAGTCCCCTGCATCAGCGTACGAAAAGCTATGCTCAAACGTTCTTTTCAGACTGGATGATCTTATCAGCGAAGCACGGATTCTTAAAGGCAGATGATATCATACATGAAAATTATGATGTGGCTTTTGGTATACCGCATGCTAAGCAGATCACACGAGAAGAACTGAGCCGGCAATTTCATCAAAAAAATCTTTTCGCATATGATGAACTGGTAGTACTAGGTGGGAAGAAATATCGTAAAGTGATCGACCCTTTATTACATCCTCATCAAAAAGCGAATTACCCGCTGGCTCCATATAAAGGAATTGGCTATATGCTTCAGGCGTTACATCAAGCAGTGAAATCAAAAATAGAACTTCCGCCGCATATTTAACACATTCACATCTACCGGTAAGCAGGGTTTTGATCATTAAAAAGAGAATAATTGAAATAGCGATGCTGATTGTTTCATATCTTTTCAGCAGCCACTAGGATGCCCGTATCGCTCGGGTGAAGTGGCTCAATGAAAAAGGGAGGCGTATGAACATGACAACCATCTATTTAGCTGGTGATTCGACCGTTTCATCTTATCCAGATCGTCCTGTTCAAGGAGGATGGGGAGAGTTTTTACACCGCTATACAGCGCACGGCGTTCACGTCGACAATCGTGCCATTGGTGGAAGAAGCTCAAAAACATTCATTGAAGAAGGACGCCTTGATGACATATTGGCTGACATTCAGCCAGGAGACTGGCTTTTCACACAAATGGGGCACAATGATGCTTCTAAGGAGAAGCCCGAGCGCCATACAGATCCTTTCACGACGTATAAAAGCTACCTGTCTCAATATATTCACGGAGCAAGGGCAAAAGGGGCAACACCACTTTTACTCACTCCAGTCGGCCGTTTTCATGAAAAAGACGGAGAATATATCAACGATTTTCCTGATTACTGTGCCGCTATGAAAGAATTAGCCGATGAAGAAGAAGTTCTTCTCGTCGATTTAAATACCGCAAGTCTTCAGTTTTATCAAATTTCCGGCATAGAGAAAACGACCTCTTACTTTATGCTGTCAACAGGAATTGAGGATCGCACGCACTTTACAAAAGAAGGCGCAGATGCGATTGCAAGACTTGTTTCTCTTGAATTAAAAGACCTTGGTTTAACGATCGTGTGATGAATGACAGGACGAGTGAGCGCTCGTCCTGTTCTTTTTTTTGCAGAAAGCTATTGATTCCCTTCACTAGAGTAGACTACAATAGATACATATGATAATGAGAATCAATATCACTGATAAATAGATCATTCGATGGAAAACTGGAGGGACTCAAATGTCAGATCAGCTTGAATTGTTTGACGTCACCATTATTGGCGGCGGGCCAGCAGGCATGTACACCGCCTTTTATAGTGGGATGCGGGACTTAAAGACGAAGGTACTTGAGTACAACGAAAGCCTTGGCGGGAAAATCCTTCTGTATCCTGAAAAGGTCATTTGGGATGTCGGCGGTTTGCCGCCAACAAGAGGAGAACAGCTGATACAGCAGCTGGAAACTCAGGCGAAAACATTTGAACCAGAGATTGCACTGAATCAAAAAATCACGTCATTCGAGCGAGATGAACATAATCATATCCTACTGACGGCTGAAAATGGTGATCGTCATTTGACAAAGACCCTCATATTAGCGATGGGTCACGGCATTCCAGTTCAGCGGAAACTTGAAATCGAGCATGCAGACCGCTATGAAGTGACAAACCTTTATTACACTGTCCAGGAGCTCAAGACATTTGCAGGGAAGCGGGTTGTGATTTCTGGAGGCGGTGACTCAGCGGTTGACTGGGCCAATGCCCTTGCTCCAATTGCTGAAAGTGTCACCGTTGTGCATCGCCGTGACATGTTTGGCGGACATGAGAAAAACGTCGCCAATATGAAGGCAACTTGCAAACGAATTTTAACCCCGCATGAACTGACAGAACTGCATGGTCAAGGTGACAAAATTGATGCTGTCACCATTCAAAACATAGAGACAGGTGAAAAAGAACGAATCGAAACAGATGCTGTGATCGTTAATCACGGGATGAAAGGCGATTTAAGCGTGCTATCAGAATGGGGTCTCAAGCAAGGTGAATGGGGACTGATCGAGGTCAATGAAAAAATGGAAACCAATTTACCGGGCGTCTACGCAGTAGGCGACTTGTGTACACATAAAAGCAAGGTCCGCTTAATTGCTGGTACGTTTGTTGATGGAGTCAATGCGCTGAATAGCGCAAAGCTTTACATTGAACCAGAAGCCGAAAAAGTGGCATACGTTTCCTCTCATAATGAACGCTTTAAGGAGAAAAACAAAGAATTACAAACAGCTGGAGCTCGCTGATAAATATCCAGTCAAACATTGAAGTGCTAAAATTTTAGCACTTTTTTTATATGGAAGGAGAAAGAGAAAATGACAACCCGTACTCATACCATTCTGCGCATGAAAGAAAGTAAAGAGCGATCTCTTTCTGTCAAACAAACAGTCTCCTGGCATACATCTTTCCCTATGTTCTTGACATGCGACGGATCTGTGAGAATTGAAATGGAAGGATTGCAATATCAGCTAAACGCAAAAGACAGTATGTTGATCCGCTCAGGTATCAATGTCATGCTCCAATCTTTATCCAACGAACAGGTGGCGATTTATACGATCACATTTGATCAGTTTATCCTGACAAATGATGCGCAAAATGAATTGGTTTTTAAGATGAGTTATGATGATCTGCCGGATAATGGAGCAATGGTCAAAGGCTCTGCCGTGCTGTTTTCTTACATCAAACAAATGAAGGTGAGTCAGTGCATCCGAGAACAGGAGAAAAGGCTGGAGGACATCATGCACATTTTTCACCGTCAATCCAAGCCATACGCTGAGAAGGTGCATTATTCAATTGAAATGATTTTGCAGTATATGGCGCAGCATTATGAAAAAAAGCTTACGAGAAAAGACTTAGCCCATAAGATGGGTTTTCATGAGAGTTATTTTTCGACCTTTTTCAAACAAAGTATGGGACTGAGTGTGAGTGACTATATTGCACAAATTCGAATAGATGAAGCAAAAAAACGGCTTCTGCAAACAGATGATCAAATTCAAATGATTGCGCGGCAAGTGGGCTATACAGACAGTTTATATTTCAGCAGGAAATTCAGGCAGAAGACAGGAAGGTCCCCTAGTCAGTTCCGAAACAATCGAAGACCAGAGCGAATTGCTGCTTTTCAATTTGTCGGGTTATTGGGCGCGCTAGGCATTCGCCCTGTCTGCATTGACCAAGATACCTTTCACCATTCAGATATACTCAAAGATCAGCTGGCCGGTACGCTGGTCATAGATGAACACACGCCTGATGACGTATTCAAATCACTTCAACTAGATTTAATCATTATTCCTAACTATTTTTATTCGAAGCCTGCGTTGATCAAGCGGTTTGAGCGAATTGCCCCTGTCCTTGTTCTGCCATATGCCGGTGGTCATGTTGTACAAGAGGTCTTATCTACAGGGCGCCTGTTAGGAAGAGAGAAAGAGGCAGTTGATTGGGTGAAACGCTTTGAACATCTGAGTCAAAAGGCAAGAAATGATCTATCTTCCTTTAGGGAAAAAGGAGAGACAGTGGCGATTTATGAAATGAGAGGACATGACAAAGTGTACATGTGGTCCTATGATGCTAGAGGTGCCTTCTACCTTTACGAAACGCTTGACTTAAAGCCTCCGAAGACGATTCTAGAAGAAGTTCTTCTCCCCAATCAACATACAGTCATTCCTTTAGAAAGGTTAAGAGAATACGAGGCGGATCACATGTTTTTTATTGTAGGTGTTGAACATGGGTGGTATGAACAAATGGATCAGCGGATGGAGGAAAGCGATGTTCTTCGTCAATTGTCCGCTGTGAAAAATGGAACCTTCTACCCATTAAAGCTAGAGGATTTTCGATTTGATGAAGGGGAGCGGGCTCTTCATTTGATTGACCGTTTTGTCTCCCGATTGACTGCGGCAGCCAATCCAACAATTATCCATATGTAAGTTGCGAGAATCCTCCATAGACCACTTCGTATGAGGTTGGTAGAATACATGAGACTAGTAATTGATAACTATTCTCATTTGTATCTAGGAAATGAAGGAGGAATACTCATATGAAAAAGACATATTGGATATGTGCTGTCATCTTCATGCTGGTATTGTCAGCCTGTGGAAAAAAAGAAGAAGCCAAAACGGCAGAAACAGAGCAGCAAACGAAAACCATTGAGACTGTTAAAGGAAAAATCGACATTCCAGCAAACCCAAAACGCGTTCTCATAGATGGATATTTAGGCAGTGCAATTGCATTGGATGTTCACCCTGTAGGTGCAACGACTCAAGATTTAAAGAATGTACACTTGAAGGACAAGATCAAAGGTATAGAGGACATTAGTGACGAGCGTTCAGCTGAAAAAGCACTCAGCTTAAAGCCTGATCTAATTATCACCGCAGTACAGGATGAAAAAGTCTATGATGTGTATAAAAAAATAGCACCAACACTCGTATATCCTTACAATTCATTCAAAGACGCACATGAAGAAATCACAACCTTGGCCAAGGTGTTAAACAAAGAAGAGGAAGGAAAGGCGTTTCTCGCCTCCTTTGACCAACGAATCGAAGCAGCTCGAAAAAAAGTAAAATCTGTATTAAAAGAGAATGAAACAGTTTCCATCATGGGCGCATTTAAAAATGATGTGTTTGTGTATGGGAACGGAATTTACCGAGGTGGACAAGCACTATATCAACAATTGAAAGTGAATCCGCCAAAAGAGGTCAAAGATACAATTTTAAATAGTAAAACAGGCTATGAGGTACTCTCCTATGAAACCCTTCCGAAATATGCAGGGGATTATATATTCATTGATGAATCCAATGGCGGGACATTTGATAAAAATAATTCCATCTGGAAGAGTTTAAAAGCTGTCAAAAAGGAACAGACCTATCAACTGGATGCAGAATTCTTTTGGCCTTATGATCCCATTGCAGTCATGAATCAAGCTGAAAAGTTTGCTGATTTATTGACAGATTTATCTAATCATTAGGAGGTCTGTCAATTGTTCAAACGTTTTTTTTCATACTACAAACCCTATATGGGGCTGTTTATATTAGATTTTTCCTGTGCGGTACTGGCGGCCTTACTCGAACTATCCTTTCCGCTAGCCATCAGTAAAGTGATGGACGATTTACTGCCAAATGGTGATTGGGAAGCCATTTGGTTCTGGGGCAGTTTGCTGCTCATTTTATATGTCATCAGTTCCACCATGCATTACGTTGTGACTTATTTTGGCCATAAGCTGGGGATCAATATTGAGACCGATATGAGGAATCAACTATTCTCTCATGTACAGAGAATGTCCTTCCGTTTCTTTGACCAAAAGAAAACAGGAAAGCTCGTTTCCCGCATGACCAATGATTTAATGGATATTGGAGAGATGGCACATCACGGCCCAGAGGATTTATTTATCGCCATCATGACATTAACGGGTGCGTTTGGCCTCATGCTATCGATTAACTGGCAGCTTGCGGTTCTCACATTTATTGTCGTTCCATTCCTGATCGGATTATCTGTCTACTTTACGAAAAAAATGTCTGCTGCTTTTGATAAAATGTTTTCAAGCATTGGACAATTCCATTCACGTGTGGAAAACAATATTAGCGGCATTCGTGTGGTGAAAGCATTCGGGAATGAGTCACATGAAATGGATCGGTTTATCGAGCATAACGAGCAGTTTAGAAAAACAAAACTGACCACATATCAAATGATGGCACTGCATACAGCAGTGAGTCATTCACTCATTAAAAGTGTCACCGTATTTGGGCTCGTGTGCGGTGCATGGTTTGTGCTGCAAAAAAATATGACATATGGTGAATTTGTTTCATTCGTCCTATTAACAGGTATTTTCTTAGGACCCATTCAACAAATCAATGCAGTCATTGAAATGTATCCAAAAGGTGCAGCTGGCTTTAAACGATTCGCATCACTGATCGATCAAACACCAGATGAAAAGGATGATGAGGATGCAATCGAAGTCCATCAGTTAAAAGGGAATATCACTTTTGAGCATGTATCATTTCAATATGAACCAAACAAACCTGTGCTGCATGACATCAATCTTGAGGTCAAACAAGGAGAGAAAATTGCCATCGTCGGGCCATCTGGTGCCGGGAAATCGACCCTTTGCAATCTGCTTCCCCGTTTTTATGATTGGCAGGAGGGGAGCATTACAATTGATGGCATAGACACACGAAAAATGACACTTGCATCGCTGCGCGCACAAATTGGTGTCGTACAGCAGGACATTTATTTATTTCATGGGACGATACGCGAAAACATCCAATACGGAAAACTGAATGCATCTGAAGAAGAAATTTGGCAGGCAGTAGAGAAGGCTCAGCTGACGGACTTAGTCAATAGTTTGCCAAAAGGACTTGATACGATGATCGGTGAGCGTGGGATGATGTTATCTGGAGGACAAAAACAGCGTATCTCCATAGCACGTATTTTCTTGAAAAATCCGCCCATTTTCATTTTAGATGAGGCGACCTCTTCGCTTGATACTGAGACAGAGTCTTTTATCCAAGCATCATTAGAAGAGCTGGCTGAAGGACGAACGACCTTTATCATTGCCCATCGTTTAGCGACAATTCAGCATGCCGACCGCATTATTGTTCTCACAAAAGAAGGCGTAAAAGAGCAAGGAAAACATGAAGAGTTACTCAAAATAGATGGACTGTACCGTCGTTTATACGAAACACAATTTAGAATGTAAGATTCGAAAAGAAGACAAAGGGCTAAAATAAACATCATTTTAGCCCTTTTTGATGTTAGAAATTAACTGCGTGGCGCAAATAACATCACACTGACTCCAGCCAAACAGATCAAAGCACCCATCCAGTCATATAGATCAGGTGTTTTTCGATCGACCCACCAGCCCCAGAATACAGCAAGAATGACAAAAACACCGCCATAGGCAGCATAAACCCGTCCGAAAGTCGGGAACTGCTGAAAGGTCGGAATGACGCCATATGCGACTAGGATAAGGCTGCCGGCGATCCCGAAGCTGACAGGCTTTGCTTCACGGAGCCAAAGCCACACCAAATAGCCGCCACCAATTTCTGCTAAACCTGCTAATAAAAAAAGAACTATCGTCACCATCATATATGGACACTCCAATTTCTCCAATTTCTCCAATTTACACCCTATTATGACATGCGGAAAGA
Organism: Bacillus sp. 11B20; assembly: GCF_056098985.1. Classification (NCBI taxonomy): domain Bacteria; kingdom Bacillati; phylum Bacillota; class Bacilli; order Caryophanales; family Bacillaceae; genus Bacillus; species Bacillus sp. 11B20. The sequence goes on from NZ_JBLZWZ010000006.1 coordinate 235,258, forward strand.
ATGCGTTCTACCTCAATTGAATGGAGAGATCAACTGATTAGAGAGTGGTCACACATGGATTCTTGACTTTTGTATCATGAGTGATCCAAATGGTCTGTTATGTCGTAAAGTAAGTACATTCTCATGAGGAGCACACTTCCTTTTTCAGCGCTCTTTTTTTCTCCTTGAAAAAAGAGTAAAGTACAAGGTAGGCTTATTTCAGTAAATCGAGTGATAAGCAATACGTGAAGGATTTCATGATGGATGCGCATGCTCTTTCTCATGAAAAAGGAAGGAGATGACCATGGACACACTGAAAGATTTTGAGCTGTATCACAAGATCAAATATGATCGTCACAAGCCCTCGCTTGAAGTGCTGTACGATCGCTATGAACGTGTATTATATTCGTTTATTTATAAAATGACTGGAAACCGTGAGCTCGCGGAGGAAGTGCTTCAAGAGGTCTTTATCAAGCTCTGGCGCGGCATAGGAGAATATCATACGGATAAAGGGAAATTCTCTTCGTGGTTATTCATGATGTCACGCAACACGGCCATTGATCTTTTAAGAAAGCACCGGAATGAAACGGCTTTGGAAGATGAGCATATTGAATATTTAGCCGATCATCAAGAAGATGTATCAAAAGAAGTGGAATGGAAAGAGGAAAAACAGATCATACGTGAAGCAGTATCTACATTGTCAAAAGAACAGCAAACCATCATAGAAGATGTCTATTTTAAAGGGATGACACAAAAGAGCATCGCTGAAAAGCTGGGCATCCCTATTGGTACGGTAAAGGGAAGGGTTCGATTGTCTTTGAAGCATTTGCGATCGAAACTGTCTCGCGGAGGAAAGGAGGAAGAGGCATGACTCAGTGTAAACATCAAGTGATTGATTATTTCAACGGGCATTTACAAGGAGAAGAAAAAACGCAATTTGAAGAGCACATCAAGCACTGCCCAGCTTGCAAAGAAGAGCTTGAAGAATTGACAGCGCTCATGTCTGACATTCCACTTCTAGCCGAAGACCAAACACCTCCGGCAGGGATGAAAGACCGTATTTTATTCCAGGTGTTTGAAGAAGAGACAGTCGAAGAAAACAATAGCGATAGAAAAGAGCTCAAGGCTGCACCTGAGCCAAACGAAATTAAACCGCTGCAAAAGCAACGAAACCAGTGGCTCTTACCGCTCGTTGCCGCACTGCTTCTCATTTCAGCAGCTGGAAATGTGTATTTCTTATCGAATGGAAAACAGCAGGCGGAAGAGCCTGTCAGGGTTGTTGCCACAAAATCACTGGCTTCTGCCGCATCACCAAAAACGACAGGTGCTTTTTCAGTGATAGAGCATAACGGCAAAAAAGAACTTGTTGTGAGTGCAGACGGCTTAAAGGGTCAACTTGATTCATCTGCTGTTTATCAAGTGTGGCTCATTAAAGGAGATCAGCCGGTGCCAGCCGGTGCTTTTAAAACAGATAACAAAGGGGAAGGAACCGTCACCTATGCGTTATCTGAAAAAGAAGCAAACGAATCATGGGATACCGTGGCTGTGACCCTGGAACCAAAAAAGGATAACAAGCTTCCGCAAGGTCCAGTCGTACTAAGCGCTGCTTTTTAAGTTTGATTCATCAAGGATGCCTTTTTAGGGGTATCCTTTTTTTATAGGTTTGGGAAACTTTTCGGCAAATGAAACGTAGTACATATGGAGGTGAAACAGATGAAAACATCTATAGAAAAAGTCCTATTTCTTTTATCAGTCAGACACGCATTGATTGCCTGTTATTTTTTAGTCTTTCCGTTCGTTGCACAAGTCCTTTATACCCCATCACCTTTATTGCTCGCCCTCATCGCTCTTTTTATGATTCATAATCTAACAGAAAGTATTATTTGGTTCTACAAATCGAGAAGGATCAGAAAGCACAAGTCTGGTGATCTATCAAAACGCGGGCATGTCTTTAGCCAGCTCGTGCAAAGAGTTGAACAGCTCCTCATCGTCGGTTTTGTGATTCTTTTGATCAATGAATGGACACAGGGAAGAGTAGATCTAACTACTCTCTCATTCACTCTTTTTCTATTAATCATCGTTTTTCTTCAGCATATTCAGTTTTACTACGTTCAGCTATTTTTTAAATCCAACAGCTGGTTCACTTATGTTCCTTCTTTGCAAAAGGCACGTCCTTCATACATGGCGAGAGAGCGAAAGGCCCTGAAGAGGTCATAAATGTGCCATCACTCGTTTGACCCAGCCATAAACATCAGAAAATTATGATAAAATGTGGAAAGAAAGAATGGAGAAAGGGAGTGCGAGCGAGTGAAAGCAGTTGGACTATTGGAGTATTTACCGATTGAGCATGAGCAAAGCCTGATGGATCAAGAGGTTGAAAAGCCTAAAGCGTCTGGCAGGGATGTACTGGTGAAGATAGAGGCTGTGTCCGTGAATCCAGTTGATACAAAGGTGAGATCACCGAAGGATCAGAAGGAAGAAAAACTGAAAATTCTTGGCTATGATGCAAGCGGTACGGTTGTTGAAGTGGGCGAAGCGTGTACATTATTTCAGCCAGGCGATCACGTGTACTATGCGGGAGATATTACGCGTCAAGGCTCGAATAGTGAATACCAGCTTGTGGATGAGCGAATTGTGGCGAAAAAGCCAGCTAATCTATCCTTTGCAGAAGCAGCCGCGATGCCCCTTACAACAATTACGGGTTATGAGGCTTTATTTGACCGGATGCATATGAAGCGGAATGCAGAAGGCTCAACCCTGCTGATCATTGGTGGTGCAGGCGGGGTAGGTTCTATTGCCATTCAACTAGCCAAATTAGCGAAGGCAACTGTGATCGCAACCGCATCAAGACCAGAAACAAAAGAGTGGTGTCTGTCATTAGGTGCCGATCATATCATTGATCATCATCAGCCGCTTCTCGCGCAGCTCGAGGAAAAAGGAATCGGCGAAGTGGATTTTATTTTATGCTTAAATGATACAGATGGACATTTCAAAGGCATGGCTGAAGCTATCAAACCGCAAGGCACGATCTGTACCATTGTCGAGAACAAGCACAACCTAGACATTCAGTTACTCAAAAATAAAAGTGCGGCATTTGTATGGGAATTCATGTTCACACGTTCTATGTATGAAACAGCGGACATGATCAAACAGCATGAGCTTTTGACAGAGGCGAGTGAGTTATTTGAGCAAGGAAAAATAACGCATACCTTAACAAAGGTTCTCAGTCCGATCAATGCTGCTAACTTGAAGCAGGCACATCAAACACTTGAGCAAGGAAAGATGATTGGAAAATTTGTTCTTGAAGGATTTGAGAGAGGAGAGAACGTATGACGTCATTACAATATCCGATTGGCTTATATGAACCAGTAGAAACAAAAACGAAAGCACAGCTGGAAGCATGGATTAATGAGCTGGCTGCAATCCCCGAAGAGTATGAAGCAGTGACTGCACCGTTGACAGATGCTCAGCTTGATACACCTTATCGGCCGGGAGGATGGACTGTTCGTCAGCTCATTCACCACGTAGCAGACAGCCATCTGAATGCATACTTACGATTCAAACTTGCTCTCACAGAAGATACACCGGACATACGTCCATATGATCAGGAGGGATTTGCCTCACTTCCTGACAGCAAGGCGCCCATCAGTTTATCCCTGCCTTTGATCAGCAGTCTGCATCGCAGGTGGGTCACTTTACTGCGGGGAATGTCAGAGAAAGACTTCAACGCTTCTTATTATCACCCTGCCGATCAACAAACGGTGTCCTTATATGATGCAACGGGAATGTACGTCTGGCATTCAAAGCATCACCTTGCCCATATTACGGAATTAATCAAAAGAAATCAGTGGAAGTAAAGGAGTAAACGCATGTCTGGAAGGAGAATTGTCGGCGCCATGTTTATCTGTATGGCGGCATTGTTTTATATAGCGAAATATGTTCTTTTTGAGATACGCTATAGTAACAGCTTAGGCTCAGAAAGAACGATTGAGGAACTTGAACAGCTGATTCCTGGCGGTACGTGGATCAGTATCCTTTTTCTCATTTTCGGCTTAGCCTATCTTTTATGGGATGACAGGGAAGTCATTCGTAAAAATCTTTTCACCCCAGATCGACAAATAGAAGAAACAAAAAAGACGGACCTCAAGTGACCGTCTTTTTTCTTTTTTACTTTTTTAGCCGCGTTCAGGACGCAGTGCTTTTTCTAAGATAGCAAGGCCTTCATTGACTTTTTCTTTTTCCTCGTCATTGAGCCGCTGCAGGGAATTTTTGATTTTTTCGTGTCCTTTTTGATAAATACTTCTGAAAATATTTTTCGCTTCCTCTGTCAGCTCTACGACAATGATTCTCCGGTCACGCTCAGAGTGCTTTCGCACGACAAAGTTAGACTGTTCTAACCGGTCAAGCAGACCTGTCATATTGGACAAAGAAGCGCCCATTTTTTCAGCGATTTCGGATACTTTGAGAGAGCCATGGTTATTGAGCAGCATGAGCACCTTCATTTGAGGCATACTCATATCAAGCTTCATCCATTCAGAAACATCTCCAAGACCTGCAGCTGTGAGCACTTTCATATAAAGAACCCATGTCTTTTTTTCCTCTGGAGATAGAATCTCTTCTTTTAATACGGTGGTGTCATGAATATTATATTCCACGCTTGTTCACTTCCTTTAAGCGGCTCTTTTTCTTTATATTACTGATTTTTACTTCTAATTGAAAGGTTCGTCAAGCTTTTGAATGTTAAACTGCATGAATCAAGTGGTATTTGTTGTATAATAATGTTCAGTTGAAATAATTGAAGCAACCTAGAAAGTTGGGAAAAACATGTGGAACAAAAAAACGGGTATGACGATCTTAAAAATGCTTTTTCCGATCGTGATTATCCTTGTATTGATCTTTGTCGCGAAGCAGGAGCTAAGCGGACTTTCCATTAAAAAGACGTTTTATATTATTGACAGCTTGAACCGAATGGATTTGTTTATTCTTGTCTTTCTTGGACTTGTTGCGGTTTTATCGATGTCCTTATATGATTTTATTTTACGGAAAAGCCTAAATATGCCGATCAGCGGTTGGAAAACGATTCGCATTTCCTGGATTGCAAACTCCTTTAACAGTGTTCTTGGATTCGGCGGTCTATCAGGAGCAGGGCTTAGAACGCTTCTCTATAAGGAGTACATAACAGATACGAAAAAACTGCTGAAAGGCATTGCCCTTTTGACTTCCTCTGTCCTTTTGGGCTTATCTATTTTCAGTGATCTGATCTTGGTCAGGGTGCTTCCTGTTGAAAGTATTATCAGCCAGGAGCCGTGGCTATGGGCATTTGTCATTATCTTTGCCTGTATTGTACCAATATATATCGTCATGGCATCTATTCGAAAAAGCTCGATTGAGAGCGGTGAAAATGGACTAAAGCATCCAATTTACGCTTATATCGGTGCATCATTTTTAGAATGGCTTGCAGCTGGACTTGTTATGTACATGGCTGTCGTCTCTATGGGAATGAATGTCGATGTCCGAATTGTATTAGGTGTATTTGCGATTGCATCAATTGGCGGTTTAATCAGTATGGTTCCGGGCGGATTTGGTTCGTTTGACCTCATCTTTTTACTGAGCATGCAGTACATTGGTTTTGATAAAGAGATGGTGCTGACGGCGCTCGTCTTGTATCGCTTCGTGTACTCAATCTTCCCGTTTATCCTAGGGCTTTGTCTAGCTGCTTACGATTTAACGGGCACGACGCTTAGACGTCTTGAAGGCAATCCGAAAATGGCACCTGCCATTGAAACAACGAACGTCTTAATTGTTTTGCACCGTGCTTTATTAATCCGGTTATTGTACGGATCTTTATCGATTTTAACCTTTGGAAGCGGCTTGCTTATCATGGCATCTGTTGTGCTTCCAGTCGATCGATTAGGTGTGATTACCAGCATTCCGCGCTTTCTTTTATCAGGATTTAATGGTCTTTCTTTAATGTTCGGAATCATTCTCATGATTTTGTCCATTGAAGTGTATAAAAGAACGAAAAGATCGTACGTGCTGACAATGATCTCTTTAGCAGGCGGTTTTGTGTTTACTTTGTTAAAGGGGTTTAACCTCAGTCTGATCTTTATTTTGCCAGTCATCATGGCTGTGTTTTTCTCTCTTCGAAATCAATTTGTGAAGCAGCAGGCACCTTATTCTTTGAATCAGTTTGTGGCGGCTGCCGCTGGATATTTATTCGTGCTCTTTAACTATAATGTCATTGGCAACTATATTTGGACAAAAATAGGGCATTTCTTGAGTAAGGATTATCTCGTTCACAATGAACGGCATATCACGATGACAAGCATGATTGCTCTCATCGGTGTCCCGCTTTTCTTCTTCATTAGTAAATTGATTTTTAATAAGAAAGCATTTCCGATTGGAGAAAAAGCAGATGAGGAGAAATTAAAAACGTTTTTAGAAGAAAAAGGCGGAAATGCCCTCAGTCATCTTGGCTTTTTAGGCGACAAAAAACTATTTTTCTCAAGTGATGGAGAAGCGATGCTTCAGTTTGGACGAATTGGCCGCTGCGTCATTGTGCTCGGAGATCCATCTGGACGTGAGGCGTCTTATCCGCTTGTACTTGAAGAGTTTTTACAGGAGACAGAAAAAGCCGGCTACCGCGTCGCTTTTTATCAAGTAGAACGAGAAGGGATGGCTCTTTATCATGACTTAGGCTTTCACTTCTTTAAGCTTGGGGAAGAAGCCATGGTCGATTTAGAAACGTTTACTCTGTCAGGTAAGAAAAAATCAAATTTACGAGCTGTGGCGAATAAATTTGAACGAGAAGGCTACACCTTTGAAATGCTGGAACCTCCCTTTTCAAATGAGTTGATCTCAACTTTAAAACAAATCTCTGACAGCTGGCTCGGAAAGAAAAAAGAAAAAGGGTTTTCGCTCGGTTATTTTCAAGAAGACTATCTTCAAAAAGCACCGATTGCGATTTTAAAGGATGAACAAGGGCAAATCATTTCCTTTGTATCATTAATGCCGATGTATCAAGAAGGGGAGATTTCCATCGATTTAATGCGTCATATGCATGATGCACCGAACGGGATGATGGATGCGCTGTTTATCCACCTGTTTCAATGGGCGAAAGAAAAAGGCTATAAATCGTTTAACATGGGAATGGCACCTTTATCGAATGTGGGGACGTTCCATCAGTCCTTTCTTACGGAGCGTTTGGCGAGTGTTATTTTCAACAATGTCAGATATATGTACAGCTTCAGCGGTTTACGGTCGTTTAAACAGAAGTATAAGCCTGAATGGCGCGGGAAATATTTAGCGTATAAAAAAAATACGTCACTGCCTGTCACAATGGTGCTTGTCACCAAGCTGATTGGGACGGACCCAAATCGAAATCGGCGTCCATAAACCAAAAGACCTTTACCTTTCACTAGGTGAAGGTTTTTTTAGACAAAAGAATAGCAAAAGTGGTAAAGTTGAAGGGTAAGGGGGATGTTCATATGACATTAAATGAATGGTTTACAAAGGGATTAGCTGAACGTACATATGTACACAACATGGAGAAAAACCGGGGAAATCTACTCACGGTGTACAACCAGTACGCAATTCATCAAAAAGAAAAAGAGCTGCTTCAAAAGCTGCAAAAGAAAAAGCTCAGAGCACTTGTCATCACAGCGGATTGGTGCGGGGATGCAATGGTCAATGTCCCGATTTTCATGCGTATTGCAAATGAAGCACTCATTGATGCGCGCTATTTCATTCGGGATGAGAATCTAGACCTGATGGATCAGTATTTAACGAACGGGACCGCAAGATCGATTCCGATTATCGTCATCATTGATCAGGACGGAAATGAAGTGGGGAAATGGGGACCTCGCTCAGCAGAAGCACAGCGCTTTGTGGACGAGAAAAAACCGGACAAAGATGCACCTGATTATGAAGAAGCTTTTCAAGTATTTGCGAAAGAAGCCGCACATCACTATACGACAGACCGTTACTTATGGAAAGATATTGAGAAAGAAATAGTAGAAGTTTTGGCAAAAATATAAACCAAAAGACTACTTCGCCGCAATGGGAAGTAGTCTTTTTTTATCTTGTTTTTGCGTTTTACCTACAAAACCACCGCATAAAGGTGTAGAAAACCGCAGAATTCTATCAAAAACCGCAGAAAACCGCAAAGCACCACGATTTTCCCAACCACTTTTAGTTGAAAAACCTCATATATGCCATGAAATCAATGATTTTGCCCTTATCCAAAGGCTCATATAACGCACAATGGTTGGCTTTTTCCCAATACAAGAGGCCCAGCAACTATAGTAATCTAGTTGTAATCTCCTTTGAACGAACTAAAAAAATGACAGAAAAGGACAGGCGATCAATTTATGAAAAAAATCATTTATCTCGATCAAGAAAAAAAGAAGCTCGCTGAATCGAAAAAAAGAGAACAGCGTTCCATCAAATCACTGAGACTGCTTGTGTTTTATGATGGACAAAGTCCTTCATGTGCAAAAATGATTGATTTGTTAAAATCACTCGATTGGAAAAATCGGATTCACTTTGAATCCTTTAGACACTCGCAGCTGCTCAGGCTGAATAAAATCAGTGAAGAGAAGGCGGAAAAACGAATCGTGTCTATTTCCCTAGCCAAAAATCAAAAGAATTCAGGGATCTATACTTGGCTGCGTATGGCTTGCCATATCCCTGCATTATGGGGAACGGTCCCATTCATCATGCTCAGTATATGGCTTGGCTTTGGACAGCATGCGTACGATTTTTTTGCAAAAAGACGGTATATTCATTCTGTCAAACGGATGAACCATCATGACACAGATCAGCAAAAGACCATTTAATAAATAGAAAAAGCATGACCTTCGATCGGCAGAAGGTCATGCTTTTTTGTAATAGGGAAGATATACTGTTAAATGATCTAGCAGCTTCTTTGTGTAGAACTTATAGGCCTGATCATCAAGCTCAGCACCTGCATAGGTAAGCAAGGTTCTAAGCGCAAACAAATATTCACTGTGCAGCTCATTGTGTTCAAAGTAAGGAAGGGCTGCTTCGATCAAATAGGTTTTCAAATCAAGAGGATTTTCCTCAATCATCAATTTATAGATTTTGATCATATATAAACAGTTTGGCTGAATACGAGGCTGTTTTAACAGCTCATGTATGTAGGGAAGTGCCTTTTTGCGGTCATATTCAGCATATAGTGTCGCAATTTCATATAGCGTTTCACAGTAACGGTCTTCTATCTGTTCTTGATTAAAGTAATTGAGTGAATCTAGTAAATAAGGCACAGCTGAAGAGAAATCACCTTCACGTTTTAAGAGCACCCCGTAATAAAAATATGCGGACATTTTAATATAGGCATCAGGGTAAAGGGAAGTGTGCAAAATCACTTCCTTTATATATTTCTTCGCAGTTTGATAGGCTTTTAGTTCAAGTGAGATCACGCCGTGAATAAGTGTACAGTGAATAATCCGCTTGAAATTGTTCTTTTGTCTATATAAATCCATCGCTTGATGTGTCGCTTCAAGCGCGTCACCGAGCTGTCCCATGTTTCCGAGTGCTTTTGCATAGTGATAATACAAATCACTTTGTTCAACTGAGGCGTAGGAAAAGCAGCTTTCAAGCTTTTTCAGCCCATCCTCAAGCTGACCAATTTTAATTTGATGAATACCGTCTAGATATTCAAAAATTTCTTTTTCCGTTTCAATAAACGTTTTTTCGAATTTTTTGAGCACGCGGTGTGTTTTTAAGGCAAGCGGCTGTTTTTCCGTTAATAAATAAAATTGAAATAAAGACAAATGATACTGTATGCCTAAATCCAGTGAAAAGAACTGCTCCTCGTGCTGAATGATCATTTCTGCATTTTGTTCAGCCTGATCGAGAGCATAGAAGTACATATTCATTTGAAACTCATCCAAAAGTGATAGCAGATGACGCGCCTTTTGTGACAGCTTTTCTTGGCTGATACCAAGCCGTTCAAGCAGCAGATTGATCGTATCTTGATTGGCCTCCTTTGAGCCATTTTCAATTTTACTTAAATGAGAGACAGAACAAATTCCTTCTGCCAATTCAGATTGGGTCATATTTTGTTTATAACGATAGAGTTTAATGATTTGTCCAATATTAATTTTCATTCCATCCAGAAGCCTCCCTTCCAATCATGGTTGAAAGCCTTTTGACAAAAAAACTGAATCAGACAAAATGGGAATACTTGAAAATCATTTCATCATCTTGGCTTTTTTCTCAAAATTTGTTTAAAACGTAATATGATTGTAACATTACTTGAAAAAGTCAAACAACTATTTAGCAGACGGGGAGGAGAGATACTTGATTTGCAACTGCACGCGATGATGTTTATAATGTGAATGAGAATCAATTTCAATTAAGGTTGATTGAGAGGATGACATATATGCCAGAAACGAAACAACAAACAGACGCGTTAACGGTTCGAGACGCTGTCAGATATAGACGATCGATTCGCAAATTCAAAGACACACCGGTGACGATTGAACAGCTTCAGCCGCTATTAGAGGATGCAGTCTATGCGCCGAACCATAAAATCACGGAGCCGTGGCGCTTTTTATATGCGGTGACGGATGAAGCCAAAGCCACATTTGTAGAGCGCTTCATTGCTTTCTTTCAGCGCAACAACCCAGATGCAAAAGAAGAAAAGATCAATCAATACAGAGATTACTTTTCTAAGGTCCCAGCGCTTTTACTTGTCGTACTAAAAGAAGACGAGAACCCTGTGGTGAGAAATGATGATTTTGCCGCCGTGAGCGCGCTTATTCAAAATCTCCAGCTGCTTGCATGGGATCAAGGAATCGGTATGGTATGGAAGAGCGGACGTATTTTATACGATAAAGGCTTTCAACAAGACATGGGATTAAAGGAAAACGAACGGTTTGCTGCGATCCTTCATATAGGTTATCCAGAAGAGGTGCCTGAGGAAAAATCACGCCAGAAAGCATCAAGTCTTCTTACTGAAATCAAATAAAAGAAAAGCAGACCGCTGAATAAGGTCTGCTTTTTTACTTATTGTTTTTTGGCGCGCTGATCGGCTGCTTTCATACGTGCCATTGCTTTTAAGTCATTCGGATCTGCAAGTTCTTTGGAAAATTCAACATATTCGCCATCCGTCTCTTGTGCTGCGAGCTCGTGGTTGGATTTTTTGTGTTGGTCTTTTTTCAAAGCCTTTCCCTCCTTTACAAGATCACTTTAGTTATGTGCTTGTTGGAGGGGAATATCCGTCTTATTTGTTTCTTTTTTCTGCTGCTCTTTCCGCTTTTTTGAATTCCTGCTGATACAGGACTTCCTGAGTTTTTTTCAGCTTTGAAGTTGGCTGGTGTTCTTTTTTCTTCATCAAAATCGCCCCCTCATATCATTTCTAATAGGATGGGTGTTTTTGACAACATTTATTCCTTAGAATGCAAAATCGCTTCTTTTAGTTCAGGGTGCAAAAAGTCATAAGAAGAGAGCAGTGCTTTTTTTGGCAGAGCACGCTGGCCTTCTAAAACAAGCAATGACATTTCACCGAGTGCCGTTTTGATCACAAACGATGGCACCTTCAGCCAATGGGGACGGTGAAGGGCAGAAGCAATGGTTTGTCCAAGCTGTTTCATTTGAACAGGATTCGGTGATGTCACATTGAGCGGGCCTGAGAGGTCGTCATTATGAATCGCATAGGCAATGAGATGTGCTACATCCTCAACATGCACCCATGAAACCCATTGCGAGCCAGCGCCAATTGTCCCGCCGGCAAACAGCTTGTAAGGAAGTGTCATCAGCGGCAGTGTGCCTTTTTCTCCTAACACGACGCCAAAGCGTGTGTAGACCGTACGAATGCCGAGGGCTTCAATCTTTTGCCCCTCAGCCTCCCAAAGTTTTGATGTATGACTTAAGAAATCAGTATCTGCAGGAGGTGACTCCTCCGTAAAATCTCCTGTTTGAGATGTGCCATAAATCCCGACAGCACTTGCTTGAATCAGCACAGATGGTTTTGATTCCTGCGCTTCTATAATGCGTCTTACCTCTTGTGTTGATTTGAGACGGCTGGAGAGGATGCCTTCTTTTGCCTTGTCTGTCCAGCGTGTGAAAATGGATTTTCCAGCAAGGTTAATCCATACATCGATGGCAGGCAATTCATGCTCAGGCGCAGCACCTTCGGTCAGCCACTGCACATAATGTAAATGATTTTGTTCGGATTCCTTTGGATTTCTTGTTAAAATATATAGATGATGTCCCTCAGCAGCGAGCACTTTTTTAACATGCTGGCCGATAAAACCGGTTCCTCCGGTAATGGCGATATTCAATTGACATCTCTCCTCTCATATACATACCTATATCTTTCACGATTTTGAATCAGAAGAAACATCCTGACTGTTTTGGAAAAGGAGTGATCACAGGATGCCCTATATTACAAAAATTTCTGCTCAGAAAAACAATACAGAGCGGGTCAACATCTTTCTTGATGAAAAGTACGCCTTTAGTGTTGATTTAGATGTGCTCGTCCAGCACGATTTGAAAAAAGGCAAAGAGCTGGACGAAGCAGATATCATTGAGATTCAATTCGGTGATTCGGTGAAAAAAGGATTTCAGCAGGCCGTTGATTATTTATCCTACCGTATGAGATCAGTGAAAGAAGTCACCGATTATTTAACGAAAAAAGAAATCCCGGCACCTGCTATTAGTGAAATTATACACAAATTAAAGCATTATAAGTATGTAAATGATCTTGAATTTGCAGAAGCCTATGTCAGCACCCATCGCAAAACGAACAGCAAAGGACCGTCCGTCCTAAAAAAAGAATTGAAGCTCAAAGGTATAGACGATGACACGATTGAACGGGCGCTATCGCAATACCCTGATGACTTACAGCTAGAGGAAGCTGTTAAGCAGGTTCTCAAGCTTGTTAAAAAAGAAAAAAATCGTTCTGCAAAAGAGATCGAGCAGCGCATTAAGCTGCAGCTGCAGCGAAAGGGTTTTTCGTTTGAGATCATTGATAAAGCCCTTCAAGAAGCCTATGATGGACAAGAAGAGGAAAAGGAAGAAGAGGCCCTCCTTTATATGCTGGAGAAGGCAAAACGCAAGGTAGGATATGACGGATCATTTGAAAAGAAGATGAAAGTGAAGCAATTTTTATTCAGAAAAGGCTTTGATCTCGATACAATTGATCACGTTTTAGACAAAGGGGAATGACAGATGGAAAAACGCTATAGTGAGATGACAGAATACGAATTGAAGCAGGAGATTGCCGCCCTTTCTGAAAAAGCACGAAAGGCTGAGCAGCTTGGCATTGTGAATGAATACGCAGTTTTAGAACGGAAAATCGATATGGCAAAAGCCTATTTATTAGATCCAGCCTCGTTTCAAACGAAAACGACTTATCAAATCAAAGACACAGAAGAAGAGTTTTATGTGGAATATTTAAATGGCGTGTTTGCGTGGGGATACAGAGTATCGGCTCCAAATAAGGAAGATGCCCTGCCGATTTCAATGCTGACGCAAAAGGACTGATCCAAAGAGATCAGTCCTTTTCTTTACTTCGAACGTTGTTTACGGACGTTGTTCTGAAGTACGATGTCGTGCTGCGTTTGCTGCGTTTCTCCGTTGACCTGAGAGGCAGAATGCTTTGCATTTGCCCATGGTTGAGGGTAAGCGGTTGTCCTTAATTGAACAAAGTCTGCCATATACGATTTCCCATTTGAACTCATATCTCAAGCACTCCCTTTGGAAAAATTAGCGTTTCCCTGATGCCCTCATACGTTCCTGTGGACGTGTATTCGTTTCACCATTCGGCCGTTTAGACGCATAAGCATCTGTAGCGCCTGGTTCGCCTTCAAACTTGTGATTTACCTGATTTGGAAAGCCTTTTGCTTTATTACGCATATCGATTCCCTCCAAACAATACAAATCATTTGCGTCTTTTGAAGACGTAAGGGTAGTATATGAAAAAAGAAGTTTTTTTAAAAAGGCACTTTCTGCTAGATGAAGGAGGAACAAGCATGGAACAATACTTTGAGCGATTAACAGAACAACTTATGGAAAAAAACAATATGCTGACATATGACGAAGCACGTACATGGGTAGAGCTGCTTTGGAGTGATTTTGAAACGACTTATGCAAAGGCTGGCCGCAAGTATAAAGGACAGGAAACAACAGAACGAATTGTCCAAGAGTGGATCGAGAGCTACGGCGCACAGCTGCATCTATTTCAAAATAAACAATCAAAGGCAAACGAGCATCTGCAACAAAACAATCGAGGGCTGCTTCATTAAAAGGTTGCCCTTTCACTTCATTCATCTTTTTCAATAAATAGGAAAATATACAAATGAACAAATAACTTTATGAAACAATACCCAGTCTGTGATCGAAATTACAGGCTTTTTACAATGATTAAACTTAAAATTACATTAAATTCATCCTGCTGAAAATCACTGGAAATAAAACTCTGATATAATGAAACGATTAAAGAGACATGTAATTTATGGATAATAAAAAAGGGTTTCGTTTTCTGACAAAAAAGGAATAATGAACATATCAGACTATGTGAAAAAAGTGAAGAGAAGGTGCGATATGGAACGGGAATTGCTCTCTGTGATAATTCCTTCTTACAATGAAGGTGAAAACATCAGACGAATCTTTGAGGCACTCGAGGAAGAGTTTCGCGATTTTCATTATGACTTTGAAATCATCTTTGTGAATGATGGAAGCAAAGACAATACGCTTCAATACATGAGAGAGCTCTCTCGCAAAAGTGCAAAGGTCAAATATATATCCTTTTCGCGTAACTTTGGAAAGGAAGCCGCTATTTTGGCAGGTCTTGAACATGCAAAAGGAGCAGCTGCGATTATTATGGACGCCGATCTGCAGCACCCGACGTATTTAATTCAGGACTTTGTCAGAGGGTATGAAGAAGGCTACCATCAAGTCATTGCCAAACGGAATCGTAAAGGTGACAGCAAGCTGCGCTCTTACCTGTCATCCATGTACTATAAGGTGATGAACAAGGTAGTAGAAGTGGACTTGCGTGATGGCGTTGGGGATTTCCGTTTAATTTCACGCCAAGCCATCGATGCACTGCTTCAGCTGAAAGAGGGAAATCGTTTTTCGAAAGGGCTTTTTTGCTGGATTGGGTTTGAAGAAAAGGTCATCTACTATGAAAATGTAGAAAGACAGCATGGTGATACAAAATGGTCACTGAAGAAATTATTTAACTATGGCATAGATGGCGTCATTTCTTTTAACAACCGCCCGCTGCGAATTTGTTTTTATACTGGCATACTGATCTTATTTCTCTCATTGATTTACATCGTGGCCACCTTTATTCAAATCGTCAGAACGGGCATTATGGTGCCGGGTTATTTTACTTTAATATCGGCTGTGCTGTTCCTCGGAGGTGTCCAGCTTTTGAGTCTAGGTGTGATTGGAGAATATATTGGTCGTATCTATTATGAAACGAAAAAGAGGCCGCATTATTTAATCCAGGAATCAAATGTGATGGAACAAGAGACAAGCTCAAAGGAACAAGACCGAGTGTTAACACAGTTATTTAAATAACGTGGAGTCAAATAACCGGCAAGCACGAATCGCTTGCTGGGTTGTTTTGTTTCAAAGAACAGTGGATCTTTTGTGGAAAGGATTTAGATGATGAAACGTAGATGGATAATCATAGGGACGTGCCTCATTCTCGCTTTATTAGGCCACTCTTTTTTCTTATATGAATATACGCAAGGGCGGTACATGACAGGAGATGGAGACGGGATCTCACAAATGCTCCCTTTTAAAAAGCTGCTTTACGATGAATACGTCAAAGGGAACTTCTTTTATTCCTATCAATTCGGTCTAGGCGGCGGTACATATACGCAATTAGGTTATTATTTCACAACGTCGACTGTCTTTATGGTCACAGTTGCTGTCGTCTGGCTGATGAATGCGCTTCATCTCATCCAGTCAACGGACATTCATTTCTGGGCAAATGCCGTCATTTGGCTGAGTGTGATGAAGCTGACGCTTATTCTGTTCATCGCTTACCGTGTGCTTCTTTCAATGGTTCAGCATAGGCTGAGCGCATTAACAGGAGCCGCAATTTACGGATTGTCTATTGTGTATTTTCGGCATCAAACATTTTGGGAGTTTTTCACTGACAGTATGATGTGGCTCCCGCTGCTTGTGCTTGGGGTTGAACGGATTTTCAAAACAGGTAAGCCCGCTTGGTTTATTGCGAGTTGCAGCCTGATGCTCATCAACAATTTTTACTTTGCTTATATTCATTTTATCTTTTTAGCGATCTATCTTGTCTTCAGGTATATCATCAAGCTACGAAGTGAGGAGCAGGGGTGGAAGGTGTTCTGGACGCTGGCGATTTCTACGCTGTTATCCTTTGGTATCAGTGCTGCCTTTTTTGTTCCGTCTGTCTATGGTTTTCTTAATAATATAAGACCACCGTATGAACAGGCCATTCCTTGGTTCGAGCTGCATGATCATCTGCTGTTTACAAGCAGGGTGTATTTATTACCTGTGATCTTTCTCATTTGTATGTTCCTCGTTCCGCTTTACCGGAACAGGTGGTTTTTCATGTTTACATCGATCAGCGTTCTGCTCATTGTTTTTCATTACAGTCCAAAGATGGCGAGCGTGTTTAATGGTTTTTCAGCACCGCAGTACAGGTTTGAATACATTCTTGCCTTTACAGTTGGAGCGGTCGTAGCCATTACCATCAAGCATTTCTCGCAAATCGAGTGGAAGTGGAAAAAGCGTGCGGTCTTAGGCGCTTGGATCGTGTTTCTTCTCGCAGTCGCCCTTTCAGAACGAGCAAAGGGAAATATGGATGTTGTTGTATTTACAGGCATAGGGCTGCTTGTGATCAGCTTGTTTTTCCTTGTGATTCATGCGGAAAAACGCCAGCACCTTCGTCTCTTTTCAGCTGTGCTCATCGTTGTCAGCTTACTGACAGCAGGCGTGTATCAGCAGGGCTACTTATCTGAAAGAAGCAATATTAAGAGCGTATCAGATACGTATCTGAATAGTGAGGCATATGCTGGACATGAGCAAATGAAGCTCATTCAGCAAATTCAAAGCCGCTCTTCAAAAGATTCGCTTGCCCGGATTGATTGGATGAATGGCGTGCGCAACAATACCCCGTTATTTGAAGGCTTTCAAGGCATGAGTGCGTATTCAAGTATATTGAATCAGCATTTGCTCAATTTCTACTGGAATGACCTGCAAATCGATATGGGACGTGAAAGTGTCAGCCGTTATGCAACAATGGGGGACAGGGTGAATTTATACAGCCTGACCTACGGAAAGTATTATATGAGAGACAATACGATGCCTTACTCACCGCCAGCTTATTTTAAGCCAATATCGGAAAGCGAGCATTATAAAGTGTATGAAAATACACGGCCGCTGCCATTTGCAAGAACAACAAGCACGATTTATTCAGAAGAATCCTTAAAGAATGCCTCAGCACTTGATAGGGAGCATGCAATGCTTCAAGGTGTGATTTTAGACAAAAAAGGAAACGCTGAAATTGAGCGCACGCCAAATCGAGTCAAGGATACAAACATTCATACCGAACAAGCTATATACGAACATGGTGTGCTTGATGTATACGGAGAAACAGGCGGCCTGAATATCACGCTGCCAGATGATATGGCTCGCGCTGGAGATGTGTATGTGAGCTTTTATGTGAAGCGGACAGACCGGAACGAAGGATTTCAGTTATCCGTTGACAACTACGTCACCTCACGAAAAAGCAATACATCCATCTACAAAACAGGCGTCAATGAAGTGACGATTCGAGTCCCTGCGGAAAAAATTCTTTCCATTCGAGTACCAAAAGGGACGTATGAACTCGATCAACTGAAGCTGTACCAAGAGCCTTACCGCATCCTAGAAAAAGCATATGAAAAAGAAAAACGGGATGATAATGGCAGCCAGCAAGTAAAGCTCGAAAACAACCGCTTTACGATTTCATATGATAACAAGCGCGGCGATGATTATATGATCTTGCCAGTACCGTATGAAAAAGGCTGGGAGCTCACGGTAAACGGAAAGCAGACCGATATTGAACAAGCCAATTACGCCTTTATCGGTTTTCCAATAGAAAAAGGCAAAAACGAGATTGTGCTAACCTACTATCCGCCATATATCAGAATTCTCGCGTTGATTTCACTCGTCAGTTTGATCGGTGCGATCCTATATGCACGGAGAAAACACAAGAAACACCACTTTTCATCATAAGTGGTGTTTTTTATCTTCCAAGGGCTGATCGAGCACGATATCCATCATATGAAGCAAAATCACTAAGCTTCTTTCTCAAAAGAAAACGTCGCATAATCAAACAAAAAATGAAACAGCCAAAGGCTTAGAGCAAAGAGGATTTCCTCAGAAGTAGACAGTAAAATGCCGCCTACCAATTCATCTGATAAATAGACAGCCCCCCAAATAAACAAGAGATGAATTGAAATGGCATAGAAAACGACGGAGCGTTTTTTGGAACGGCACTTTTTAACAACCCTCATGAGCACATGCTCCACATGTTCAAAGGATATCCCAAGTACCACATAGATGCCCATAAATAAAAGCATCGATAAAATTGATTGATAAAAAGCCCCCGTTAAATGAAAGAACAGCACACAAAACAACAAAAATATGTAACAGACAGCCGACGCCGCCATGAGCCATTTCAGCCCTTGCCATAAAGCGTGAACAGATTGCTGCATAGGTGAACAAACACTCCTTTACATGAAGATACCTGCAAAAAGGACAGCCTTTTTGCAGGAAGTTATATGTTAATCCTCTTTTTTAGGTGCAGCGATCACAGGATGTTTTTCAGTATCAAGCAGTTTTAAGAAATCTTCACCTTGATCTAAATGATCAAGAACAAGCTGTTTCGGTGTGACCGCAAGCCACTGATTAAGTGAGATATCTGCATAATGATCGCTCTTAAAGATTTCTAAGAAATAAAGCGGTTCGTCGCCTGTATTTTCTACATAATGCCCCATCGCAAATGGGACATATCCAACGTCTCCCGCCTGATAGTTGAAGGTTCTCGCATGTCCATCAGAAGCGAATACCGTCATTCGTGCTTTTCCAGAAATGAAATATTGCCATTCATCCGTATTTGGATGCCAATGCAGCTCGCGAATGGCACCTGGATCAACTTTCACAAGAGCGGATGCAATCGTTTTAGACGCTTTGAAATTGGTAGAGTCCGCAATCCACACTTGTCCGCCACTTGACGTAATCGGCTCCTGTTTTAACAGCTCATATTTAAAGGAATTCGGGACTTCTCCTTGCTCTGTTTTCACCTTGTCACATTCAAGGGAACCAGGAATTCCTTTTTGGAAAATATATTTTTCTTTCTCTGGCAGCTTGTCAAACTGCTCTTTTGTCATACCGAAGTTCTTAAGCACGACTTCCTCTGGCGTATGGGCAAGCCAATCGGTTACTTGGAACGTACTATTTTCTGAGAATGACCCATCATCAAACACAAGCAAGAATTCAGCTCCCGGTTCAAGTGCTTGGATAGAGTGCGGCAGGCCAGAAGGGAAGTACCACAAATCACCCTCAGTCACATCCTCTGTAAAATTGCGCCCCTCTGCATCAACCGATGTAATCCGGGCTTCCCCATAAATCATGTATGCCCATTCCGCTTCCTTATGCCAGTGCAGCTCACGAATCGCACCAGGCTTTAGCCGCATATTAACAGATGCAAGACTTTTAGAGATCGGCAGTTCGCGGACTGTTACCTCGCGAGCGTAGCCGCCTTTTTCTAAACGATTGTGTGTATCAGAGAAAGAATATTTCAGATTGGAGACCGTTCCATGATCGGTTTCTGGCGGCGTGAGCATATCTGGATTTTGTCTGTCCCGCTCGAGATTACGTGGAATTTTGACCGTTGCTCCTTTTTCTCCTCGAATCGGCTGTGGTATTCCATTTGGCTTTTCACTCATGATAAAATCCCCTTTCAACATCGTATTGTGTGAGGTGACTAAAAGGCCTTTCATTTCGCCCTCGTTTTCATAAGGTGAAACGAATCAAGCAGATGTCAATCTGATTCATCATTTTTTTGAGCAGCGACTAATCGTTGGATGAGCTTGCTTAATTCATCAAACTTTCGTTCAAAGCGTGTCAGCAAGTAAACCGTCAAAATGGCAGGGAAGCCAGCCTGACCGAGCTGCTTCAACCATTCCTCTGAAAAAAAGGTCTCCATTTGTCTCACCTCCCAGCGGATACTCGTCTTCTATATAAGTGGTATGAAAGAAGAAAAAGGAAAGCAGAGGGGGAGAAAATGAATCATTAGACCCGTTTCACGAAGTTTACTTTTTTTAACTTTTGTCCACTTAATGCTAGTAGAGGGAACAAAGGGGAGGATGCACATGGATTATCGGCTGTTATTGAAAGCAAAATGGAAGGAAATCATTGATCACCCGCTCATTCAGCAGTTTTTAAGCAACCCGAAAAACGAGCAGCTGCTCCGGCAAGTCATGGAAGAGCCAAACGAGGAAAATGCCAAAAAACTAGATTCCGAGTTCAAACAGTTCTATCAGAAAATCCGCATCATCAAGTATATCTCCACAATGATACGCATCTTTTCAGTCGACTTTGACAAACGAGTAAAAAAGAAGCAGCAGCGTTTTCCGCTCATACTCGATCATCCTGATACGCAAGAAGTGAAAGACCCTGTTCAAACAGATACGTATGAAGCCGTGCTCTTCAACCAGCAAGACTTAGGGGAGCACTTGCAAGATCAAACATTGTACAAGGCCTACCAGCAGCTCACAGACAAACAAAAAATGGTCTTAACCCAAATCTATGTCGAAGGCCAAACGATGAAAGAAATAGCCGATCAGTTAGGAGAAACAAGACAAAACATCTCAAACATTCACAAAAAAGCGCTCAACAAACTAAAAGAAGAAACAGGGGGAGATGTCCGTGCACGAAGACAAAATGACCAATGGAGAAATGGAAGAACTCATTGAAACCTTCACACCCATGATCAAAAAGAAACTACAAAACACGGCATATCAAGAAAGAGAAGACCTCGAACAAGAACTCTATATCAAACTCATCGAAAAAGTAGACCGGCTGATTTACCAAGAAGGACCTGGCTTTTGGGAGTTTATTGTGGAATATATGACGAAGTTGTAAGAGAGGCTCTTGGTGCGAATGTGAGGTGAACATAAAATCCCCGGGACATTCGCACCTTTTTATTCGACAAAAATGAGAAAAAATGTATATTTTATAAAGGTGAAAACAAAATTCTTTATTGAAAGTTGTGGATTTTGCCTATCATTTCCTAAAAAATGTTACAATTAGGGCAGAAATCGCAGTCGCACTCTATATGAGTGCGTGGATTGAAATGAGCTTACGTATCCGCCGATCGCCTTATTGAGCTGTCGCACTCTACATGAGTGCGTGGATTGAAATGACACCGAACAAGCATTCTGTTAAAATGTTTTTGGTCGCACTCTACATGAGTGTGTGGATTGAAATATGTATCCAGAAATCATCGACTTTCTAATTTGTGTCGCACTCTACATGAGTGCGTGGATTGAAATATCATGGCGCTTATCAGTCGCTCATAGCATAGCCAGTCGCACTCTGCATGAGTGCTTAGCTATTCTTGATTTTAATAAGAGAAAAAAAGCATTTATGTTTGATCGAAAATTATTAGTTGAGTAACTACACTGATTAAAGTTTACTTTTCTTCAAAGATTGGGAGAAGAGTAGTCATTTTAGTTAATAAAGAAAAATGAAGACAATAAAATTAATTAGAATAGCTCTCCTCGGATATGTTAGAAGAACATTAAATCAAGATTAATGAATTAAAAACTCGGTGCGAATGTGAGGTGAACATAAAATCCCTGGGGCACCTGGGGCATTCGCACCTTTTCATTCGATAAAAATGAGAAAAAATGTATATTTTTTAGAGGTGAAAACAAAATTCCATATAGAAAATTGAGGGTTTTGGCTATGATTCCCTAAAAACTGTTATAATTAGGGCGGAAATCGCAGTCGCACTCTATATGAGTGCGTGGATTGAAATAATTTCTAAGAATGTATCAGCGCTTATAACGAAGTCGCACTCTACATGAGTGCGTGGATTGAAATTTCTCTGGCACTGTAATCGGTGTGACCTTTTTTCGTGTCGCACTCTACATGAGTGCGTGGATTGAAATTTTTTCGGCAATATGCTCTTTAATTTGATCACTTGTCGCACTCTATATGAGTGCGTGGATTGAAATATGCGTGTCAAAATGTGGACTGTCCTTGGTTATGGTCGCACTCTATATGAGTGCGTGGATTGAAATATGCTGTTTCCAAAGTCAATATTCATACGAGAAAGTCGCACTCTACAAGAGTGCGTGGATTGAAATACCCATGCAAAGCTTTTAATCAATCCCAGGGAAGTCGCACTCTACAAGAGTGCGCGATTTTAAATGATTGTCTCTTAAACGGGTATGGCCACCTCAAATCCATCTTCTTACAATCTCCTCTTTCAAATAGCTATCAAATATACTGTTCATTTGTATAGTGAAAACATGACTCATTGCAGTCATGTTTTTTTCTTCTTCTTTTTCCTAAATAAACCTTAAAAAATCTCAAAATAAGTCGAAATGAAAAGTAGTCATTTAGATTCAAATTTTATCCATTCGTAATGAATGGTGAAGGAGGAATTGGTTTGGGTGAAACGGAGCGAACCGGTAAAGTTGAGCAGCTGATCTTAGAGAATTATCAAAGATTAAACAGCATGATATCAGAAGAAGTGGACTTTGCTTCTAACCATGGAGGGCTGACAGGAGATTCTAGAGAAGTGATGTGGATGGAGTTTTTTCGGAAAATCATTCCTAAAAAATATTCATTAGCACAAGGTGTCATCATTATCGACTCAGATGGAAATCATTCTAACGAAGTCGATATTGCCGTTTTTGATGAGCAGTATACGCCGTATGTGTTCCAACACAATTCGTTGAAGTTTATACCGATTGAGGCGGTTGCGGTTGCTATAGAATGTAAAAGTTCTAATTTGAAAGGAAAAGGTTTAGAAGAATGGTCTGAAAAAATAAAACGGCTAACACCAAAAACAACAGGAATTGCTAGAATGGCTACAGGTTACTTTACAAGTGAAAGTAACACACAAAAGAGGACGCGTCCTTTACTCATTTTAGCAAGTAACTTTAAAAGAGAAGAGGACCAAACAATTTCAAATAAAGCAGCTGAATTAGCGGCGTCTTTTGATTTTATGCTCATGAAAAAAAGCAATGAATTTCAATTAAAAGTACCTAATGAACATGAACATCTAAGATGGTGGTCAAACGAATTAAATTGTTTCAAACAAGAAAAACGATCTAAGGAAGAAGAAAAATTTCTAGATGAAAACAAACTCAGCGATTTACGTATTGATGGATACGATCTGTTGACACTAAATTTCCAATTAAATCAATTGCTGATGCTCATCAACAATCCCATGTTTTTCCCTCACTATGCATATGCCAAGCTGTTTCAGAAACAGATAACAAAGTGAAGAAAGGAGAGCGACATGACAAGGGAATCTAGTAAACCCAAAACCAATTGGCATGATGTGAAACATGCGATTGACACGAAAATCCATGAAGACCAAAGACTTTTTAAAGAGCCGCTTACTATTCATTTGGTTACGCCAATGTTTGGGGGAGGGCCCCAATCAAACTCAATTGATCAAGACAGACCGATTCGAGAAAGTGCGATTCGTGGACATCTTCGTTTCTGGTGGCGTGCAACTCGAGGAGCTGTTTGCAAGAATGCAAATGAATTATCTAAACGAGAAGCAGAGATATTTGGTCATACAGAACAAGCGAGCCAGATTCAAGTGGTAACCCATTATGAAAAAGACGAAGTGAAAAGAAATTCAAAAGTATTTTTTAAAAAGAAAAATCATCCTTTTCCACGGTATGTTCTTTCAAATATGAAAGATGAAACACCATACCTCATAAAGGCGCAATTTTCTTTAAATATCCGGTTATCTAAAAAAACAACCCAATATGAGTTAATCAAAAAAGAAGTTGAAGCTGCCTTGTGGGCTTGGATCAACTTCGGTGGACTTGGGTCAAGAACGAGACGTGGGTGTGGTAGTTTATATTGCAAGCAATTTTCACCTTACAACAAGAGGACAAAAAGCCAATTGGAAAAATGGTTTGAGCAAAAGCTTTTAGAATATGACATTCAATTGCCAGCATCAAAACGAGAATGGCCGACGCTTAGTCGAGAATTCAAAGTACAGGCATTTCCATCATCTATGATCTCAAGTTGGCAGTCTGTCATTCAGACATATGAAACATTTCGAAGAAGATCTAACCCGGACAAAAAAAGGGGAAGAAGTTGCTGGCCGGAAGCAGATACTATTCGTCTGTTAACAGGTAAGGCTAAATCAGGTCATCACATCCCTTATCCAAAAGAGAAACCATTTAAATATCAAGCATTTCCTAGAGCTCAATTTGGTTTGCCTATTCAGTTCCGATTTGCTCCTAAAGATAGTGGGAAAGATCCAGATCCTGTAACGCTCCTACCTAAAGGAAAGGATCGTTTGGCTTCACCACTGATCTTAAAACCGTTAGCAATTAATCAAAATGAATCAGTGGGCATGGTGATAGTGTTGCAGCAACCAAAGATCGAAGCTTTATCGCTTTTAGGGTACGGAAAGCCTTTGCCCAATGTGACAGATGAACAAAGTATCTACCCAACAGCCACCTACTCAAACAACCCATTACAAGACGAGAGTGGCCGGACGCACTCATCGGCGATTCAAGCCTTTTTACATAGCAAGGAGGTGCAAACATTTTGTCAGAAGAATCACAAAAACAAACATTAATGCTATTTTCTGTAGGGCCTGTTCAAGAATTCATTGCGCAAGCAAGGCGGACGCGTGATTTATGGTTTGGCTCTTTTCTTCTATCTGAATTAAGTAAAGCAGGTGCGAAGAAATTTCAGGAACTGGGTGGAACGCTTATTTTCCCTGTGTTCAACGAATCCTCTGCAGAATCAAACAACGCACCAAATAAAATACTGGGGGAAATCTCACACGAACAGCCTTCATCCGTTGCAAGACAAGTAAAAAAAGCAATATATAATAAATGGAAGGAATACGCAGACTTTGTAAGAGGGAAAGTTGATCCTTATATTCAAAAAGGCACATGGAATCGACAAGTGGATGATTTATTGGAATTTTATGCTGTGTGGACTGAGATGCAAACTCCAGAGGAAGCGGCAAATGCGTCCGCAAGTCCATATCATATGGCTCTTCAAGAAGTCGAAGGTTTAATGGCGGCACGGAAGACGTTAAGAGATTTTAAACAAAATGAACCAGGGGCGTTATTCGGTGAACCAAAATCATCACTTGACGGTGGACGAGAGTCTGTTTTCCAAAAAACACCACAGCAAGTGGCGCAACTAGCGAAATGGGGAATTGGTGAACATGAATCATTAGATGCGATTTCAGTGATCAAACGATTGTCCTTACATAAGCATCCGAGCAAGACATTTCCATCTGTCTGCGATAAAGCTTTTGCTCCCTATCAAAACATGTTGAAACAAAATGAACAGATGAAGCAAGCAGCCATACAATATGTGAAAGATGTAGAAACATATCTTGAGAATATGAATCTGACAGTAGCTCCTCTTGATTTGAGTGAGGCATCGCTTTTTTATGAAAGAAGAATAGAAGATTATCTTGAACAATGTGGACTTGTCGGAATAGCACGAACAGAAGCGAAAAATGACATCACACAGCTGCTCGAAAAATATTTCAAAGGTGAATACAGCAAGCATAACGGCCAGCCGATCAAACCACCAACACCTTCACCTTACTATGCCTTTCTCATGGCGGATGGAGATAAGATGGGCAGCCAACTGCGAAATATACAGCATGTAGAAAGCCATATTGCATTTTCTAAAACGCTCTCAACTTTTGCTTCAAAGGCTCGTGGGATTATTTCCAAATGTGAAGGTACATTGATCTATGGCGGTGGAGATGATGTCATGGCTTATGTACCGGTGCACCAATGCTTAGAAGCAGCTGGGAAATTGCAAAGAGAATTTGTTTCAACGATGAAGGCTCATCAACATAGTGAAATACCTCCTTCGATTTCAATTGGAATCGCCATCGTCCATATGCTTGAGCCTCTCGAAGAAGTAAGAAGCATGGCACGTCAGGCTGAACAATATGCGAAACAAGAGCGGAATTCATTAGCGATTCATTTCCAAAAGCGAGGCGGAGGAGACACAATGAATATCTCAGTCTCATTTCAAATAGATCCAGTGGCCTCTATCCAAGAGATGACGACGTGGTTAAAACAGTCTTATTTCACGAATGGCTTTGCATATGGCTTACGAGAGTTGTATCAAACATACGAACAGTCTTCTTTTAGAAAACAGCCGGAAATTTTAGATGAACTCATTCCACTAGAGATAAGACGTCTTGCATTCAAAAAGAAAACGGAAGCAAAAACAGAGCAAGAAACGAAAGAGTGGATCGATCAATTGATTGCGAAGTATATACCGAAGAAGAATACATTAGAAGAATTACATACAATCGCTGAATGTATGATCATTGCTCTTCAACTAGAGGAGGTAAGTGGACATGCCTGAAAGATGGTTTCACATTCAACCGCTTGATCCGCTGCTTATTCGTGATGCACGCCCATTTCAAAGTGTACCGGGTATACGGGCGCGTTCACTAAACGATGTTCCGCCAAGTGTGGTCGCAGGAACACTTCGTACAGCTTTAGCGAAGAAACGACAGTCAATCAAACACACGACGCCACTTTCTTATTATGCAAAATCTCTTGTGCGAGGTCCTTTATATCGTTGGCATGATCATTTATATGTGCCAATGCCTCATGACCTTGAGTTATTTGATGATGAGTATGGCATGTATCAAGTGAGACCAAAGCCAATGATGTCGGAAGGACAGGGCTTTTTTGGTACAGGAAAAACAGGCCGTTTTAGTGAGACATTATGGCCACCAATTGGAGCCGGTGCTCGTAAAAAATTGAAATCGCCGCCTGCTTTTGTATCACTAAAGTGGATGGTGAACTGGCTGACAGACGCAGTGGATGAGAGTCAGGTGAAGGAAGCCTTGACTGAATACCAACACATGCAGAAGGAAAATCATTCGTTCAAAAATGATGCACCACCTGCATTTATTCCAGCATTACAGCGTCAGGAACGGACACAAATTGAGGTGGAAACTGGCAGTAAAAAGGCAAAAGATCAGCATCTATTTTCAACAGAATCGCTCTTATTCCCAGATGACTTTAAACTGGAGGCAGGAATAGAGTTATCTACTGAAGAGTCAGAAGCATTAAAGCCTTTCTCAAGTCTTCACCCAATCGGTGGTGAAAGGCGGCTGGCTCATATAGAAGACCGGCCACATGTATACCAACAAGATTGGACATGCCCAGATATGATTAAAGAATCGCTTAAGAACAAGCCGTATGTTCGCATGATATTGGCGACACCTGCTTATTTCAGTAAAGGATGGCAGCCCGGATGGCTGGATGAACAGCTCATGTCAAAACCACTATTTGATACAAATGTACGACTGAAATTGGTTTGGGCATCTGTTCCACATTGGCAGCCTATCTCTGGATGGAGCTTAGCAAATAAAGACAAAGGGCGTGAAAAAGCAATACGCCGCTTAGTCCCCGCGGGTAGCGTTTACTTCTTTACAGTAGAAGAAGGAGATCCAGCAGAACTGGCCGAAAAAATGTGGCTTCAATCAGTGTCCGATCGTAACCGACGCAAAGAAGCGTTTGATCGTGAAGATGGCTGCGGGTTAGCACTTTGGGGAACATGGAAACCGAATAAATAAGAGGAGTGAGATGATGGAAGCAAGCCGTTGGTTTTGGATACATTGTTTATCCCCCCTTCATATTGGAGCGGGTGAAGGAGTTGGCGTGATTGATATGCCCATTCAACGAGAAAAAGTAACAGAATGGCCGATTATACCTGGAAGCAGTATCAAAGGCGTGCAGCGTGAACATTATCGCGCGAAAGGACAAGATACATTCGTACAAAAAGTATTTGGTACACAAGGAGATCAAGATGGAAGCGCAGGAGCAGTCGTCATGACAGATGGCCGGTTATTTTCATTCCCGGTGGCGAGTAGATACGGTACATTTGGATATGTGGCAAGTCCACTCATATTGAAAAGATTAGCCCGCGATGCAAAAGCATTAGGCGTATCGCTGGATATCCCTGATCTCATCGAAGAATCAAGCACGCTAGTCACCATGAATTCTAAATTAGTAGAGAATGACGAATTATATCTAGGTGAATTTCAAGGGGCTGCGAAAAAATCTCAACAACTAACCGATTTTGCTGAACAGATGGCCAAACTTTTATTCGAAGATAAACAATCACAAACTCTTTGGATAGAACGATTTGTGATTGTAAGTGATGACGTTTTTCAATACATTGTCACCATGAATTCTGAAGTGACACCTCGTATTAGAATTGATCATGAAACCCAAATAGTTAGTAAAGGAGCTCTCTGGTATGAAGAGTATGTACCAGCAGAAGCCATATTTTATGGGCTCATGTGGTGTGATCGTGTCGATGGAAGCAATGATTTATCTGTTAGACATCAACTTTTAAATCAACTAGAAAAGCAGATGTATCTTCAATTAGGTGGAAACACAAACGTAGGTAAAGGAAGAGTATCCTGGCGTATGACAGGAGGGGAGAGATCATGAAACTCATTCAACATCATTATGCTGAAAAAGCGTATCAACATGTGATGAATGCTAAAACGAATGAGGAGAATTTCTCAAATCAATATGGACAACTCTGTCACAGATTCGCCTCAATGATCTTAACAAATGGATTAAGGCTCACCATTACATTTTTTGAAGCAAAATCAAAAAAAGGAAATGCTTATCAACAATTCGTTCAGGATATAAAAGAAACACTAGATATACAAGGAGATTGGTCAGCTTCTAATCAAAATTACTTAATCAAATCAAGACAAGCTTTAAGTGCATCTGTTTGGTTCAAAAGATATGCGGAATCTATTTTAAAGGTGGAACAAGGGGCGGAAAATGTGGAGGACATCCAATGAATCTGTCATTAACCTTAAACAAAAGCAAATGGGAGATTGGTGGTTCTACATTGTCGGACATCATAAATGACAGTGCGGAGAAGCAGTCATTTTATGAAAATGTGATTCGTCTACATCGAAAACAGTGGGGGGAAAATCGCTTTTTGTATGAAAGATTTGTGGAGCAATATTATACCGATATGAACCCCACATGCCTAGTCAAGTCCATATCGCCGTTAGTCATTGGACATGGAGGAGAGGGTGTACTTGAAACGGGATTGTTATTACACCCGATATACGGCATTCCTTATTTACCAGGAACAGCTTTAAAAGGCGTAGCCTCTCATTATGCCCATTCTGTATTAGGTGAAAACTTTGAAGAACTAAAACAAGGTGGTAGTGATTACAACACATTGTTTGGAACAAACGAACGTGCCGGAATCATCGAATTTCATGATGCGCTCATGATGCCAGAGACGGTAGGAGAAGCATTCAAAGTGGATGTGATGACACCACATCATTCAGACTACAACAGTGTCAAGCTAGATAAGATGAACAAAGGGGGAAGTGTTCCAGCCCCTCGAGACGATGACTCACCAACACCGATTCATTTCTTAACGGTGGTCAACGGCCGCTTTCAACTTCTATTGAAAACAAAAAAGAATCGACCAGAAGAAGCGGAATGGCTCGAGCTCGCCAAAACCATCTTACTAGGAGCTTTAGAACACGAAGGAATCGGTGCTAAAACAAATGCAGGCTATGGAAGACTTAAAATGGATGACGTCATTTCATAAGACTAAGTGCGAATGTGAGGTGAACATAAAATCCCTGGAACATTCGCACCGTTTCATTCGACAAAAATGAGAAAAAATGTATATTTTTTAGGGGTGAAAACAAAGTTCTATATAGAAACTTAAGGGTTTTGACGAGCATTTCCTGAAAAATGTTATAATTAGGGCGAAAATCGCAGTCGCACTCTACATGAGTGCGTGGATTGAAATATATGGATAGACCCATTCCCCTGTGTAATCGTCTAGTCGCACTCTATATGAGTGCGTGGATTGAAATCCAATCCACATCATATTAGCCCAAATTTGAGTTGTCGCACTCTATATGAGTGCGTGGATTGAAATACTTGTGGGAGTGAACCTTTTTATTTTGCATTCAGTCGCACTCTATATGAGTGCGTGGATTGAAATATATCTCCGGCAGCATCAAAAAATGAAAATCCTTGTCGCACTCTACATGAGTGAATAGATCTCACAGTTTCTTAAATTCAAGTACCTATCCAGTTCAAAATCTACACAAATGATTAATCAAAATAATGTACTTTTCCCCTAAATCCAAGCCTACACAACAAAAAAAGACTCGCTCACACAGAGCCGAGTCTTAATTTTTTTTGCAGTTTTTCTTCACTGAAAATCCAGCCGGTATAGGAATTTTTGATTTGGTGGTCCATGTCGATATGGCAGATCGCGACAAAAGGATAATGACCTTTGCTGCGGTAGCGTAAATCAATGAACCGCACCTCATAATGATCCTTGTATTTATCCACTTCCCACCGGTAGACAGGGGAGAAGGAGAGAAAGGCTGAAATATTTTCATCTTGTTTGGCAATTTTCATAATTTCAGTATCAGGGACCGGCACCCGGTTAAACGTGTCTAAAATGACAACCTCTCCATTCATGCTGCGCCCAACATGGAAAGAGGATTTACATTTCACGGCAATGCGCCATTGTCTGAACTTCATTGTAGGCGAAATAATAATCTCTTCAATTTCATCAAATCGTGCACGTAGCTGACGTTTAATCTGAAGCTGCATGATGACCCTGACGATATAGTAACAGAAAATCACGGCATACAGCGTAATAAACGTATAGCCGGGATGTCCGCCAATCGCCCAAACGACTATGGCGACAAGGTGTGTAAAAAAGATAAACGGATCAAACGTATTAATGATCCCTAGCGCTACCCACTTCTTCGAAAATGGACGAATGGCCTGCGTACCGTATGCGTTGAAAATATCAACAAACACATGAAGCACAACAGCTAATAGTGTCCATAACCAAAGGTGAAGTAAATTCGCCCCCGGCACAAATGGAAAAATCACAGCCGGAATCAGCAATGACCAAAACAGTACAGCCGGAATGGAATGTGTAAATCCTCGGTGATTTCTTATATAAACCGCATTATTTTTTAGTTTTAGCACAGTATCAATGTCTGGTGCTTGGGAGCCGGCGATGGTCGCGATCATCACGGCGTGTGCCATGTGTGGATCTGCGCTGACGGCTGGATCTAAAAGTGCAAGTCCCCCAAGAGAAATGCCCATTACTACATGAGTACCAGTGTCCAATTGATTACCTCCTAGTTGTCATGCTTAGGAACAATCATACAAAGTATACGTCTCCAATCAAGACTATGTGCAAAATCACTTTTGCTTTATCCCGATTTAATGTAACATGTTAACGTATCTACAAACAGTATACAACAAATAAGGTTCTATTCAGAACGTTAGCCCTCGGTCCAATGAGAAGGAGTATAGATATGAAAGACATTCAAGAAAAGCTGGACCGCAAAGATATTGCGGGCTTTCAGCATGATTTAATTGATTGGTATGAAAAAGAACAACGAACATTGCCATGGCGTGAAAATCAAGATCCATACCGCGTCTGGGTATCAGAAGTGATGCTTCAGCAAACGAGAGTGGATACGGTCATTCCGTATTTCAACCGGTTTATGGAGCAATTCCCTACGGTGAAGGATCTCGCTTTAGCTGATGAAGAAAAGGTCATGAAAGCATGGGAAGGTCTTGGCTACTACTCAAGAGTGCGTAATTTACAGGCAGCTGTGAAAGAAGTATATGAATCCTACGGGGGTGTTGTCCCTAATACGAAAGAGCAATTTTCAAAGCTCAAAGGTGTAGGCCCGTATACGAGCGGCGCAGTGCTGAGTATCGCCTATAACAAGCCGTATCCTGCGGTAGACGGCAACGTGATGAGGGTCATTTCTCGTATTTTGTCCGTATGGGATGATATTGCAAAACCAAAAACGAGAAATATTTTCGAATTTGCGGTCGATCAGCTCATTTCCCGGGAAAAGCCGTCAGAATTCAATCAAGGGCTGATGGAGCTTGGTGCGCTCATTTGCACTCCAACTTCCCCTGCCTGCCTCATTTGCCCTGTGAACATGCATTGTTCGGCACTCGAGGAAGGCGTTCAGCATGAGCTCCCAGTGAAAAGCAAAAAGAAAAAGCCGACTGCAAAATCAATGGCAGCAGCGGTGTTATTTGATGACGCAGGCAACCTATATATTCATAAGCGGCCAAGTACAGGCCTCCTTGCGAATTTATGGGAATTCCCTAACATGGAAACCATGAAGGGAAGAAAAACGGAAAAAGAGCAGCTGATTGATTTCTTAAAAGAGGAGGCGGGTGTACAAGCGGAGCTTGGTGATTTAGAAGGCACCATTCAGCATGTATTTACTCACCTCATCTGGAATATTTCTGTTTTCTTTGGACGAGTTACCTCTGTATCTGATGACATGATGCTGAAAAAAGTCACAACAGAAGAATTTGAGGCGTATGCTTTGCCAGTCTCACACCAAAAAATTTGGAAACTGGCACTTGAGCAGCCTAGTCGTATTTAACCGTTGTACCGTGGGTATAATCAGCTTCATTTCGGTGCAGACCCCCGCGGTCTTCGATTTCAGAAATGATTTCTCGATACTTAGATTGCCCTTCTTCGTTCAAATAAGGTAAAATTTGTTGGAAAGCATGATGAAAGTAAGCAAGCTCAGTATCTTTCCATTGATCCTTGGACATCATGCCAAGCTGGCTTAAATCGCGTCCGACATACATGAATGTAACCTCCTAATAGGAACTTTCCTATTAGTGTGAAGCGAATGAACGAAAACTATTCAAATCAGGAGATGAACCATAATGAGTCAACGTAAATGTGCATTAATTACAGGAAGCAGCAGAGGAGTAGGGAAAGAAGTGGCCCTTCGCCTCGCTGAAAAAGGATATGACATTGTCATTAACTATGCGAGAAGCAAAAAAGCCGCACTTGAAACAGCGGAAGAAATTGAAGCGATGGGCGTTAAAACATTGGTTGTTAAAGCCAATGTTGGCCAGCCTGAGAAAATCAAAGACATGTTTCAGCAAATCGATGAAACCTTTGGCCGTTTAGATGTATTTGTGAACAACGCGGCATCAGGGGTTCAGCGTCCAATTATGGACCTTGAAGAAAATCATTGGGATTGGACGATGAATATCAATGCGAAAGCTTTGTTATTCTGCGGACAAGAAGCGGCGAAACTAATGGAGAAAAACGGGGGCGGACATATCGTCAGTATTAGCTCTCTTGGCTCTATCCGCTACCTTGAAAATTACACAGTAGTCGGTGTATCAAAAGCAGCACTAGAAGCTTTAACACGTTACCTTTCAGTGGAGCTTTCACAAAAAAATATCGTCGTCAACGCTGTATCAGGCGGCGCGATCGATACAGATGCACTTAAGCACTTCCCGAACCGTGAAGAGCTTTTAGAAGATGCGAAGAAAAACACACCTGCCGGCCGAATGGTGGAAATTAAAGACATGGTCGACAGCGTGGAATTCCTTGTATCAGGCAAAGCAGACATGATTAGAGGCCAGACGATTATTGTCGATGGCGGACGTTCTTTGCTTGTTTAAAAAATTCATGAATAGGATGTACACCTTCTGCACAAATTAATGTGCGTGGAGGTGATAATGATGGATCAACAACAAAACAAAACAAACGCACAACAAGTGAAGAAACAAAACCAAGCTGCTGCACAAGGTGGTCAATACGGCACTGAATTTGCTAGCGAGACTGACGCACAGCATGTAAAAAAATACAACCAAAAAGCTGAGCAAAACAAACAACAAAACAGCTAATCACTGAAACAAAGGAAAGCACTTCATATACGAATGAAGTGCTTTTCTTTTTGCCTCGCACCACCATCCGACAAAACCTGTAAAACCTCTACATAAACAGTCAAAGGATTTCCTCCTTCTTTCAAGAAATGGTATACATACAAAAAGTGGATTAGATGAAAAGGGAGGAGTTAGATGTCTGATTTCGATCAGCTTGTAAAAGAACAAATGCAGCTCATGGATCAGCTGCTCGACGTGCAGGGAGAACTCGATCTATGCTTAGAAACAGAAAAACAATTGCTGCAGGATGAAAAAAAAGAAGAGTGGCATAGGCTTTGTGATCAGATCAAACAGAAACGTGAGGAACTGCAAAAAGTGCAAACCTTATTTACAAAACAGACAGAAGAGGTCATCAATTCATATAAACAGATGGAAAAGAGTTCTAGCGTGATGTAAATCAGTGTGCCGTTCAATTGGGTTGAATGGCTTTTTCATTTCATTTTTTAATGATGTAACGGTATAATATAATAGAGACATGTTTAGTTGGGAAATTAGGTCTTTGGACTGTTAGGTTTGTTTGTTATAGAAAGTAGGGGAGAAAATATGGGCTATCCCAAGGAAGGAGAAACCATCCAAATTCAAAGCTATAAACATAATGGCTTGATCCACAGGATTTGGAATGAAACCACCATTCTGAAAGCAACGGAATTGTGTATCATTGGTGCAAACGACCGTACAATGGTGACTGAATCCGACGGCCGTACTTGGATGACGAGAGAACCGGCTATTTGCTATTTCCATGCAAAACAATGGTTTAATGTAATTGGGATGCTTAGAGATGATGGGGTATATTACTACTGCAACATCAGCTCTCCTTTTGCGACAGATGATGAGGCAATTAAGTATATTGATTACGATTTAGACGTCAAAGTCTTTCCAGACATGACGTACAATATTTTGGATGAGGACGAATATGCAGATCATAAGAGGCAGATGAATTATCCAAAAGAAATCGATAGTATCTTAAGAGAGCATCTAAATACATTACTGCATTGGATTCACCAGCGGAAAGGTCCGTTTGCTCCTGAATTTGTGGATATGTGGTATGAACGTTTTTTACATTATACA
Organism: Bacillus sp. 11B20; assembly: GCF_056098985.1. Lineage (NCBI taxonomy): Bacteria > Bacillati > Bacillota > Bacilli > Caryophanales > Bacillaceae > Bacillus > Bacillus sp. 11B20. Next base: position 270,339 of record NZ_JBLZWZ010000006.1, read on the forward strand.
AAATAAGCAAGAGCATCAAAAAACCTGTTTGGCTTTTTAGGCTAACAGGTTTTTGACTGCGTACGGATAAGAGGCACTGATAGATTGGGAAGGAGATTTACATGGGGGTCATTAAACGCTACATGGCTTTTGTAACACCGTATAAAAAACAGATTGCATTGACAATGGTCATCGGGATGATTAAATTCTCGATTCCGTTAACATTGCCTCTGCTTTTAAAGTATGTCATTGATGATGTCATTCAAGGCTCGGGGTCGCCTGAAGAAAAGACATCAACTCTACTGATCATAATGGGAATCATGCTCGTATTATTTTTAGTGATGAGGCCGCCTGTTGAATACTATAGACAATACTACGCGCAGTGGACAGGCAGTAAAGTATTGTTTGATATTCGGGAGAAGCTGTTCTCGCATATTCAAAAGCTAAGTCTTCGTTATTATGCCAACACGAGAACAGGAGAAATTATTTCAAGAGTGATCAACGATGTGGAGCAGACAAAGGAATTTGTTATCACAGGTCTCATGAACATTTGGCTGGATATGATGACTGTACTGATCGTGATCGCCATTATGTGTACACTGGATCTGAAGCTCACGATCGTGTCTGTCATTATTTTTCCACTATACGCGTTTGCAGTAAAGTATTTTTACGGACGGCTGCGCAAGCTGACAAAAGAGCGGTCACAGGCGCTGGCTGAAGTGCAAGGACACCTGCATGAGCGGGTACAAGGAATGCCGGTCATTCGCAGCTTTGCGATTGAAGAATATGAACAAGAGAATTTTCATGATGAAAACAAAAATTTCTTAAACAAAGCAATCAACCATACGAATTGGAACGCCAAAACATTTGCTGTCGTCAATACCATCACCGACATTGCGCCGCTGTTAATCATTGCATTTGCGGGCTACACAGTAATTAACGGATCGCTGTCGATCGGGACCATGATCGCCTTTGTCGGCTATATTGACCGGATGTACAATCCGATTCGCCGTCTCATTAACTCATCTACGACGTTAACCCAGTCCGTTGCGTCAATGGATCGGATCTTTGAGTTTATTGATGAGCCATATGAGGTCACAGACCGGCCGAATGCAAAAGAAGCCAATCATTTAAAAGGAGAGGTCGAGTTTAAAAATGTGTCGTTTCGTTATGAACACACGCAGGAAGAGATTCTGCACAATATCTCCTTAAAAGTAGAAAAAGGACAAACGGTTGCCCTTGTAGGAATGAGTGGCGGAGGAAAATCGACACTCGTCAGCTTAATTCCAAGGTTTTATGATGTCACAAACGGGTCACTTGAAATTGACGGCATTGATATCAAAGAGTACAAAGCAAGAAGTCTTCGAAATCAAGTCGGAATGGTGCTGCAGGATACATTCCTATTCAGTGACACGATTAAAGAAAATATTGCGGTTGGTGACCCTGAAGCACCTTTTGAAAAAATCGTGTCGGCTGCAAAAGCGGCAAATGCGCATGATTTTATTATGTCTCTTCCTGAAGGATATGACACGAAAGTAGGAGAACGGGGCGTAAAGCTGTCAGGCGGACAAAAACAGCGGATTTCGATTGCAAGGGTATTTCTAAAAAATCCACCGCTGTTGATTTTAGATGAAGCAACGTCTGCACTTGATTTAGAAAGTGAGCATTACATTCAAGAAGCGATGCAAAAGCTGGCGAAGGATCGCACAACTTTTATTGTCGCACACCGCTTATCAACCATTACACACGCTGACCAAATTGTGGTCATGGAACAAGGCGAAATAGTGGAAAAAGGAACACACGAAGAATTAATGAACCAAGACAGTCACTATCGTCATTTATTTACCATTCAAACATTAAATTAGTAGAAGCCTATCCGATTCTAGCGGATAGGCTTTTTTATGCTTGTCAAAAACATGACATATTTCCCAGCTTGTCTCAATACAATTTTAAAAAGTATGACGGGGTGGTGAATATGTGAAAGAACAAGACGTGCTGCTAGATGTCAAACAGCTGTCCATTGCGTTTCAGCAGAAAAAGCAAAAAGTGCCCATCGTCCATCACATATCGTTCTCGATACAAAAAGGGGAAACGTTAGGAATTGTGGGCGAATCTGGCTGCGGGAAAAGCATCACAAGCATGTCATTGATGGGTCTGAATCAGCAAACCGATACAACGGGCGAGGTTCATTTCGAAGGGCAAAATCTGCTGTCACTTTCAGAGAAACAGTGGCGAGAGATAAGAGGAAATGACATTTCGATGATTTTCCAAGAGCCCATGACTTCTCTGAATCCATTAATGACCATCGGCAAACAAATGACGGAAGCCCTTTTCACACATCAATCAATCGGTCAAAAAGAAGCAAAAGCGAAGGCGATTGATCTGCTTCAAACAGTTGGGTTGAAGCAAGCAGAATCGCTGCTGAAAAAATATCCACATGAATTATCAGGCGGTATGCGCCAGCGTGTGATGATTGCAATGGCAATGCTTTGTCACCCAAAGCTCATGATCGCTGATGAACCGACAACTGCACTTGATGTCACCATCCAAGCGCAAATCCTTCGTCTGCTCAAAAAGCTGAACGAAGAGATGGACACTGCTATTTTATTTATTACCCATGATCTAGGTGTCGTGCGGCAAATATGCCAGCGAGTCATGATTATGTATGCCGGTCGAATTGTAGAAGAAGGAACCGTTGACCGTATTTTTCAAAAACCTCTGCATCCCTACACGAAAGGTCTTTTCGCCTCAGTTCCATCGTTTAAAGAGAAAAAAGAAAAACTCATCTCTATTGCAGGTCATGTGCCTAAGCCAGGGGCCATCCGGTCCGGCTGTCAATTTGCACCACGCTGTCCATATCAAATGACGCAATGTCTTGAAAAAGATCCAGCCTTACAATCCATTGAACACGATCACCGCGTGGCATGTTTTCTAATGGAAGGAGGAGAAGACACTGAGTCACCCACTCTTGCAAGTGAATCAGCTGACAAAACGGTATGACACAGCTGCTTTTTTTTCTAAACATAAACAATCGACTTTGGCTTTAAATCAAGTCTCCTTTCACGTGAAGGAAGGAGAAACGCTTGGCATTGTTGGTGAATCAGGCTGCGGGAAATCAACACTTGGCAAAAGCTTGATGAGATTGACTGAACCGACGTCAGGCTCTATTCAATTAAAAGGGCGGGAGATCACCCTTCTGAAAGAACGAGACATGCGTTCCTTAAGAAAAGATATTCAAATGATCTTTCAAGATCCTTATGCTTCTTTAAATCCGAGAATGAAAATCAAAGATATTTTAGAGGAACCGCTGATTGTTCATCATCATGGGACGAAAGCAGAAAGACGGAAACGGGTTAAAGAGATGCTGCACATTGTTGGATTTGATCCTTCCTACGGGGAACGTTATGCGCACCAATTCAGCGGCGGACAAAGGCAGCGTATTGGCATTGCTAGAGCGCTCATTACGCACCCAAGTCTTGTCATTGCCGATGAACCAGTTTCGGCTTTAGATGTATCCGTTCAAGCGCAAATTTTGAATTTGATGCTTGAATTACAAAAGACGCTTGCTCTGACGTATCTATTTATTTCTCACGACCTTGGGGTTGTCAGATATATGAGCGACCGGATCGCCGTCATGTATGCTGGGCGCATTGTCGAGATGGGGCCTGCCGAAGAGGTGTTTCACAGCCCGCTTCATCCCTATACGTCGCTGCTTCTGAAATCCATTCCACATATGGATCACGTACTAGAGTCGCAAGATGTGGCAGCAGAAGAGACCACAATGGCGGAACGCGGCGGCTGTCCTTTCTACAAAAGGTGTCCAAAAAGATGGGAGACATGCCTGAAAGCCGTTCCTGCTTTGTATGAGAAGGAACCGGGGCACGCGGCCGCGTGTTATTTATATCAAAAGGAGGAACACAATGAAGAAGACATGGTTATTCAGTAGTTTCATTTTTGTGCTGGCACTGGCGCTCTTTTTAGGGGGATGCTCATCATCACCGACATCGGAAGAAAAGGCAACAAAAGATACCCTCGTATTTGGCAGAGGGGGAGATTCCACTTCACTAGATCCAATCACAACGACAGAAGGCGAAACCTTCAAGGTCACAGAGAATATATTTGAAAAGCTTTTGAATTACGGTGAGAAAGACACGACCATCCATCCCGGCCTCGCAACAGAATGGGATGTTGCAAAGGACGGAAAATCATACACGTTCTACTTAAGAGAAGGTGTGAAATTTCATGATGGCACAGATTTTAACGCAGAAGCAGTGAAATTCAACTTTGACCGCTGGATGAATGGAGACGCAGAAAAGTTCCCTTACTATGGCATGTTTGGCGGCTATAAAAAAGATAAAGGGCATGTCATTAAAGACATCATCGTCAAAGGCGAGCATGAAATTGAATTTCAGCTAAAGCGTCCGCAGGCAACATTCCTCAAAAACATTGCCATGTCACCATTTGGCATTGCCAGTCCAGCGGCCGTTGAAAAAAGCGGTGATTCATTTAGAGAAAATCCGGTGGGGACAGGACCATTCAAGTTTAAAGAGTGGAAGCAAAACGACCGTATCGTGTTAGAAAAGAATGACGATTATTGGGAGAAGGATAAACCAAAGCTGAATCAAATCATCTTCCGCTCCATTCCAGAAAACTCTGCTCGTTTAAATGCCTTGAAAACAGGAGAGATCGACTTAATGGATGGCGTGAATCCGTCAGATTTAGATGGCATTAAAACCGACAAAGCACTCCAGCTCATTGAAAGACCATCGATGAACGTAGGGTATATCGGACTGACCGTCACAAGAAAGCCGCTTGATAACAAGCTGGTTCGTCAGGCACTCAATTATGCGGTCGATAAAGAATCGATTATTGAGTCATTTTATGGCGGACTTGCTGAGCCCGCAAAAAACCCATTGCCGCCAGCTTTAGAAGGCTACAATGATGACATTGAGCCATATCCGTATGATCCAGAAAAAGCGAAAGAACTATTAAAAGAAGCGGGCTTCCCTGATGGCTTTCGCATCAAACTTTGGGCGATGCCTGTACCACGTCCATACATGCCAGATGGGATGAAGGTAGCAGAAGTCATTCAGTCAAATTTTGAAAAAGTCGGTGTCAAAGCAGAAATTGTGACATATGACTGGGCGACCTATTTAGATAAAGCAAGTAAAGGGGAAGCAGATGTGTTCTTATTAGGCTGGACAGGAGACAATGGCGATCCTGATAATTTCATTTACACACTGCTGGACAAAGACAGCATTGGCGGTAACAACTATACATTCTTCGAAAACGATAAAATGCATGACATCCTCATTGAAGCGCAAACAGACACAGATCAAAAGAAACGAAATGAGCTGTATAAAAAAGCACAGGAAATCATTCATGACGAAGCACCTTGGATTCCATTGGTGCATTCAATTCCAATGCTTGCCGCATCTAATGATTTAAAAGGCTACCAGCCGCATCCAACCGGTTCAGAAGCTTTAACTGACGTGTATTTCGAATAAGCAAATAAGGGAGATCTTATATCTCCCTTATTCAAACAAAGATGAAGGCGGTGAAAGCTGTTTGTTTGCTTATTGTATGAAGCGGGCAGGAATGCTCATCCCAGTACTGATCGGAATGACATTGGTCGTGTTTTCAATTATTCGTTTTATACCTGGAAATCCAGCGCAGGTCATCTTAGGACAGCGGGCAACGAAAGAGGCAGTAGAACAATTAACGATCCAGCTCGGTTTAGATCAGCCATGGTATGTTCAATATGGTCATTATATGCTTGGCCTTTTAAAAGGGGATTTAGGGACCTCCATTCGAACAGGAGCGGCTATTGCCCAGGAAATGAAGCCTTACTTATTTGCGACGTTAGAATTGACCTTTTTTGCCATGGTGCTGGCGATTGTCGTGGGAGTGAATGCCGGAATCATTAGTGCTTGGTTTAAGCATTCTTTCTTTGATTATGCCGCGATGTTTATTGCACTTATCGGAGTGTCCATGCCGATTTTCTGGTTAGGCTTAATGGGGCAGTGGCTGTTCTCGATCGAATTAGGTATTTTGCCGACAACGGGCCGAGAAGACGTAAGGAATCCAGTGGAGTCGATTACGTATATTCATACACTGGACACGCTTTTGCAAGGCCGGTTTGATCAATTCGCTGACAGTATCAAGCATTTGATCTTACCAAGTACAGCACTCGCGACAATCCCTGCAGCGATTATTGCGAGAATTACAAGGGCAAGTATGCTGGAAGTGCTTCATTCAGATTTTATTCGAACAGCAAAAGCAAAAGGGGTACGTTCATTGTTCATCATTTATCAGCATGGTCTGAAAAATGCGCTCATTCCGATCTTGACGATTATTGGTCTTCAGACAGGCCTCTTACTTGGTGGAGCGATTTTAACAGAAACCATTTTTGCTTGGCCGGGAATTGGCCGGTATATATATGACGCCATCAGTTATCGTGATTACCCAGTCATTCAAACAGGCATTCTCGTCGTTGCGCTCATATTTGTCCTGATCAATTTCATTGTGGACATCTTGTATGCGGTTATTGATCCAAGGATTAAATATTAGGGAAGGAGAGTGACAATATGGAAGCACAAAAAGAGCTTGACCCACCTCAGCCAAAAGATGAACGCCCTCAATCATTGATTCTTGAATCAATGAAACAGTTCTTTCAGCATAAGCTGGCGGTCATTGGCAGTGTGATTGTCTTTTTATTTCTCATCCTAGCGATCTTTGCACCGCTCATTGCTCCTTATGGAATCAATGAACAATCACTTGGTGAGCGATTTAGTGCCCCCTCAGCTGCACACTGGTTTGGTACAGATGATTTCGGTAGAGATATCTTTTCAAGAGTTGTGCATGGAGCACGGATTTCCTTATGGGTCGGTTTCTTCTCGGTTCTCGGGTCTGTCATTTTAGGCACACTGCTTGGATTGATAGCTGGCTATGGCGGAAGAGTGCTAGATGCTGTGATCTCGAGATTGTTTGATATTTTACTTGCTTTTCCTAGCATTCTCTTAGCGATTGCTATTGTCTCCATCCTAGGCCCCTCCTTACAAAATGCCCTTATTGCCATTGCGATTATTAATGTCCCAACTTTTGGACGGCTCGTTCGTTCAAAAGTACTGAGTATTAAACAAGAAGAATACGTGCTGGCAGCAAAGGCGGTTGGGATGTCACACCGCCGCATCGTGCTGCGCCACATTCTGCCAAATAGTATGGTGCCGGTCATCGTACAGGCGACGCTAGCGATCGGAACGGCAATTATTGAGGCAGCGGCTTTAGGCTTTTTAGGATTGGGTGCACAGGCGCCAAGTCCAGAATGGGGAAAAATGCTCGCCGACGCGAGACCTTATCTCGTTCAAGCCCCTTGGACATTATTCTTCCCAGGGATAGCAATCATGCTGACGGTTCTAGGCTTTAACCTGATGGGGGATGGATTAAGAGACACACTGGATCCTAAAATGAAGAAAATAAAATAAGACCGATTCTCAGAATCGGTCTCAGCGCACTGACAAACCCTCGCATTCGGTGTCAGTCCTGCGTGCCGGTGCTCACGAATACTCAATTCGCTCCGCTCCAGTACTCGTTCTTCCTAGACTGCAAAGGTTTTCAGAGCACGCTGAAAAGAAGACAAAGAGATAAAATCAAGATCATTTTAGCTCTTTGTCAACAATTTAAGACCGATTCTAGGAATCGGTCTTTTCTGTTTATGCTTCTTTTTCTTCTGTCTCAATTTCACTATCTTTTGGGTGATACGTCTGGAAGCTTGTAATCAATGTATCTAAATGCTCTAATTCATCACGGTACTCAATGATGCTGGACATGACATTCAGCATATTGTAATCGAGTAAGTCGTTTTCTTGGTTTTGCTGATGCTGAATAAATGATTTCGTTAACGTCTCAAGGCGAAGAGAGCATTCATTTTGAAATTCATCGTCCTGCGGCTTCATTTTTCCGACGAATTTCATCAAGGTGCGCTCATGCCAATACAGTAAATAATCAATTTCATCCGTTAGGCTTTCCCTGAAATGCTCTGGCATCAAATGAATCTCATTTTCTAATTTATGAAGCTTTTTCAGCAAATATAGCGCGCGATTTGATGCCATAATGGCCTGCCTGAACAAAACAAGTTTTCTTGATTTGACATAGGTGGTTTTCTTTAAATAGCTTCGTTCTTCTTTGTATAACAAGTAAATGTGATCTAATTTGATCATGCGTTCTTTTATTTGATCGATGTCATCCTTTAAAGTGGAATGATCAGTAGACTGTCTGGAGGTCAGACGGATCCATTTTAAAATCTCCTCCGTATTTTCCATAATGTGATGAACAAGCTTTGTTTCATACTTTGGCGGCAGGAAGATTAAATTCACTAAAAATGAAGAAAGAACTCCTAACACCACAGTAGCTGTTCTAATTAAGGCAAAGGAAAGGAAATGATCCCCTGCACTTTCTAAAATCGCGATGACGGTTACAAGTGCAATTGGAATTGTGTGTTCAATCTTCAGCTTTAAATTAATGGCGATAACCATGACGGCGGTTAAACCGATAATGACTGGTCCTGTGCCAAAAAGCAGACCGAACGTAATGGCAAGTGCTGCTCCAATAATATTGGCTTGCACTTGATCAACAATAGTTAAAAAAGATCGATAAATAGATGGCTGGATAGCAAATACAGCTGCAATTCCCGCGAAGACGGGCGTTGGCAACCCAAGCCATGTTGCCAGGTAAAGCGCGAGTACAATGGCAATACCAGTTTTTAAAATACGGGCTCCAAGTTTCATTGGTTTTGTCCCTGCATTCCTTTCTTTTCGATAATAGAAGATCACTCGTCATTTATCATTCATATTTTGATGAAACAACTAAGTAATATACAGCGGTCTTCCGAAATATTCAAGTGATTTTTGAAAGTTCATGAAAACATCAAAAGAAGGTATTGAGAAGAAATGTAACAGATTCGCACGCTTTTGACAAACAAGAGCTGGTCAATAAAAAAACAGGCGCATGTTTTTACGCCTGTTTTGGACTTCATTATGATTGTTTCAGCTGTGCAAACGCATGATCTACTGCTTGCAGCGTCTCGGAAATATCTTTTTCAGTATGTGCAATTGTTAAGAACCAAGCTTCATATTTAGAAGGAGCGAGGTTAATGCCTTGCGCGAGCATTAATTTGAAGAAGCGGGCAAACATTTCGCCATCCGTATTTTCAGCCTGCTCGTAGTTCACAATCGTTTCTGTTGTGAAATAAATTGTGAGAGCACCTTTTAAGCGATTCACTGTAATATCTACTTGATGCTTTTTGGCATGGGTTAAAATGCCTTCTTCTAACATAGCGCCAAGCTGATCAAGACGTTCGTAAACGCCATCTTCTTTTAACACTTCCAAGCAGGCAATACCTGAAAGAATGGATGCAGGATTTCCTGCCATTGTGCCAGCTTGATAGGCTGGTCCAAGCGGAGCAACTTGCTCCATAATTTCTTTTTTACCGCCGTAAGCACCGATAGGAAGTCCGCCGCCAATAATTTTTCCTAATGCAGTAAGGTCAGGTTTTACTTGAAGCAAGTCCTGTGCACCGCCATACATAAAGCGGAAAGCGGTAATGACTTCATCATAAATCACCAGTGCGCCTTTTTCATGTGTGAGGTCATTGACCTGCTGCAGGAAACCGTCCTTAGGTTCCACGATGCCGAAGTTCCCGACAATTGGCTCGACAAGGACAGCAGCTACTTCATCGCCCCAGCGATCCAATGCTTCTTTATAGCTGTCAATATCATTAAATGGAACGGTAATGACTTCATTGGCGATACTCTTTGGTACACCCGCGGAATCAGGTGTTCCTAAAGTGGAAGGACCAGAGCCTGCTGCCACTAGTACAAGATCAGAGTGGCCGTGATAGCATCCGGCAAACTTAATAATTTTTGTTCTGCCTGTATATGCGCGAGCTACTCGAATCGTTGTCATCACCGCTTCTGTACCTGAGTTGACAAAACGAACTTTGTCCAAAGCAGGCATGGCTTCCTTCAGCATTTTAGCAAAAGTGACTTCATGCTTCGTTGGTGTTCCGTAAAGGACACCTGTTTCAGCCGCTTTCGTGATGGCTTTTGTAATATGCGGGTGGGCGTGTCCTGTAATAATTGGACCGTATGCTGCTAGATAGTCGATATAGCGGTTTCCGTCAACATCCCAAAAATAAGCGCCTTCTCCTCTTTCCATCGCAACGGGTGAACCGCCGCCTACTGCCTTATATGAACGAGACGGGCTGTTGACACCTCCAACAATGTGCTCCAGCGCCTCTTGATGTAATTTTTCTGATTCTGTGAATTTCATAAATAGCCTCCTATCTCAACGTATCACGTCGTCTATCATTATTTTAACATGCCGATGCAAGCGTCCTTAGTTGAATATCCTCTCAAAATTGGATAGGCTAATTAAAAAATAGGTTGGAGGGATTGTGTCATGACAATCGAAGTAGGGCAGCAAGTACCTGACATTGAATTAACCGGTGACAATGGGGAGAAAGTAAAGCTTTCTGATTTTAAAGGAAAACATATTGTTCTTTATTTCTATCCAAAAGATATGACACCAGGCTGTACAACAGAAGCATGTGATTTCCGCGACCGCCATCAAAGCTTTGCAGAACTAGATGCTGTCATTATCGGCGTAAGCCCAGACAGTCAGGACAAGCACCAAAAGTTTAAAGAAAAACATGATTTGCCGTTCCTGCTTCTTGTAGACGATGAACAGAAATTGTCTGAAGCCTTTGGCGTATGGAAGCTGAAAAAGAACTTTGGCAAAGAATATATGGGAATCGAGCGTTCAACGTTTCTTATTAATAAAGAAGGCACGCTTGTGAAAGAATGGCGAAAAGTAAAGGTAAAAGACCACGTGGAGGAAGCGCTTGAGGAATTGAAAGCTCACGCTTAATATCCTAACAGGATGAGATCGGCAGTCATGCCGGTCTTTTTTGTAAAGAAGAATAGGTAAAAAAGAGGATTGTAATTGACAAAGTTTCGGCTCTGGGGGTACACTATTTATAAAGATTACAATATAAGAATATTTTTGAAGAGAGGTGCATGATGAAATGGCTGCTCACGAACTAAAAGACGCTTTAGATGCTCTAAAAGAAACCGGTGTTCGAATTACTCCGCAGCGCCATGCCATCTTGGAGTTTCTCGTAAATTCTATGACTCACCCAACCGCAGACGATATATATAAAGCACTTGAAGGAAAATTTCCAAATATGAGTGTCGCAACGGTTTACAACAATTTACGAGTCTTCCGGGAATCTGGATTAGTAAAGGAATTAACGTATGGTGATTCCTCAAGCCGATTTGATTTTGCGACATCTGACCACTACCATGCGATTTGTGAAAACTGCGGAAAAATCGTGGACTTTCACTATCCTGGCCTTGATGAAGTTGAACAGCTTGCATCCCATGTGACGGGCTTTACAGTTAGTCATCATCGCTTGGAGATCTATGGAACTTGTCAAGAATGTGCGAAAAAAGAAAATCATTAATGAAAAAAGCTGACCGGTTAAATGGTCAGCTTATTTTTATGACTTTTTTCGATTGTAGGATTCATCAAACTCTTTACCTTCTAATGCTGGATCAAGTGTAAGCGGCTCCCTGCAATGCATGCACATGTCCACACGCCCAAGCACTTTTGTTTCCTTCTCACAGCCTGGACAAACGACACGTACTGCCTTCGTAGAAAGCATACCAATCCAAAAGTAAACGGCTGTACTTAATCCAATCGATAAGACGCCGAGCAGCATAAAGAAAGTCGACAGCCAGATCGATTCCTTGAAGAACACACCGATATACATGATCAGAAAGCCAACAAAAACCAAACTAAGTGCAAATGTTCTGATTTTATTAATCTTACTGGAGTATTTCGCCATCCCTAGTCCCCCTTGTCTCCAATATAGCACATTTTACCTTTCCGTTTGAATTAGTTATAGAGTTTTGTGAATAAATTGCTTATAATGATTCAATGATCTTTTTTCATGTATTGAAGGATTTTTGATTCTATGAGGAGAAATACATAGCATTAGAGAAGAACTTTACACCCGAGTATTGGAGGAATCACTATGGAAAATCTTCTCCGTCCTATTTATCAAGAGAGAGCAAGCCATCCAGATACATTAGCTGTGATTATAGTAGAAAGAAGACATAAAGTATCTTCTGAGACGGATAACTTTGATGCAGCACTTTTAGTCATCGTAAAAGAAGCGGAAGAACCGTTATTTATCAAGCACTATGAATCCGATCACCAAACAGCTTCTTTAAACGTTGTCACAGATGATCAACTGAAGGAATGGATTACCCTTGGTACTAACCGACGAATCATCGATTGGATTTTGAATGGAAAAGTCCTGTTTGATCGAAATGAATATATTTTCAACTTAATTGATGAACTAAGTACATTCCCGTTTTCAAACCGCAAGCTCAAAATCGGTTTAGAATATGGCAAGCTCATTCGCAGATATATAGAAGGAAAAGCATTTTTTGAGTCAAATCAATTCCTTGATGCATATAATTCCATTGTGCATGCCCTGCATCACTTAGCACGTATTGAAGTAATTGATAAAGGCTTCCACCCAGAAGTGACCGTTTGGAACCAAGTGCGTCATATGGAGCCCGAAGTATACAAACTTTATTCAGAACTGATTGAAAGTCATGAAAGTCTGCATAAGCGTTTAGAACTTTTATTTTTAGCAAATGATTTTTTGATCCATTCAAAAGCAGAAATTGGTGCCGCTCATTTGCGTCATGTCATGGAACAGAAGGATATATGGCTTTTTGGTGAGCTTCTTGCCCACCCTGATCTAAAGTATTTTACACCTGACCTTAGCGTGATGATTGATTTCTTTGTGGAAAAAGGAATTGTTCAAGTGGAGCCGATTGAGACAAAGGGACAAAAAATCTATCATCGAGGATATTTTGTGAAAAAAGATATTGACGCATGAATATTATGATGGTATATTATTAAACGTCGCTAACGAGCAACTGAGTTGCTTTGAAAGAAAAGCTGACAAAAAGAAATTCTAAAAAACACTTGACGCACACGGTGCTCAAATGTTATATTAAGAAAGTCGCCTCTGAGCGATAACGAACATGATCTTTGAAAACTAAACAAGACAAAACGTACCTGTTAATTCGAGTTTTTATAAAAAAATCCTATGATACTTCATAGGTAGTCAGTCAAACGCTGACGAGGCAGGAAATGATCACATGCTAAGTTCGCTACATCGTGTAGCAAAGCATGTGTGATATGCATCCTGCATACCTCGGAGAGTTTGATCCTGGCTCAGGACGAACGCTGGCGGCGTGCCTAATACATGCAAGTCGAGCGGACAGAAGGGAGCTTGCTCCCGGATGTTAGCGGCG